>JNKJ01000021.1 GCA_000702025.1 Blautia schinkii DSM 10518
CCTTCAACTAAGTTCTAACTGCGACTAAGCCGCTCACGAAGAGCGTTCGCGTCTAAGTCTCCGTAAGAACTGGATTTTCAGGCGCGCTTCCGCAAATCAGCCCAACGCGGATAAGACCTCCCCCAGCCCCTGATTCCACCTCCGCCCACTGCCCGGCACCGCTACGGGAAACCCATTCGCTCCTCCGCACCTGCCACTACGTTTTCCTTCCCCCTTTGGGTGGATTGTCGCTTTTGGCGGGTGGTTTATTTATGCGAGAGGTAAGATTAGCGGATGTGTCTGCTTGTCCATGCGGCAAATGGTGTGCGCTTAAACGCTCTTCAGCCTCTGTTGCGGCTAGCGCGAATTAGATGGCCGATGCCTTGCTGCGGGATATTTGACTTCTGCGAGAAACGAGGTTATAGGATGTGTTGTAGTACAGGTTTATGCGTGGAGCTTGTGTTTTTTATGCACGTTTCTTATGTTCGTTTCTTGTGACTCTCGTTTGTCGTGTGTGTTCAACTGGCAGTGCGGTGATGTGGCGGCGCGTACAGAGACGCTTGTCTCTTGCAGTATGCCTTAAACAGTTCTTGATTATCAAAAAAGCTAGAACTATTCAGTGTGTCCCACAGAATCTAATTCATCAAGGCAACGGTAACGTAACGCCTGTGGGTTTTGCTGTTGCCGCCCTTTATTTTTACACTCAAGAAAAATCCCTCGGCAAAAGCTGCAGACGGTACGGTGCCACGAAAACGTAGCGCCAGGTGAGGAGAAGGAAATTGGGGGCGGGGCGGGCACTGTTCAGTTGTCAGGCATTTTGCGGAAGCGCGCCTGAAAATCCATTGCCTACGGAGACTTAGGCGTGAGCGCTCTTCGCGAGCGTCTTAGTCGCAGTTGGCAATTAGTTGAAGGGAAGCGAGCAATGCCTGACAATGAACAGTGCCCGCCCCGCCCCCAATTTCCTTCTCCTCACCGTCCAATACTTTCCGGGAAACCACCCATCCAGTAACCTGCCGCCCCCATTTTGTGTAAAAATTGTGTATTTTTTCGATTTATCTTGCCCAAAAGCCAAAAAAAGTTTATACTCTACTGTAGTGAACTGTCTGCACAGGTTTTTCTTGTGGACAGAAATCGTGTAACAATGGAGGAAGAAATGAGAGAGATAGCAAAAAGAACAGCCGTAGCAGCTCTTACCGGTGTTTTAGCCGTGGGTATGCTCGCGGGCTGCGGAGAGAAAAAATTAGACGGAACCAAAACTGTGGCTACTGTGGACAAAACTGAAATCCCGCTGGGCGTTGTAAGCCTGATGGCCCGCCAGCAGCAGGCTCAGACAGAGGCTATGTACAGAAGCTTTATGGGTGACAGTGTCACTTCTATCTGGGATGAAAAGGCGGACGAGGAATCCGGTGAGACTTACGGTGAGCAGGCTGTACAGCAGATTCTTGAGCAGGTAGAACTGATGTACATCATGAAGGAAAAGGCCGCAGATTATAATGTGGAGGTTACCGAGGATGAGCAGAAAGCTATCGGCGAGGCCGCTGCCACATTTATGAAGGCGAATGATGAGGAAACTTTGGAAGCGCTGGCTGTGAGCGAAGACCAGGTAAAGACTTTATTGGAGCTCCAGACCTACCGTGAGCGGATTCATGATGCGCTTGTCGCAGAAGCGAATATAGAGGTTTCTGACGAGGAAGCACAGCAGTCCGCATTTACCTATGTTAGCGTATCTACGAGCGGAGAGGATCTGACGGAAGAGGATATCGCTAAGAAAAAAGAACAGGCGCAGGAGATTCTTGATACGATGAAGGAAACACCTGACGCAGATATGGATGAAACAGCCAAGGCTGTGGATGAGAGCTACAGTGCACTGAGCGGAACCTTTACCACAAATGAGAGTGAGGACGAGGATGCTTCTTCTTCCGCATATCCGGAGGAAGTGATCAAGGTACTCAGAGAGCTTAAGGAGGGCGAGGTTGCCGACGAGCTGATTGAGACAGATACCAGTGTTTATGTGGTAAGACTGGACAAGGAGCTTGACGAGGATGCTACTGAGTCTAAGAAAGAGTCCCTTAAGTCAACTAAGGAGAACGAATATTATACTGAGACTACACAGGGATGGCTGGATGCTGCAGATGTGAAGGTTGAGGATAAAGTTCTGAAAACTCTTACTATCACCGATGCACATAGCTTTAGTTTGAAATCAAACACTGAAGAAGCGGATACTGCAGGAGGGACAGACAGCACTGAAGATGCAGACACTACCGGAGAAACAGACGGCGTTGCGGATGTAGACACTACCGGAGAAACAGACAATGCTGACGATGCGGATGCCACTGGAGGTACAGACGGTGCTGACGATGCGGACACTACTGAAGAAGCAGATGGTGCCGGAGACACGGACGGCGCCGGAGATGCGGATACTACGGGAGAAACAGACGGCGCTGATGACGCAGATGCCGATGATACAGGTAATACTGCAGACGTAAGCGAAGGGGCTAAAACAACACCGGAAGCGGAACAGGAATAAAGGAAAATATAGTAAACGACAAATGAGGAACTGCTGCGGCAGTTCCTCTATTTATATAACAAATTTGTGGGCGGCAAAGGGAAGCGGGGTTAACGGTCCGGTCTGGTCTGGCCGGCCTGAACTGAACTGTTATAAACTGGGAGATTATTTGACCGGATATAATAATTCATAGTGTTGTTTTGACGGAGGGTTTGATATAATGTAACTATTCAAGTAACCATTCAGCAATTTTTAGTGTATTCAGCAGGAGGTGAATGACTTGAAAAAGGCGCTGCCAATAGGGGTGGAAATTTTTGAGGATATTATAACGGATAGTTATTACTATGTAGATAAAACGTTGTTTATAAAGAATTGTTGGATTTAAAGGGTAAAGTAAATTTATTTACACGTCCCAGACGATTCGGAAAAACACTGAATATAAGTATGCTCCGGTATTTTTTTGAGGATACCGGAAACACAGAGGAAAATATCCGCAATGCATCACTGTTCCGTGGCTTGAAGATTACACATATGAAGATATGAAAGAAAATGGGGAAAACATATGGAACTTCCTGTATTTCACCGGATATCTCACCAAAGAAAGTGAGTATTTCAGGGAGCCTTCTGTTTTTCTAAAAGTGCGTATTCCAAATGTGGAGATTAAGTCAATTTATCAAAACACGATTTTATACTGGTTCCGCGAGAATATTCAAAAAACAGATTTCCATAACCTGTATCAGGCCATGGAGGAGGCTGACGCTGGGAAAATGAGAAAAATTCTTGAACAGCAGCTTCTGGCTACTATTAGTTTTTACGATAGTGCAGAAAATTTTTACCATGGTTTTCTAGCGGGGATATTAAGCCAAAGCGACAGTTATCTGGTGAAATCCAACAGGGAGTCCGGGGAAGGCCGCTCTGACCTGATGGTAATGAGCCCTTCTCTGCGTGGCAGGGCATTTGTCATTGAAATAAAGGTTTCGGACAGTATTGATCATTTGGAGGCAGATGCTGAGAAAGCGGTCAGGCAAATCCGGGAACGCAGGTATATGCAGGAATTGTCAACAAAAGGTTACCGACAGATAGAATGCTATGGAATTTCTTTTTACAGAAAAGACTGCGAAGTGCGTTATGGCGGCAGGCAGAAGGATGAAACAGATTTACATGTTTAAGGCTGCTGGCTGCGCAGCAAAGATTGACGTATAGCAGGCTGTTGCAGCAAATAATAAGAAAAAGAAGGGCCTGTCCGGTATTTATTACCGGGCAGGTCTTTTTTCTAAAATATAACTTTATTCCGCCCCTGTTTTTTGCCTAAGTACAGCTTGTCGTCAGCTTTTTTTATCAAGTCTGTGAGGCTGGAATGGTAATCGTATTCTTCCACTCCGAAGGTCATCGTCACGCGGATTTTTTCGTCCTTATATACTATGGGAAGCTGGGAAACCGCAATGTTGATATCATTGATAAAAAGGCTGGCATCATCAAGGTTCATATCCGGAAGGAAAAAGAAAAATTCCTCTCCGCCCCAGCGGCACACATGCCCTTTGCCGCAGGATTTTTCTTTGAAAAGTACTGACAATTTCCGCAGTACTTCATCGCCGCATATATGTCCCTGCGTATCGTTGATTTTTTTAAACCAGTCAATATCGCCCAGAGCAACAGAGAACACCGACTTGGGCCGGCTGCGGATCTGTTCTTCCAGAATATCCATCATGTATCGACGGTTAGGCAGTGCGGTAAGGGGGTCCGTACATGCCTGCTTCTGTAGTTCTTCATTATATATCAAAAGCTGCTTTTCAGCTTTTTGAATATTCGTACTGAAAATCATACATACAAACGCCATTTGAATGAAAATAAATGCTGTGTTCAGTATTTGAAGCAGCTCGGAAGGCACCGTCTCCAGGATTATCATAGGTTCATTGTTGAGACAGTAAAAAAACAGATACAGTCTCAATCCAAAAAGAATTCCCAAAAACAAGAGCTTGCGTCCCATTGTGTCGTACACAGAAAAAAAGGCAATCACCAGCAAAGGCATAATGAAATGCTGACCACCGCAATCCCAGCCATATGTACAAACGAACAGGACCAGCCATGAGAGCAAAAGTAGTGTGTAGTAAAAGAGGTTGTGCCGGCTTGGCCTTGTTTTTGTGACATAAAATCCGATGCCGCACATCGCAGCCCAGGGAATGCTTCCCAAACAACTATTGATGTAACCGAAATAAAATGCGTAAACCATGAAACATAGGAAATAGAGCAGCATTATTAAATATGACCACTGTAACACTACGGTGAAATAGTGCGGTGTATTCTCGGGCGTAAATTCACTGCAGACATCTTCTGTATTATTTGTGTAATTGTCCATGTTTCATCACCGTTTTTATTTTGATTATACTATACTTTGGTTCGAATTGAAATGCATTAATGTGCAAAAGCCCGAAATGAAATGCATTAAATCAGTCCGAAGTGAGAGAGGGCATTATAAATCCCGTTATCCTCAATATCGGTGGTCTGATAGCTGCAGTAGGGAAGAATTTCTTCCATGGCATTTCCCATGGCAATGCTGTTTCCGGCATATTTGAGCATGGGCAGGTCATTTGTGCTGTCTCCGAATGCATAGCTGCTTTCCAGAGGAAGCCCCAGATGATCCAGAAGGAAACGGATTCCGGTTGCTTTGCTTAAATCCTTTTGTGTAACTTCCCAGGTATGGCGGCCATGGTCAAAATACACGTATTTATCTCTGCAGAATTCTATGAAAGCGTTCTCATCACTATCTGGCTGTAGGAAAGCAAGAAACTTATCAAAGGTATAGCTGTGTTCTTTGGTTTCATCATATAAGGAAATATCCTCAGTAGGCACCAACTTTTTTAAGTGGGTGACGGCCTCGGACTGTACGGGGGAGCAACCATCAAACAATATTTTATCACTGCTCTCAAAAAACGCCGCAATTCTATAATCGCGCAGAGCCTGTATAGTTTCCCGGCAGGTTTCATTGGGAATGCTGCTGGAATAAAGAAGCTCGCCGTTCAGATAAATCTGGCTTCCGCATCCGCAGACGTAACCGTCAAAGCCCAGCTCCTTAATCGTATCCGGAATCATGGCAAAGGTGCGCCCGGAATTGATAAAAGCCAAGTGTCCCTGTTCGCGTGCCAGATTGAGCGCTTTGCGTGCACTTTCCGGTACAGTGAAGGGCGGCGGGGTAAGCAGGGTTCCATCAATATCAAAAAAAAGTATTTTGCGGTTATTCTTCATCGAAATTCTCCTCTCCATCATAAGCGCCGTTTTCGCTCATATGTACACGAATACCGTTTACTTCCACATTGTCTTCCATGGGGATTACCAGGCAGCGGCGGCCTTCGATCACTCTCGTTTCCACAAGGTCAGCGCGCTCCGGGTCAACGTGGATCACTACGTCCGGGGTTTTGATCTCGAACCGGCGGGTGTTGGTAATATTGGCGGCGACCAGGGCGGATTTTTCTCCTGCTGTAATCTCATACTGCTCGTCGAAAGTCTCGAGTTTTTCATCTTCCACGCCGCATTCCTCGAACAGACGCTTCACTTCGGATTTTGTGAGTACTACAGGCTCCGGCTCATCCTTCTGCGATTCAATGAGATCGTTGAGCTTTTCATGAATGTTGATGACTGTATCATACGCACACGCGTCACCCAGGGTTTCCTCCACAAGTGCGTTAAAGGAATCCCTTTGTCCTCCGGCTGAGAGAGGGGCGCCGCAGCCAAAAAGCTCATCTATGAAGGTAGTGCGCAGCTCCTCAGCATTTTTGGTATAGTAGAGTACGCCGTGAATATCTGTGCTGCGGTCCTGAAAGAGCGGGAAAAGGAACCCCAGGTCCGGGAGCTCCACAATCCAGTCACGGATACGGTCCTCAATGCTGTTTTTTTCTGCGTTGTAGCACAGTCCTGCTTTAGAAAGCTTGACCGGGCAGATGCTGCAGAGGATATGCTCGTATATCTCGTCCGAAGCATCGAACATTTCCTGGCCGTCTGAAGATTTGCCGGGGATGTCATATACTGCGTGGATTAAAATGATATAGTAGTTTTCCCCATAATCATAGTTTTCAATCACCTTGTCGTAAAAGCTCTCAACCAGTGCGTCGTCTGTAAGCTTGCTGTTACGCAGCTTAAGCAGGAATTCCTGGGTTCCGCCCTCGCTCTCCTGTTCCAGCGGAAAGGCCATGTTGATCAGATTTTTGCCGATGGTCCCGGAAAGTGTTTTTCTGAAAATGTCGAAGTATTTAAACATTTCCTCCTCAGATAAGGAGAGAAATGCTTCCTTCAATTCTGTTCTCTTATTTTTTTCTCCGTCCACATAGCAGCCGCAGATGCGGGTGATGGAACAATTTTCCGGGGTAAATTGCTTCTTTATCTCAGATATTTCTTTTTTGTTCATAAGTGTCCTCCAGTTTGTTAGGCGTTCTCCGGTGCCGCACCCTATGCGGCTTTATTATGATTTCCTTATTATAGCCCAGATTTGGGGCCGCGGCAAGCGCGTAGAAATGGTATGTAAAACGTATTAAATTAAAAAATATCAGGTATTTTTTGTGCATCAGAGAGAATGTATGGGCAATATGTATAATTTTAAAACGCGATTTTGTGAAAAACTATCAAAACTGTTAAGAAATTTATAGGTGGACAGAAAAATATTATATTTTCTTTCCAAAAAGAAATTGCTAGAATAATATCATCAAGCGGACAACAAAGAGCCGCATAAAAGGAGGACGTATTTTAATGAAGAGAAAATTTTTGGCCGGATTACTTTGTGTAGCAATGGGTGTTACTACTATGGCAGGTACTGCAAGCGTATTCGCAGCAGAAGCTGATACTGAGACAGAGGCTCCAGCAGATGATGCTGATGCTGAGGCTCCTGCAGATGACGCAGCAGAGACAGTTGATTTGGGAGATATTGATGTAGAAAATACCAGGATTGGTATCAGTATTTATCAGTTCGCAGATAACTTCATGACTCTGTACCGTACAGAATTAGTTCGCTACCTGACCGAGGACCTTGGATTTAAAGAGTCTAACATCATTGTTCAGGATGGTAAGAACGATCAGGCAGAGCAGACAAACCAGATTAACAACTTTATCACAGACCAAGTTGACGTTATGATTCTTAACCTGGTTCAGTCATCTTCCGCTCCACAGATTACAGATATTTGTAATGAAGCAGAAATCCCTGTGGTATATATTAACCGTCAGCCAGATGAAACAGAGTCTGACAGATGGGAAGCAGACGGCATCAAAGCTACATATGTAGGCGCTGATGCAAGACAGTCTGGTACATTCCAGGGTGAAGAAATTCTTGAAACTGAAAACAAAGGCGATATCAATGGCGACGGCAAGGTTTCATATATCATGGTTCAGGGTGACCCGGAAAACATTGATGCTCAGTATAGAACAGAATATTCTGTTAAAGCACTGACAGATGCAGGCATAGAGGTTGAGGAACTGTTACTTCAGAGAGGTGACTGGGATCAGGCGAAAGGCCAGCAGATCGTACAGGATGCTCTGACACAGTTTGGTGATCAGGTAGAAGTTGTTTTCTGTAACAATGACGCTATGGCTCTTGGTGCATTACAGGCAATCCAGGCAGCTGGCAGAACAATTAACAAAGATATCTACTTAGTAGGTGTTGATGCCCTTACAGATGCTGTTCAGAATATCCTTGACGGAAATATGACAGGTACCGTATTTAACGATCACTTTAGCCAGGCTCAGACAGCAGCTCAGATGGCAGTTAAATACCTTAAAGGCGAAGAAGTTGCTCCTGTAAACATGGTTGACTATGTAAAGGTTACAGCAGACAATGCAGCAGAAATTCTTGAAAAGATTAAATAATCAGATTTGAGCAGTAAGCAACAAAGAGTGATTATATTGGGTGTGCCGAAAGGGGCACACCCAATTTTTGAGAAACGGAAAGGAGAGAGTGGGATGGCAGAATATAGATTGGAGATGCGCGGCGTAAGCAAAAGCTTCCCGGGCGTCAAGGCGCTGGACAAGGTAAACTTAAAAGTACGTCCTGGAACAGTCCACGCCCTCATGGGGGAAAACGGTGCAGGTAAGTCCACCCTCATGAAATGCCTGTTCGGCATCTATCACATGGACGAGGGTGAAGTCTTTGTTGATGGAGAAAAGGTCAATATCAGTAATCCTGATGAGGCATTACATAAAGGTCTTGCCATGGTACATCAGGAGCTGCAGCCGGTTCCGGCACGTACTATTGCGGAAAATATGTACCTGGGACGTTATCCGACAAAATCAGTAGGACCTCTGAAAGTCATTGACCACAGGACCATGAATGAGGAAGCAAAGAAATGGTTGGATAATGTTAAAATGCCCTTTGACCCAAAAAGAAAATTAGGAGAATTGTCTATTTCCCAGATGCAGTCTGTGGAAATTGCAAAAGCGGTTTCTCAGGAGGCCAAGCTGATTATTCTGGATGAGCCGACCTCTTCTCTGACAGATAATGAGGTAGAGGCATTATTTCGTATCGTTCGTGACTTGCGCGACAGAGGTGTTTCCTTTGTATTTATTTCGCATAAAATGGCAGAACTTCGCAGGATTTCCGACGACATTACCATCATGCGTGACGGCTGCTTTGTAGGCTCCTGGGAAATGAAAAACATCAGTGATGATGAAATTGTTAAGCAGATGGTTGGTCGTGAGCTGACCAATATCTATCCACCGTTGGATAATAATCCGGGTGATGTTCTTTTGGAGGTAAATGATTTTACCAGTATCCATGCAAACTCTTTCAAAAACTGTTCCTTTAAACTTAGAAAAGGTGAAATCCTCGGCTTCGGAGGCCTTGTAGGCGCACAGCGTACCGAGCTTATGGAAGCGATTTTTGGTATTCGCCATACTGTGAGCGGGGAAGTAAAGCTCAATGGGAATAAGCTTGATATCAAACGTCCGCAGGATGCAATTAAATACGGTATTGGAATGATTACTGAGGACCGCCGCGGTTCCGGTATTCTGGGCTGTCTTTCAATTGCGGACAACGTTGCTCTTGCTTCGCTCAACCAATATCTGGAGGCCGGCATTAAGCTGGATAAGAAGAAAATTGAAGAGCTGGTGCAGGACAATGTGGCGAAGCTGAGTATTAAGACTCCAAGCAGCAAGACCTTGATTCAGGCATTGTCAGGAGGTAACCAGCAGAAGGTTATTATTTCCCGCTGGCTTGCCAATAATCCTGATGTTCTTATTATGGATGAGCCAACACGTGGTATTGACGTAGGTGCTAAATACGAGATATATCAAATTATGATTAAGCTGGCAAAAGAAGGCAAAGGAATTATTATGATTTCTTCTGAAATGCCTGAGCTGATTGGCGTGTCAAATAGAATTATGGTTATGTGTAATGGTAAGATTACCGGGGAAGTATCCGGAGAGGAAGCAACCCAGGAAAATATTATGCATTATGCTACGCAGTTCTAAGTGAAGGAGGAGAAAAGAATGGATAAAACAAAGAAATTAGATATAAAAAATATATTGATCAACAATGGTATTATTGTATTGTTGATGATTCTTGTGCTTTATGTAAGTATTACAGTACCGACATTTAGAAGTTTTAGAAACTTGATGAACCTGGCAATCAATGCGGCTCCCCGTGTTATTATCGCACTTGGTGTAAGTGGCTGTCTGATTACGAAAGGTACCGACCTTTCCGCAGGTCGTGCAGTTGGTTTAAGTGCTTGTCTTGCTGGTATTATGCTCCAGAAACCGGATGCACCCGGCAAGATTTGGCCGAATTTCCCGCAGTTAAATGTATGGATAGTTCTTATTATCGTTATGGCTATCTGTGCTATTTTCGGTTTGATTAACGGTATTGTTGTTTCTTTCCTGAATGTACCTGCATTCATCGGTACTCTGGGTATGCAGCTTATCGTTTACGGTATTGCCCTTGTTGTGACAAACTCCGTTCCGATCGGCGGTTACCGTGCAGACTATATCAGCGTTACACAGGGCAAGGTTGGCCCGATTCCGCTGTTGTTCATCTATTTGATCATCGCGGCCGCGATTTTCTGGTTTGTATATAATTACACACGTCACGGAAAATATATGTATGCAATCGGCGGTAATGAAGTAGCAGCAGAGGTTTCCGGTGTTAATGTTAAAAAGACAAAAATCATCATCTACATAACAGCAGCTTGTATGTATGCAATCGCAGGTTTCCTCCTTGGCGGTAAGTCTGGCGGTACCAGTGTAAACATGGGTATGGGCTACGAGCTGGAGGCAATTGCCGCATGTACCATCGGCGGTGTGTCTGTTAATGGTGGTATCGGTAAGGTTTCCGGCGTTATCATCGGTGTTGCGGTATTCGAGCTTTTGAAATCTGCCATGCAGTTCATGGGACTGAATACCAACTACCAGTATATCGCACAGGGTATCGTTATCGTTGTGGCGATTGCACTTGATATTAGGAAGTATATTGCTAAGAAGTGATGGAATTTTAGGGGGTTAAAATTTATTAAGACCTTGAGGACCTTGAGGGGGACAAGCTCGGAGTTGCGAAAGCCCGCATGTCCCCCTCAAACTCCCCCTGTTGGGCACGCTGGATGTGGCGGGCGGGAGTTTGTTGGAAGGGGTTATATTAATTTGCTTAGCGATGTTAATTTTGGCTTGATTTTTATTTTGTGTTTGTCAATTTGTTTTTCTATCCATTTCTTATCTTCATTTCGATAGGGAGCACTCCAGAAACGTCTGATGAATTTAGCTACTTGGCTTCTAAAGGACCAATTTAAATTGGATGCTGAGTTGATTTGATTAAAATCTTGTACTGTTTCAAATTCGTTTGCTTTTCCAAATAAATATCTCAAAATCAGTACATCAGCAAAATTGAATGGCATTATATCATCTTCGAATTGTAACAGGGACATATATGGACCACCTTGTTTTGTATCGTCTGTAACTAATGAATATGTACCGATTGTCTGAGCAAGTGAAATAGCATAAACTTCCCCTAGATCACCAGCTCCATACAATAATCTGTTTTCGTGGACGTTCTCCTGAAATATTTTAAAGACAGCTTCTTCTTTTAATTTATCATTTGTATACAGTTCTATCCTGCCTGCATGAATATCGGCATCAATAATATTTAGCAAATCCGCAGCATGATTGGCGAGTTCAATATTTCGTATCTGTTCGTAGATAAAGACGCCATCATCGAAAAAGTTTAATAATATATTTTGCAGATTGGCACGATAAAAGTGTATAATCACATCTGTATCTAAAGAAGCTTTCAATCTTCTAAACCTCCTATAAGTTCATCAAGGTTATCATTGTCTGCGCTGTGATTAACAAGTTTATCATTTATATCCTCAACTGTAAGGTGATAGTAATCCAATGCTTTTTCTAGTGTTTCTATGGGAATTGCTTTTTGATTGTAATTGTAAATTACATAATCAATGTATTCATAAGGTATGCTGATTGCCTTACTGGGTTCGTTTAATTTGCTGTTGCCGCCAACGCTTATCAGCAAATTGCCAACGCGTGTTTGATTTTTCTCACTGTCTAAACGTATTCTTTCGGGTAGGTCAATTTTTCTGAGATTCTCCAGGCGATTTAGGGTGGTTTCAAAGCTTACATTAAATTCAGACATTATACGAGCGATGTCCATAGCCGATAAACCGTCTTTTTCGAAATTGTTAATTTCTAAATCTAAGAATTTGTCTACTTCATCTGCCGGCATCAATAGGCAGGCAGCAAAATAATTTGCTTCTTGCTCTTTATCGTCTGTGCTTCTTCCGGATATTGTGATTGTATCATCAATAAATGATGCAGTATTGTCCATATGCAAGGTGGAATGTCCAATCTCATGGGCTAAAGTAAACAGTTCTCTTGCTAATCTACTGCTCGTGTTTGTGAATATAACCATATCATTGTCTTTTTTTATGGTGAATCCAAGATCGGATTCCTCGCTTAGGGGATATCTCAATAATTTATAGCCAAGACGCTCGCAATCTTTGAATAAGTCGATGATTCCATAGCGGCTGATCTTGCATTTTTCTCGAAAAGAGCAGGCTTTTATTCTAATTTCTTTTTTTCTGTTTTCATCCATACCAATTTCCTCTAATCCGTATCATTATGTTGAAGCTTGTTATACAGATGCTTATTTGCGTAGAAAAGCTCTATCATATCAAAGATTATTTTTGACGACAAGTTTTCTCTGCCTGCTCTGTAAGCGACAGCGGGTGCCTCGTCTAATACTTTAGTTATATCGCCCACTGTAACACCTAAAATTTTTGCAATCTGAGAGAGAATTTCAAGAGTAATATTGTTATTTCCAGACTCAATGCGGGCATATTTCTGTCTGCTGATTCCAATCTGGGCGGAAATCTGTTCCTGAGTTAAACCTTTCGCACATCTTAGTGCTTTAATACGGCTTCCTAATAATTCATTCATGATAATCCCTCCTATGATACAATATTTTACTATTATTATAGTAATTGTCAAGCTTAGGAGTTATGTTTTTGGAACGTTTATTTCTGAATGTAATAAAAATATTACATGCGTGTAGACAATTTATCACTATAGCGTTTTTATAAAAGCGTTTATTATGACAAAGCTCATGTGACAGGGCATTCTTCTTCTGCTATAATGAGGTTTACATTGGCTTCTATGTATTCGCGGTCCAAGCCGGTGGGCAGGCGGTCGGTGATGAGGTAGTCGATGGCTCCGGAAAAGTCGGCGAATTTGCCGATGTAGGAGTCGTTGAATTTGGTGTGGTCGGCTATGATGAATTTCTGTTTGGCGGCGGAGATCATGCCTTTTTTGATGGAGCTGTCGTTGAAGTTTGGGTCGGAATAGCCGAAGTAGATGTCGATTCCGGTGGTTCCGAGGAAGCATTTGTCTACGCGGATATTTTTGAGCAGGGTATCGGCGAGGGCGCCGAAGGTGCTGTCCATGTCGCGCCTTACCTGACCTCCGATGTGGAAGAGGTCCATGTCGCAGCGGGACTGTAGGAGGGCAATGGCTTTAAAGGAGTTGGTTACAATGGTTAAGTTTTTCTTCGGGCCTTCGATGATGAGGTGGACCAGTTCGAGGGCTGTTGTGGAGGCGTCCAGGAGTATGGCATCGTTGTCCTCTATGAAATGATAGGCGCATTGGGCAATCATTTTTTTCTCTGATGGACAGCGGATGGAAAGCTCTTCCTGGGTAAGGCTTTTGCTGGTGGATTTTAGTGGGATGGCGCCTCCGTGGATCCTGCATACTTTTTTCTGTGCCTGGAGTTCGTCCAGGTCACGTCTGATCGTGACTTCAGTGGTGCTGAATAATTCGCTGAGGTCGCTTACTCTTACAATCTTATTTGTATTTACCAGTTCGATTATTTTATCTCTGCGTTCCTGGGCTAACATAATTTCTCCGTTTCTTTCTTGAAGGTATATTGTCTGAGTTTTCGTTTGTAAAAGTACATATTGTTCTGTTTCTTAATCTTTATTTTATCAAAATCCCATGAAAAAGAAATAGGTAAAAGTACAAAAATACGTGCGGGCTATTTGTGGAAAAAATAAAAAAAATAAAAAAACGTAAATTCGAGGAAATAAAAACAAACAAATATAAAAGCAGTATTTTGTGTATTACTCACAAAAAGTAATTGACGGAAGAAAAATAATTGACTTTTAGAATAATATGTTCTACACTTAAGTCACTCAAGCGAGAACAACGAATAAAAACAAACAAAAAGAAAAGGAGGAAACAAAATGAAGAAAAGAATGATGGGGATTATCTTAAGTGCCGCGTTGGCAGCTACTACACTGGCAGTTCCGGCAGCAGTACACGCAGAGGCGGAAGGCGGAGCAGAGGAAGCGTATCAGGTTGGATTTATCGTAGGATCCAGAGAGCACGTTTTCTACAATCTGATTGAGAGTGCTATTAAGGAGAAATGTGAAGAACTGGGAATCGAAGCTCTTTGCTATGACGGTGAGCTGGATGCTAATATTCAGTCGAATCATATTGAGAATCTGGTCGCTATGAAGGTTGACGCGATTGCGCTGGCAACTGTTGATGCAGCGGGTGTGGGTCCGGCTATCAAGGCAGCGGATGCGGCAGGAATTCCTGTATTTACTTTTGACTCCGGCTGTGACACGGTAGACTGTATTGTCAGCCATGTAGGTACAGATAATGTGAAGGGCGGAGAGTTAGGCGCAGAGGTTGTTCAGGATTTATTAGGTGAAGAAGGTGGTAAAGTTGGATTTATCGGAAACCCTGCTTCCGCAGCATGTCTGGACAGAGAGAATGGATTCCTGACCACCATGGAGAAGGTGGATAACATTGAAGTTGAATTTAATGGAAACTACCAGGGTGACGCGAATGTTGCGGCATCTCTTGTACAGGACTGGCTGACAGCAGATCCTGAGCTGGATGCAATCTTCTGTGCGGGTGACCCTGCAGCTTCTGGTGCGCTTGCATCCATTAAGTCAGCTGGAGCCAGCACCTTAATCATCGGTTATGACGGAAATCCGGAAGCAATCGACGCAATCTATGCGAAGGACGGCGACGGAAAATGGTGGGTATCTGAGATTTCCCAGAATCCTCCGCTTATCGGTTCTACCATTGTTGAGCAGATACACAAATATCTGACAGAAGGCAAGGTTGATGCAGAACAGATTCCTATTGACCCATATATCATCGACTACGATTACATTGTAGAAGAGGGTCTGAAATAAGTATAGCAATATCTGAAGCAAGTAGAGTTAAGTCTGCAACAATCAGATAAACAAACGTAGCAAAGAAATAAGGATGGGATCGCTGCAAAGTACATATTGGGACTGGCGGCGGTCCTTTTCTATTAAAAAGTGAGCGGGATAGCATATGGATAAAAAAGAAAACACAAATCAGCCAATCCTACAGGTAAAGAATATATCAAAGGTTTTTCCGGGTGTTAAGGCCCTGACCGATATATCGATCGACTTTTATCCGGGAGAGGTACACGCTCTGCTGGGTGAGAACGGCGCAGGAAAGTCAACCCTGATCAAGATTATTTCAGGAGTCTACACGCCCACGGAAGGAAAGGTCATATTTGAAAACCAGGAGAAGCATTATAAAAATCCGGGTGAGGCGCTGGACTGCGGGATATCCGTTATCCACCAGGAGCTGAGTATCGCCAATGAGCTGTCGGTTGCGGAAAATATTTATGTAGGACGCGAACCATCTACAGGAAAAAAGGGCTTTATCCTGAACAGAAAAAGGATGGAGCAGGATGCGCAGAAGGCTCTGGATTTTATGGGCGTTGATATTAAGTCCACGGACATTGCGGGGAAACTTTCCGCCGCACAGCAGCAGATGATTGAGATTGCCAAGGTTATCACCAGAAACTCTAAGCTTGTGATTATGGACGAGCCTACTTCTTCCTTGTCAGACAGTGAGATTGAAGCACTTTTTAAGCAGGTGGAGCTGTTAAAGAAGAATAACGTAGCAATCATATATATCACCCACAGATTAAAGGAGCTTCCGGTGATTGCAGACAGAGTAACCATTTTACGTGACGGTCAGTTCGTAAAAAGCTGTTTGTTTAAAGACATTACAGAAGCGGAAATCGTAGCTAATATGGTAGGCCGTGAGATTTCTGATTACTACAACCAGCAGGAGCATACTCGGCGCAAGGAGATGCTGCGTGTGGAGAATCTCACAGTGGAGGGACTCTTTAAGGATATCTCATTTACGGCTTATCAGGGAGAGATTCTGGGCGTGGCAGGTCTGGTAGGAGCGAAGCGTACAGAAGTGATGGAAACCATTTTTGCCGACAGAAAGAAAACCTCGGGAAAGGTCTATGTACAGGGAGAGGAAGTACACTTAAAATCGCCCCGTGACGCCATTGCCCATAAGATTGGTTTTGTAACTGAGGACAGGCGGCGTACCGGCCTTATGCTGGAAGCCTCGATTAAGAATAATATTGTGCTCCCAAGTCTGAAGATGACGAAGAAAAAGGGCGGTATCCTAAACCCGAAATGGGAAAAGCAGGTTTGTGACGAATACTTTGGCAAGTTAAAGATTAAGGCTCCCAATATGAATACCCTGATTAAGAATCTTTCCGGCGGCAACCAGCAGAAGGTTATTCTGGCAAAGTGGCTGGTAGCCCAGTCAGAGATATTAATCCTGGATGAACCTACCAGAGGTATTGACGTAAATGCAAAGGCGGAATTCTATGGACTGATGAATGCCTTTGTGGAAGAGGGAGGCTGCATTGTGATGGTTTCTTCGGAGATGCCGGAAATCCTAGGAGTATCAGACCGTGTAATGGTTATGCGTGAGGGTGTGAAATGCGGGGAATTAGCGAAGGAAGAGGCAACAGAGTACAGGATCATGCAGCTTGCAAGTATACAGAGTGAAGCGTAAGTGCGCTGGCAGCGGATTACGGACATGGACTGCTGTAATCCATACAGAATGAAAGTAAAAGGGGAAGTAACTATGGAGAAATTGAAAGAATGGTCAAAGAAAAATGCGGTGGTCATCGTCCTGCTTGGACTGATCGTATTCTTTGGCATAGCAAATAAGACATTTTTAACTCCGACCAATGTCATCAATATAACTGCACAGATGTCAATCAATGCTCTGCTCTGTGTCGGTATTACCTACGTAATCATTACCGGAGGAATTGATATCAGTATCGGTTCTGTTGCGGCATTTGCGGGAATTTTTGCTGCATATCTGGGTCTGAAATTTCCCGATGCTCCGTTGGTGATAATTCTGTTTATCCAGATCGGCAGCGCGGTGCTGATTGGAGGAATCTGTGGTCTGTTTAACGGAATCATGATTGCGAAATTTAAGGTTGTGGCAATGATCGCGACCCTTGCCATGATGACCATGGCCAGAGGACTTGCGTATGTTATCACGGACGGTCAGCCTGTTTACGGACTTCCTGACAGCTTCGCGTGGCTGGGAGCAGGGAGGCTGCTGAAAACGGAATCTGTGCCTCTGGGTATTATTCCGATTATTACGATTTTCACAATTATTATTGTGGTTCTCATGCATCTTCTGCTGACAAAGACTGTTTTCGGACGCCATGTGTTTGCTGTGGGAAGTAATGAAAAGGTTGCCCACTTAAGCGGAATCAATGTGGACTGGGTGAAAATCCGTGCACACATCATCTGTTCCATCATGGCTGCGTTGGGTGGTGTATGCGTAACCTCTAAGCTGAATAACGGACAGCCGGCTGCTTGTGATGCGTATGAAATGTATGCTATTGCCGCGACGGTCCTGGGCGGCACCAGTTTCCTGGGAGGTATCGGTTCTGTGCTCCGCGCTATGATCGGCTGTGCCATTATTGCTATCATCAACAATGGTATGAACCTGATGCAGATTTCTTCCTACTGGCAGAAGGTTATTATGGGACTGATCATCCTTCTCGCTGTAATCGTTGATATGGCGCAGAAGAGAGAAAAGGATTAAGCAGGTGACTACATATGAAGTTATTGAATTCTACGGAAACCGCGCTGGATGACATGCTAAAAGGATTGATGCTGGCCCAGCCGGGGGAATTCCGGCGTATTGAGGATGAATACAGCTATGCCCTGGTGAGACAAAGTCTGAGGTTTGGAAAGGTACAGGTCATGGTGAATGGCGGCGGAGGCTGGGGCCCTCTTTTCCCCGGAGTTGTAGGAGAAGGGCTTGCGGATGCCATGGTTCACGGAGATTTCAACTGTGCGCCCAATGCCTGGCTCATCTATCAGGCAGCCCGGGAGATTGAGGATGGAAAGGGTGTTTTTATCCTGACAAATAATTACGCGGGAGATTACCTGAATAATGATATGGCCCAGGAGCTTTTAAACCACGAGAATATCCCTTCTTATGTGTGCTATGTGAGTGACAATGTATGCAGTGCAAGAGGAGAGGGCAAGGATAAACGCGGAGGTATGACAGGAATCGGGCTGCTGCTTAAGCTCGCTTCGGCATTGTCACAGGAGGGTGCTGAGCTTGAGGAGATTACAAGAGTTGTGGAGAAGGCGAATGACAGGCTTCGTACCATTGCTGTGTGCTGCAGTGAGGATGGAGATGTGGTGGAATACGGAAACGGTTTTTCCGGGGAGCCGCCTGCATTCCGGGAGAAATACCGTTCTGCGGACGCTTCTGCACAGCGGATTCTGGACTTTCTGTTGCCGGAGCTTGAGGACTTCCGGGGAGATTCCCTGTTTTTGATGGTAAACCGGATGAAAAAGATGTCTTATCTTGAGGGGTATGTGATGCTCAATGCTCTGTCTGGGGAGCTTGCAAGGCGTGGGTATAGTCTTGGAGGCTGTGCGGTGGGCGGATATTTTGATGCCTTTGACACGAATGGCTGTATTGTCAGTGTAATGGCCTGTGACCAGGAGCTCAAGTCCTGCCTCAAGCCGGTTAAGGGTTATGACTTTACCTTGTAACCTATAAGAAGATGTGACTCCCACTACTATAGGCGGTGAGTGAAAGAAAGTTAGTCTTAGCGGGAGTACAGGCTTATTTCAGGATAAAGACACCGGCAGATTGCAGAGCCACACAGATAAATAATGTCATGCAAATCATGGCGTGCAGCCCGCGACAAGTACGCCGGGGTGTACTTAAATATAGAAGGTGTGCCTAAGCGAAAGGAATGAGATTTTTTATGAGGGAACTTACGGTATCAATGCTGCAGGATATTTTTAAGCATGTGGCAGATACAATTATACAAAATGAGCCATATCTAACAGAGATAGATAACGTGATCGGTGACGGTGACCATGGCACAGGGATGAAGCGCGGATTTACCGCTCTGGGGAAAATGCTGGATTCCAAGGAATTTACAGATGTGAATGAATTGTGCGGCGCAGTGGGTATGGAATTGCTGAGAAGTATGGGCGGGGCCTCGGGAGTTATTTTCTGCACCATGTTTTTTGGCGGACTTGATTGCCTGCCTCACGGGGAAAAGGCTGGGCTTTCCGAGCTTGCCGCATATTTTACAGCCGGGGAAGCAGCGATAGAGAAAAGAGGCAAAGCGAAGCCGGGACAGAAAACGATGCTGGATGCACTTTACCCGGCAGTACATGCGCTGAAAGCTGCGGATGAGCAGGGGGTAGAGCTTGAGGAAGCTTTCCGGATGGCATATGAAGCCGCACTTGAGGGTGTGGAGGCAAGTAAAGCCATGCAGTCCAGGGTGGGGCGGTCTAAGAATTTCCACGAGGCGACCATCGGCTGGCCTGACCCGGGAGCGGTGTCTACCAGTTTGATATTTAAAGCATTTTTAGAAGGAATTATTTCCTGCGGAGAAAGAGAGGTTGACCATGAGAAAAATTATCAATGATCCCCGGGATTTTGTCCCGGAGGTGATGGAAGGTATTTTGGCAGCATATAAGGACAAGGTGACAACTCTTGACGAGGATAACCGTATTCTTATGCGCAATACACCTGTCAAGCCGGGCAAGGTGGGAATCGTCACAGCCGGAGGAAGCGGCCATCTGCCGGTATTTCTTGGTTATGTGGGCGAGGGAATGCTGGACGGCTGTGCGGTGGGCAATGTGTTTGCATCTCCGTCTGCAAAGAAGATGGAGGAAATGATTAAGGCCGCGGACCATGGCAGCGGAGTGCTCTGTCTCTATGGAAATTACGGCGGGGATACCATGAACTTCGAGATGGCATGTGAGAACGCGGAATTTGATGATGTTGAGACCATGCAGGTTCTGGTAAAGGACGATGTGGCTTCCAGGCCAAAAGAAGAAATGGACATGCGCCGCGGTGTGGCGGGTATGGTATATGCGTTTAAGGTAGCCGGAGCTGCTGCGGAGGATATGCTTTCGCTTAGAGAGGTGGCAGAGGTCGCGCAGGAGGCTCTTGACAATATCAGGACTATGGGCTTTGCGCTTTCTCCGTGCATCGTGCCTGAGGTGGGGAAGGCGACCTTCAGCATTGGTGAGGATGAACTGGAACTGGGAATGGGCATTCACGGAGAGCCGGGTATTGAAGTGTGCAAGATGGTGAAGGCTGACGAGATTGCAGATAAGGTGCTGGACAAGCTTTTGGAGGATATGCCGCTTAACAGTGGTGATGAGGTATCTGTGATGATCAATGGGCTGGGAGCAACGCCTCTCGAGGAGCAGTTCATACTTTACCGCAGAGTGGCTTATAGACTTGAGGAGATGGGCGTGCAGATTTACATGCCGCATATCGGAGAATTTGCGACCTCTATGGAAATGGCAGGGGCGTCGGTCACTATATTTAAGCTTAATGAAAGGCTGAAAAAATATTTAAGGGAGCCAGCAAATACTCCATTCTATACAAACAGTAATAAATAGTGCAGACAGTAATAACGTAAAGAATATAATTTTAACGAAATAAGTGAGAATTCTCCCACCTCTACAGGTGGCGAGATGAATCAACAAAAACAAGATTAACGGCAGTGGTGGGCAGAGAAATCGGTATGCCCCACTGACATGAGGTCAAGACACGCAGCCATAAAAGTCGTACTCTGTGAAATTATCGAGCATGAATTAAAAAAAGAAAGAAAATACAGAAAAAGGGGAGGATTCCGTTGAAAAAAGAACAATTAAAATATATTTTGGGAGAAATCAGCAGGATAATGGACGAAAGCGCAGACTATCTTGTGTCCCTGGACGCGAAGTTTGGAGACGGGGATTTAGGAATTTCTATGAGCCAGGGATTTAAGAAAGTTGCGGAATATATGGAGACAGCACAGGAGGATGACCTGGGTAAGCTTCTAAGAGCCTGCTCCTCCGAATTTAATGAGGTTGCACCGTCGACATTGGGAACGATCATGTCATTTGGTTTTATGGGAATGGCTAAGGTGCTTAAGGGAAAAATGGAAGCCACGCTGCCAGAGATGGCCGCAGCAATGGAGGCTGGCGTGCAGATGATCATGGATAAGGCGAAATCCCGTCCGGGTGACAAGACCATTCTGGACAGCCTGATTCCCGGGGTGCAGGTATTGAAAGAACAGTGCAGTGAGCCGGATGTGTTTGAGAAAGCATATCAGGCCGCCTATGAGGGAATGGAACTGACTAAAACCATGAAAGGCAAGCATGGAAGGATTGCCTACTATGGGGACAAGACGATTGGTGAGGTGGACGGCGGAGCTACGGTTGGAATGTTGATTTTCAAGGCGGTTTCCGATGCGGTCAGCAAATTGACTGAAGTGCAATAGGCCGCAGTGCAATAGGCCGCAATGCAATAACCCACAACGCAATAACCCGCAATGCAATAACGCGTAGTGCAAGTAATATCGTTTTATGGAAATAGCAAAGCTGTATGTACCAATATACAT
This sequence comes from Blautia schinkii DSM 10518, assembly GCA_000702025.1. Lineage (GTDB taxonomy): Bacteria > Bacillota > Clostridia > Lachnospirales > Lachnospiraceae > Blautia_A > Blautia_A schinkii. Next base: position 21,720 of record JNKJ01000021.1, read on the forward strand.
CTATGTTGGCATACGACACAGGACGTGGGTGTCAGCAAATACACAGGAGCGAAGTTGAAGCAACCAAACCAATCAAACCAAACAAAATAAACAAAACAACCAAACCATACTATAACATAATAAAAGTAAAGAGAGGATACATATCATGGCATTAGTAAAAGTTAGTGAAATATTGAGAATGGCAGACGAGGCGAATACCTCTGTAATTGCATTTAACTGTACAGATTATAATATGATTTATTCCGTTGTCACAGTGGCGGAGGAGCTGCAGAAACCTGTAATCATCATGCTCTACCCGGAGCATCATCATTTGAATAATGCGGCAGACCCGGCTGCCTTTGCCGCAACGGTGAAGAGCCTTGCAGCTAATGTAAAGGTTCCTATCGGGTTTCATTTGGACCACAGCAGTGATATCAACTACATTATGAAAGCTATTAAGGCCGGCTTTACATCCGTGATGATTGACGGTTCCATGCTTCCCCTGGAAGAGAATATTGTGCTCACCAAGAAGGTAGTAGAGATTGCTCATGCCTTTGATGTGGATGTGGAGGCAGAGCTTGGACGGGTAGGATTTGCCAAGGATTCTGACCAGGATAAGCTTGACATGTATACCAAGCCAGAAGTGGCAGCAGCCTTCTGCGAGGAGACGAAGGTTGATTCCGTGGCAGTGGCAATCGGCAGCGCACACGGCGTATATCTGGAAACACCGAAGCTTGACCTGGAGCGCCTGGCAGCAATCAATGCGGCTACAAATGTACCGCTGGTACTTCACGGCGGAAGCGGTATTCCCAATGACCAGTTGGAGCAGGCGTTTACCAAGGGTATTAATAAATTTAATGTAGGAACAGAATTCTTCCAGTTGAATTACGACAGTATTAAGGAATACTGCGAGACATATAAGGAAAAAGGAAATGTGTTTGATATGCCTAAATTTGTACAGGAGAAATTGATGGCATATCTGAGAAAGAAAATGGAGTTGTCTAAGTTTTAAAATGTATGTCGGCCTAAACACCTCCACAGCCATTAATCTTTTTGTGAAAACAGTTTTACGTGAAAACCGTATTCCATTTGAAATTACACAGTCCGCCGCTCCTTTTTTTCAAAAACCGATATGGCCTGTGTGAAAAAATCCGTCCAGGAACTCCGAGAAGGAAAGAGAACGGTACACGAACTGATTGAGGTAGAGGATGAGTGAAAAAATCTGGTCAGATGATACTTGGGAAGACTACCTCTATTGGCAGACACTATAATCCCCGCCCTTTCAAATCCCCGCAGTTCAGAGCAGGGAGAATTGAAAGGGTGGGGATTACATCGTGGGAAACATATTACTCCGAATATAAAAAAAGGAGTGTGTTCATTATGAAGAAAAAATATCCTGTAATTGATATAGCAAGAACGGGCCAGAATATAAAGCGTATAATGAAGTTTAAAGGACTTACGGTGAAGGGCATTCAGGAATTTTTAGAACTGAGCACACCACAGAGTATTTATCACTGGTTTGATGGAAGGAATCTGCCTACAATAGATAATCTATATGCATTAAGCGAGCTTTTCCATCTGCCGGTGGATGCGCTATTAATAGGCGACAGGAAATTTGAGTGCAAGTGCCGGAGTGATATACATCAGCGTGTGTTTGCATATTATGAACGTTTTATTGAGTTTAAGGCCGGATGAAATGAGAATTATATTTTGCTGTGTTTTCGCAAATGAAACGGAGCCAGCCAGGGCATTATACTACAGGTACAATGACAAAACATAGTTCCTCTCTTAAAATGATTTCATTGAGATCACTTTGAGAGAGGATTTTTTATTGGTGTATTGCCAATTGAAATAAGGGTAATTAGAAGTGGAAAAGAGAAAATTAGCATCGGTGCAGTATGTGCACCACATAACTCCGATAGAGGGAGCAGACAGAATAGAGTGCGTACATGTCCTAGGCTGGCAGTGCGTTGCAAATAAGGGACAGTTCCAGGTTGGAGACCACTGTGTGTATATGGAAGTGGATTCTTTTCTTCCTGTATGTGAGCAGTTTGAATTCTTAAGAAGCAACAGCTTTAAGAAAAGCGAGATTCTTGGTGAAGGTTTCCGATTGAGAACCTTGAATTTTAGAGGACAGATTTCGCAGGGCTTGATTCAGCCTTTATCAATATTGCCGGAAGGAAATTATGAGCTTGGCGATGATGTAACTGCTTTACTTGGAATTAGGAAGTGGGAGGTCGAAGAGAGAGTAACCAATAGCGGTACAGTAGTGGGCGACTTTCCTGATGGAATTCCTAAGACTGATGAGCTAAGAGTGCAATCCTATCCGGAATTGATTGAAGAATTCAAAACCGTAAAGGGGTATTACATCAGCACTAAGATGGATGGCACCAGTGTCACCATGTATTGGAAGGGTGGTCACTTTGGTATCTGCGGTAGAAATTATGAATACGCAGATGATGATAAGTGTGCAATGTGGAAGTACGCTCATGAGCACGGAATTCCTGAGAGAGTAGCAAAAAATAATCTGCCGAATATTGCAATTCAGGGTGAGTTCTGCGGTGCCGGAATTCAGAAAAACAGATTAAAGCTTGTCAAGCCCGAGTGGTATGTATTTACCATGATTGATTTAGAAACCCACAGAAGATTACCTCTTGCAAAGATGAGGGAATTATGCGAGCTCTTGAAGTTTAAAATGGTTCCTGTAGAAGAGGAAAAGGAAGTATTTGAGTATGACAGTATTGAGGTGCTTCTTGCGAGGGCAAAGGGTACGTATGCTTCCGGTATGGATAAGGAGGGAATTGTAATCCGCCCAACAGAATCAGTATACTCCAAAACCATTGGAGGACCACTGTCTATGAAAGTGCTGAACAATGATTATTTATTAAAAGAATAAGGAGGAAGTAAAGATGGCTGAGAAAATGCTTGTAACGCAGGCGCTGGATGAAAGAGACATGCTTGTAAAGAAAATCCAGGACAAGATTGCAAAGGCTTCCTTTACGGATGTGAAGAGGCACAATGAAAAGAAGGTTATTGACCGCAGAGTGCTTGAGGAAACCTTCCGTCAGGAGGCTGAGAGTGCTTATCAGCAAATCATGGATTTAATCGAACGATTCCAGAAGTTAGATGCGGCTATTGTGGCTTCTAATGCCGCAACCATAATTCATATTTCTTTTGGTGATTACACTGTAGCTGGTGCAATTTCACTTAGAAGCAGAATGCGAGGAAACGGCAGCTACGATGATGAGGCTGATTTCGAGCAGAGCCTTTACATCAAGATGAAGAATGAGCTGGACAAGAGACTTATTTCTATTGAAAATAAGAATAAGCAGCTTGAGACTACTGCAGAGAGCATGCGTCTGAGCATTCTTGGTAAGGATAGCAAGATGAAGGATGACAAGCCTCTTGAGGTGGTGGCTGCTTATGTACAGGAGAACACAGCTGAGCTTGTGGATCCACTCGATGTACATAAGAAGGTAGAAGAGATTCAGGAGAAAAGAGCAAAGCTTCTGTCGGAGCTTGATACTCAGATTAAGGTATCAAACGCTACAACCTTTATCGAGATTTAAACATTTTTGTCTGCAACACGAAAACGCCAAACTCGGTTTCCCCTGGCAGCGGGGTTAAGCTGCTCTAAATTAATCGATGGTATGTCTTGAAAACATACAAGGTACGATTAAGAGGACTTCCTAAATAGCTCAGTGGGTAGAGCACATGACTTAAAATCATGATGGCGAAGGTTCAAATCCTTCTTCAGGATCCCTATATTGGAGATTGTAAACGGTTTTAGATTTTTTATCATTGGTGAATTTTGAATGTTGAACCTTTTTGTTCGTAAACTGTGGTATGTAACGTATGAACTTTTCTGTAGGCATAGCAATATGCTAAAATCCATGGGAAAGGTTTCGTGCTGAACCGATTGACGTGGAGTATACCTCATGGCTGTGTTGTAGGCATTTTTGTTCATTATGAAAACCAGGGAGGGTGACTTATTTTGAGGCAGATATACAATCTGTCTTTTTGTCATGTTGTATACTGTTTTGTTTAGTAAAACTCTTGATGGTGAATATAAACACTACCGATGAACAACGTCCCGGTGCTCCTGCAGCATCTATGGACTATATCAGGTGGCAAACAATCTTAAGAAGCTTATAAAAGATGCTATAAGAGTAGAAAGGCGTGGTTATTATGTTTGATAGAAGAGAAAAGAATATAGATATATTTAGAGATTCGGTGAAATTGATGAAAGCTAATTTTAGATTGAAGCAGTCTGTAGAGGATTCGATTCAGAAGCAGAAGCTGTACTTGGAATCGAATGAAATAGCTATCCCAGATGATAAGAATATAGCTTGTCAAACGCTTGTTTCAAAAAAGAGAAGCTTTGAAGCAGCTTCAGAATATGCGAGATTAGGCAAGAAGGTTTGTGTGCTTAATTTTGCATCGGCTACTAATCCAGGTGGTGGAGTGACACATGGAAGTTCTGCACAGGAAGAGTGCTTATGCAGATGTAGTACATTATATCCTTGTTTGAATATAGATACTATATGGAGGCAGTTTTATAAGCCTCATAGAAAAGCAGAGAATCCTTTGTATAATAACGATTGTTTATACACACCAGGTGTTGTTGTATTCAAAAGTGATATTTCATTCCCGGAAAGAATGGAAGAAAAGGATTGGTATCAAGTAGATGTATTGACTTGTGCAGCACCTAATCTGAGAAATATTCCAAGCAACAGTATGAATCCATCTGCGGGAAAGAAGGCTATGAATGTTAGCAATAGCAGCTTATATGAGCTTCATATAAAAAGAATTGAGTGCATATTTAAGGCAGCGGCAGCTAATGGAGCGGAAGTCCTTGTGTTGGGGGCATTTGGCTGTGGGGCATTTTGCAATCCCCCTGAGGTTGTGGCGAAAGCTTTTAGGAACGTACAGGAGAAATATGCAGGGTATTTTGAGACGATAGAGTATGCGGTGTTCTGCAGAGGACATGAGACAGAGAATTATGACGCGTTTTGCAAGGCGTTTAAGGAATAGATTCCGGTTATGTGGACATTATATAGTCCGCCTATTATGGGAGAATCAGCATAAAGGAGGAGGTGTAGTATGAACCCATATAGAGTAGGATCTTTTAATTTATAAAAGTTCAGTGCAAATACTCATAAGGATATTCATTTTGTTTCAAAAACAGCACTCCGGAAGAATTATACAAATCTGCCAATAATGAAATGATACAAAATCAAGTATTATAATGTGAAAATTGTGAAAAACTCACAAAAACTTGACATAAAATATTGAAAATGGTATATTCTATACCATAAGGAGGTGCTGTGATATGTTGGTGCAGTTTATGCTGAAAAATGTTTTATCCTTTAAGGACGAAACAGTATTGGATATGACAGCAATTAATGCGTACAAAGAGCATGAGAGTAATTTGATTGATATTAAAGCTAAAGAAAAGTTTCTCAGAGTTGCAGCGATTTATGGAGCCAATGCCAGTGGAAAATCAAATCTATATTTAGCTATGACCTATTTTCAAAGAATAATCGTAGAGTCACTGAATAACGTTGACGATGGTGCGAATACTGCTATAAAAAAATTCTATGTGCCGTTTTCTTTTGAGAACGACAATAGGGAAAATTCTGAATTTCAAATTATCGAAATTTTGGGAGATTTCGAGTACCGTTATGGATTTGAATATAATGCAGAATGCATTGTAATGGAATGGTTATATAGAAAAAACTTAAAAACGAACAGAACAGCAATTATTTTTGAGAGAACAACAGAGGCTGTAGAATTTGGTGCAGCAGTAAGAAAAGAATGTGAAGTATATAAAGAGCAGCTTCCGGTAGAAACATTGGCATTATCTTTTTTAAATAAATTGAAATTAAAAACTGATATTTTCAGAAGTGTCTATTCAGGAATCATGGATACTTTGGTTGTCCCGACGAATTTCTGTGAAGACGCGAGAATACTCCAGACCTTTTTACCTCAGGTTATCGATCATGACAAAGAAAAATTAGTAGGGTTTTTAAATGCTATTGATACGGGGATTAAGGATATTAAATATGATGATAGTGATAAGGAAACTAAATTTGTAACCTTCCATAAAGGGAGAGATGAGCAGGAGTATCCGTTAGACTTGTATTACGAGTCTGAGGGAACTATAAAGAGTATTATGCTGTTTATTTATGCGCGTATGGCCATTCATAATAATCGTTCCATTTTTGTAGATGAATTAAATGTAAAACTTCACCCTCTTCTTCTGAAATTTATTATCGATTTGTTTTATAACGAAACTTCAACTGCTCAACTGATTTATACAACCCATGACACTACATTAATGGACAAAAAATTCTTTAGAAGAGATCAAATCTGGTTTGTACAGAAGGATGAATTCGGATATTCGGAATTGGTTGCTCTGTCTGATTTTAAAGTCAGATCAGATGCTTCTTTTGAAAAAGACTATTTGGCAGGGGTATACGGGGGGATTCCGCTTCTTCGGGATTTTGATATGAAAGAAGGTGAATAGATGGGGAGCGATGATCTGTTTAAAAAGAGGCGGGAAGACAGAAGAAGAAGGCAATACGAATACAAAAAACCAAGAGCCAATTCTTTTTTAATAGTAACGGAAGGCAAACGTACAGAACCTTTATATTTCAAAGGAATGGAAAAAATTATTAAGGGGCGGATTGGCGGGATAGTGGATGTAGTTGAAAATCCTGTAATTGATATTTATGGGGAAGGCTGTTCTACCGGAAAACTCATTGAGGTTACGGAACGAATAGTGAAAAATGCAAAAATAAATTATCAAAATATATGGGTGGTATTTGATAAAGATGATTTTGAAGATTTTGATCAGGCGATAAAACAAGGGAAAGAAAAAGGCTATAAGGTAGCATGGAGCAATCAATCTTTTGAATATTGGATTTATTTACACTTCTATTTTAGTGATGCCGCATTGCATAGGGATGATTGGAATGAGAAGCTTAATGAAATATTTAAACAGTATAATCTGGGGGAAGGGAAATACCAAAAAAATTACCAGGATATTTTTCGTATGGTAAACAATTATGATGGTGTGAATACAGCAATAAAAAATGCCAAAAGAAGGATGGCAGGCTTCGACGTAGAAAACGGTAAGCCGTCTGAATATGACCCGGGAACGGTAGTGTATAAGCTAGTTGAAGAGCTTAAGCAATATATTGATGAGTAAACATGGGATTTTTATAATAAATTCATATGAAGAGAAGATTATGGTAATACTGGAAAAGCTGAAAGTATGCGAAAAGGAGAGTGTGTGACTAATAGGAGGAGTCATGCCCTCTCTTTTTTTGACGAATTTTCCGCCGATAAAAGAATCTTATACAAAATAAAAGTTTTCTTTATGTAATCCCCCTTCAATCTACAGTAAATTAGAATCATCAAAGGAATTCAATGCGCATACGAAGGAGAATGAAATCAGAAGGAGGTGGCACAACTTGGAGAAGAAGGTTCTTTTAGAAGTAAATCATATTTTCAAATCCTTTGGTATTACCAAGGCGTTGAAGGATGTATCCTTCAAGGTGTACGGTGGCGAAGTGAGAGGTCTGATCGGTGAAAACGGTTCAGGAAAATCCACAGTATCTTCGATTATCTCGGGAATACAGAAGGCTGACCAGGGAGATATGGTTTATGAGGGAAAGGCCTACCAACCGGAGAATATACTTGATGCTAACAGCCAGCATATCTGTATGATCGTGCAGGAACAGAGCACGGTTGCAACTATATCTGTCGCGGCTAATATTTTTATCGGTAAGGAAGATATGTTTTCCAAGGCAGGTGTGGTGGACAGCAGAAAAATGGAGGCAGAGGCCCGCAAGGCGCTGGAGGAGGTGCAGATTAAACATATCCAGCCCGGCACGCTGACGAAATACCTGAGTTTTGAGGACAGAAAGCTGATTGAAATTGCAAGGGCATTTTACATGAAGCCGAAAATATTGATTGTAGACGAAACAACCACCGCGTTGTCGAGACAGGGACGTGAGCTTTTGTATTCCCTAATGGAGCGTCTGTGTAAGGAGGGTGGTTCTGTACTTTTCATCTCTCACGATATTGAGGAGGTAATGGCAAAAAGTAATGCGGTTACTGTGCTGAAAGACGGAGTGATGACAGCAACCTTGGAGAAAAGCGAATTTTCCGAAGATAAGATCCGAAACCTGATGGTGGGAAGAGAAATCAGCAGTGATTATTACCGGGTGGACAAGGAATGCAAGTATGAAAATAAAGTGGTACTTAAAGCAGAAAACATTACACATGGAATGCTGAAGGACGTCACAGTGGAGCTGCATAAGGGAGAGATTCTTGGAATAGGCGGTTTGACAGAATGCGGAATGCATGATTTAGGAAAGCTGATGTTCGGGGTTATGAAGCCCGAGCGGGGAAAGGTGGTCTTTAACGGGAGCATTCCTGTCACCACACCCAGTATAGCAATCAAAAACCACATTGGATATATGTCAAAAAACAGAGACACGGAGGCGCTTCTCACTACCTTATCCATACAGGATAACATCTGTGTTTCGGGATATCAGGAGATTTCTCAAAAGGGGATTATAACAGCCAGAGCGGAACGGGAGTTTTCCGGAAAGTGGGCAAATGAAATCAATGTGAAAATGTCCTCAGTCAAAGCATCCGTGAACAGCCTGAGCGGCGGAAATAAGCAAAAGGTTGTAGTTGCCAAATGGCTTGCCAACGGAACAGAGATTTTTATTATGGACTGTCCCACACGAGGAATTGACGTGGGAGTTAAAGCTGCTATTTACCGGCTGATGGAACGTCTTAAGGCAGAAGGAAAATCTATTTTAATGATTTCCGAGGAACTGACCGAGCTTCTGGGTATGAGTGACAGAATCATTATCCTGAAGGACGGCAGAACCGCAGGTGAATTCAGAAGAGATGAGGTATTTACTGAACAGAAAATCATAGAGGTTATGATATAAGGAAGGAGGAAGCAGAATATGAATGAAAAAATATTGACGCTAAAGGAAAACAATTTAAAGCAAAAAGAAAACAGCGATGAAAGAAAACAAATGCTTCTGACTTCTGTCCCTGTGATTGTTTTGGTGCTGATGGTCATCTTTTTTGAGATTGTCAGTGAGGGACGTTTGCTTTCCCTGCGGAATATTGATGCACTGTTTAATTCCATGTTTTCTATTGCTTTAGGAGCATCCGGGGTAGCGTTTCTTATGGCGCAGGGCAGTCTGGACTTTTCTATGGGAGGTATTGTGGGTCTTACGGCAGCTCTCTCCGGCTTCGCGGCAGGAGTCAGCCCGGTATTGTCTGTTGTGGTGGGAATTATTACAGGTGGTCTGTGTGGCCTGTTGAATGGTATTATACATGCAAAGTTTAAGGTATCGGCTATTATCACTACCTTATCGACTGCGTTTATTTTTAGGGGAATACAGGGAACCTTGATTACCCAGGGCGCCGTGAGCCTGCCCGGAAGTATGATGTTTCTGGAGGATACCACAATCAAGGTTACGCTGATGATGGCAGTGTTTATTGTGTGCGGAATTTTCTACACAAAGACAAAGACCGGAAAATTCTGTAAAGCCATAGGCGCAGGAGAAGAGGCTTCCCACCAATCCGGAATTAAGGTAACGAAATATAAAATCGGTTGCTTTGTCCTGTCGGGTGCAATGGCCGGGCTGGTTGGATTTTTTTACCTGGTAAGAGCAGCGTCCGCATCTGCCAATACAGGTTCGGGTTTTGAATTCGATGTACTGCTGGCTATGCTTTTGGGCGGAATGCCGATTTCCGGCGGTTCCGGTGCGAGATTCCGAAGTGTGATAATCGGAAGCTTAATCATGACTGTTTTATCCAACGGCATGATTCTCTGGGGCTTGGATTCTGTGCTGCAGCAGTTTATCAGAGGTATTATTTTCCTCGTTTCCGTATCAATTTCATTCGATAGAAGAAATATTACAACTATAGTATAATAAAAAACAGGAGGGTTTTTAAAATGAAGAAAAGATTAGTGGCAGTTACAATGGCGGCAGTGATGGCAGCAGGAACATTTGGGGTGACGGTACCTGTTTATGCGAAGGATGACAGTTCCTTTACTATTGGAGCGCGTTTCCCTGTGACAATTGACCAGATGCAGCAGCAGACCATGGATAATATCACACAACTGGTAGAGGCAGCAGGAGGAGAGCTCCTGGTGGAAAATGCGGCATTGACACCGGAGGGCAATATCCAGGCTTATGAAAGATTGATTGCAGCAGGCGTAGACGGACTGGTAGTCATTCCCGCAGCAGACTCTGTATTGCCCCGAATTAAAGAGATGTGCGAGGATGCGGAGATTCCGTGGTCTGTTTACTATCGATCCATCCTTGACGAGGACATAAAGAAGGAAGTAGAATCTTCCGAATATTATCTGGGAAATACATACGAAGACGAAATCATGGCAGGATACAACCTGACGGCTAAAATGGGCGAGGCCGGATGCAAGAATATTGTTCTGTTTTCCACTGCACTCGGCGATACGACCGGAGCACAGAGGGAAGAAGGTATGAACCAGGCATGTGAGGAATATGGAATCGAAGTCATCAATGAATTCCGTGCAACTGCCCAGGCTTCAGACGCAGCCCAGTCTATCGAGAGTGTACTTACCACCCATCCTGAGGTTGACGGAATCTTTATTGCGGCAGGAACGATCACACCGGGAATCCTTCCGGCAATCACAAGTGTACTTGACCAGTACGGACGGGATGATGTGAAGATTACGATTATTGACTATCCGCAGGGACTTCAGGACGCTTTTGCCGATGGCTATATGCTGGCTGCATGCGGCGGACATAATGTGACTGACCCGCTGTTTGCGACCTCCCTTGTGCTTAATAAAATTAAGGGAACCCCTCTTTCCGAGGAAGCGTTTTCGGTTCGTATCAATCAGATGATTCTGGAGAGCGAAGAAGACGTTGTGAACTATTTCAAATACTGCGAGAGCGGTGTTCCTACCTATACACCGGATGAGGCAAAGGAAATGCTGTTTAAATGGGAAAATGATGAAGTGACGCAGGAGAGTTTCCTTAAAGTGGCAGAGGAATATACCATTGATTCTGTTATTGAACGGCATAAAGGACTTGTTGATTGAGAAAGCTTAGAGAAAGGCAGGTAAAAGGATGGACGGGAGAAAATTAAAAGGGATAGCAGGCTCCTTACTGCTGCCTCTGGCAATCTACCTTTTGTTTGTGATTACTGCCAGGGAGCGCTTTGCGGGACTGGGTGTATTGAGAGCCATTGTCATCCAGTCGTTTATCCCGCTGCTGTGTGCATATGGGATGGTATTCGGCAGGTCCATGAGAATGCTGGATTTGAGCATTGGTTCCAGAATTATCGCTGCAAGTATGATTGGCGGAATTGCCGCGGAGAATTATAATCTGGGACTGGTTGGCTTCGTGGCGGTTACGGTGGTGTCAAGCATATTGCTCGGGGCTGTATGTGGATTGGTGTTCCGCTATTTCAGGATTCCGTCCATTGTGGTTTCCCTTGTAATTGCAATGATATTTGAGGTAATCGGGGCAAAGGTCACAAACGGAATGGGATTTTTGAAGCTGGATAAAGAACTGGCGGTATTAGGCGGAATACCATATAATGTAATTGTGGTGATTATTACAACGATTATCTTCTATTACGTATATTATAAAACAAAGTTTTGCTATAATGTAAGGGCAATCAGCGGAGATGAGGTGATTGCCGGGAATAATGGTATTAATGTTGCGAAAACTAAATTTTTAGCTTATGTAGTGGGAAGTTTTTTTATAGGAATTGCGGCGATCATTCAGATAAGCTATGCGACATCTATGTCAGCGAAGCTCAGTATGGAGAGCTTATCTATGTCTTTCAAACCATTGATGGCAATGATCATCGGTGTCCAGCTCCAGGACTATATCGGACTGCCTGTAGGGATTTTTATCGGTTCCTTTATGATTTCCACATTGTTCAGCGGCCTGGTGGCATTGGGATTCCCTGCCCCGGCGCAGGATATTGCACTGGGTGTTTTCCTGGTGATCGTGGTGTCTATGTCCACAAATACGGAGAAGATTGGAGAGCTTCTCCAAAAGCGAAAAAGAAGCAGGGCGGCAGCCTGAACTTGTAAGCAGGCCGCAGCCATGGAATCATAAACAGCTAAGCGGATGAGGGATATCCGTTTCAAATGTGCGGAGAGTGATTATGGATAAAATTCGTGTTATGCTTATTGACGATGACCGACTGGCTGTTTCCTATCTGGAAAGTATTGTAGATTGGGAAGCGCTGGGATATGAGATTGTGGGAATTGCATATAACGGAAAGCAGGCATTGAAGCTGGTCCATGAATGCTCTCCGCAGCTTGTTATTACAGATATCATCATGCCACATATGGATGGGATAGAGCTGAGCCAAAAGGTGAAGGAAATCTCAAAGGATATCCGGGTTGTGCTTCTCACTGCTTACGGAGAATTCGAGTATGCGAGAAATGCTATGCAGCTTGGCGTGGATTATTATCTGATGAAGGATGAAATCAACCAGGACTACCTGGAAGAAAAACTCAGATTTCTCAAAGGGCTGATTCAGGATAATGAAAAGGTTTCCCGTATTTTATTCCAGAAGGCTGTGATCGATTATGTACAGCTTGGAGAACAGTATGTGATGGATTCCTACCAGGACAGGGCTCTGCGGGAATTCTTTTCTGCCAGGCATAATTACATTCTCATCGAACAGAATTTCCCCATTGTCTTAAGTGATAAATGGGAGCTTAAGGTAGAACAGAGGGATTTCGCAATGATGCTTGAGAAATGCCTGGAGGTTGCCGGGGTTGATTCTGAGAGGATAAGGATTCACAGTATTCTTCCGGAAAGCAGGATTCTGTTTGTTCTGGAAAGACTGGGCAACGGGGAATATGAGGAAAGCAGAAAGAACAGGAGTATAGCGGAAAGAATCTGCAAAAATATAAATTTCGGTCAGGAGGCACGCTATACCGTATATGTCACTGGCCATCCGATAAAGTTTTCTGAGCTTTATGAAAATCTTACTGCTAAGGAATCTGCTTTCCAGGCAAAGAAGTTCGCCGGTACGGGAAGAGTGTACAGTATTACAGACTCCTGCATGGAGCTGGGTGAGTTTCCTAAGGGCCTGTCCGTGGATGTGTGGAAAAAATACCTGAAGGACGATACGTTGGAGGACATGCTGACAGAAGTTTATTCTCAGGCGTACTTGAAAGTGGGAGCTGCCTCTGATTTATTGTATAATTTCAGACAGGTATACCAGGCGCTTTTTCAGGAAGAGAAGAAATATTCTATTCTTCTCTTCGACAATGATACCATGTGCGGGAATCTTTATGATTATCAGGAGGCTTTCCATTGGCTCATACAATATTCCGGGCATGTGAAAAATCTCAAGGCCGCGGGAGAAAAAAATTCGTACCGTCCCGAGGTGGAAAGGGCTATGAACTATATGTGGGCCAATTATGCGCAGCCATCTCTGAAGGTTTCGGAAATCGCGCAGCATCTTAACATCAGCGAGAGCCGGATCAGTGTTATCTTCAAAGAAGATACGGGCAAAACCCTGATACAGTATTTGACTGCGGTAAGGCTTGACCGGGCAAAGAATCTGCTGAAAAATACGGATCTTAAAATCTATGAGATTGCAGAGGCAGTAGGGTACAATAACAGTCAGTATCTCAGCAACCTTTTTTATAAAGAGACAGGCTGTTTTCCATTGGAATACAGGCACAGGAATCAGGAAGAATGAGAGAGTCTAAATTAAGAAACAAGACAATACGTCTGGTGCTGCAAATATATGCACTGGTAATGGCTGCAAGCTTAATCCTAATTTTCATGTTCGTAGTGCGCCCTCTCATGGAGGATGCGCTTGAAAGATACACGGAACAGAATTCATACATTCTGGATGAAGTGGATTCATCTCTTAATTCTGTGGCGGAGTATACAAACTTTATCGCGTATTCGGAGGATTTTCTTGATAAGCTCGACGCATATACAGGGAATCCTCAAGATGCAGTTGTGCGTCACGATCTGGAGACGAAGTTATATAATGCCAAAACAATCAAGAGAGAGATTCAGAGTGTGGCTGTGGACGTGGAGGGCTATGATATCGTTTCCTCTATTCTGAGGTTGAAAACCGAGGAAGAGGAGCTGATGGAATCACAATGGTATGAAAAGATACGGAACACTAGCTATACGGGCGGATTTTCAAAGGGAATCACCATCCAGGAGGATGGTCATGAGACACGTTTGATCGCATATACGAAGAGCTATCATTTTAAAAACAGGAAATTCACTCTTACTGTTTTTTTTCGCTATAATGATTTACTTGGAAGTATTATCAGGTATTATAAGAGCAATTTTGAGAAGCAATATTGGATAACAGCAGACGGAAAAGCCCTTTTTGAAAGCGAGCAGGACGAGATTGATGAGCTGTGTGCCTTGTTTGACGGGGAGGAAGGATGGCCCCGCCGGAATTCTGACGGTGTTTTATGGCAGGACGGGTTGCTGAATGCATCCTATAGTTCAGTGTCTTATATACCGTCGGCTTATCTTTTAGACCGGATAAGAGAAAATATCGTGATCATGGTTTCTATGGCAGTTGTTCTGCTTATTGGAACGTTGTTTATTGTTATTTATGTAGTAAATAGGATTACCGGGCCGCTGCACAGTATGACAGAGGCAATGAAGGGGGTAGTGTCAGACAATTTTGAGACAAAGCTTCCTGTGGAAAGCGACGACGAGATCGGCTACCTCAGTGAAACCTTTAACAGCATGGGGGAAAAGCTTCAAGAGTATTTCAAACAGCTTGTGAAAAAGATGGAGAATGAGCAGGAGATGAAATTCGGACTGCTGATCAGCCAGATTGATCCGCATTTTGTCTGCAATACTTTAAATACCATCAAATATCTGGCTATGCAGAAAAGAACGGACGACGTACAGAAGGTAGCCAGCGCATTGTCCAACATACTGCGGGACAGGCTGCGCGTGAAGGATTTCCAGATTTATGACACTGTACAGCAGGAGGTGGATACCATTGAGCAGTATCTCGCTATACAGGAATACCGTTATGGTGGAGAGGTCCGGCTGGAGTGCGAGATTGCGGAAGAGGTAAAGGAATGCAGAATACCGAAAAATATGATGCAGCCCCTTGTAGAAAATGCTTTGTTTCACGGTCTGGCAGACGAGGATGACGGTTCTGTCAGAGGGACCATCCGCATCCAGGTCAAAAGGCAGGGAGACGCTCTTTCAATCGTGGTAGCAGATAATGGCGCGGGAATTTCCCCGGAGCAGGTGCAGAGTCTGCTTCATCCTCAGCCGGATGTTTCTGAGCACCGAAAGGGGCATGGGATTGGTATTGCCAATATTATGGAGCGATTGGAGATTTTGTACGGGGATATGGCAGAGTTTCATATCCACAGCGAATTGGACAAGGGCACGGAAATGGAGATTTTAATTTGGAGTAAATCGGAGTGAACAAGGAGAAGTTTATGAATATATATGATGTTACAGTGGAATATCAAAGGAATCCGCTGGGGTTGGATACACGGGCGCCCAGATTTGCCTGGAAGCTCGAAAGCGAGGAGAAGGGGTGTTTTCAGAGCGCCTATCAGATACAGGTATCAAGGACAACAGATTTTGCGGACTGTGACTGGGATACAGGAAAGGTGATCTCCCAGGATTGCGTCCAGATACCATATGCAGGCAGGGAATTGGAGAAATTCACCGAGTATTTTGTGCGTGTCAGGGCGTGGGATAGAGTGGGACAGGAGAGCCGATGGAGTGATACATCCCGCTTTGAAACTGCGATGCTGTCATACGAAGATTGGACCGCGGACTGGATTACCCCGGAATATGATTACACGGCACCTAAGACGGCCTGCCCTATTATAAGAAAAGAGTTTCAAACAGCCGGAAAGATAAAGCGTGCAAGAGTATATGTGACAGCGAAGGGGTTGTATGAACTAAGACTGAATGGTAAAAAGGTGGGCGGCGATTATCTGACACCCGGCTGGACGGCGTACAATAAAAGAACCATGTATCAGACTTATGATGTGACAGATATGGTTGCAGAAGGCGGGAACGCCATTGGCGTGACGATTGGAAGCGGCTGGTATAAGGGCGAACTGGGCTGGCGCTCCAGAAGGAATCTCTATGGAGGGCGTGAGGCGCTGATTCTTGAGCTTCATCTCACTTACGAGGACGGGCATCAGGATAAGATTGTTTCGGACGGGACCTGGCAGTCCACCTACAGAGGTCCGGTACTGTATAGTGAAATCTATCATGGAGAGACGTATGACAGCCGCAAGGAAATTGATTTTGATAAATACGGCTGCAGCTTCGGGGATTGGTTTGGCGTAAGAGTCATGGGGGCTGTGACGAAGCAAAACCTCATAGCGCAGGAATGTCCGCCTGTCAGGGAAAAGCTGGTGTTAAGGCCTGTGAAACTAATTGTCACACCTTTGGGAGAGAAGGTTCTGGACATGGGGCAGGACATGACAGGCCATGTGAGATTCCGGGTAAAAGGAAAAGCCGGGGACAGGGTGATTCTGCAGCATGGAGAGATTCTGGACGGAGAAGGAAATTTTTATACCGATAATTTAAAAGGGGCTAAGCAGCGGATTGAATATATAGTTAAGGATGAAAAAGAAGCTGTGTTCCAGCCGCATTTTACATATCAGGGCTTTCGCTATGTGAAGATAGAAGCTTATCCGGGAGAAATCAACCCCGATGATTTCGAGGGCGTGGTTTTGTATTCGGATTTAAAGCAAACGGGATTTTTCGACACAAGCAATCAGGACTTGAAGCAGCTTACCCAGAATATTTTGTGGGGGCAGAGAGGGAACTTTGTGGATATTCCAACGGACTGTCCGCAGAGATGTGAGAGACTTGGATGGACAGGGGATATTGAGATTTTTGCAAATACAGCGGCTCTTAATATGGAAATCCCGCTTTTCCTGAGAAAGTGGCTTCATGACCTGCGTGCAGAACAATTTGAAAGCGGAGGCGTGCCATGGGTGGTGCCGGATATCTATGACGACACCTATGCATACGATCTCGCCGGGTACACAGGACAGAGTGAAAAGGTCGCGGCTGCCTGGGGGGATGCGGCTACGATATGCCCATGGAGTCTGTACCTTGCATACGGTGACAAGCGTATTCTGGAAGAACAGTTTGACAGTATGTGCAGATATGTGGAGTTCATCAGAACGCAGGGGCCAAACGAATATACCTGGGAGGGCGGGCACCAGCTCGGGGACTGGGTTGCGTTGGATGCGCCCTATGGCAGCTTTGTGGGGGCAACAGATGTAGAATATGTGGCAACTGCTTATTATGCAAGGTCTGCTGAAATTCTGTCAAAGGCCGCGCAGATTATCGGGAGAGAAGAGGAACATCTCAAATATAAAGAGCTTCATAATAAAATCGTGGAGGCTTTCCGGCAGTTGTATGTTGAAGAGGACGGTTCCCTTAAGGTTAAGACACAGACTGCACTGATTCTGGCAGTGGAGTTCGAATTGGTTCCGTTGCCGCTTGCAGAGAGATACAGTGCACAGTTGGCTCAGTGGCTTAAGGATACCAATTATGATTTGATTACAGGTTTTGTGGGAACTCCTTACATCTGTCATGTACTATCGAAATTTGGGCATGAGGATGCGGCATATGAGCTTTTATTTAAGAAAGAATACCCCTCATGGATGTACCAGGTAACACAGGGGGCGACTACTGTATGGGAGCATTTGGACGGTATTAAGCCGGACGGGACATTGTGGAATCCCCGGATGAATTCTTTTAATCATTATGCGTATGGCTCTGTTGCGGAATGGATTTTTAAAGAGATTGCCGGGCTGCAGCCATGTGAGGAAGCGCCGGGATATAAGAGATTCCGTATCCGGCCTTGTCCGGGTGTACAACTTGAGGATGCGGGATTTACTTTTGAGAGTATGTATGGAACCATTGTCAGTGCATGGAAGAAAGTAGATGGCGGCATTAAATATGACATTACAGTACCGGCAAGCACAGAGGCGGAGGTTTATCTCCGGGGAAATGACATTCTGCAAAACGGAAGCCCGGTTGAAGAGGCGAATGATATTAAAATACTTGAGAAGGATAGGAAAGGCTGCCTTATGGTACTGACAGGAGGAACTTATCAGTTTTTCTGCAGATAGGCAGTCTGGCTTTGGACGGGGATTTTGGCATAGCGGCAAAATCCCCGTTGTTTGTATTATGGGAAGAAATAATCAGGAGGATGAGATGATATGAGAAAATGTATAATTGTACCGGATTCCTTTAAAGGAACATTAAGTGCAGTCAGAGTATGCGAAATTATGGAACATAAAGTGAAAGAGCATTTCAGCGGCTGTAAGGTTATGACAATTCCTGTGGCGGACGGCGGAGAGGGCACAGTGGATTGTTTCCTTTATGCCATGGAAGGCAGACGGATAACGGTTCCTACAACCGGACCTTTCGGAGATGCTGTCCGGGCGGAATTTGGGGTGTTTGGAGATACAGCGGTGATAGAGACTGCAAGCGCGGCAGGAATTACCTTAGCTGAGGGTAGGCTCAATCCCCTGGAAGCGACTACATACGGTCTGGGGGCATTGGTAAGAAGTGCTCTGGAAAACGGATGCAAAAAAATTATTTTAGGCTTGGGTGGAAGCTGTACCAATGATGGCGGTGTTGGTCTGGCTGCGGCGTTGGGCGCAAGATTCTATTCGCAGGAGGGAAAGGAATTTTTGCCTAAGCCCTATGAATTTACAAAAATCGCATGGATTGACTGTGAGCCGGTCAGGGAATTGCTTGAGGGTGTTTCTGTGGATGCAATGTGTGACATTGAGAATCCCATGTATGGAAAGAATGGCGCAGCTTATGTATTTGCACCGCAGAAAGGGGCTGATCCGGAGACGGTGGAAATCCTTGATCTGAATCTGAGAGCTTTGGATCAGGCAATTAAAAAAAGTATGAACCTGTCTGTGGCGCAGATATCAGGAAGCGGTGCAGCAGGAGCCTTAGGGGCGGGCGTGGTGGCATTTCTGGGAGGAATACTTAAACCCGGTATTGAGGCAGTTTTGGATGTGGTGGACTTTGACAAAAAGATTCGGAATGCAGATGTTATTTTCACAGGAGAAGGTAAAATCGATTCCCAGAGTGTGTGGGGAAAGGTTATTGCCGGAGTAGGACGGCGTGCGAAGCTTCAGAATATTCCTGTGATCGTGGCTGCGGGATGCCGCGGGGAGGGTGCGGAGGAAGCATACCAGATGGGTGTTTCCGCCATTTTTCCCACCTGCCTGGAACCCAGAAGTTTCGAAGAAATGAGGGGAGACAGTGAGGAATATTTGGAGAAAACAATGGATTCGATACTGAGGGTGATGAAGCTGCCGTTCGTACGTTAAATATTTAGTCGGTTATAAATTGCGGTGTAAACTAAATATTTATAAGCATTCTACGGTGTGCATGCTTTTGTAAAAAGCAAAGGCAGAAGTGTATAAACTACGTTACTATTCACGGTATAGGTGAACACAATGGTACCATAGCAGTATCTTAAGAGCTCCCGGCTTGTAGGCCGGGAGCTCTTACACAAATAGACAAGATAGTAGATTTATATTTTCCCACTCTAACAGGAGGCAGCCTGGTCTTAAACTGCCCCTGTTCCCTGGTTAAAACGTTCCCGTACTCCTTCGTACATGTTCTCGCCATCCGCTCTCATGCTCTCCATTACAGAAAGGCCATCACAAAAATAATCCCGCCCTTCCCCGCTCCGGAAACACATCACCTGAGCATTTTTCCTTTTGTATTTCCTCGCTGCGTTCTCTGCTGCATTGTTCGTTGGCGGGATGGAGGGGTCATACAGGAACAGCAGGTAATCATCCCTGTCCTCCCACATCCGTTTATACAAGTTGTACCCGTCCTTAAAATAGTCTCCTGGCGGCTCATATTCGTATTCTTCTTTTGCCTTTTCCAGGATCTTTCCATACCGCTCCACCAGTCTTTCGATCTCCTGTGGGTCTGCTCCTCCTCCTTCTGGCATGCTGTTCCTCCAATGGACTGCCTCTTTTATCCATTCTAGCATCTGCTTGTTCCACTTAAGCCACGGCTCATTCTCTATGCTGGAACGCAGGTATCTTTCTACATGTGCCAGGCACTCCTGGTGACGCTTTCCGTAGTTTTGCCAGGTCGCCTCATGGTCATGGATGAGTGTCCCGTCATAAAATTCGGCTGGTGAGCCCTTCACACCTTCGTGGCCTTTCTTTTCCTTGCCCTGGTAGAGTACCCGCCCTCCTGACGCGCACACCATGACAGTGCCCTGTTTCCCGTTTACACGGCCAAAGGTAAAGTCTACGTGCATATGGGGGGGAGGCCTGCAGCTCCAGGAAGATCTCGCTGCGTTCCTCCTGCGTCTTTTCTGAAAATTCTTTGGAAAGGCCGCATATCATCCCGCCGGACAGGTCAAGCTTCCCTCCAGAGACCGTTTTTAAGAATTCTCCTGTCTTACTGACGGAAACATAGCACTGGTTATTGAGCAGGTATGCAGCTGCTTTTACCGTCCCGTCATAGTTCACATCGTCTTTCACCCCTTCCGGGAATGGGGCATGGACTTTTTTACCGGTCACTTTGCTGACGTATTCCGGTGTGACATATTCCACCACCTCTGTCGACACGTGCAGGAACACTACCTGCCTGCGGACAAGTTTCCCGGTCGGACGGTATCCACTGCTGCATGACACTTCTTCCGGCGCCGGGATCTCTATAATCCGGGTTGGCTCCTGCCGTTTCCTTTTATGGTGTGGGTGCCCCGGCTGACCGCCCGGCCTCCGCCCGCTCTTTTCCCTTCCATTATGGATCTTCCCATGGTCTGGGGCCTGGGATGAGGACTTCGAGGAATTGGTATAGTCGCGGTTGACACGGGCTGTCAGTTCCCGGTTCTTCTCCTTTTCCTCCTCAAGCTGCGTCATCACTCCATATAGCTCCGTCCTCAGCCTGCCCAGCTTCTCAAGAGCATCATCCCGCTCGTTCTGCGCACGGTACATGGCTTCCCTTGCTTTCTCCAGTTCCCGGTCTTTCCGGGCCAGCTCCGCTTCTTTTTCAAGGCGCGGTTCTCACGTTCCAGCCTTTTTATCTCCCTGAGGTGTCCTTCTTCCTGCCGGATGTACTGTTCCCCGGACTGGAAGGCTTCCACAAGCCTGCTCAATTTTTTGACTTCGTACTGGAGCCTTGTAATGGATTCAAAAGTTACACGCATCTGGGGGACCCTCCTCTGTTTTTCGATGCCTCCTGGGCAATGGCAGTTTACTTTTCCGAAAAGATCCTGGAAAAGGATGTGAGCAGTTCCTGCTGCTCCGTACATATTTTTTCAAGCTTTTCATTGGCGGCCGCCATTTCGTTTCCCGCATCGAGCAGGGCCTGCTTTTCTTTTTCCAGCAGAGCGGCTTTTTCCTGCTGGGCCTGGAGCAGCTTTTTTTGTGAGGTGATCAGCCTCTGGTCTGCTGCGTGCTGTTTTTCAAGGGCCGCGATCAATCCCTCCTGTTTTTTTATGACCTGTTCGAGTCTGCTGTCCATATCTTTACCTGCCTTTTCTTTGTTAATGGGATTATACCAAAGAGGGGAGAAAAAGTCGAACGGGAGGAAAAAGGGACACTGGCATTTTGACGATGGAAAACCTGGGGGACATCGCTGCCGGCTGTGGATATCTTCTGATAAAAACAGGCCAAAAAGGTCATTGGGACAATGATAGGACGGGGTAGGGCAAGGAACTGGATATCCCTGTAAAAAATGGATGTTTTCAAGGCTGCGTCTTGACAGATGGGTGTGGATAACTTCTGAGAAAAAATATGGATTTCTACGATTTGCACAAAAGAACTTTCTATATATTAAAAGGGCGGTGAAACAGGGAAAATATATTCCTGTGCTCAACCGCCCCGTGAATAGTAACTAAACTACAGAATGAAACAAAGCAAATCAATTTTAAGTCTTGAATTTGCAGAGGAAGAGTGTTATAGTATAAACATAAAGAGGAACAACCGCCCACAAGGTGGGTTGACCAGTTAATCAGATAGAAATGCCACCCTTTCGCTCGCCAAAGTTTAGGGGTGGTTTTTCTATGCTAAGCTAGTGACATATCAAATAAATGAATGTCAGCAACGCCAAAATAAACATTCCAAAAGCCATGAGGTCTTTAAAATCGAAATGTTTCATAGACATCACCTCCATCCTATGTAGAATGAAGGTCAACACCACCCTGTAACACGATTGTTCCTTAAAATAAATATAACATAATTTACCAGGACGGTCAAGAAAATAGAATAATATTATTAACAACATTGTTGAAATAATAAATTAATATGATATAATAAAGTATGTCGGGATAAAACCTGTGGATTGAAATAACAATGTTGTTAATAAAGAAGAGCTTGCTGTTTAACAAACATCAGCTAACTCTTCTTTGTTTTTGTCAGCAATCCGTTCCAGTCGGCGTGAGTTCTTTTGTAAACTTACCTAACTTGTGGTATAAACTACAAAAAACGGCATAATTAATTGGATTTATGATAAGTGTATGCCCTTGTAAAATATAGATTTATAGTAAGTTGAAACTACACATTATGCTATTGAAAACAGCAGAGAAATTATCTATACTGAAAGTGAGAATAACACTTGAATGAGATGAGCATATGCGGAAATTGAAAATATATTTAGATATGTCGGTTTTAGTTATCTGTAGCAGGAAGATACTCCGGAACGCATGAAGGATACGCTTAAATTGTGGAAACGGTTTGTATCTAAAGATTTTGAGATATTTCTGTCACAAGTGACCTTAAATGAAGTTGAACAATGTCCGGAACCAAAAAATTACATTGTATGATTATTTGAGCAGAGTTGAGTATACTACATTAATGATAACCGAAGAGCTTTGATGACTGTCAGCATATTGCCGCTGCAGTGGTCTGTAATTGTGATTGTATTATTTCGTGGAATTCTAAGCATATTGTAAATATAAAGACAATCCGTGGGGTGAGAGTAATCACAAATTTAGAAGGCTATAAAGACATTGATATTATTAGTCCGTCTGTATTGTTGGAAAGCGAGGAATGAGAATGAGCGGAATGGTAATTAGTACCAATTTTACCATTGACGATATTCACAAAATCCGTGAAGAGAACTATGAACATACTAAAAATATGTCGATGGAAGAAAAAGTGGCATATTACAATGGACTAGGAAAGAAAGCAGAAGAAGAAGAAATTAAAAAGCGAAGAAAGTTAGTTTAAGTAAAAGATTATGAAAGCATCTGTAGGAGAAATTTTGCAGATGCTTTTGTAATCTCTATCGTATTTTGCCAGCAACCCGTTTCACGGTCTGCGTGTAGTTCCTTGTAAATTGACCTAAATATATCACAAATATTACGGTGCTGGTGCAGGTCATTTTCTCATTGTGTACCTTGTTATTTCCCTGTTTTCATGATACTCTAAAATACAGGTAAGAGTACAAATTTTCAACTTATTAGGTAAGGTTCAAATACGGCCGAAGATAATTTTATGAGCCTTAAGTCTTAAGGCAGGATGGTGGTCATATGGCAAGGACAGTAGGGATTGGCCTGCAGGATTTTGAAAAAATAAGAGCGCAGAAGCTTTTTTATGTTGATAAAACCATGTTCATCAAAGAGTGGTGGGAATCCATGGATGATGTTACCTTGATCACCCGCCCCAGGAGGTTTGGGAAAACATTGGCTATGAGTATGGTTGAGAAATTTTTCTCTGTGGATTACGCGGACAGGGGCGATTTATTTGAGGGCCTGGCTCTGTGGGAATACGAGGAATACCGGCAGATGCAAGGCAAATGGCCGGTTATTTTCCTAAGCTTCGCAAATGTGAAGGAGACTTCGTATCTGCAGACAAAGCGCAAGCTCTGTCAGGTGATAGAGGAGGCATATAATAAATGCGACTTCCTGCTTGATGGAGATTTGCTTAATGAAAAGGAAAAAGCATATTTCCGTACAGTAAAGGCGGATATGGAGGAATATATCGCGACCTCGGCCATCCGGGCATTATCAGATTTTTTGTCCAGATATTATGGGAAAAAAGTGCTTCTTCTTTTGGACGAGTATGATACGCCCATGCAAGAGGCGTATGCATATGGCTATTGGGAAGAAATTTCAGGCTTTACCAGGAGTCTGTTCAATTCTGCGTTTAAAACGAATCCGTATCTGGAGAGGGCCTTGATGACAGGTATCACAAGGGTCAGTAGGGAGTCGGTATTTTCCGATTTGAATAATCTGGTGGTGATAACAACATCGACGGATTCTTACACAGACAGTTTTGGCTTCACTCAGGAAGAGGTAGATGAGGCTCTCGAGGAATACGGCTTTCTTGCACAGAAGGATTTAGTGCGGCAATGGTATGACGGATTTACCTTCGGGAGCAGGAAAAATATATATAATCCCTGGTCCATTCTTAACTATCTGAAAACAGGGAAATTTTCTGCCTACTGGGCGAATACCAGCAGCAACAGTCTTGTTGGGAAAGTCATTCAGAAAGGCAGTGCAGATATCAAGAGTACAATGGAGCTGCTTTTAAGCGGGCAAAGCTTTCATACGCAGATTGATGAGCAGATTGTATTTAACCAGTTGGACCAAAGAGAGAATGCCATTTGGAGCCTGCTGCTGGCCAGCGGGTATTTAAAGGTTGAGAACCATACCGTAGATGAAATGAGCGGAAAGGAAGAGTACGAGCTTTCACTCACGAACAAAGAAGTATACATTATGTTCCAGCGTATGATACAGGAGTGGTTTGCCCAATGTATGCCTTTTTATAATGATTTTATCAGGGCACTTCTCAATGGTGACGTCAAGGCTATGAATGCCTACATGAATAAGGTCGCTCTTGCCACATTCAGCTATTTTGATACAGGCAAAGGTCCGTCAGACCAGACAGAACCGGAGCGTTTTTATCATGGGTTTGTTTTGGGGCTTATTGTAGATTTATCTGACAGGTATATCATAACATCGAACCGTGAAAGCGGGTTTGGCAGATATGACGTAATGTTGGAGCCTAAGGTGGAACAGGCAAATGCAGTTATCCCACAGTCGGATGCTATGATTCTGGAATTTAAGGTGCAGGAGCCGGACGAGGAAAAGGAATTATCCGATACGGTCGCGGCGGCGCTGCGCCAGATAGAGAAAAAGGCATATGCATCCGCGCTGGAGGCTAAGGGAATCCCTCAAAGCAGAATCCGGAAGTATGGATTTGCTTTTCAGGGGAAGAAAATATTGATTGGGTAAAGCTATAAGCAGTGGCGGGTGGACAGGAAAGGATAGAATACAATCATGGATTTATACAATATTTTACTGGTAGATGATGAGGCGGATGTATTGCAGGCCATGAAGAGAAAGATTGACTGGGAGGCCATGGGCTTCTGCCTGGCGGGGACGGCGGAGAACGGGCAGGAGGCCCTGGAGATGGCGGAGCAGCTCCACATCGATGTGGTGATGACAGACATTAAGATGCCCTACATGGATGGCCTCACACTCTGCAGAAAGTTAAAAGAGAGCTACCGGAATATGAAGGTGGTCATTTATTCCGGGTTTGACGATTTTGAGTTTGCCAGGGAAGCAGTGCATCTCGAGGCTGAAGAGTACCTGCTCAAGCCCATCAGTGCCAAGGATATGGAAAATGTATTTCGGAAAATCAAGGATAAGCTTGACCAGGAGTTCAGCGAGCACCGCAACTTAAGCAAGCTTTCCGAGTATTATCAAAAGAGCCTTCCTGCCATGCAGGAGCAGCTTGTGATGGGTATCCTCGAAGGCAAGATTACAGGTGACAGGGCGAAAAACATGCTGGAAACCTATGAAATGCACCTGGAATCCCCTTACTACGTGGCGGCAATGCTTTACGCTGACATTAACAGTAAGGACAGCCACGGCAAGACTCAGCAGTTACTCACACTCTCTCTAAAAGAGATGGCCCAGGATTATCTGAAGGAGCGGATTGGCTTCTACACTACGGTTTATCTTGATGAAGTTTTGCTGGTGTTCATGCTGGAGAAAAAGGATGAGATGGACAAGGTGCTGTACCATCTCGACCAGATTTGTAAGATGGGAACCCGTGTACTTAAGGTTCCGGTGACGGCATCTGTGGGACAGCTTTGTGACCAGATGGATCATCTCACCTCCTCGTACCAGGAGGCGCAGAATGCAATGGAATACCGAACCATTATGGGCGGCAGTCAGGTACTTTACATCCATGATATTGAGCCAAGCCCCCAGGATTCCGTTTCCCTGATGGAATATGATTTCCAGAATCTTATGCGTGCGGTGAAGCTGGGCGACAGGGATGAAACGAATGCGGCCATCACACAGTTTATGGAAAGCATCCGCAGTCTTTCGCTGACACCCAACCAGTATCAGCTTTTGTGCATGGAGCTGCTGACGGAATTTATGAAAATAGGCCGTTCCTATAAGCTGCGTACCAAGCAGATTTTTGGCGACAACGACATTCCGTGGCAGGAGCTGTACAGATATATTTCCGTGGATGAGCTGGAACATTGGCTGCAGGAGATTTGTACCAATCTGCGCCATACCCTGCGCCATGAGCGGACAGATTCTACCATGAAGCTCACAGAGCAGGCGAAAGCGTACATTGAGGAGCACTATAAGGAGAACGAGCTTTCTGCGGAAACGCTGTGCCGCCATCTGAATGTAAGTGCGGCGTATTTTTCCACGATTTTCAAAAAAGAGGTGGGCTTGAGTTTTGTGGCGTATCTGACAAAAATCCGCCTGGAGCATGCGGTGGAGCTGCTTCGTACCACAGAGGATAAGACGTATGTGATCGCTGAAGCGGTGGGGTACACAGAGCCTAATTATTTTAGCTACGTGTTTAAGAAGCAGTATGGCATCTCGCCTTCTAAGTACAGAGCCAACCTTCAGGAGCAGGGGAAATCTATGCCTCGTGAAGCGGTAACTATGAAGGTCTAGAATAGATAAAAGAGAGTTTGGAATATGAAGTATATCAAAAAGAAATGGCATGCATTCTTATCCTCTGTGAGCAACAGGGGAATGCAGTTCATGATCTCCGTGTCCTTTACCTTGGTTGCGCTGGTTGGAATGGGGTTTATCGGCGTCTTTCTTTTCCAAAGCTATGGGAAAGCCTCCGAGGAAATCGTCACCAACGACAGTAAGCAGCTGCTTAACCAAGTGGAGATTAATCTAAATACTTATCTGCGGAATATGATGCGTATTTCCGATGCCATGTACTATAATGTGATTAAAAATATTGACCTGGACGAGAGTAGTATGACCCAGGAGATGAACCTGCTCTATGAAGTTTATAAGGACAGTCTTGTAAGTCTGGCCTGTTTTACGGAGGAGGGGGAGCTCATCGGGGCGGCACCGGTGGGATCTATGAAAAAGGACACGGACATTACTGCCCAGACCTGGTTTACCAGTGCGGTTGATAAGATGGAGAATCTGCATTTTTCCGAGCTTCACGTGCAGAACATCTTTGAGAATAGCAGCAATCGCTATTATTGGGTTATCTCGTTGAGCCGCGGGGTGGAGCTTACCAGCAGCGGCAAAATGTCCGGGGGTATCTTTCTTGTAGATATGGATTTCAGTGGTATCCGCCAGCTTTTTACAAAGGTGAACAGTCAAGAGCTTGGATATGTTTATCTCATCAACAGTGACGGCGGGATTATTTATCATCCAAGACAGAACCTGATTTTTTCCAATATGCTTAAAGAAAATAACATTGTGGCGAGCCAGTATGACGACGGCGCTTATAAGGAGCGCTTCCAGGGCGAGGACCGTATGGTGGTGGTAAAGACGGTCGGATATACGGGATGGAAGATTGTAAGTGTGACCCCGATGGAAAACTTTTTCCAGAACTTTAACCGGACGCAGATTATGGCGGTTATTATCATCATACTTTCCATTTTGCTCATGATGTTTGCCAATCAGTTTGTGGCGGTGCGGATTGTCCAGCCTTTAAAGCGCCTGGAGGATTCCCTCAAGGGTATCGGCGTGGACCAGGAGCCGCAGATTTATATCGGAGGCTCACCGGAAATCCAGCATCTGGGGGAAACGATACGCTCTATGGTGGAACAGCTTCGGGAGCTCACAGACGATATTGTGCGGGAGCAGGAAGAGAAGCGGAAAAGTGAGCTTGATGCCCTGCAGTCCCAAATAAATCCGCATTTTCTCTACAATACGCTGGACTCGATCATGTGGATGGTGGAATCGGAAAAATATGAGGATGCGATTTCCATGGTTCAGGCGCTGGGAAGTCTTTTCCGTATCAGTCTTTCTAAAGGAAAGAATATTATTTCTGTGGGCGAGGAGCTGCACCATGCCCGGAACTATCTGGACATCCAAAAGTTCCGTTATAAAAATAAGTTTACTTCCTATTTTGAGATTGAGGAAGGGATTGAGAAGTATAAGACTATTAAGCTGATTATTCAGCCGCTCATCGAGAATGCCATTTATTATGGTATGGAATATATGGACGGTGAAGGGGAAATTCACATACGTGCATATACCCGTGAGGAGAATTTATTTATTGAGGTTGAGGACAATGGCCTGGGAATGCCGGAGGAGCAGGTAGCACAGCTTCTCACAGATGATACACATATCCGCAGCAAGGGTTCGGGAATCGGCATCCGCAATGTACACCAGCGCATCCAGCTCTATTTTGGCACGGATTATGGACTTGAGATTTTCAGCGAGCCGGACGAGGGTACAATGGTGAGGATCCATCTGCCAAAAACGGAGGAAGTGTCCGCAGAGCATAAGGAGGGAGCATAATGGTACGGCAGATACGTTGGAAAATATGGGCAGTTATCTGCGCTGCCGTCCTTGTGTTGATTGCAGCTTATTATTACGGTGTGGTCCGAGAGGGTTCGGGAAGGAACCCGGCAGTTTATTCGGTAATCCTTTATCAGAATACGGACAACGAATGGGCTACTTTGGTTCAAGGCATCCAGCAGGCGGAAGAGGATTTTAAGGTTAAAGTCAATTACATTTACATGAGTGACAAGGATACGGTGCAGGACCAGGCACAGAGAGTTCAGAAGGAGGCAGACGCGGGAGTTTCCGGTATTCTGCTGGCTGCGGTAAACAGTGAGGCGCTGAAGTGGGAACTTTCAGAAATGCATATCCAGATTCCTGTGATCACAGTGGAATCCGGGATGGACGGATATGTGAATATTTCTGCGGATAACTACAAGATGGGACAGGAGCTGGGGTATAAAATCCTTGAGGATATCGATGCATCTGAAAAAGAAGCAGGGCAGCCAGGCCCGAGTGACGCAGAGCCGGAACAGTCAGGATTTGTTAACATAGAATCAGGACAATTAAAACCAGGTGACGAAGAATTACAACGGCCGAAAGCGAATCATTACGTAGTGACAGTGATTAAAGAATATATACAGAGGGACAGTGTCTCAGAGCGCTATAAAGGGCTGACGGACGTGCTGTTGTCCTCGGACAAAAATATCCGTATCCAGGACCGTTCCCGCCAGGAAGGTGATTTCAGTCTGCGCCTTTTTATTGGGACGATTTTCAGCGATTGCGGGGAATATATAGTGGCGCTTGATAAATTCAGCACGGAGGAGGCAGCCGCAGCCTGGGATTCTAAGCGCGCAGCCTACGAACCGTATGGAATGAAATTTAAGATTTACGGAATCGGCAATACCGCGCAGACAGTGAATGACCTGGATAATGAGAGGCTGCGCGCCCTGGTATATCAGAATGAATTTAATATGGGTTATGAGGGAATCCAGGCGCTTGTGGAAAAAGAAAAAAAGGGTTACGTGAACGAGCAGTTTGATATTAGATACAAGCTGGTCACTAAGGATACTTTATATGAATCAGAAAATGAACGGCTTCTGTTCCCAAGTATTTAGGCAGGTGAGAGAGATGAGAGAGTTTTGTAAAAAAATTCAGGGATTAATTGCAGTTGGAACAGTGGGTGTGCTTCTGCTTTCCGGCTGCGGGGCAGACGGAGGGTTTCGTGAGGAAAAACCGGAGAGTTTGAAAATCGGCATTAGTGTGTACGACCAGTATGATACTTTTGTCTCGGAACTTGTTTCTTATGTGCAGTCTTATGCGAAAGAGAAGGAAAAGGAATGGGGAGTGTCTATCGTATTGGAAATACAGAATGCCAATGGCAGCCAGATGCTGCAGAATGACCAGATGGACAAGTTCATCGACGACGGATTTGACATTGCGTGTATCAATTTGGTGGACCGTACTGACGCTTCCTCAATTGTGGAGAAGGCAAAAAGCAGCGATGTTCCGGTCATCTTTTTTAACCGTGAGCTGGTGAAGGAGGACCTGGAACGCTGGGATAAGCTCTACTATGTAGGTGCGGATGCTTTCCAGTCAGGAGAGCTTCAAGGAGAAATCCTGGTGGAGGAGTGCAAAAAGAACTTTTCCAAGATTGACAAAAACGGCGATGGTGTACTCCAATATGTAATGCTGGAGGGTGAGGCAGGGCACAATGATTCCATGGTGCGGAGCATGTCAGTGATCAATGAGATAACAGAGCGCGGATACCTTGTGAAAAAGCTTTCGGATGAGATCGCTAATTGGAACAGGGACCAGGCAGCCAATAAAATGAAGCAGTTCATGGACGAATACGGGGATGAAATCGAAGTGGTCCTTGCAAACAATGACGACATGGCTCTTGGCGCAATCGATACATTGAAGGCAGCGGGAATGGAACCGAAATCAGAAGAATGGCCAGCCGTGCTTGGAATCGACGGGACCTCGGTGGGGTTGGAGGCAGTTGAAGCGGAGGAAATGTTGGGCACAGTGCTTAACGATGCGAAAGGCCAGGCGCATGGAATGCTGGAGCTTGCCTATTCTCTGGTAATGGGAACGAAGCTTTCCGATGAGTTCGAGCTTTTGGACGGAAAGTATATCCGCCTCCCCTATAAAATCATTACAAAGGATAATCTTGGCGAAATCCAGATGGAGCTGATGAATTAAGCCCGCAAATGCCCAGCTTCACTGTAACAAGGTCGGATAAGATAAACAGAAGCAAAGAGCCAATAACGAAAATATAATAAAACCCCGAAATGTTTCACCAACATTTAACATAAGAAGTAAGCGCATTTCATAATGCACTGATATAATATGCTTGTCAAAACGAAATTCCTGTTATCAAACCGAGAACACAGAAAAAAGGAGAAAACGTTATGAAAGCAAAGAATATCAGTGCATTTTTAATCGCGGCAACTCTGCTTGCACCATGTGCGGCACCCGTACAGAACGTGATGGCAGCAGACACAAGTGCTGAGGCAGCAGATGCTGCAAGCGGCACAGACGGTACATCGTCCGAGACATCCGCACCCAAGTACATTTTTATGTTTATCGGAGATGGAATGAGCTATCCGCAGATTCAGAGTACCAATTATTATTTAAGCGCAGTCAATGACGACGGAGATGAGATACTTACCAGCCAGGACAATTTAAACATGTTTTCCTTTCCGGTAGCAGGCTCTGCACAGACCTATGACAGTACTTCATTCTGCCCGGACTCAGCATCCACAGCCACTTCCATTTCCACAGGACATAAGACCTACAGCGGAACCATCAACATGGACGAAAAAATGGAAACCTCCTACGAGACCATCGCTGAGAAGCTCAAAGATCAGCTGGGTTATAAGGTGGGCATTCTTTCCTCTGTAAACTTAAATCATGCCACACCAGCAGCGTTTTACGCTCATCAGGCATCCCGGAATAACTATTACGAAATCGGTGAGGAGATGATTGCCAGCGAGTTTGATTATTTCGCGGGCGGTGCTCTGAAAAAGCCGACAGGCAATGAGGGGGATAAAAAGGACCTCTATGAACTGGCGGAAGAGGCTGGCTACAAGGTGGTAAAGACCCAGGCTGAAGCCGAGGCTCTTACAGCGGATTCCGGAAAAGCGATTGTGATCGATGAGAATCTGGCAGATGACGATGCCATGAGCTATGACATGGATTTGGCAGAAGGCGCGTGGAGCCTTGCAGACTATGTGGAAAAAGGCATCGAGGTGCTGGACAATGATAACGGTTTCTTCATGATGGTAGAGGGCGGAAAGATTGACTGGGCCTGCCATGCAAACGATGCAGCCGCTGCGATCACCGATACCATAGCACTTGATAATGCGGTAGAAAAGGCTGTTGAGTTCTACAACGAGCACCCGGAGGAGACCCTGATCCTTGTGACCGGAGACCACGAGACAGGCGGTCTTACGATTGGCTTTGCAGGGACGGATTATGATACTTTCCTCACAAATCTCACCAGCCAGCAGATTTCCTATGCGAAATTTGACTCTGACTATGTGAGCGCCTATAAAGAAAACAAGACAGATTTCGACACTGTTATGAAGGATGTGACAGAGCTGTTCGGACTTCAGGCACCGGCTGGCGGCGAGGAAGCCGAGATTCAGATGGACAGCAAGGACCAGCATCCGGAGTCTGAGAATACAGGGGCTCTGGTCATGACAGAATATGAATATGAAAAACTGAAAGCAGCATATGAGGAAACCATGACCAGAACTGAGGAAGATGAAATCGGCCAGGAGGAATACATTCTTTATGGAAGTTATGAGCCTCTTACGGTTACGATCACTCACATCCTCAATAATAAATCAGGAATCAGTTTTTCATCCTATGCACATACAGGATTGCCAGTGGAGGTATTTGCCATGGGAGCAGGCCAGGATGAGTTCGGCGGCTACTACGACAATACAGATATCTTCAACAAGGTGGCT
Organism: Blautia schinkii DSM 10518; assembly: GCA_000702025.1. Lineage (GTDB taxonomy): Bacteria > Bacillota > Clostridia > Lachnospirales > Lachnospiraceae > Blautia_A > Blautia_A schinkii. The sequence goes on from JNKJ01000021.1 coordinate 54,461, forward strand.
AGCCTCACAGGAGTAAACTAATATGCCGGTGAAATTCAAAGACTACTCTGTGTCTTTGCTGGCGATTCTGTTGATTGTCATCCTCATAGTCCTTCCGACAGGCTATGAGGATGCTGTCATATATAAGGGAACAGACAGAGTGCGGGCAAAGGTCTTGGAGACAGACGAAAGTACAGTAAAAAGCTCCGGACTGATACAATCCGGGGAGCAATACTGTCATGTGGAGATTCTGGCCGGAAAATTCAAAGGCGAGACTGCAAAGGCTGTAAATATGCTGAGTGGTTCCCTGGAAACAGACAAAATATTTAAACCGGGGGATATTGCCCAGGTGGTTGTGAGCCATAATGAAAATGGAATCCTGACTGTAACTATGACAGACCACTACCGAATCAATATGGAGCTTATCCTGGCCGGTCTGTTCGTAGCCTTGCTGATTCTGTTTGCGGGAAAAACGGGGCTTCGGGCCGTGTATTCTTTCGTAATAACGGTACTGGCAATCTGGAAAATCATGGTACCTGCATACCTGCGGGGAGTCAACCCCATTTGGTGCGGAATTCTGCTCACTACTTTTCTCACAGTGCTTATTATTTTTCTGGTGTACGGCTGGAGCAGGAAAACAATTGCCGCCAGCAGCGGGGCCTTGCTGGGCGTACTGGTTACTTGTATCATCGGCTGTATCTTTACGGATGCTTTTAAAATCCATGGGGCGGTCATGTCCTATTCGGAGAGCCTCCTCTATGCCGGATACCAGGATTTAAATCTCACAAAAATCTTTATGAGCGGGATTTTTATCGGCGCTTCTGGTGCAATGATGGATCTGGCAGTGGATATCACCTCCGCGGTCAATGAGGTAATTGATAAAAAGCCGGATATCTCCTGGAGAGAGGCCGCGCGTTCCGGCATGAATGTAGGCCGGGCTGCCATGGGGACCATGACCACGACGCTGCTTTTGGCCTATTCCGGCGGTTATATAGCGCTGCTGATGACCTTCATGGCCCAGGGAACACCTATAGACCATATCTTAAACTATAAATATGTATCTGCGGAGATTCTCGATACAGTGGTGGGAAGCTTCGGCCTGGTGACGGTTGCGCCATTCACAGCCCTCACAAGCGCGCTGCTCCTCGCACGGAAAAAAGCGCCCGCGCTTGAAACAACTTATGATACAAATAGTGAAACAGCACAGTAGACCAGTAAAAGAGCCATGATTGCATTTACCACTTTTGTGTGTTTCGAGAGGAATCTACAAAATATGGACCCAAACATTGCCCAAACAAAAGAACCAGAAGCGCCAATCAGAGTTAAAATTACAGTGAATCCAATTAATGCCATAGTGGAGTGATATACAGGTAAAATATAAAGCGACATCGCTGTAATTGCGTAAATATAAATTTTGGGATTTGCAAATTGTAATAGCATACCGGAAAGGAAACTGGCCTCTTTTCCGCTATCGGTACTTAATTCACCGGAACTTTTCCAAACCTTGCATGCCAGATACAACATATAAGCTGCGCCCAATATCTGCATAACAATCTTTACTTTCGGGAGGAAAGCAAAAATCGTGGCGCTAAAAGTGGCGCAGACAGACATAACCACTGCAAATCCAGCCAAAATTCCGAGATTAAAGCGGAAACTGCGGCGAAACCCAAGGCGTATCGCATTGCTCATGGACAGCAAATTGTTAGCTCCAGGTGTATAAGCTGTAACAAAACAATAGATTACAAAATCCGATAAATGAAACATATAGGAACCCCTCCTCTTTACAAACTTAGAAAAAAACTATATAATGATACAAAATGAAAATTATATCGTACATGTACGATATAATAATATAACTTGTGCACTATATTGTCAATAGAGGAGAGAGAATTTTATGGATTCCATGAATTTGATTGTTGCCAAAAACATTCGGCGTTTGCGAGAGGAAAACAAGCTTAGTATGGACGAACTTTCAAAGCTCAGCGGTGTCAGTAAGAGTATGCTGGCGCAAATAGAACGCGGTGAGGGAAACCCAACCCTGTCCACACTTTGGAAACTGTCAAATGGTATGAAAGTGCCTTTTGATGCCCTGACGGTGCGTCCAAAAACTCCTTACGAAATCGTGAAAACATCAGAGATACAGCCGTTACTTGAAGATAATGGAAAAGTCAAGAATTATTCCATATTTCCAGACGATGAAAACCGCAGATTTGCAGTGTATTATCTGGAATTAGACAAAGGAAGCTATTGGGAATCCGAACCGCATTTAAAAGGAACCACAGAGTTCATTACAATTTTTACCGGCTGCATTCAAATCTGCACGGACGGTCAGCAATTTACCGTTGCCAAAGGTGAAAGTATACGGTTTAAGGCTGATAAGATTCATTCTTACAAAAATATTGGGGATGAATCTGCAATTCTGCATATGATTCTTTTTAACCCTTGAATCCGCATGGCTAATAGCATGGATTGAAACGAAGTGTAGACCAACGTAGCAGATGAACAAACAGAAAAGCCACAGGATACTTTATTATCCTGTGGCAAATTTGGTTGATTGTTTTGGTAAGCAACGAGCCAAGTGGATATGTTCGTAAGCTCATTTCACTCAAGGATGCTTAGACATACGACATATATGCACGACATAAATGCATTTTGCTGGGTTAGATTTTTGCATATCCGTAGCTATTAACAATAGCGTCTATTTTCTGACGGTTTTTACATAGCGGACAATCCTGGATTTTGTATGTACCGTAATCCGGGATGTCCTTGAGGGTAAAGATTGAATGCACGGGCATTTCGGCAACCTTATTGACAGCGCTGAAAATTGCAGCAACTCCGCGGATTTTGCCGCCGTAATAAAGGATACTTTCAACAGCCCGAATAAGAGTTTCTCCTGTTGTGATAGAGCCGCTCAAAATCAGTATATTCTTGCCATTGATCATCATCTGAACATTTTCCCGGAAAATCATCTGGCCAACGCTGTTATATTCCGGAGATGTCACATAGATGGTCTGGTGGGCATTCATAGACAATACCCCGGCCTGGGTAAGCTCCTCGGCGAGATAAGCCCCGACTACCTCCAGCCCGTCCATACAGATGATGGTGTCTATGGGGATGGAGGTTTCATAATTAACGGAAAGTGCCTTGGCTATTCGTTTGGCTTCTGAACAGCGGGATTTCATGGTGGTCATATCCAGGAAATGCGTAATATGCGATTGAGGCGTAGCAAAATGTCCCGGAAAAATCTTCAATTGGATACGCTCGTCACTGCGGGCATAAATCTTATACATTCTTTCTTCCATAAAAAAACCTCCTTTGCCATACAATATTCAAAGTTTACTTGCGGACACCTTATTGGCGCAGGGTTTGCGGCGACACGTCAGGTGCTTCTTCCACTAAAGATATTATAGCATTAAAAGGCTGAATATGGGAGGGAAATATTGGAATTTTCTGTAATTATTTATGGTGGGAGGGGCCCCGGAAAGGGGTTGAACGGTGAGCGTAAGGAGATTGGGTGCGGGGAACTGGCGCTGGTCTTGTCAGGCATTGCTCGCTTCCCTTCAACTAATCGCCAACTGCGACTAAGCCGCTCACGAAGAGCGTTCGCGGCTAAGTCTCCGTAGGCGCTGGATTTTCAGGCGCGCTTCCGCAAAATGCCTGACAAGGCCAGCGCCAGTTCCCCGCACCCAATCTCCTTACGCTCACCTTCCTCCACGTTTCCACCCCCTTGAAGTGCTTGTCGTCTACTGCGGAGGTTTTATTCAGTGCGGATAATCAGAAAGTTGAAATGTTTTCATAAAATTTCTTCATGCTGGATAGACTTTTCGGTGAAAAACACAAACATTACGAAGGGGTGGGAACCAGAATCCCCCCTGCCCCGGCCGCCCATTGCCTCCTCCGCACCGTTCAATAACTTTCCGGGGAACCCCTTCGCCCCCCCCCTTAGGTTTAGTGCTGCCAACACGTAAAAACTAAATCAGAGAAACAATAAATCATGATTAACCGTCTTGTAAAACATTTCTCTACATTTCCCTGGCTCCCTGCTCTGTCCCAGCACCCACATCATTTTTGTCACGCTTGCTTCCAAAGTCATATCGTACGATTCCAAAACCTGAAAACGATCTTTGATTACTTTCCCAACTTGATATACGCTCATGTCGCTTCCTTCATGTGTTACCTGCGTTGCCAGGGCTACAAGCTTGCCGCTGGAAATCCATTTATCAAGGGCCTTAAGAAAGCTGTCGTCGCCGTAATTCGGTAGTCCGCCCACGCCGAAAGATTCAATCATCAAACCGTCATGGGAGTCCATTAAAGCGTCCAGGACTTTTCCGTTAATGCCGGGAATGAGTTTTAGCAGAAAAATGCGCTCGTTCATATTGTGGTAAAACTGCAGAGGGGCTGTGCACTGATTTTTATCGTCAATGTAAAAGATAATCCTCTCATCATGAATAGACGCAATGGCAGGATAATTAATGCTGGAAAATGCGTTATAGCTTTTGGAGAATTCTTTTTTGGCTCTGGTGCCGCAGATTACTTTTCCGCCGAAAACAATGGTAACACCGTGTGCTTTGTCATGTGATGCAAACCGGAGACTGTCCAGTAAATTGGACCGTGCATCAGTGATGGCAAGGTCTATGGGCTTTTGGGCGCCGGTAATGACGACGGGGCGGCGGTTGTTTTGAATTAGATAAGAAAGTGCGGCAGCGGTGAATGCCATGGTGTCTGTGCCGTGACAGATTACAAAACCATCGTAATTTTCGTAGTTCTTTTCTATCAGTCCTGCGAGCTGTATCCAGTGAGCTGCGTTTACGTTGGTGCTATCCAGGCTAAATGGCTGGATAGTGTCTATGGTACAGAATTCTCTGGCTGTGGGGACATAGGACAGCAGCTCTTCAGCATTGAGCTGCGGTGCCAGGCCGCTTTCTGTGAATTTCGATGCAATGGTGCCTCCGGTGGCGATAAGAAGGAGTTTTTTCATAATAGTTCCTTTCAGATTTCAGATGGATGAGCGTTTTCAGATGAATAAACCGTTTACAAAGGTATTGGGTCAAGTATAACAATGATGACTGGGAGCGTCAAGGAGCATTACGCAGGTAGAACTGATGCATAAAGCGAGTTACTGGCCCGAAAAGGAATAGTATTCGGATATATCCTATTTTATCATAAGGTATTGCATAAATAAGGTATTGCACAAATAAGGTATTGCAAAAAGTATAAAAATCGGTTAATCTTTAATAGGTTCAAAAAATAGATGGAATAAACAAAATAGATATGCAAGCCTTCCCGCATCAAAACAGGCGGTGGAGGCTTTTTATTATTGTATAGAGGGATTTATTATGGAAAAAACACAGAAAGTACAAAGAAAATCAAACACCATGGGAGACAACCCTATGGGACAGAAGCCTGTTTTGCCGCTTTTAATCTCAATGTCCATTCCGGTGGTCTTATCAATGCTTATTCAGTCACTGTACAATATCGTGGATAGTATTTGGGTGACACGGTTGGGAACAGATGCTCTGACTGCAGTATCGCTTGCATTTCCTCTTCAGAATATAGTGATGTCGGCCGGAGTGGGTATGGGGATTGGAATTGGTTCGGTGATTTCCATGAGTCTGGGAGCAGGCAGGCGGAAGGATGCGGATGAGGCAGCCTCGGTGGGAATCGCGCTGGTTGTGATACATTGTCTCATATTTGCAGTGGCGGGGCTGCTTATCACTAAGCCGTTTCTGTCCATGTTTACGGACGATCCTCTGACCTATGAATGGGCGTGTGATTACACATATATTGTACTATGCCTTTCCTTTGGCGAGCTGCTTCAGATGTGTCTGGAGAAGATTTTTCAGGGGCTTGGAAGGATGAAAACGACTATGTTCTTGATGGCGAGTGGGTGTATCATCAATATTGTGCTGGATCCGGTGCTGATTTTCGGATGGTTTGGATTCCCGGCTATGGGTGTGAAGGGTGCGGCGGTTGCAACAGTGGTTGGCCAGATTGCGGCTTTTCTTTTATATATAGTGATTTGCCTTCGTGGGAATATAGGGGTTACCATTCATCCTAGGTATATGAAGCCGGATATGCAGGTGGTAAAGAATATTTACTCTATTGGAATTCCGTCCAGCCTGATGCTGGCAATGCCTTCTATAATGGTAGGGGTGCTTAACGGTATTTTGTCTCAGCTTGACAAGGTATATGTGGCTGTGTTTGGCCTTTACTTTAAGCTTCAGACATTTATCAATATGCCTTCCAATGGAGTGGTACAGGGAATGCGGCCGATTATCAGTTTTAATTATGGAGCAGGTGATATGAAGCGCGTACGGGAAACGGTGTCGCATAGTATGAAAATTGTAGCGGTGATCATGCTGCTGGGTACTGTGGCAGCAGTGGGATTTCCGGAGATTATATTAAAGGCCTTTAATGCGGACAGTAAACTTATGGAGTACGGAATACCGGCCTTTCGTATTATAGGACTGAGTTTTATGTTTTCGACAATCGGTATTGTGAGTGCAGGAGTTTTTGAGGCGATGGGAAAGGGGAAGGATTCCTTGCTGATATCTATGCTTCGGCAGTTTGTGGTTATCCTCCCGCTGGGATGGATACTGTCCGGGTTAATGGGCGCAGCGGGGATTTGGATTACTTTCCCGATTGCGGAGGCGGTAGCTGCTGTGGCAGCGGTTGTGATGCTTAAGAGGGCCGGGGTCTTAGGGCATTAGAATTTTTGGCAGAAACAAAAAACAGGAACCCTTTTTACGGGGTTCCTGGAATTAAGAGGGGGAAACACTTAGGGGTAATCAGCCTTCGATTTCTATATAACCATTTTCTTCGATTGCTTTAGCCTCTTTCTTAGGTACTGCAAGTTTGAGAATGCCGTCCTCATATTTAGCATGGATTTCTTCTTCTGTGACGGCATTTCCGATATAGAAGCTTCTGCTCATGCTGCCGGCGTAACGTTCGCGGCGGATGAAGCTGCCCTTTTTATCTTTTTCTTCTTTGTCAAGACTCTTGGCTGCGGAGATTGTGAGGTAACCATCTTTAAGCTGTACGTTAATGTCGTCTTTCTTGAATCCCGGAAGGTCTATGTCGACTTCGTAGCCGTTATCTGTCTCGCGGACATCGGTTTTCATCATATTTCTTGCATGTTTGCCATACAGGGGATTTTTCTTTCCCATCAATTCGGTGACAGACGGGAAGTCCATCCATTCGTCAAAATCATCAAATAAATTTTCTCCAAAAATACTAGGCATCATCATAAGTCATTCTCCTTTCTAATGATTACTGAATATCTACAGTTAGCACTATCGGAAGAACCCGAGGTGTTGTTTTTTCTAAAACTTCGGAAGGTTTCTCTTCTTTTGTTCTATTTGTAATATAACACGTATTATTAGCAGTGTCAACCCCTGAGTGATAATTCTTATGTGAAAATTTTGTGAAGTCCCGTTTTTCATTGACTTTTTCAGGATTGATAGAGTTTCTTCTATATTCTGTCCATACTGGCTATATATCAAATCACGCCGTATTATCTGCTCTGAGATGAATTAGAAGAAAACGAGCAGTAAAATTTCTCCAATAAAAAAAGAAACGAGCAGCCCGCTTGAGTAAAAACTGTACGGTGAAAACCCATTTCTCTTTTACAAATTTTGTGTGACAACAATATTTTTGTCAATAAGGAATTGTAAATTTTTTGAAATATCCGAGATCATAAAATATCCCATGTCTATTCTTATAGCGATATACATACAAAATAGAATCAAACCACTTCGGTATTTTACGCAATTATCTTTAATCCTTGACAATTTTGGCATTCGGGTATATTTTTTCCATCCGCTCATTGGGAAAATGCGTATCCAAAAAGCCGGTTATAGCGCTTTCATGCGCAGTTCCGTTCTGTCGCTCGGAATAGCGGTTTAGTGCGAGGCCGGATATAATAATGTTAAAGACCATAAATAGCACCATTACCCAGGTGAGAATTATCCCTGCCCGTTTGGGGATTTTTTCTATAAGCGCGGATAACCGGGGATACAGGAATTTAAGCCACACAACAGCCGCGATTCCCCAGAAAAAGCAGAACAACAGGTTAATCCTCCCGGCAAGGTTAAATGGAAGGTGGCTGTAGTCCCAGAACACGGTACCGAAAACAAGCTCTGTAAAAACGCTGCATATGTATTCGTAGGCTCCGCCAAGCACAGTGCCAAACATAAAAATAAAGCTGTCGCTGCGGTTTCTGTACTGGTAGAGGATTGCGGTGAGGAGCACGCAGCCCAGGCCCCATACAATGCTGAACGGTCCGTATACGACGCTGCTGCGGCTCATCAGTCGTCCGGTGGTTGCGAGGCAGAAAATTGTTTCCGTTATATCACCCAGAAAAGCTCCCAGGAAAAACAAGCAGGTAAGCTTATAGAAGCAGCAACCCACGGCAAATACTCCGGCTTTTTCCTTTGCGGCTTCGGCCAGACGCTCCTTTTCCTGCCGTGCCGCCAGCAGTTCCTGCGCAGCGAGGCTTGGATATGCTTTTGACAAATGTTTCTGTGTCCAGCCGGCCAGACCTTCGCCCATGAGGTCGGCGGTTTTCTGCAGGTTCTCAGATACATCATCAATGATAGACATTTTGCGCAGCCGTGAACGTACAGCCACGATACCGCTGACTGTTCCGGTCAGGTCGAGGCCTACGATTACATATGCGGCAATCAGCAGGATTTTGCCAAGCTGGGTGGGAACGAAGGAAATTACCTGCCCAAGAAACGGATTCACAAAGGAGATGCATACAACCGCTGCGATGCCCCACACTACGGTGTAGGGAAGATTGACATAACCTCCGAACTGAAATTTCTTGCGGGAGTAGTCCCACCATTTACGGTGAAAAATCCGTTCCAGCACAAAGCCTGTGAGCTGAGTCACAACAGAGGATAGGATTACTCCGCCCAGGAACAGAAAAAACAGCCGGTTGCGAAGCTCAGGCAGAAATATGGCAAAGGCCGCAGCGCCCAGCCCGTAAGCCGGACAGTATGGCCCATATAGAAAACCTACATCAACAAACTTCTTTTCCCTAACCGCAGCCGCTGCAGTACCGATGACCCAGCCGATAAAAGAATATAATAAGAAAAACCATGCCAACTGGTAAATTGAATATCCCAAGATAAAATAGCCTCCTTTTTTCTTTATGGTACTCGCTTTTGTTCTAAAAGTAAACACGTTTGGCGAGATTACTCCATAATTAAGAGCAAACTTTATAGAATTTTCAGGAATTATTTTCATAGTAAACATTGTCTTTTTAATAAAATTCACATATACTTAAAGTGCAAATAGTAGAGCCTGTAAAATTAAAAAACTCACATTAACGAGGAGGTGTTTTTATGGCAACTTCAAGCATTACTCATAATTTTGTTGTAACCAATCGTAAAAGCGTTCGTCGTTTTGTCGCGGCGCTGGAAGAGTCTGATCATGACCGCACACCAAAGCAGATACTTCCCGGACGCGAGCTGACTGACCCAAAAGAAATCTTAGAATTAATGGCAAAAAGGAAGAGATAATATGTGTGATAAATACTTTACGGTTAATATTCGGGCATATCTTGATAAAGAAGAACTGACATATATCGGAGAGGAAAGTCTACATGATTTACTCTCCGATTTTTCTTGTCCACGAAATTCTGATGTGGAATATTTTTTGTTGCATAATGCGATTGAGTTTGCCAAAAAAGATCAATCCATTACGTATTTGGTCTTTAGAGCAGAGGATGCCGCACTGGTAGGATACTTTTCACTTGCGATTAAACCAATTTCTGTCTGTGCGGAAAAGATTAGCAAGACAATGGCAAAAAAACTCGCACGGGTCAGCATACTTGATGAAGAGACGGATTCCTATATGACAGCAGCATATTTAATCGCGCAGTTAGGAAAAAATTATTCTTTGCCAAGAGAAAAACAAATTGCAGGTTCTATCCTTTTGGGATTTGCTTTAGAGGCTATTTCCAGTCTCAAATATTCTATTGGTGGTGTCATGGAATTTTTAGAATGTGAAGATAATGAGTTCCTCTTAAGTTTCTATATACGCAACCACTTTAAACCTTTTGGAATGCGGACTACGCTTTCGGTCAATGAAAGAAAGCCGCATACACTTTATCAACTTCTAAAATTCATATAGGCCTGCATAAAGAAAGCGTCGCATCTAATCCCTAAGAATCCATTTCCTCCTTCAACCTCCGTACATACGCACTTGGCGAGATACCTTCATGGGACTTAAATACCCGGCTAAAATAGAAGGCATCGGTGAATCCAACCATCTCCGCCACATCCTTCAGCAGAATGTCCGGGTTGCTCTGCATCAATTTTTTTGCCATAGCAAGGCGGAGTTCACCGATATACTTACTGGGAGAGATGCCGAATTCTGCCTTAAAAAGTACAGAAAGATATTTCTCATTGTGTCCAAATATATCCTGAAAAATCTTATAAGTTATCTGAGTAGTGAAGTTTTTGTCCAGCCAACCACGCACCTGATGGGCAAGTGACTGCTCCTCTTTATGAAGCGAATCTTCGCCAAAACCGTAGATGCGTTTCAGTTCATATTGTATTTCCCTTTCAAGCTCCTGATAAGAATGGCACGTGCATACGATTTCCGCTGCATCCGGGTAAATGATATTTTCTTCAGTGTAGTCATGAATCACCGTGCTGATAAAATACCGCAGATCAGATACTAGCTGAAACTGTGTGACTTGCTGTCCTTCCCAATATGCGAGAATGGAGTGCAGATATCCGTATAATGCTTTTTCACCGGGTTGTTCCGGAATTCCGGCACAGATGCGCTTCACCTCCTGTGAAACATGAATAGCTTCATCCTTTCGGGAAGTCTGATATCTTAAAACCCCACTGCAGCCGAAAATATTGTGGAACAGAGCATATAGGCAGGTATTGTGCACCAGCTCGAAGATTTTTATGCCGTTTGGCACAGTTTCAGAAATAATTATGTGCAAAAAGGTGTCAGTGGTCTTGTAAAACTCAAAAAGTCTGTGAGCGATGGTTTTGACCGGCGCAGCTTGGCCTTGTGGATAAACACAGGCGTAAATGCTTTCGTTATAATGCTGGCCCGGCAGAACAAATAGCGATACACTGTATTCCTCCTGAATCTCCTCAAGAAGTCCCCGGTTTTCTTGCGGCACGTCGGCACTTAGGATTGTTTCATTATAAACATTGCCGCACATGGGTCCGAAAATAAGTAGCATTAAGGTACAGGAAAAGCCTTCGAGAGGATTTGAGCTTTCCGTGGCGAATTCACGTACTGTTAGGCTGCGCTGAAGATATTCCCTTTGGAGAATGCGCGTGGCTGCGCGGTTCTGTTCCTGGCAGGAGAGAAGTATCTCATTCAAAGTTCCGGGAGAAATCGGCTTCAGCAGATAATCAGAAATACCAAGCCGGAGTGCCTGGCGTGCATATTCAAATTCTGCGTAACCGGTGAGTATAATACAGCGGGTCTCAAAACCGAGAGCCTTCATCTGTGAAATCATCTCCAGTCCGTTCATGACTGGCATATTGATATCCACAAAAACAAGGTCAGGCTTTTTCTCAAGTATTTTTTGTAATCCTTCCTTTCCATTTCGGCAGGTAGCCAAAATATCAAAATCCGGGTAGTTCCTGGTGATAAGAGATGCTAAACCGCGGGCAATCGCTGGTTCATCTTCTACAATTATTACATGAATCATCTGGGCAGCCTCCTTATTATATATAATTTCTGGTAAACAGTTCCATTGGCTTTAGGGGACCGCCGATGGTGATTGCGGTCCAGCCGCTGTCTGGTTTGCTTACTTGGAAAAACTCTTTTCCGTGGTAGTATATATTCAGCCGCAGAATTGTGTTTTCTAGCCCGTAACCTTGGCGCAAAATAAGGTCTGAAGAATTATTGGCATTGTAATCCGGCAGGTTAAACTGACGGATACGTTGGTACAACAGGTGCAGCTTTTCCTCCTTAAAATCCGCACCGTTGTTGGAAACCGACAGGTACCAATAATCTTCGTCGTGAGAAGAACGGATTTTAATGATCCACGGCGGCAGAATCTCCTGTTCTGTCTGCTGAAAGCCGTGCTGGAAGCAGTTCTCCAAAAGAGGCTGGAGAATCAGCTTGGGTACGGGAATAGAATTTAAGGAGGAATCCAGGTCCCACTCATAGGTGAGGTCTTCCTCATAGCGCATTTTCATAATGTACAGATAGCTGGAGGCTTTGGCAATCTCCTGCTCCAAAAGAACTGACTGGCCGGTGTGGGACAGGGAATAACGCAGCAGACTTGCCAGTTCACTGCACATGGTGGAAACAGTGGTGTTTCCATCTGAAAGCCCCGTCATGCCGATGACGGATAGCGTATTATAAAGAAAGTGTGGATTAAGCTGGGATTCCAGTGCATCGTAATGTGCTTCCAGTGTACGTTTGCGTTCTTCAGTCAGCCGTTGGTTCTGATCGTAAATTTCGGCGAGAAAGGCCTGGACGGCATTAGTGAGCATGGTAATTTCATTGTCGCTTGAAATCTCACTGATTTTGATGTTGCGTCCCGGTTTTAAATGGTTAAGCTGTGTTGTGAGCTGTTTAAGCGGTTTGGTAAGCTGCTTGGTGACCAAATACAGGAAAATAGAAATCACAGCAAACAGTGCAAGGAAAATCGCCATAGTCATGAGTAACAGCCGGTTTATGGACTGAAGATATCCAGCGGCACTGGTACTGAGGATGAAGGTCCAGCCGGTGAGAGGAGATTCTACATAACAGGAGAGCTGCAGGTCATCAGGGGAGAAAATCTCTGTATTTTTGTCTGTGGCAGTCTGGAATGCTGCGTAAAATGCAGCCTTATCCATATTCAAAGCATTGGTATATACAAGCTTTTTATCTTCATCTAACAGGGTGATGGAGTAACTTTCCGGGTTTTCGTAATCGTTCAGTAAATCTGTGAGCATGGAAATATTCAGATCTAGTTCAAGGATACCATAGTGCTGGTAGGTGTCACGCATTGCCCTCACCACAGAAACGACAGTCTCATTCTGTCCCCAGAAATCCCGGTGGGGCAGTATATATTCTATATATTTGATGTCTTCCAGAAGCTGCGACAGGACTTTCTGTTCTTTGAGCTTTTCTTTCTGTACGTAATTGTGTACGCCAGTTTTTGTGGAGGATACGCCTACATTATCATAATAATTGCTTACATATATGAGTGAACCGTTGAAATCCTGGGACAAAAGCACATTGCGGAAAGCGTTCTGGAACACGGTGCTTGCTGGCACATGGGCCGGGAAATAGTTGGACGGTGATTGTGTGATCCTCTTAGATTCCGAGAGCAGAGAAGGCGTGGTCTGCAGCTCTTTAAGCACATTGTCAGCGTTGGACAGCAAAGCGTCAAAGTTTTTACTCAGAGTGGAGGTGCTGCTGGAAACAGTGTCATGCATGTTCTGCTTTAGGGTTTTCGTGGTATAGTGGTAGAAGAGCGCAGAACAGACGGAAAGGAATATTAGGTTGATGGTAATACAGGACAAATATATTTTTTTCTGGAAAGAAAGTTTACGGAATTTCATACCTGGTACCTCCGGACAAGCAGTAAACGAATGTATATTTACACTGTTTTTTGAAGTATACCATAAAAGCAAAGGGCATGGTGTAGATGTGACAAATTTACATGCCAAAACTTCTTTTTGTCCATGGATTCCATTTTGTGAAGTTATATAATAGAATTACCACAAAACGAACAACAAAAAAGGAGGGTACGAAATGAAAAAGCAAATGGCGTTATTATTGACAGGAGTATTCGCAATATCCACAATGGTATTGGGTACAGGGGTGACAGCCTACGCAGAGGGTGGCCAGACACTGAGCCTGTACGGAAATGCGGACGATCTGGCAAAGCCGTACATGCAGAAGATTATTTCCATGTGGGAAGAGGCCAGCGGCAATACGATCGATCAGCAAGGCCTGGACACAGACAACGCGGAAACCATTGCCCTGACGAAATTTACCACAGGAGATATTCCGGATCTGTACATCCACTTCGGAAACAGCAACCTGCAGAATTTTAATCCTGAGGAAAATTTTGTTGACTGGACGGATGCGGAATGGGTGTCCGATATTCAGGACTCCGTATTGCCTCAGGCAACCTATAACGGTAAGATTATCGGACTACCGTTCTGGGAGGCTTCCAACTCAGGGTGTTTCTACAATAAACAGATATTTGAAGAGCTGGGTATTAAACAGCCCACAACACAGGCAGAGTTCGACGCGGCATGTGATACACTTTTGGAAAACGGAGTGCAGCCGATTTATCTGGCGGCGGCAGATGGATGGCCAATCCTCTACCAATTTGCGCTGGACCCTGTGCTTACAGACCATCCTGAGTATGTGGAAAAGTTAAATGCCGGAGAAATGAAATATGCAGATATTCCGGAATTTTCCGATATGTGCGAATGGTTCCGTTCAGCAGCGGAAAAAGGTTATTTTGGCAAAAATTTTGCTTCTGATACCTGGGATTATACAAGTGAAGTTTTGGGCACCGGAGAGGCAGCGATGCTGTTCTGCTGGGATACTTGGTTTGACACGGATTATGACAGCGAATCATTTGATTACAAGGCTGAGGATTTTGGAATTATGCCCGTGTTTATGGGAAGCTGTGACGAAGGGACATATGAGGGCGGTAATGTAAACCTGATGATGGCAAACAAAAATGGTGATAAGGTAGAAGCTGCCAAGGATTTTATCAACTTTATGGCAGATCCGGAAAACTATAATCAGGCGTTCGACGGAGTTTCCACTGCGGCTGTATTTAAGCAGCAGACCACAAATGTAAATTCCACTCAGTATGAGGAGAATAAAGAGAGTGTTGACAAGCTGATACGTGCATCTTCTGCACAGCCGAAGATTGTAGGTTACAATCAGGGTGAAGGTGGTAAGGCTTTGCTGCAGCTTATGTCTGGCGATATCACAGTGGAAGAATGTGTGAAACTTATCGATGAGGACCGTATCGCTACCTTGGAGTCATTTGCCCAGGAATAACAAAGCCTTAAAAAATGTAATCAGTTTCAGGTTTGAGAGCTTCTCGAACCTGAAACTCTTTAGGAGGCAAATATGAATAGAAAAAAAATATATCCGCTCTATCTGGCGGCCATTCCGGCGGTTGTGTTTATTGTGTTCTTTCTTATACCTTCCACGTTTGGATATTATTATGCTTTTACAAATTGGAGTGCGGCAAGGACTTCAGGTCTTAAATTTGTGGGAATGGACAATATTATTGCGGTTTTCAGTAATTCTAAGGTGCCGGTGGCTTTCGCAAATACCTTGATTTATGCAGGGGTAAAAACAGTGATGGTGACTCTTCTGGGCTTTGTATTTGCCTATATTTTAAACAGGGAGATTAAATCCAGGACAGCACTGAGGACCGTATACTTTATACCAGCTATTTTTTCTAGTCTGGTCGTAGGCTTGATTTTCAGCGCAGTGTTCCAGACCAGACACGGGACGTTAAACAATATGCTGAATTTTTTCGGTATCTCTAATATTCAATGGCTGGGGACACGGGGAACCGCGGTGTTTGCAATCTGTGTGGCTGAGGTATGGAGAAATGTCGGTTATGCCATTATTATTACTCTTGCGGGAATGCAGTCTGTGTCATCAGATTATCTGGAGGCCGCGAAGCTGGACGGAGCTTCGGAGTGGCAGCTTTTCCGACAGATTACACTCCCATTGATTATGCCTACGGTTAATGTAAACATTCTGTTTAGTTTGATTTACGGATTAAAGATGTTCGACCTTATTTATGTAATGACAGGCGGAGGACCGGGTAATGCAACAGAAAGCTTTGGCACACTGATGATGAATGAGATGTCTGCGGGACGCTATGCACAGTCGGTGTCAGTTAACCTGGTATTTACGGTTTTGCTTGTCATCGTATCAATCGTTTACCAGAAGTTCAGTTCAAGATGGGAGACGGTGTTATAGTATGAATAGAAAAATTAGAAGAACAAACCGTATACTTGAGGTGATTTTGTGGATTTTCAGTGTTGTGACGATATATCCTATGCTCTTGGTGCTGCTTACCTCTGTAAAAAGTAAGGGAGAGGCATCTTATTTGAACCTTAACCTGCCAAGCGAGTGGCACTTTGAGAATTATGTTACGGTATTGCAGAAGGACTTTCTGCAGTCTCTGTTTAATAGTGTGTTTATTTCCTTTATTTCAGTAGCTCTCATTGTGGCTCTGGCGGCTTTTTTAAGCTTTATAATCGTGCGCCGGGATACAAAGGGCTGCCGCATTGCGTATAAAATCGTGACGTTGGGAATCATCGCTCCCTTTGCCGCATTGCCGAGTATACAGCTTTTACAGAAGATGGGGATGTATGGCAGCAGAATCAGCCTGTGTCTCATTTATGCAGCGCTATATATGCCATTTACCACAATGATGTTCAGTGGTTTTATTAAAGGAATTCCCAGAGAATTGGACGAGGCGGCGGTAATGGACGGTGCGGTAGGCGGAAAGCTTTTTGCGACAGTGATTATTCCTTTACTTAAGCCTGTACTTGCGACTACAGGAGTATTGAATTTTATGTGGGTGTGGAATGAACTACAGATACCCTTATATCTGCTTAATTCCTCCTCAAAATGGACGCTTCCATTGTCAGTGTACAACTTTTACGGCCAATTCAGCAGAAGCTGGAATCTGGTGTGCGCAGATGTGGTACTGGTGTCCCTTCCCGTAATCATAGTGTATGCGTTTGCTCAGAAATGGATTATTGCAGGTATGACGGCAGGGGCAGTTAAAGGTTAAACTTTGAAATTAAAAGATATCAGGGAGGTATTTGGAAATGGATAAAAAGTATACGGGAACCTGGGAATCAGTGAGACAGCATCAGGTACCGCAGTGGTATGAGGATTGTAAGTTTGGGATTTTTATTCATTGGGGTATTTATTCTGTGCCAGCTTATGCGCCTCGTACCTGGGAGCTTGGAGAGATTGAAGGAAACGAAGAATGGTTCTGTAATAACCCCTATGCTGAGTGGTATTATAATTCCATAAATGTGGGCAGGGGACCAAGCTATGAGCATCATGTTGAAAAGTATGGTAAGGACTTTAAATATGAGGATTTTATTCCTATGTGGAAGGCCGAAAAATGGGATCCGAAGCGATGGGCGGAAATTTTCCGTAAGGCAGGAGCACGTTATGTAGTACTTACAACTAAACATCACGACGGCTTCTGTCTTTTTCCCAGCAAGTATACAGATTTCAGCTCTGTAAATATGGGACCTCAAAGAGATATTACAGGGGAGCTCACCGATGCTGTACAGGATGCGGGACTCCGGATGGGACTTTATTATTCCGGCCTTATTGACTGGCAGTTTGCTAATGATCCGATTTTCCGGGAGGCGGAGAATTTTACAAATGCTTGTCCGACCTTTGAGTATGCGGATTATTCCTACAACCAGATGAAGGAGCTGATTGACCGATATCATCCGTCAGTGCTGTGGAATGACATAGGCTGGCCAAAACAAAGTGAGCACGCCATGCCTTATCTCCTGGCACACTATTACAATACAGTAGAGGAGGGCGTGGTGAACGACCGCTTTAACGGTCTTTACCAGGATTTTGGTACAAAGGAATATCAGTATGGCAGCGTTACCCGCGATGAGAAGTGGGAGATGTGCCGTGGAATGGGCCTTTCCTTCGGATATAATGAGAATGAGGGGGATGATAAGCTCATCAGTGTGCCAAAGCTAATTAATCTACTTGTTAGTACGGTGGCAAATAACGGGAATCTCCTTCTCAATATTGGCCCAAAGGCCGACGGCACCATACCGCCGGAACAGGTAAAGCGCCTTCTGGCGTTAGGTGAATGGCTGGATATCAATGGTGAAGGGATATATGGAACCAGGTGTACTCCATATGAGTCCTTAATATTGGACAACGGCATGGAATTTCATTTTACAAGAAAGGACAACGATTTATATATTTTTGTCGACGGGCTTAAAGACGGAGAAAATATAGTTTTTCTTCCGTGGGTGAAATGCAGTGTGACACCTCTGTTATCCGGTATTAAGACAGAGCAGGAGTTAACAGATAATGGACTTAAGTTGACTGTTAAGAATTATAGTAAGGATATGTTTGTATTGGGGTTTAAGGCGGAAAGTGCTTTGTAGGCAATGGACGATAACCTGAAATGGTAATAGTGGCGGTGCATCTTTTAAGTTGGGAAGATGTACCGTCTTTTTGTGTTATCATAGGAAAGTACGCCAATCTGTTCAGGTGAAAAGGATATCAACTTCCTATGATGTAATCCTCCGGGGGATGCATGCAATATTTTTACTATAGATGCTGACATTTGGCTGAAAATGTTTTATAGTAATAGGAAAGATATCTGATAAGCAGTAGGGATATAGAATACTGTTATTGAAAAGGAGCTGCCTATGAAAGCGTATCAAATGAAGATAACAATTAAGGATTCTCATCCGCCTATTTGGAGACGTTTTATTGTTCCGGCCGGGCTTAGCTTTTCACAGCTAAGCGTGGTTTTGAATGAAGTTATGGGATGGAGTGGGTGCCATTTGTTTTCTTTTGAATTTTATAAACGAATGATCCGTATAGAAGAGGATGATTTAGATAATGGACTCGGTTCTGAGAGCGGCTTGATACTTGATGCGGCGAGTACGCTGATAGATGAGCATCTCAATGCAGAGGACCACTTTACCTATATTTATGATTTCGGTGAGGACTGGAGACATGCGGTCATTGTTGAGAAAGTAATAGAGGATTATGAGCATGATTATCCTGTAGTTCTGAAATTTAAGGGAGATACTCCAGGCGAGGGCTGTGGAAGGGAGTTTGATCTGGAGTGCGTAAACGATACATTAGAGATGCTGACTCTCGGAAAAGAAAAAAGTAAACCTGTGCGGCAGAGACAGATATACGAAGACTTTTTGACCAAGGGGAAAGGCTTTAAGAGAATCCAATTGAGCAGTAGTGATAAGCGGAAGTCTGTGGATGACATTTCCGAAGATGAGATAAATACCAGAATCTCACGTATTGACCATGCCCTTGACGATGTGGCGGCTATTATTGAAAGCCTGGAGAGCCAGGTGGATAGGGTGGATTCTTTGGCGGATTCTTTGCTGGAACGTATGCCTGCTGAACAAGAGGTGTCAATCAAAGATATATTGAGTGATTATACAAGGCAAAATCTTATTGATATTGCGAAGGTGCATGGTGTTGGCGGGTATTCTAAGCTAAAGAAAAAAGAACTGGTGGATTTTGTGATTCAGTCACTTCTGGATAAGGATGTGATGTGCAGGTATTTTACTTTTCAGGCTGATGACGAGCTGGAGATTTTAAAGCGTTACTCAACCGTTAGTTTTAAGGCCGCCCCGGAAGACGATGTTATTTTGGCGCATGATTTGTACCAGGGCGGATACTGTACAATTACAGATACGGATATGATCATTGTTCCGAAAGAAGTGATCGAGGCCGCAAAAATAAACTGTGACAGCGAGTGGTTGAAAGAGCGCAGGAAAGCGTTGGAGCTTTTTTATTATCTCAACGGTACCGCCAGCCTTTATGGGGTATGCCCTATAGATAAGGCTCTGGAAATTTATAAAAAGTATACCGGAAATCGGATGGATAAATTTAATGTTTATTCGTTCAGTGAATTTATCCCGGACAGTCGAAAGAATTTTATCTGTGACGGGGAGAAAATCATACATGTGCTGCTTGAGCCGGATGATTTATGGAAAAAAGTTGAGCAGACACAAAAGGATATGCCTTATTATATGCCTACAAAGACGGAAATCGAAACCTTGGGCAAAGACGGATACTTTCCTTTTGATAAATATATGGAGGATTTGTATGAGTTTCTGTGCGGACAATGTGATGAGGCTCCGGGGGATGTGCATGGGCTATGCGCAGTGATCCAGCTTGGAATTCGTTCCGGCCTGCATGTGGAGGAGGCCATGGTCCTGTTGGACGAATATCTGAATATTGATAGTCTTCCTGTGCGGAAAAAGGCGGAGAAGCTTATAACGGATGTGTGGTATCATACAAGAATGATGTGCTTCCGCGGTGCTATGCCGGCCAATGGCCCCAAAGCCCGGACCGGAGTTAAAGTATCCGCCCGGACATCAGGGGCTTCTGGGGAGAGTAATAATATAGTGAATTTCCCGGTGGATGTGAAGAAAAAGATATATCCCAATGATCCTTGTCCCTGCGGGTCCGGTAAGAAGTATAAGATGTGCTGCGGGAAAGATAGGAAATAGAATGATTGTATTTAATTGGCGGCCTGAAAGGGCCGCCTGGTTTGTCTTTAGTACATTTGCACAGTATTTGTTTGAGGATTTTATAGTAGATAAGGGCACGCTTTCCATGAATCTAAACCAGCTGAAACGGTGCGTAGCCCGCTAAGTGTTAGCGAATCCTGGCCCGGTACATCTGTGTCAAAGTAGAAACCATAAGTTCCATATACTAGGACTTTGCCGGTCTGCATGACTATCCGTATGTTACGCATTACAGTTTCAATAGAGGGGCCTCCTTCTGCGACACAGGCGGCATTCGGAACATGGCGGTTATTGAGAATATCCGCGTCTATATGCAGATAGATAGCATCGACTTGTTCCGCAAGATTGTGCACATTTTGCCGCCATATTTTTTCATTTTCGAATTCATCAGATTTTAACCAAGTAATATGTAATTTCTCTATGATTTGTAGTGCTCCGTCATCTTCAATTTCAGCTTCACGAAAATCGCTTAGTATTACGAACTCGTCATCAAAGGGCTGTAACAAGCCGGCGGCCAGCCGCCATTCTTCCAAATCAACGCCAAGAATTGCGGCCATATCCATTCCGCCTAATATGCCTGTGTGGGTTACCTCTGGTGTTGACATATCGCTGTGGGCATCCAGATAAATGATACCGATTTTTTTCTGTGTTCCTACTGCGCGTTGAATACCTCCGCATACGGCCACTGCGTCTTTGCAGTAACCTCCTGTAATAAGCAGAGCCTCTCCGGCGGTGAGATGGCGGTAAACAGTATCTGATACTTGTCTTGTTAAAGTGAGATATACTTCTTCATTTGTTTTAGGCTCATATGTAATTTCTTCGACAGTATACGGTACATGTGCCCTTGCGTATATTCCACATAGTTTATAATCGTCCAATTCTCGATAGTTTTTCCAATGTTGAATATCGGAGTAAATACCTTTTTGTATATGTTTAGGGTCGGGGCCCCAGTTTAGATCACCATAGGGAATCTCGATTACGCCTAAATTTTTTAACTTCTTCTGTAAATCCATTACGCTTCTCCTTTCTCTTTGAAATTCAAAAATGATAAATCGCAGCTAACAAATACTTGTGTTGGTATAAAGTTCTCTCCTTTTTTTATATTATCAATTAAAGTGTCAATTGCTCTTGCTGCCAGCTTTTCAGGGCGCTGAGATACGACGCTCACTATTTTTTGATAGATATCCTGATTGTTTCCGGAAATGGAATCCAAGAAAGATATATTGAAATCATCAAATACACCTATTTCAAAATATGGCTTTTCGACATATTTTGTTACTGGAAGCAGATTACAAAAATGCTGTACATCCGTTCCAGTATGAATAATAAAGGCGGTAAATTCCATAGATGAATTCATAAGCGAATAAATTGGTTGCTGTTTGTAATCTCGATCGGGATATATTATTTCATTGTAGCCATGCAGGCCATACTCGTCCATAGCATCATAATAACCACTTAGACGCTCCATAGATACGTTGGTTAATGTAGCTTTATTTTGAATGATGCTTAAAATATTGCGGTGTCCTCTTTTTATTAAGCTTTCGGTAAGTTTGTAAAGGCTGTCTTTGTTGCGTGAGGTAACAAATGAATAATTGGGGTCATTAGGGTAACAATCAAGGAAAAGAAATGGTATTTTCCATTCTGAAATCTTTTCAAGATACTTTTTATTATTTGCATTTGAAAAGGAGTCCATTATTATTCCGGATACTTTTAAGGAATGACAGAGCTCCAAATACTTTAATTCCAGTGCGCTGTCCTCTCTGCTGTCAAATACTATTGCGGAATAACCGTTTTCGTAAGCTTTTTTAGTAATCGTGTCAGATATGGAAGACATAAACTTGCTGTTCAGGTGCGGAAGTATAAGGCCGATTGTTTTATTGAGTTTTGGCAGGGGCGATATATTAATAATTTGTCCTGACGGTATGTAATCAAGTTCATTTGCTATGTGGAGTATCTGAGCTCTTTTCTCTTCTGATACACGTACGGGACGGTTATTTAATACTCTTGAAACAAGAGCTTTTGAAACATGGGCTTTATCGGCAATTACTTCTAACGTAACTTGTTTGTTTTTCATAGCATCCTCTCTTTTTAGATAAATATTTATCAATATATTGATTTTACCAGTAGACACAGATGCAGTCAAGATAAAATCTGTTATAACAGAAAAAATAATTTCAAGAACAAAACACTGATGGCTAATTTTATTAGGTATAAGTATAAATTAACTGTAAATTGTGCAAAATATACAAAATATATCAAAAAATATTGTTGACTATTTCGGGGCATAAACAGAAAAAACTTCTTGTGATAAACTTTGCATCATTGATACAATGTTTACAACATAAAACAAACGGGAAGGAGGAAATAAGAAAGGTGAGCGATTTTATACTTGAAATGAAGCATATTTATAAGAGTTATGGCGGAATTCATGCATTGAGCGACGTAGGCTTGGATTTAAAAGCCGGTGAGGTATTATGTCTTTGCGGAGAGAATGGCGCTGGTAAGTCTACATTAATGAAAATTTTAGCGGGCGTAGAAACACCTACTGAGGGCGAAATATATATTAATGGAAGACCTGTGAGGATTACAAAACCGATTGATGCATTCAATGAAGGTATCAGTATGGTTCATCAGGAACTGGTGCAAATTGAGGAGATGACAGTAGCAGAAAATATTTACGTGGGACGATTTAAGACAAAAGCAGGTTTTGTGGACAAGAAAGCTTTACGAGAAAATACTTTAAAGCTTTTTGAAGAGCTGGATATTTTTTTTGAACCGGATTCTCTGGTACGTCAGTACTCAGTTGCTAACCGTCAGTTGATTGAGATTGCGAAAGCATTGTCTCACAATTGTTCCATTATCATTTTTGATGAACCTACGGCTGCCTTAACCATAGAGGAAACAGAAAAGTTGTACAGAATCATTCGTCGGCTCAAGCAAAAAGGAATGGCGGTAATTCTAATATCTCATCGTATGGAAGATATATATGCGGTAGGAGATAGGGTAGAGGTTCTGAAGGACGGTGAAAATTCGGGGACACTTAGGGTGTCAGAATCAAAAGTGGATGATATTGTAAAGTTAATGATTGGAAGGACAATGACCCAGCAATTTCCCCATAAAACGAATCAAGTTGGTGATGTCATTATGGAGGTTAAGAATCTTACTAATTCTAAGATTTCAAATATTTCGTTTGACTTGCGCAGAGGAGAGGTGTTGGGAGTTGCGGGACTGGTTGGGGCTGGGAGGACAGAGCTTCTACGAGCAATTTTCGGATTAGATGCATGTGAGGGGAATCTTACTTTAAATGGGAAGAGGATTGTGAATCAATCACCCATGGATGGGCTGAAGAGAGGATTTGCACTGGTGCCAGAAGATAGAAAAGACCAAGGATTAATTCTAAACCAGTCAATTCTGCAAAACATAGTCCTGAGTATTTTAAAAAAGATGTCTGCATGGGGGATTATGAAACCTAAAAAGGAAACAGTGGTTTGTGAGGAGTATATTCAGAAGTTGAAAATCCGTGCCTCCGGAAAGAATATGATAGTACAAATGTTAAGTGGGGGTAATCAGCAAAAGGTTGTGCTTGGAAAATGTCTGGCATCCAAACCGGAAATTTTACTTTTGGATGAACCTACAAGAGGTGTGGATGTGGGGGCAAAAGCAGAAATATATAAAATCATTAATGACTTGGCGTGCGAAGGTATTTCTATTATTGTGGTTTCTTCGGAAATGACAGAACTTCTAGGAATAAGTGACCGAATACTGGTAATGCATGAAGGTTATTTATCCGGAGAATTATCTATGAATGAGGCCAGTGAGGAAGCGATTATGAGGCTTGCAATTTCGCACGAAGCAGTTGGGTGAAAGGAAGGTTGAGATGAAATCATTAAAAGAAAACGGAGGGGGCTTTTTTCAAAAATTAAAAGGCTCGAAATATTTTGAATTGTCAGGTCTTGTATGTCTGATAATTGTTTATTCGATTATTGTTCAGACTCGCAGTGGGAATTTCCTGACTATGGGCAATATCAATAATATTTTGAAGGAGATTGTTGTTTATGGGATTTTGGCAACGGCTTTGACGTTTCCACTTATCAATGGCACTTTTGACTTATCTATTGAATCTACCTGTGCTTTAGGCGGTACATGCTGTGCGCTTCTTGTGACAGATGGTTTGTTCGGAATTAAAACAAACCTGTTTATGGCGGTTGTTATATCTATATTAATCTGCTGCCTGGTTGGTGTTGTGAACGGTCTGCTTGTTTCAAGAACAAAAATTGATCCATTTATAGTTACCTTAGGTACACAGACTGCGGTGAGAGGAATTGTTTATATTGTATGTAACAACAGTGCAGTTACGTCACTTCCGGATTCGTTTAAGTATTTGAGTTCTGGCAAGGTGGCAGGGGTTTCTGTTTCTATATGGATTTTATTACTTGATTTTGTGCTGATGGCACTGGTATTAGGAAAGACTTCATATGGAAGAAAAATTTATGCTATTGGAGGAAGTTATCTTGCGGCCTATATCTCAGGCATTAATGTGAAAAGAATTCGTTTTTCAACTTATGTAATCAGTGCAGCGTTATCATGTATTGCGGGAATCCTTTCTACAGCACGTGTAGGCTCAGCTACCCCAAACGCTGCAAGCGGTTATGCAACAATTGCGATTTCCGCATGTGCCATAGGTGGTGTAGCACTTACCGGCGGAAAAGGTTTGACAATAGGCGTTTTCATGGGAGCATTGATGATGGGTATGATAACGAATGGGATGAACCTAATGTTTATCGGAAGTAACTGGCAGTATGTCGTGAGAGGATGCCTTATGGTTCTGGCGGTATTTTATGCACAGTGGTTCAGTAAAATTTCTAATAAGGCAACTAATAAATAAAAATATAAAAAAGAAAGGGTGTTTGTAATGAAGAAAAAGTTAGTATGTGTAATGCTTGCAGGAGTGATGGTGTTTGCCGGAGGTAACGTTGTTAGTGCGGATGAAGCAAAGACCATAGCAATTGTGCCTTGGGACATGTCTCAAGCATTTGCGGCACAGTTTGCCCAAGTGGCTGCTGAAGGTATTGAGGAAAAAGGATGGAAAGCAGTTACCATGGACCCTAAAGGGGACTGGACAACAGAGTTTACAATTATTGAAAATCTCATTACCCAGAAAGTAGACGGAATAATCTATACAGCCATTGACGCGGATGGAGCGAATGATGCGGTAGCCTTGTGTAAGGAGGCTGGTATTCCTATTGTGGGATATGACTGTCTTGCATCAGACGGCGTAGAAGATGCATCAGTCCGTTACGATGATTATAAAGGTGGAGAAATGGCAGCTGAGCAGGTAATGGAAGCTCTTGGTGGTAAAGAGGATGCTAAGATAATTATATATGAAGAAGAGCCCTCCATTGCATCCAGCGGATTGAGAGTCAAGGGATTCCGTGATTATCTTGATGAAAACTTCCCAAAGGTGGAGATAGTGGGAAATCGTTCCGCAGACAGGACGGCGGACGGATGTTATACTTGGGCAACTGATATGGTTACTACATACCCGGATGCGGATGCATTTTTCTGTTGGTGGAACGAATGTACCATGGCGACCTACAATGCTTTGCAGGATGCAGGTAAGACTGACATTTATGTGGTTGGCTATGATGCAATGAAGGAGCAGCAGGAGCTAATGAAATCAGTAGGAGAGGATTGTAAATTGTATGCAAGTCCAGGTATGTCTGCAGCAAAAATGGCAAATAAATGTGTGGAGTTTATGGGACAGATTTTTGATGGCTCCTATACAAGAAGCGGAGCGGATGATATTTATCAAATGACGCCAGAATTGCTAACAGTGCATAATGCAAAGGACTTTGATATTGACAAATAATAGCATGCAAAGGAGAACCTACAATGATTATTGATTCACATATGCATTTGATAAATTCTAAATGCTTTGACAAGCCTACTTATGATGCATTGGGACAGTCTATTCCTCATGATACAGATATTAACCAGCTTGTAAATTGGATGAGGGATGCTGGCATTGAAAAATGTGTGTGTATGGGACAGGATATGCACAGAATCTGGAATTCTGAATTTGGTGAGATTGCCGTTGAGGAAGCTTATAAAAAGTATCCAGACTTTTTCATTCCATTCTGTAGTGTTGAGCCAATTGACAGCGTGGGCAGATTTAATCAGGAAAATTATGATTATGTTGTAGATAGGGTATCTAATTACGGTTATAGGGGGGTTTTATTTACTCCTCCATATGGACAGTTTAACTCAAATGACAGAGCGATGTATCCGTTCTATGAGTTTGCCCAAAAGCAGAGAATTGTGGTGCAGTATCATCATTCTGCAGCGGGAGGTCCTACCGTGCTGGCACATACAAAATACGCAAAAATGGAGAATCTTAATGATGTGACCTTTGATTTTCCGGATATGAAAATCGTAGTAGAGCATATTGGCTATCCGTTCAGTGAGTATTTATTTACTATGATGGTGAACGATAAAAACCTGTGGACAGACCTGGCAATGTTATATAAACGCCCGTTGTGGATGACCTGGAATCTAGTGCTGGCTAAGGAAATGGGTGTGGTTGATAGAATTATGTTTGCATCTGATTTTGTGGCGGCTGATAATGATCTTTTCTCAGATAATCCTACTAAGGATTTGTTGGAATGGATTGATCTCATTCAAAACGGTATGAATAAAATCTGCAGACAGTCAGGATGGCCGGAGTTTACGGAAAAGGAAATCAGAGGTATACTTCACGATAATGCGGCGCGTCTCTATGAACTTTAGAGATGGGAACATCGCTTGGAGAGAAAAGAATAAGCATCATATGGGTGGAGATGAAATGAAAGTAGCTTTTGGTGTTGATATAGGTGGTACAAAAATTAAATTTGGGGCTTTTTCGCAAGAAGGTAGATTACTTGAGAAATGGTCAGAGACTACAGATTTGTCAGATTCAGGAAGGAAAATATTACCTGATGTTTCGAGGCAGATTAGAGAGTATATTAAGATTAAAAATATAAGAGAAGAGGACATTACGGGTATTGGTCTGGGTATACCCGGGCCGGTGGATAAAACAGGTTTTGTTAAGATATGTGTGAATCTTCATTGGAAAGAATTCAACCCTGTGACAGAGCTTAAACATTTTTTCCCTAATGTGCGTATCGCCGCTGAAAATGATGCGAATGTGGCTGCTCTTGGTGAGTATTACAGGGGCGCTGGGAGAAACTGTGAAAGTATGATGCTCATTACTTTGGGAACCGGAGTAGGAGGGGGCATCATTATGAATGGTAAAGTCATCTGTGGCGCCCATGGACTTGCAGGAGAAATAGGACATATTGATAGTGGGATGAGCGAGATAGAAAAATGTAATTGCGGCAATACAGGCTGTATTGACCAGTTCGCATCTGCCACGGGAATAGTGCGTATTATGAAAAGCCTGCTGACGGAAAGCGGAGATGCAGGAGAAAACAATATCATGACTAAATTTACTGCAAGAGATGTCTGCATGCTGGCAAAGAAAGGGGATGTATTAGCAAACAGATGTATTGACATCTGCATGGGAGCCCTTGGAAAGGGACTTGCCTGTTTTTCCCATGCATTTGACCCGGAGGTCTTTGTTATTGGAGGTGGTGTTGCACGGGCAGGAGAGTTGATAACGAATGCAATAAAGCGGTCTTATAACGAAAAACTGTTTCTGATTGATAAAGGTGCAGATATTAAATTGGCGCAGCTTGGCAATGATGCAGGTATTACAGGTGCTTGTATGCTGGTATTAAACGGAGATTAAAAATATGAATATTATCTATGACAAGGTGAGTATGCCTGTAAAACATGAGAACTATGTTCCTGTTGATATTTCTGTGGAAACAATGAAAGAGCACCGTAAAAAGGTCTTAGCAAAAATAGAAGAGTATGGGCTGGATGTATTAGCGATTTATGCAGACAGAGAGCACGGGGCTAATTTTGCATTTCTAACAGGCTTTGAACCAAGATTTGAAGAAGCTATGCTGATGTTACATAAGGATGGTAGATGTTATCTGCTCTTGGGTAATGAGAATCTAAAGATGAGTAAATTCAGCTTCATACAGGGAGAAGTGATACATGTACCTCATTTTTCGCTTCCTTATCAGCCCATGGAGCCGACAATAAGCGTGCGTTCTTTAATATCACAGGCAGGAATCGGTGACGGAATGAAGGTAGGATGTGTAGGGTGGAAATTATTTACCAGTATCTGTCCGGATGATAATAATCTGATGGAGATTCCTTATTTTATTATTGAGGCCATTAGAAATATAAATCCGAATGGAAGCTTATATAATGCAGCTTCAATTTTTCTTGATTCTAAATCGGGTTTACGAATCAAGGTAAATGCCAACGAAATAGCACATTATGAATTCGGAGCAGGGCTGGCATCTTCAAAAGTACTGGATGCTATTAATAGTGTTGATGTTGGAAAAACGGAGATGGATGTAGCTCAGGAGCTGTCGGTATATGGGCAGCCTGTCACAGTAACGACCATCTGTGCTTCAGGTGAACGGTTTGTTAATGCAGTGGTGTTTCCAAGGCATAAACGCATTGAATTGGGTGAACGTTTCTCAGTAACGCTCGGCCTTAGAGGCGGTCTTTCTTCAAGGACAGCTTATGTGGCACGAAACAGAGAGGACCTGCCTGAAACAGAGAGGGATTACATTGAAAAAGTGGTGATTCCCTACTATAGGGCCGCTGTTACATGGTATGAGACAGTAGGACTGGGGGTATCGTGTGAGAGGTTATATAAATTGATAGAGTCGGTTCTGCCAAAAACAATGTATCATTGGACATTGAATCCCGGACACTATACCGGCGTTGATGAATGGACCTCATCACCAGTATATGAAGGTTCAGATGTAGTTCTGGAAAGCGGCATGCTCCTCCAGATGGATATTATTCCTTCTGTTTCCGGATATGGTGGGACAGGGGCTGAGGATGGCGTGGCTCTGGCAGATGAAAAGCTGCGCGCAGAGATATGTGACCAATATCCTGAAGCTTGGAACCGTATAGTGGCTCGCAGGAGGTATATGAAGAATGTTCTTGGAATTGATCTTAAGGATGAGGTATTGCCGTTGAGTGATATTTGTGGATATTTGCGCCCGTTGCTTTTGAATCATGAATATGCAATGAAAAAGAAATAATGGTTACATTTACATCTAATAGGAAAGGAGATGTAGTAGTATGAAGAAACGAATGATAGGTATTATTCTGGCGGGTTTGGTAATTGTTTTGGGAACGACAGGTGTTTGGGCTGGAGACGATGAAAAAACGATAGCTATTGTGCCGTGGAGTATGGCTGAGACATTCGCAGTGGATTTCAGCCACGAGGCACAGGAAGAAATTGAGGCGAATGGGTGGAAGGCTGTAATTATGGACCCTAAAGGCGATTGGGTTTCGGAATATACAATACTGGAAAATTTAATTACCCAGAATGTGGATGGAATTATTTATACAGCAATTGATTCTGACGGGGCAAATGATGTCATTGAACGAGTTCAGGATGCAGGAATACCGATTGTGGGATATGACTGTCTCGCGTCGAAGGGTACGGAAGATGCGGCAGTCCGCTATGATGATTACAAAGGCGGAGAAATGGCAGCACAACAGGCCATGGAAGCTCTTAAAGGTAAAACAGATGCTAAGATTGTAGTGTTTGAGGATGACCCGTCCATATCATCAAGTACATTAAGGGTTAATGGGTTTGTCGACTACATCTCTGAGAATTACCCGGACGTTGAGATTGTGCTAAACCGTACACAAGATAAGACTTCGGACGGATGTTATATTTGGGCCACGGATATGATTAC
Source organism: Blautia schinkii DSM 10518 (assembly GCA_000702025.1). Lineage (GTDB taxonomy): Bacteria > Bacillota > Clostridia > Lachnospirales > Lachnospiraceae > Blautia_A > Blautia_A schinkii. The sequence continues at coordinate 84,537 of JNKJ01000021.1, forward strand.
TGCTCATCCAGATACAGATGTATTTTTCTGCTATTGGGCCGAGTGTACAATGGCTACCTACAATGCACTTGAGGATGCTGGCAATACAGAGGCTTTTATTATTGGATATGATGCTACAGAAGAACAGCAGGCGGTTATGAAAGCAGACGGAGTGGATTGCCGGCTTTATGCAAGCCCGGGAATGTCGCCCACTAAGATGGCTAGTCAATGCGTTCAATTTATGGAAGATATCTATAATGGGGATTATAAGCGAAGCGGCCCTGAAGATATTTATGAGATGGAACCTGTGCTTCTTACAGTACATAATGCACAGGAATTCAGTATAAATGATTGAGGTAGATTTAGGAGGATTGATTCAAGTGTTCTATTTGTGAATAAGTAATTTCTTTATATAAACGCATACTACCTCAAGCCAGAACTTCGAAAACGTAATAGGTATGAGCCGGGAAATAAGAGTGTATTTTCCGGCTCATTATTAATGTGTATTATCATTCTGGCCAGGATGTTATGATAGCAAAACAGTAGATATGAATTTTGCAGGCAGCACGATACAGGTAATAGTGCACGCTACACAAAGACATCAGCCGATATCCAATGTGGGGTGTCATCAGGGGTTACCTATTGAAACATTTCTCCACCTGCAATTTCTTTTAAGGCTCCGATTGCCGTATCATAATGAACCACTTCTTCCTATAAGTGTTCCGTCACTCTTTGATAATCGGATTTATATACATCCTCATCAATAATCCTTTGTAAAAGGGATGGGATATCTCCCATCCTCTGCCAGGTGGTGAGATGAATTGCCCGCTTTTGGATATAAAGCTGCCATAACTGTCATACAAATGGTTATTTTGCACATTTCTGTGCGGTTGTTTTTATAATTGACGAAAGAACAAATGTTCTTAAAATTCTATACGAACTGTCAAAAATATGGTACAATGAAGTCAGTCGAAATGTTAAGGAGACTGATAGATATGAAGAGACTGGATAATAATGCGCATTCAGTGTTTTTGTTGTATTATCATCTTATTCTGGTTGTGAAATACAGAAAGAAAGTTTTGGATGACCCGATTTCCAATCGGGCAAGAGAGATATTTGAACACATTGCACCGAATTATCACATCACACTGGAAGTTTGCCTGTTAAGCGCAGGCGGCGCACTGATAGAGGTGATCCGTGAATATATTGAGACCAAGGGAGAGAAAAGGCATGAACATCGTATACAGGTTTCGGCTCTATCCCAATAAGAGCCAGAGAGAATTGTTTTCCAAAACATTTGGCTGTGTCCGTTTCGTTTATAACCGGATGCTTGCAGAGAAGATGGAGTACTATAAAAGGACAGGGAAATCTTTAAAGGTTACACCTGCAAAATATAAGTCCGAATTCCCGTGGCTTAAGGATGTGGACAGTCTGGCCCTGTGCAATGCGCAGCTGCACCTGCAGACTGCTTATCACAACTATTTCCGCGATCCATCCGTTGGATTTCCGAAGTTCAAGTCCAAAAAGAGACCGGGCAGGAGCTATACGACAAACTGTGTCAATGGAAATATCACGCTGAAAGACGGAAAACTGAAGCTTCCAAAAGCCGGCTGGGTCCGGATAAAACAGCACAGAGAGATTGCAGATGCTCTATTACTTAAGGGGGCAACGGTGTGCATGGAGGCGGACGGGAAGTATTATGTTTCGCTGTTGTACGACTGTGAGGAACAGCCGGCTGCATCCGGGGCGGCGCGGACTGCGGTTGGTCTGGATTTTTCCATGAAAGAGTTATATGTTGCATCTACAGGGGACCGGGGTGGATATCCTCGTTATTTCCGGGCATCCCAGAGGAAACTGGCAAGAGAACAACGAAAGCTGAGCCATTGTGAGAGAGGCAGTAACCGATATAAAAAGCAGCAGAAAAAGGTAGCGCGTATCCATACGCATATAGGCCATCAGCGGAAAGATTATCTGCATAAGCAGTCCAGGAAGATAACCAATTCTTGTGACATCGTATGCATTGAAGATTTGGATATGAGGGCCATGGGCCGTGGGTTGGACTTTGGTAAAAGTGTGTCTGACAACGGATGGGGAATGTTTACAAACTTCTTAGCGTACAAACTGGAGCGGGAAGGGAAGAGGCTGGTGTGTATCGGTCGCTGGTATCCCAGCTCCAAAACGTGCAGCAGATGTGGAAGAGTAAAAAAAGAACTGGGGTTAGGAGAACGGATATATCGCTGTGCATGTGGGAACCAAATGGACCGGGATGAAAATGCAGCGATCAATATACGCAGGGAAGGCCTGCGGATGCTGGGAATTGTGCCTGATATAGAAAGAAACGCATCCTAACAGATGCGAAAAAGAACCGTGGGACACACGGGGATAGCTCGTTTATGCTTTGCCCAATAGGGCAATCGACCGAGAAGCCCCCACTTCAAACGTAGTTAAGTGGTGGGAGTATGTCACTTCGATCACCTTATCCTTTGAAAGCTGTGAGCCTGAACGAAACATGTTCTGATCATTTTCGTATTTTTTCTCCATTGTCAAAATGTCATGGGAGGGGCTGCCGAAATGTTAGAAGTCAAACATTCTAGCATTCTATATGGTTTTAGAAGAGGAAACCAAACTGACCTTTTTTAAAAAAGCAGCACGCAAAAGCAATTCATACTCTTTATCCCCCGTGCATACACTGTAAAAACAGCGTCTTCGGAGGCTTATCCTTGAAAGATTATATCGAAGAGCGGGCAGTGGAGATTGCCAATTATATTATTGAGACGAAAGCAACTGTGAGGCAGACGGCAAAGAAATTTGGGATTTCTAAGTCAACGGTACATAAGGACGTAACCGAGCGTCTGGCTCAGCTTAATCCGGCGCTTGCCGGCCAGGCACGTGCGGTTCTGGACGTGAACAAGCAGGAGCGTCACATCCGCGGCGGACTTGCCACCAGGAAGAAATATCTGGAGAAGGAGGGGCGGCCGGAGAATTGAATAGATGATTTGATGAAAGTGCATCTTCCGGAGAAGGTGCACTTTTTATAATTACTCATTGACAATACTGGATATTTCTGGTACACTAAAAACAGTAATAATTATTGTTATTAAAATAGCACGGTGATAAGAACTCATGAAAGGAGTGTAAGATGGAAGAAAATAAGAAATTAACAAATGAAGCCGGAGCACCGGTTGCGGAGAACGAGCATTCTCTCACGGCAGGGCCGAGGGGACCTGTGGCACTGCAGGACGTGTGGCTGTTGGAGAAGCTGGCTCATTTTGACAGGGAAGTAATTCCGGAGCGGAGGATGCATGCCAAGGGCTGGGGCGCTTATGGAAAACTGACCGTTACACAGGATATTTCCCAGTGGACCAAGGCCAAGGTTTTACAGCCGGGAGCAGAGACAGAGCTGTTTCTCAGGTTTTCCACTGTTGCAGGAGAGCGGGGAGCAGCGGATGCTGAGCGTGATATCCGCGGCGTGGCAGTGAAATTTTATACAGAAGAAGGCAACTGGGATTTAGTAGGAAATAATACACCGACCTTCTTTTTACGTGACGTACATAATTTCCCGGATTTAAACCGCGCAGTGAAGAGAGATCCCCGGACAGGTATGCGGTCTGCACAGAACAACTGGGATTTCTGGACTCTCCTGCCGGAAACGTTCCATCAGACAACTGTGGTGATGTCTGACCGCGGTATTCCGGCCTCATTCAGAAACATGCATTTTTACGGGGAGCACACCTTCTCTCTGTATAACGAGGATAATCAACGTGTTTGGTGTAAATTCCATTTCAGAACACAGCAGGGTATTAAGAACCTTACAGACGAGGAAGCAGAAATGCTTATCGCTAAGGATCGTGAGAGCCATGGACGTGATTTATATGAGGCTATTGAGAAAGGTGATTACCCTCGTTGGACCATGTACGTGCAGATTATGACAGAGGAGCAGGCAAAGAACCACTATGAAAATCCGTTTGATATTACGAAGATATGGCGACACAGCGAATATCCTCTTCATGAGGTAGGCGTACTGGAGCTGAACCGCAACCCGGAGAACTATTTCGCGGAGGTTGAGCAGGCGGCATTTACACCCGCTCATGTGGTTCCGGGAATTGGATTTTCTCCGGACAAATTCCTTCAGGGACGGCTCTTTGTATACGGTGATGCACAGAGATACCGCCTTGGTGTGAATTATAATCAGATTCCGGTGAACCGGGCGAAATGTGAAGTTCATGATTACCATCGTGATGGCTTCATGCGTATGGACGGCAATTATGGCGGAGCTCCTGCTTATAGTCCGAACAGTATGGGAGAATGGGCGGCGCAGCCCGATGTCATGGAACCGCCGTTAGATCTCTCCGGTGCTCTTTACGCTTATGATCCTCAGGATGATCCGACAGATGACTGCTTCCGTGCAGGCGGAGATTTATGGCGTGTGATGACCGAGGCCCAGAGAGCCTTGCTTATCGAAAATACCGCGCGCAATATAGCGCCGGTTACCGAGAATATCAAATACCGCCATGCAGTCCATTGCTGCTGGGCGGATGAGGAGTACGGCCGCCGCATGACCGAAGCCCTGGGCCTCGACCCGGAAAAAGTGAAACAGCTTTCCAAAGGGGACCACAAGGCACTGATAAAAGCTACACTTCCAGAATAAGTAAACTTTATACAGAATCTGCCGCATGAGTAAAGTGCGGCAGATTTTTTGCGATTTAGTGCGGTAGCAGCTCAGATAATTAGTGAGGGCATAGGAGTAAGTCTGCAAATAAAAAAGTAGGAAGGATAAAAAAGTAAGTAAGAGAATAAATGTGAGAGTTCACATACGTTTGCACATTTGCTGTGTGACCATAGGAAAACGTAAATACGGATAGGGAACGGGGAATGATATATGGAATGATATATGGGAATGATATATGCAGCGATTTCATATTGGGGTTCATAAATAAATGTGCTATACTAAAAAAGATGTATAGAATCAAGGAGGCGGGAAAGCATGAAGTTGACAACTATATTAGGAGATATCACAAAAATTTCCTGTGATGCGATCGTGAATGCGGCGAATACTTCTCTGCTGGGCGGCGGAGGAGTGGATGGAGCTATCCACAGGGCAGCGGGACCTGAGCTTCTGAAGGAGTGCCGTACGCTGAACGGCTGCCCCACAGGGAAAGCTAAAATCACGAAGGGCTACAGACTGCCTGCAAAGTATGTCATACATACGCCGGGACCAATCTGGAGAGGCGGCGGTTCCGGGGAAGAGACGCTGCTCAGAAGCTGTTACAAAAGCTGTCTGGAACTGGCTGCCACGTACGGGTGTAAAAGTGTGGCTTTTCCGTCTATCAGCACGGGAGTCTATCATTTTCCCCTTGAGAAAGCAGCGCCCATCGCAGTGCAGACGATTATGGACTTTTGTAAGGAGAATGGTGTAGTCGAAGAAGTTACGATGGTGTGTTTCAGTGAAGATACGAAGAAGTATTATGACGAGGCGCTTGCCCGCTGGAGCGAAGAATGAGAATATTATTGGTTGAGGATGACCGGGAGATCAGCGCAATGCTGAAGGGGTATCTGGAGACGGAAGGTTTTGAGATCGTGACGGCATTTGACGGTCTGGAGGCTTTGCAGAGCTTTGATTCTGAAAGCTTTGACCTGGTGCTGCTGGATTTGATGATACCAAGACTCAGCGGCATGGAAGTGATGCGCAAAATACGGGAGAAAAGCACAGTGCCCATCCTGATTGTTTCCGCTAAGGACAGTGATTCTGATAAATCCCTGGGCTTAGGCCTGGGTGCGGATGATTATATCACGAAGCCTTTTTCTGTAACAGAGCTGTCCGCACGCATTAAAGCAAATATCCGCCGCAGTACGCAGTATTCCGTCCATAAGGATGTGGAGGAAACACAGGGTACACTAAATGTAGGAGAACTGACAATCAATCTGGACGATTTTACTGTGTGTAAAAATGGCCTCAGCATAGACCTTACAGCTAAGGAATATGAGATTCTGAAGCTGCTTGCGAAAAATCCCAAAAAGGTTTATACAAAGGAGCAGATCTATGCGAATGTATGGAATGATGCCTATTGTGGAGATGAAAATGCAGTGAACGTGCATATCAGCAGGCTGCGCAACAAGATAGAGGATAATCCCAGAAGTCCCAGATATATTGTCACAGTCTGGGGGATTGGCTACAGATTAGGAGAGTAGGATGAGTCAGAAAATTTTGCTGTTATTATCCGTGCTTTTTGCGGCGGTTTGTCTGGCTTTTCTCAAGGAATGGTCCGAAAGGCGGAGATTACAGCGTAATATCCGTGAAATATCAGACAAGCTTTCCCATATTCTCGAGGAGGATACGGAAGAGAAGGTGATGTCCTTCAATGATTCGGAGGAAATAAAGAGGCTGATCACTCAGGTGAACGCAGTGCTTGAGGACAGGCAGCGGCGAAAGGCAGAGTTCATCCGCACGGAGATGGGGGCGAAGCGGATGCTTTCGAATATTTCTCATGACATAAAGACACCGCTTACCGTGATTCTCGGCTATCTGGAAATCATGCAGATGGAGGAAAACACCAGCCCGTTTTTGGGAAAGGTGCAGGATAAGGCTGACCAGGTAATTTGTATGATCAATCAGTTTTTTGACCTGGCAAAGCTGGAATCCGGGGATGCGCCGTTGGAGATGGAGAGAGTGAACCTTAATGAAGCCTGCCGCCGTAATATTCTGGATTTCTATCAGATATTGCAGGAGTGGGAATCTGAGGTGGAAGTAGACATACCGGAGCTTTCCATGTATGTATATGGAAATAATAGCGCGCTGGACCGAATCTTGTTTAATCTTATTTCTAATGCGGTGCGGTATGGTGGAGAAGGGAAGTTTGTGGGTATTTCTCTTGCCAAAGAAGGGGAGCAGGCAGTTATCAGGATTTTTGACCATGGGAAAGGTATTGCCAGGGAGCATCAGGCTCATATATTTGACAGGCTGTATACAATGGAGGATTCCCGAAGCAGAGAGATACAGGGAAATGGTCTGGGGCTCACCATTGTGAAAAGTCTTGCGGAAAAGATGGGTGGGACTGTCCAGGTGGAGAGTGAGCCGTGGAAGCTTACCGTATTTACGGTCCGTCTGCCGCTGCTTAAATACTAAATACAAAATATATTGCCGGGGCATGCCCCGGCTTATTTTATATCATAGGGAAGTACTCCAATCTGTTCTGATAGGAAGAATATCACTTTCCTATGATATAACCCTCCGGGGGGATGCACACAATGTGCAGAGGAGGGCTGCTTCGCAGCCGCATATGGGCGTGTTTTGAACTATGCAAACTCGCACATGCCTCAATAATTACATCGAAAGAAATTCGTAAGAATTGGTCAACAGTTATGAAAGTTTCGTACAATATAATCATTTACATAAACACAAGGGAATGCTTTCCTGTAAATGGAGATTAAAAGGGTATGGGAGGAGAAATATGATAAGAAAAGAATTTGGAATCGGCCTGATGCTTTGTGGGGCTGCGTTTACGTTGCAGAGACTGATTGACATGCCGGAAATATTGATGGGTATTATGCTGGGCACAGGGCTTTGGATGGAGTTGTATGGTATCATGTCAGAGGAAACGCGTCAAAAGATAAAGCAAACTAAGAGGAAGCTTTTAAAGAGATGATTAAGGAATGCAAAGCCGTTATAACAGGAGGGGCTAAAATGGACTATATTGTACAGACACATGAGCTTACAAAAGAGATTGGCGGTAAAAAACTTGTATCCGGTGTTAATCTTCATGTGAAAAAGGGAGACATATACGGATTTCTCGGACCAAACGGGGCGGGAAAAACTTCAACGATGAAATTACTTACAAATTTGTGGAAGCCAACTTCCGGAGGAGTAGAGCTCTTTGGGGAAACCCTCCAGGCAGATTCTTACGAGGTGCTCAAACGGATGTCCAGCATTATTGAATTTCCGGTGTTTTATGACCGTTTAAGCGGCAGGGAAAACCTGGTGCTTCACTGTGAATACATGGGCTACTACAGCCCGGACGCAGTAGATAATGCGTTGGAGCTTTTAGATTTGAAGTCTGCGGCAGACCAGATTGTGAAAAAGTATTCCCTTGGAATGAAGCAGCGCCTGGGATTGGCACGAGCAGTCCTTACAAAGCCGGAGCTTCTTATTCTGGATGAGCCTGCTAACGGATTGGACCCGGCAGGAATGAAGCAGGTGCGTGAGCTTCTCAAAATGCTCAGCAAGGAATATGGAATGACAGTTGTGATTTCCAGCCATATTCTTTCTGAGGTAGAGCCCATCGCAGATACGATTGGCCTGATCCAACAGGGCCGGCTGCTCAAAGAGGTATCGATGGATGAAATCCGTAAGCAGAATCTTAACTTTATTGAGGTAGGTACAAAGGCCGTGAAAAAGGCGGCTTATGCCCTCACGGAGCAGCTTCATATTAATAATTTCAAAATATTGGAGGACTGCAAGGTACGCATTTACAATACAGAAGCTACTGTTTCTGACATTACGAGAGTGCTTACTGAGGGCGGGGTACCAATCGACTATATTGTACAGAATGCTGAGTCACTTGAGGATTATTTCCTGAAAATGACAGAAGCAGGCACTGCAGAGCAGAATTAGGAGGGCGACGGTATGTGGAAATTAATCCGTTTGGAATATAAGAAAAATAAAATCCTGAAATATGTGATGAAGGTTGGAGTTATCACTGCCATAGCATTGCTGTTCTTCTTTGCATTTACCTTTTGGGGAATTGCATTGGATTCGGATACAGGTAAGGTAGAGCCTGATATGGTCGACAAACTGCCTATGCTTGTAACTGCATGTATGGATTTAGTGTTCATGGTCTTTACCACCTCAATGTATAGTTCCTTTCTCATAGAGCCGTATCAGAATAAAAGCATTCATTTGATGTTTACTTACCCGGTGAGCAGAAAGAAAGTGATCGTGGCGAAGATTGCTGCTGTATGGATGTTCAGCTTGATTGCCTCTGTGTTTACAAGACTTGTGGTATTTGTGGCACTGAAAACAGGTGGTTGTTTCTTTACGCCGGATTTTCTTCTGAATTACAGTATTATGGATTTCAGCTTCTGGAGTGTACAGCTCGTCAAGTCCATTGAAGTTGTGACCATTGTGCTTCTGGCAGTATGGGGCGGTATGGATATGAAGTCTACAAGAATGGCGGTGATTTTCTCTATTATCCTGATTGTGATTATGCAAGGGGCGGTAGGAGATTTGTCACTGCGCAGTCAGTCGTGGCTTCCGCTGATACTTGCGGCGCTTGCTATTGTGAGGACGCTGATATTTGTGGCAGGAGTTGAGAAAAAAGATGTACCTGACTTTTAATATAAGGAAAAATCTGGTATAATAGAAACTGATGTTTCCATGTGGGGGGAAACTTAAGGATTTCGGCTTTATCAGACGAGGAGGTACACAATGCGGTTAGAACGGGTGCAGGAGGCGTTAAAGAGAAAAAAGATTAAATATGAATATACAGAGGAGGAAGGCTGCGGGAGCATTGATTTTATGTTCCGGGGCCTGCGGTTCCATGTTTGGGAATATGAGGACCGGGTCTGGGGCGCAGAGACAAATGTTTTTGAAGCCGGCAGAAGCCAGGATATCGAGGGTGATTATCAGGGGACGATCGCCCAGGAGATTCTTTCCTGGCCGGACATGATACCGGAGGGTTAAGAGAAAAAGGACCGCCGCGGGGGATTCGGCACCATTCTTAGTAAAGAAGAGGTGCCGGATGAACTGCGGCGGTTTTAAGTATTTATTCCCGCGGGCAACGTGCCAAGCGGCCATGCTTGCTGCGGGAGCTTTGGCATTAGAGCGTGATTGGGAATTATGGCCTGCTCAGAGCTATAGTCTGTTCAGCATCCAGATTCCCAGGTTCAGGTAAGCGGCAAAGATAAGCCATAGGAGGTAAGGAATCTGTAGATAGGCCGCAAAGGGTTGTATTTTATAGAAATCATACACCATCGCGGCTACGAGGTAGATTAAAAACAGCAGCCAGAAAAATGCAAACAGATACCACCCGGCGCCGAAAAAGATCGGAGCCCAGAGGAAATTCACAATGAGCTGCACAACATAGAGAAAGAGCGCAGGCTCCCGCATACTGTTTCTTGTCTGGGAGATGATATACGCTGAAATACCCATGAGGATATAAAGGATGGTCCATACAAGTGGAAAGACCCATCCTGGAGGCGAAAAAGCGGGCTTGTTAAGTTCCTGGTAGCTGGCAAAATCATTCCGCACCAAAAAGCCCGACAATCCGCCCACAGCTAAACTAAAGGCAATACTCAGAAGCAAGGGTTTCCATTTTATTCTCATGACAACAAACCTTGTTTTCTTTTAATCTATGTTGGGAATCATTGAGATATACGGAAGGATTGTGTATAATTTATAATGTAAGAAGATAAGCCTTCGGCGATTACAGAGCTGGATGGAGGTATTATGTTATGTAATGTACGGCGTGGTACGGTAATGTAAGGCATGGTACGGCGTGGTATGGCATAGTTTGGTATGACTTATGGCTAACTGCAAGGCGCAGAAAAATTAAAATATAAATAATACAGTAGGAAAGTAGGGACATTATGGAATTAATAGATATTTCAACACAAGGATATAAATACAAGGAAGATGTACGAAAGCTTTACGAGGAGGCTTTCCCGGATGAAGAAAAGAAGCCCTGGGTTGTAATGGAACGCCTGGTGGATGAGGGAAAGATGGAATTGCTTGCAATTGTGGAGGAGGATATGTTTGTGGGACTTGCCATGAATATGTTATCTGAAAAAACTGCGCTTCTTGATTATTTTGCCATTGCTGCGGACAAGCGGAGCGGCGGCTATGGCGGGAGAGCGGTCCGTATGCTGCAGGAGAGATTCGCAGGGAAGAAATATATTTTCGAGATAGAGATGCAGGACCCGCAGGCGGATAATGCAGAGGAACGCAGACGCAGAAAGGCTTTTTATCTTCGTAACGGTCTGAAGGAGACAGGCGTGTTTGCAAATGTTTACAGTACTGATTTCGAGCTTTTGACCCCGGATGGAAGTCTTACTTTTGAGGAATATGTGGATATGCTGCGGTATATTCTTGGGGAAGAGGGGCTGGCTGTGCTTAATCCTATACATTATTGCAAAAAATTATAGCAACTACTTAAAAGAACAAGCTATCAAAAGAGAGGAAAACATGAAACAACATGAATTCCTCTCTTTTTCATATTTAAGCCTCTTTTTCTGTGATGCTGAAGGAGTAATGTCCGCTTTCGACAGAGATTTCGTAATAATCTGCGTCAGCTACAGTGCTTACATTTGCAGAGCATACACCCACAGGAAGGTCTTGCCCGGGTAACATCTGTCCATTCTCATAGATGGTGTATGATTCCGGTGCGTACTCTGATGGGATACGAATCACGGCATTTGCCCCAAAGGGTATCTCAACCTCCAGAAGAAGATTGCCGCCCTCTTTTTTCCAGGAGGACACAACCGTGCCAGCGCAGGTGTCCATTTTGACATTAGCCCAGGACAACGCTTGAGGAATCACCGGGGCGATCACGATGTCGCGGAAGGCTGCGGTATCTTCTTTCTGCTGTATGCCGCACAGGTATTTATAAAACCAGACACAACAAGCTGAAAGCATAGGATGATTATGGGAATTCATAATATTGTTATCCTCATCAGCCTCCCAGCGCTCCCAGATACTGGTCGCTCCCTGTTCAAGCATATATCCGAAGCTTGGAGAGGTTTTCTGGGAAAAAAGTGCATATACAGTATCAGCCTTACCGTGCTGGGACAAAACCTCAATCAAAGCTTTTGTGCCCATGTTTCCGGTGGTCATATGGAAATCCTTTTCTTCGACTTTCTTAACAATGTTGTCTACGACTTCTTTCTGATACTCGCAAGGTACGAGTCCCAAGGCCATAGAAAGAGCGTTGGAGCTTTGGCTGCCGCTGTCGTAATTCCGGGTATCTTCATGGAAAAATTTCTGATTATACTGTTCACGGACATTCTGTGCCTGTTCCTCAAACCATTTTGCATCGGTATCATTGCCTAAAATCTCCGCAATTTCTTTCATCTGCCGCAGAGACTGATGCAGATATCCGGTGGACACCAGGGAAGGGTCCACATGTCTGGATACAGCGCCCGCGCCGTCCGGTTCGGGATAACACTCGCTCTTAGGACATGCCCATTCCCCGAAGCCTGTACGGGAAATGATATACTCCTTGGATTCCTTCAGCAGGGAAAGCATATATTCCTTAAGCCCGGAGTAGCCCTTTTCCAGTACACGTTTGTTTCCATAGGTGCGGTATAGGAGCAGAGGAAGGCTGACAGGCGTATTTACCTGAGGGTCACAGGGGCGCCGTCCCCAGCGGTGAGGGGCCGTGTCTGCAAAATATCCGTGTTCATCCTGGGTGTCCAGGAGATCCTGGAACCATTTATCAAAGAAGGCCGAGGCATCAAAATGATAGGTACAGCCCTCCGTGCGGGAGGTGGTGTCAGTGGTCCAGCCGTGACGTTCATCCCTCTGGCAGCAGTCTGTGGGGATGCTGTGAAGATTACATGCATCTGTGTGCCACATCACATCCGCCATCTTTTGTAAAAATGGGTCACTGCAGGAAAAGGAAGCGTTGTGGGGCATATCGCTGCGGATAAATTCTGCCTCAAGGGATTGAATAGCAGCATTACCCTCTACTTTTACCGTAAAGTAACGGAATCCGTGGTAAGTGAAGCGGGGGGCATATTCCTCCGTCTCCCTATCTCCGCGTAGGGTATAAGAATCCTGGCATCGGGCAAAACGGAGATAGCTCATATCAAGCTCCATATTATCTTCCAGGGTTTCAGAGAAGGTTAAAGTAACCTTTGCACCCGCATCCCCGGAGGTTTTCAGGCGCACCCATCCGCTTAGGTTCACTCCGGTATCATACAGTTTTCTGCCGTCTTCATAAGTATGTATGCACACAGGGGTGATGCTGTCTGTTTTCCTGATAGGCGGCATTATGTTTCCTGTGAGCTTGCCGCCGGGAGCCTCTGTCACTGTGGCAAGTCCCCAGCCGCCGGGACGCTGGTGTTCTTTTTGGAAAATGGGTTCATATTCAGGAGTGTCCCATCCATCCTTTTCCATACGTGCGTCATAGTCCTCGCCGTCATAGATACTGTTATACAAAATAGGGCCTTTTGCCACATACCAGCCGATACCCCAGTCGGAAAATTCTTCCTGTACAGAGCCATCCGCATACTCAAATTTCATCTGCATCAGTGCTTTTGGAGTACCGTACCAGCCGGTTCCCAGGATTAGACCTAATGTATTGTTTCCGGGGCGAAGGGACAGTAGGATATCGTAGGACCGGTACAGGACTGTCCGGCTTACATCGGTGGCACCCGGTTCAAGCAGTTCATCGCCCTGTTTGGAGCCGTTCATACGGAATTCATAGTATCCCAGTCCTGCGACATACGCTCTCGCCTTAACCGGCGTTTCCTTCAGTGTAAAGGTATATCGGAGCTGAAGTCCGTTTCCGATCAAGCCTCCGAGAAATCCAAGCCAGCGTCCCTTCCAGTCAGCCGGGTCTAAAAGTCCCATTTCAAACCAGGAGGGGTGTGAAAAAGGAGTGGGATTTCCCTGTTCATCCCAGATTCTGACCATCCAGTAAACTCGCTGGCCGCTGGTGAGCGGTTGGCCGTTATAACGGATATCAAAGGAGTCTCTGCTAATGACTTTCCCGGTATACCACAAGTCATAGGTACCGTTTTCGAGATTTTCCGGAGAAGAAGCAGCGGCAATCTCGTAGGCAGTCTGATATTTCCCTCTGTCCTCACTGATGCAGGAAAAGGAAAGTGACGGATCAGGAAGCTGTACCCCCATGGGGCATACGGTATACTCACATTTTAAGTCTTTAATTGTTGTCATTGTTTTTCCTTTCTACTACAATATATTTATGGTTAATACCTCTTATAGCCGGTAAGGAATTATCCATCTTGTTCCTTAAGCTTAAATTGGACTCTAAATTCCGTTCACGACGGTCAACCCTTAACAGCTCCCATAGTGATGCCCTTTATAAAGGATTTGGAGGTGAGCAGAAACAGGATCAGCAGGGGGATGATACCTATGGAAAGCGCTGTTATTTTTGCTGCAAGGTCATTTCTGTAAGCAGAATTCAGGTTTACGATTCCAATTGGGACGGTATAGGTTTCATTTTTATTAAGTACGATCAGAGGCAGCAGGTAAGAATTCCAGCTTGTGACGAAGTTCATCAGAGACAGAGACATGACCGCAGGCTTGATGCACGGGACCACGATACTGCCAAGGATACGGAATTCCCCTGCCCCGTCAATCCGTCCGCTTTCCAGGAGCTCTGTGGGGATGCCGCTGTCAATATAATTGCGCATCCAGTAAACACCGAATCCGCTGGCCGCACTTGGGATAATGAGGGGAAGCAGAGTTCCCATCCAGCCGAAGTGCTTCATCTCAACCACGAAGGCTACCAGGCCAAGCTGAGTGGGAATCATCATGGTCACCATGATAAAGCCAAAGATGAAGCTTCTTCCCGGAAATTTGTATTTTGCAAGTCCGTAACCGCACAGAGTGCTGACAATGGCTGAAAGTACCGTTGTGGATAGGGACACAATCAGGCTGTTGCGGTAATAAACTTCAAAGTGTGCGTTAAAAACAGTTTTCAGATTGTCCAAGAGGTATTTGCCGGGCAGCAGGGTAATGCCTTTGTAAATGTCCTCGGTGTACTGGGTGCTCATTGTGAGCATCATATAAAAAGGAAGAATACAGATTAAAGCAACAATTCCCAATATCACATACAGGGCAATAGATTTTTTTCGGTTAAATTTCATGGGAATCACCTCCTGATTTATTTCGGTTAAGGAGTTTTACCAGAAGCAGGCCGACACCGGAAAATAAAAAGATAAACATAAACAGGCCATAGGAAATGGCTGCACCTTTTCCGTACTGCATCTGTGTGCCGAAGGTGGTATCGTACAAATTCCAGACAGCAGTCATAGCACAACGTCTGGGACCGCCCACCACTCCGGCGGCACCGCTGGAGGATATCCAGGGTGAGAAAAGGATATTTGGTTCGTCAAACAACTGGAATCCCCAGATAATGTTCATGATCAGTAAAAATTCAATAATCGGGCGGAGCATAGGGACCGTAATCTTAAAGAATTTTTGAACGGCAGTGGCACCGTCAACTTCCGCTGCCTCATACAGCTCCGTTGGAATGCCAATGATTCCCGCATTAAAAAATATCATATGGTAACCAATGTATTTCCAGCAGATCATTATCACAACAACCATTCTTGCGAGAAAGGGAACTCCCAGGAAGTTGATATTTTGGTCAATGAGCCCTACCGCACTGAGAATTTTGTTCACTAAACCGGAGTTCCAGTCAAAAAGGAGACTGAATAGCACACCGATTGCTACCGGTATAGTCAGGTAGGGAAGGAAGGTGGCTGTCCGGAAAAAACCGTTTCTTTTCAACAGACGGCTGTTCAAAGCAGAAGCCAGAAGCAGGCCGCCGATAATATTGATAGGCAGATTAAATGCCATAAATATCAGAGTGTTTTTTATTGATTTTATAAAATACGGGTCCTTCGTGAAAATATCTACGTAATTCTTAAACCCTATAAATACAGATTCACCAAACCCGTCCCAGGACGTGAGGCTGATAAAAAAGGAATATACCAGGGGATAGAAATTAAAGGTAAGATAGATCACAAGAAAAGGAAGGACAAATAAATAAGGGCAGATGTTGATAGCCCGCAGTTTTCTTTTCTTTTTCTGCATGGGGTACGCCTCCTTTTTCTAAGGCCGGAAACGGTTAGAAACCGCTCCGGCCATACATTTACTGTAAATCAGGTATTTTGTTGATGAGCTCTTCCTCAAACATCTGCATTGCATATTCGGTATCCACAGACGGATCATTGTTTATGGTGTCAGTTACCAGATTCCAGGTATCCAAAATGGTCACATCGTAAGGTGATACGGGACGTACATTCATGGTGCTTACAGCCTTTACAAAGAGGATTTCACCTAAATCCTGGTCCCCAAAATATTCATTTTCCATATGTACATACTGTTCGTCTTCATAGATTTCTTTGTTTGCCTGATTATAATCCAGGAGGTCATGCTGGATGATGCTTCCCTCCTTGGTGATCAGCCAGCTTGCGAACTGATAAGCCTCTTCCTTGTGGGCAGCGGTCTTAGGAATTAAATGTCCGGAACCACCCCAGTTAAAGCAGCCGTTCGGAGGAACCATCAAGCCCCATGCATCCTTGCCTTCCGGGTCGTTTGGAGCAATGACAAAGGATGGAGTCCAGCCCGCACAAGGGTAGAAGATATGCAGGTCGTCCGCATAGGAGGCACTGTAGGAAGGTGATGATTCGCTGATATTGTCTACAATGCGGTTGTCACGGAAGTCTACCATTTTTTCAACGGTATCACGTACGGATGCGTCAAGATTCAGCTTGCCGTCCTCGATGACAGGTGTGGCGTTCTGTCCGTCGAGAATCTGTTTTACATTGGTCAGACTTGCAAACATGAATACTTTTCCGTCAGATTTTTCCTGTACCTCAAGGCCCTTTTCTTTAAAGGCATCCCAGTCGCTAAGCATTGCTTCCAGTTCAGCGGGGTCATCTGTTCCCAGATATTCTTTCGCCAAGTCCTTTTTGTATGCCAGACCTGCGGTGCTCATGTCTCTTGGCAGACAGACCATTTCGCCTCTGTCGTTTTTACAGAGAGGAAGATAGTAGTCAAAAATCGTAGATTCATCAAAATTATAGGGCTCCTGACTTAAATCCTCCCAGATATCCAGGCCGATCATTGTTCCGCGCTGGTTAATCTCTGACGGTACCAGATCCGGCATTTCTAATCCGGCGCTCAAGTTGGTCTGCAGCTTCTGGAATACTTCGCCGGTCTGGACGGGCACGTAATTTAACTCTACATTAGCGCCTGTTGCCTTTTTGTATTCCTCAAAAATAATTTCAATATCACCTGCATTCCAGCCCCACATGGTAAGAGTCACAGGCTCATCCTTGCTTTCGCCGGCAAGTGCGGGAAGTGCTGTAAGTCCGGTTGTTAAGGCGGCCGTAAGCACACAGGCCATTAATTTGTTCACGGTATTCTTTTTCATGATTTTAAACCCTTTCTTTTTTGTTCATCTTTTTGTACAGCGCGATATCACGGTGGAGTTTGGTTAACCTTTTATGATGCATATTATATAGGTGTGTATCATTGAAAACAATTATAGAAATCATAGCTTTTGTGAACTTATCTTACATTTACATTAAAAATGCACCAAATACATATTTGTATGTGCAATTTTAACATTTTTTGCCTTGAGAGAGAAAAATGATTGTGCTATATTGGTAAAAACGAAGGGAGAGGTAAGGGAATGGAACAGTTGAAGGTTATCTTAGTGGATGATGAACCGATTGTAATACAGGATATGATTTCTATTATTGACTGGAATAAATATGGATTCTGTATAGCCGGAACTGCCCATAGTGCTGCAGGGGCATTGAAGCTCATGCGGCTGCATACTCCCGATGTGGTATTTGTGGATGTTTCTATGCCGTCTATGGACGGATTAGAGCTTTCGGAAAAATTGAAGGAGATTAATCCTTCGGTGATTATTGTGATTCTTAGTGGTTATATGGATTTCGGTTATGCGCAGAGAGCCATTTCCCTGGGAATACAGTCCTATCTGGTCAAGCATCAGCTCACAGAGCAGGTGCTCATTGAGGAATTAGAAAAGATAAAAAATACCATTCGCAAAAGAAGAAAAGATTCAAACCTCCTCAGGAGCCAGGTGATTCAATGTATACTAGGCACAGAAGCGTATTTTGAAAATATATCGGGGGAAGAAATGGCACATCTTAAGGAATACGAAACACCCTTTGTATTTTTGCTGGTGACGCCGATTTTGCCCTGTCTGAACAGGGAGAACGAGACTGCACCCATCTATTTCCATGCGTCTGCAATGCATAAAAGTTTGGGAAGAGAGGGTCTGCGGCTTCTGGACGTATTTGTGGTCGAGGGAGATTTGCTGGTGACTTTGCGACCGGGAGCAGGGGCAAGTAAGACTGCATTGCTGGAGGAATTAAGAAAAATATCCATGTGCCTGCGGGAAAATCTGGATGTGCCTATGTTTGCCGTGTGCTTTGCTCATACCACAGTGCTGGAGGAGTTTTATTATGACTATCATCTGCTGAGGAGATATTGCGGTCAATATATATTTGAAGGCAGAAATCCTCTGCTTATTGTTGAGAATACCAGGACTTACACAGGACAGGGAGTGAATACCGGGTTTTTATGTGAGCATATGTTTCTACATGATTTCCAGGGCATGCGTCAGAATCTGGAGCAGGGGTTTCATAAAAGTATCCTTACGAAAAACAGTACGTCTTTTCACCAGTATTGTGACGGACTGCTTTCATTTATCAGAAAAATGGATTCCCAGTATACATTTTCCCACAGTAGCTTGTTTTCTTCTTCGGATGCCAGGGAAGTGAGGGACATGCTTATGGAGGAGCTGGACAATTTTCACCGGGAATATTGTGTAAGGGAAAAATATTCACCTATGAGTAATTACATTATCCGGTATATTAATGCCAATTATCATCTGGCGCCTACCTTGAATGAGATTGCAGACCAGCTCAACAGCAACAGTGTCTATGTAGGACAGAAATTCCGTAAGGATACAGGAATGACCTTCAATGAGTATCTGACAGAACGCAGGATACGTCATGCAAAATCTCTCCTGGTGACAACGAATCTCAAGACAGCGGAAATCGCCGGAAGATCCGGGTTCTCCGGCAGTCAGTACTTCAGCCGCATATTCAAGGAGCAGACAGGAATGACACCGATTGAATACCGTCAGCGGTTTACCGAGCTATAGGAGTGCATATGAGAAAATCATTAAAGTATTTGATCATGACAAGATTGCTTCTTGTGACAGGGGTCATGCTGGTCAGCTTTGCAGCACTGGCATACGTTTCCCTTCAGAATATTTCAGAGGCAAATATATCCAGGCATTACAATGACAGTGCCACGGAGGTGTTTTCGCAATTAAACAATACGTTAGAAAATGTTTATCAAATGGGGCAGTCTTTGTCTGCAGATGAAGGGGTGCGCAGTTTTCTCCGGTCAGGTACATTCCTGCAGCCGGCCCAGGAGGTGAAGGCTGTGACGGAGCTGGTTAGATCACTTAAGAATATCACTATTCTGCAGCCTTATGTCCATAGCTTCTGTATTGTTAATTCGGAGGGGAAGATTTACTGGAACCAATCTCCGTTTGATGATTTTTTCTCTGAATGGTTTGAGGAAAAGGCATTAGACGGGGGGAGTATTCTGGATACCGTTGGATTTATCCCTGCTTATGAATTCCCGGGCACGACCCAGATTCAAAAGTGTACACTTATCAGTTGTGTGACAGACATTTATGAGTATGGTAATGAGAAATTCAAGCCTTCGGGGAAGATCATTATGAATGTTGATATGGACATTCTTATGAAGGATTTGTTCCACACGTCGGATGTGATCGAGAGTATAGGCTTATGGGATGAGGCGGGGGATTGTCTCTACAGCCGTAACAGGAAGGGGCGGTGGGAGAATTTTCTTCCACAGGAAATACAATGGAACGCACAGACTGTGCAGAAGTATGACGGCCATTATATATCAGCAAGATTACTTAAGGATGTGAAATGGCTGAGCGCGATGCGTTTTAGTAAAATACGTACAGGAATATTTTCAAACAAAGTGTTTATCGGAATGGCGCTGGTGATCAGCGTGCTTGGTATAGGTATGATATTAATTCTGGTGTTCCCTCTCCTGAATCGGATTTCTAGGCAGATTAAGGCTCTGGAGGGAGCCATGCACCAGTTTGCGGACGGAAATATGGAGGTGGAGCTTAATCTTTCCGGTTCTGTGGAGATGGAGAACATCTCCACAGGATTCCGCTATATGGAGGTGAAATCAAAGGAGTTTATGGATGAGGCGCTGGAGAATGAAAAAGCAAAGCAGCAGGTAGCCTTTGAACTTCTTTTGGCAAAAATAAACCCTCATTTTATTTATAACACTTTGAATTCCGTAATCTATCTGGCGAGGCAAAAGAAGCATGACGCTGTGATCCAGCTTACGGGAGCTTTTATTTATCTGCTCCAGGACAGTATCCATTTGGGGACGAACAGCCTTTATGAAAAGCTGGATGTAGAGTTTGAGGTGATTGATAAGTATATCCTTATCCAGAGATACCGGTATATGGATATGTTTGCTTTTGAATCTGAGAAAGGGCCTGGACTGGAAGATGTTTTTATTCCGAAAAACATCCTGCAGCCTCTTATAGAGAATGCAATACTTCATGGGATATGTCCGGTTGAGGATGGCAGAGAGTGCAAAATTGTATTGTCCGCAAGGAAAGAGGATGATATGCTTGCAATAGAGATCAGAGATAACGGCGTAGGGTTTGAGGAGGGACAGATTGAAAAGCTGCTCAATGCCCGGGACGAAGATGCCGCAGGAAAGGGCCGTTCTAAGCTCCGGCCTATCGGAATAGGGAATATTGCGGAAAAGCTGAAGCTTGTTTATGGCGGACAGCATTCCCTGTCTATCAACAGTGAACCTGATAAGGGGACGGTCATAGAGATCCGCATCCCTATTATAGTAAACGTCAAATAAATTTGCCGTTACCTATAAAATAAAAATGCAGGAGTTATTAAAAATTAGGAGGAAAGATAAGTGAAAAAAACATTTACGAACCCTATACTGAAAGGGTTTTATCCGGACCCGTCCGTGTGCCGGGTGGGAGAGGACTATTATATGGTCACATCATCATTCTGCTATTTTCCGGGGCTTCCGGTGTTCCACAGCAAGGACCTGGTGAATTGGAGGCAGTTAGGACATGCCATCAGCAGGCCGGAGCAGATTGATTACCGAAAAGCAGCCCATTCCGAGGGGCTTTGGGCACCTACCATCCGTTATCATGAAGGTGTTTTTTATATCATCAATACGTATGTGTCCGAGGGCAGGGAGGCCCAGAGATGCAACTTTATTGTGACAGCGGAGAACCCTGCAGGACCTTGGTCTGATCCTGTGGTCATTGAGGGTGCAGACGGGATTGACCCATCCATTTTCTTTGATGATGACGGCAGGGTTTGGTATTGCGGAAACTTTATCTGTGACCCGGCTAAGTACCCGGGACATCACGGTATTTATCTCTGTGAACTGGATTCTCAAACGTTCCAGTTTAAAGGAGAGCGTAAAGTTATCTGGGACGGGGATGTTTGTCATGCCAAGTATATTGAGGCGCCTCACATTTATAAAATAAACGGCTGGTATTATCTTATGGTGGCAGAGGGCGGTACTTTTACCAACCATAGTGTGATGATGGCGAGGGCAAAGCAGATTGACGGAGAATATGAGGTGTGTCAGAGAAACCCTATTGTAAGTCACCGTCATCTCAGTCTGGTACATCCGATTTCTGTGGTGGGCCATGGGGATTTGGTAGAAACACAGAATGGTCAATGGTGGATGGTGCTTCTTGGTGTGCGGCCTTATGACGGAGCCCAGTTTAATACCGGAAGAGAGACGTTCCTGATCCCTATCACTTGGGAAAAGGACGGATGGCCCCGTATTGATAATGAAAATGGGCTTGTAAACGAGAGAGAGCTCCGTCCTGACTTGCCATGGCATCCATGGATGAAGCCAAGCCCTTGTGATAATTTTGAGGATGGTGTTCTGGGAATGCAGTGGAATCAATTCCGGTCTGTGCGCACAGATTTTTACACCTTGACAGAAAGGCCCGGATATTTGAGAATGAAGTTTAGCAGTGACGGGATTGACCGGGATTACATCACGCCTTCGTTTATCGGCAGGAGACAGCAGCATCAGTATTTCGGCGCGGGATGTGCTATGGAGTTCTCTCCCGGGGCAGACGGCGAGGAAGCCGGTATGGCGTTGGTGCAGAGTAATGAATTCAATTATTTGTTCACAGTGAAGCGGGAGATGGGGAAACTTTATTTGGTGCTGTCCAGGCATTATAATGACGCACAGTGTATCGAGTGTGAGTATTATGAGACGAACATTGTGAAGGAGGAGCTTAAGCGTATTGAACTTCCGGGGAATTCAGGGCGGATTTATCTGAGAGTTCAAAATGACTGTGAGACGTATTGTTTTTCTTATGGGTTCAGAGAGCAGGAATATATTCCATTTGCCGACGGTGTGGATGCAACGCTTTTGTCCACCAATGTTGCGGGTGGATTTGTGGGAGCTTATCTGGGAATGTATGGGACTTCTAACGGACAGCTATCCGATAACTATGCAGATTTTGACTGGTTTGAATATTATCCGTGGGGGGATTGAAGACTAGCGGATAAATATAGGGAAAATAAAAGCAGTGCAGGGAATTAAATCAGCAGTGGTTCTTAACTACACCAACATGATGCAGGAGGTAAGATTATGAATGAAACAACAAGATATAAAATTCTTAGACAGCGGGAAATGATGAAGGGCTATACCGCAGAGTATGCCGGTGCGGAGCCTACTGACCAGCAGCAGAAATTACCGTTTCCCATGCCTCTTAAGGAAGCAAAGGGCACCGCGAGGATTGCCCTGCCTATGGATTTTGAGGATGTGGTTGGGAACAAAGGGATTTTTAGTCTGTTGGCGGAAAGAGAGAGCTGCCGGGTTTATGCGGAGGAGGAAGTTTCATTAAAAGAACTGTCATTTCTCCTTTGGGCGACCCAGGGCGTGCGCAGGTATGCGGGAAAATCACGGCAGGTGACATTTCGGAATGTGCCTTCTGCAGGCTCGCGCCATCCCTTTGAAACGTATTTGTTTATACGTAGTGTGGAAGGGATTTCGCCGGGGATTTATCATTATCTGCCTGCAGGGCATGAGCTGGAGTTATGGGAGGACAGGGACGATTATGCACTGGAGCTGACAGAGGCTCTGAACGGGCAGAAATTCGCGGCAGAGGCTCCGGTCACTTTCGTGTGGACTGTTCTGCCTTACCGTACGGAATGGCGTTACGGTATGCAGGCGCACAAATATATGTTGCTGGATGCAGGCCATGTATGCGAAAATCTTTATCTTGCGTGTGAAGCTGCAGGCTGTGGAACTTGTGCCATCGGGTCTTATGATCAGGAGCGTCTTGATGAGCTGCTGGGCTTTGCGCCGGGACCATCAGCGGAGACGGACTGCGAATTTTCCGTATATGCCGCGCCGGTGGGGAAGAAGAAATAGTGTAACTTACTCATATTTTTGAAGAAAAACCACATACTAACAAAGAATAGAAAGCTTGACACCGGATAATTTCTGAATAAGGATTATCCGGTGTTTGTTTTTCACAGGTGTGTTGTGAAATTTGTGCGAAAGGATGAGGATACGGCGATGTTCAGAAAAATAAAAGGTGTGTTTCCCGGGGGGATCCATCCCACAGACGGCAGGGACAAGCTTTTGACTTACAATAAACCGATTGAGCGGTTCCGTATGAAAGAGCCCGGACCACCCCGGGAATACGAGTTGAAGCCAATGGATGTATCCGAGTACAAAAGGCACCAGCTTCTCGAGCTTCTGGAAGAAAGCGGACTGGTGGGTATGGGCGGCGCAGGGTTTCCCACCAGCATTAAGTATAAGACGGATAAGGACATTGAGACGGTGTTGATTAATGCGGCTGAATGTGAACCGTACCTTACGTGTGATTTTCGTCTGATGGTGGAATGTGGCCCCGCTGTGGTGAATGGTATTCTTCTGTTAAAAAAGGCGGCGGGCGCTAAATGCGCGGTGATTTGCATTGAGGATAATAAGCGTAAGGCAGCTGATATCCTGATGAAAATCACAGAGGGTTTACCAGGCGTTGAAATATGTATTCTGCCTGTGAAATATCCGCAAGGCGGGGAAAGGCAGCTCATTCAGACCGTGTTGGGGGTGGAGGTGCCTATGGGCGGTTTCCCGGCCGACGTGGGAGTGATTGTCAGCAATGTGGCGACGGCTAAGGCTGCTGCGGATATTGTATTTGGTCATGAAAAACCTGTAAGCCGCGTGGTCACAGTTACCGGAGCTGTCTCCCGTCCGGCCAACTATTTAGCACCTGTGGGTACGCCGCTTAAGGATTTGCTTTTAGAGAGCGGCGGGGTTACATGCAGGGATAATATGGTCATCATAGGCGGCCCTATGACAGGGAAATGTGTGGCTGTAAACTGGCATGAGGAGGATTTGGGCCAGGTACAGCTTACGACCTCGGGACTGGTGGTGATTCAGGGAAAGGGCTGGGACGTACGTCCGTGCATCCGCTGCGGTGCGTGTATCGGAGCATGCCCGGCGGGGCTTTCGCCAATCAATATCGAGACTGCGTATTTGAAAGGAAAGTGGGATATCTGCAAGGGACTTTACGCCAGTGAATGTATTTCGTGCGGGTGCTGCTCCTATGTGTGCCCGGCGAAGAGGGAGCTCGCTTACCACATTACCGAGGCGAAAAATATGCTGAAGAAGAGAAGGGATGTG
Organism: Blautia schinkii DSM 10518; assembly: GCA_000702025.1. Taxonomy (GTDB): domain Bacteria; phylum Bacillota; class Clostridia; order Lachnospirales; family Lachnospiraceae; genus Blautia_A; species Blautia_A schinkii. The sequence continues at coordinate 109,009 of JNKJ01000021.1, forward strand.
AAGCAATGACAGAGATTGCAGACGTTACAGGTAGTGCAGATATTTTAGTGCGGCAGGCCGAAAAATTTCCGGTAGCACCTTATCTGCGTACTAAGCGCAGCTCCAGAGGGATTATGGGGGATGTGTGCATTGCGCTTGTTCCGGCGCTTCTCGGTGCGGCGTATTTCTTTGGGATGAGGGCTTTGGGCCTGGCGGCAGCATCTGTGGCTGTATGCGTTCTCACGGAGTATGTCTGGCAGAAGCTTACAAAAAGTCCGGTAACAGTGGGGGATTTAAGTGCCGCTGTGACCGGGATTCTGCTAGCTATGAATCTTCCGGTGACAACGCCTTACTGGGTGGTGATTTCTGCCGGGATTTTTACGATTCTGATTGCGAAACAGTTGCTCGGAGGAATAGGAAATAACTTTGTCAATCCTGCGCTTTTGGGAAGGCTTTTTGTGATGCTGGTGTGGCCGGGCAGGGTTATGCAGTATGTGCTGCCCGGAAGTGCAGGGACAGATGCCGTGACCTCGGCGACAATTCTCGGGAGTATCAAAAGCGGCGGTGAGAACCCATATTCCTACTGGGAGATGTTTGTGGGCGCAATTCCTGGTTCTCTGGGAGAAACAAGCAAGCTGTTACTACTGGTGGGGTTTGCATATCTTTGCTATAAAGGCGCGGTAAATGCAGGAGCGGCGCTGATCTATACAGGGACAGTGGCTGCGGTAACCTTTGTGCTCGGTCCTCAAGGGCTGTTTACCGGGGATATTCTGGAAAACCTGCTGAGCGGCGGGCTGATTCTTGGGGCATGTTATATGCTTACTGACTATATGTTTGTATCGCGGAAGGGCAAGATTCTTTATGCAGTTACGGCGGGCGTGCTGACGTCGCTGTTTCGGATATACAGTGTGTATCCCGAGGGCGTGTGCTTTGGGATTTTGACTGCAAATTGTCTGAGCGGAGCTATGTCAAGCTTGTACAAGAGACATGTATATGGTGTGGACAGGACTTATAAACCGTTATAGATTTGGAGGGATGAAAATGGATAGCAAAAGTATGCGGGGAATTATTGGACTTGTGGTAGTGACGCTTCTTTCTTTTGGCGTTATTTTGGGAACAAAGGCGGTTACCGGTGGAGGCGAAGGCGGAGATACATCAGATTCGGCTGCTGTGGGCCGGGAGCTGGATGTGAAAGGCACACCGGGAATGGAACGGGCTGTACATCTCGCGGAAGGCGGGTATGAGACAGTGGTAAAAACTAAGGGTTACGGCGGGGATATCACTATGCAGGTGAATTTCAGAGAGGATAAGAAAACTCTTGAAACCGTGGCCGTGCTTGAGCAGTCCGAGACGGAAGGACTGGGGGCGAGGATAACTGAGGATGATTTCCTGCGGCAGTTCAGCGGCATGGAGGCACCGGTGGATTTTGGTGGTGCGGATGGTTCCGACGGGAATGAGAGTGGCTCTGGTGCAAGTAACGTTGGCGGCGGGGAAGCTTCCCGCGAGGAGCAGCGTAAATCCCTGGATGAGCTGGAGAATGCAAAATTCAGCGACGGTACCTATGTGGCCAAGGGAGAGCCGGATGACACTGGGTTTACGGACGTGGTTTCTGTGACCATTGAGGATGGGAAAATTACTGGCGTAACCTGGGACGGCGTAACAGAGGACGGGCAATCCAAGGCGAAATTATCCGAAACCGGGGAATACACCATGACTGAGGAGGGGCTTACCTGGAAAGAACAGGCCGAGGCTTTGGCCGCTGCATTGGTGGAAAATCAGGCCCTTACCGCGCTGCCCATGGACGACCAGGGAAAAACAGATGCGGTGGCAGGGGTGAGCATATCTATTGGAGGTTTTCTTAATCTGGCCGGGGAATGTCTGCGAGAGGCGGCCGGGATGGAAGAGCCTGATGTGACGACTGATCGGGAGGAAGAAAAGGAAGAGGAGCAGGAGACGGGGCAGCCTGCGGAGGAAACGACGGCGCAGATAGGCCACTGGTCAGAGGAAACGACGGCGCAGATAGGCCGGCGGTCAGAGCAGGAAACATCGGCCGAGGTTGCGGGTCATGCTTCACCGATGGATGGAATCACCGGAGCGACAATTTCTTCCGGTGCAGTGGCGGAGGGAATCAACCTTGCTTATGAATTTCTCCAGGAGGCAGTGGAATGACGGGGGCAAAATTAAGACGGGCAGAGTTTCCGGCGGGAGCCTTTGGTCTGGGAATCGTTCTGTTTTCTGCAGATATGCGGGAGGCATTTGTTTCAGGGATTTTAGTAATCCTGGTGGCAGCAGCGGTATCAGCGGTCGGAGAGCTGGTATGGGATATCCGGGACACACTGCCCGGATGGAGCTTGAGAGGGATGCTGTGGATTGGCGCGGGTGCTTTTAGCGCGTGTAGTTTTGAGCTTGGCTTTTATATTCTGGGTATGCAGAGAAGTGCGGTTCTTTTTGTGATGCAGGGTGTGATTGGGGTACTTGCGGCGGAAGAGATATATTTTAATCTGAGAAATAGAGGAGCATTTGACAATCTCCTTTGGGAGTGCGCGATTGTGTGGGCACTGTGGATTATTTTCGGGATTCTGCGTGAGTTTCTGTCCACGGGTACAGTATTTGGATATTGTGGTGTGGATTTTGCGTTTCGTTCAGGCAGTTTCCAAAAACCAATGTTTGCATTTCTGGCTGCGGGAGTGGTGCTTGGTCTTGCCTGCATGATTCTGGGAAAGACCTGCCGCGGTATCAGTACTCTTATAGTGGTTCTTCCTGCCATATTTTACACAAGGCCCTTTTTATTTGAGACGCTGGGGGAAGTCTTTGGAGCTTTGGCTGCCGGCGTCGTGACACTGGGATTTTTCCTTTCGGTTAGAAAACAGCAGCAGGACACCACGCGGAAAGCTGCGCTGGATGGGATTCCTGCGGAATTGATCTGCATGGGAATTATATACATGATATTAAGTGTGTATTAAAGAAAAGCTGCCCAATCAGGGAAACTATACAAAGACTATTATTTTGCTGCGTTTAGTCACGATTGTCCTGTAATGCGGTGTCTCATGAATACATCCCGATTTTCTTTTTTTACGGAAAATCGGGATGTGTGTTTAAAGTTTAAAAGACATTAAGGGTTCTGAACATCAAGTGGTGCATTATCGTCTAGTGGAATAGAATCTTCTACAACATCCCCGTCAATTATATCTTGATGTAAAATTATTTGATCCTTCATTGATGAAAAATCAACATCGTCAAAAAAGTTATTATTTGAAACTTCAGTAAAAAAATTTCCGCCTCCTGCGTTTGAAACAACTCTTTCCATAGTAGTATCTGAGAATTTTATGATGTCGTTTTCAAAGATTAAATTCCCAAAATCAATATCTGCAATTTCGTTTGTCTCATCTTCTTTATCCATATCAAATTCATAGTACAAAAGATGTGTTTCGCCATTTGACTTTATTTCAGTGATTTTATAAAAATCATGCTCCTTCATCCAGTCTGCTAAATCTTTCGCAAAGAATTTACCATTATCACATACGTCGGTTACTATTTTTTTGACATTCATGTTTTCCACATCTATGAAAATATCATTTTTACAAATCGAATAAGTATCAACATCCATGTACTTAGCCTGGACATTTAGAGAGGAACAACAAGATAGTATTGTTATTAAAATTGCTGCTGTTTTTTTCTTCATATTTAACACCTCGTTTTCGTAACTGTAGGTTATGGTACCTTGATAAAAAAGTAGAAACCATATAGACTTATCCGGTATAAGGGACTAATCCCGCTGAATAGTTTCTTCATGCTAAATAGTTTCTTCACATATAAAACGTGCACTTCTATATATTCGTGAGTATTACAACAAGTAATACTTGTTAAAAACAACTTACCACATTCTGGTAGGTAACGCAACAGATTTTTGTCGAAAAATTTAACAAATAAGGTTCCCAATCTTTGTTGACATTTTTACTTGTATTCTCTTGGCAGTATGTTATATTAGAAATGTATTACGCTATATAATACGTTGAGGGGGATGATTATTTGAGTACCGAATTGAGCGACACCGAACTGCTTATATTGAAATACCTATGGTCACAGGACGAGCCGAACTGCTTCGCGGATATCATGGAGCACTTTAATTCCACGGAGAATAAGAGCTGGAAGAAGCAGACCGTAAATACCTTCCTGCTGCGTATGCAGAAAAAGGAAGTGCTGGGCGTAGACGAAAGCGGTCGTAGAAAAGTTTATTACCCACTAATTAGTTCCGATGAATATTATCACCAGTATGCAAAGAAAGTCGTGGATGACAATTTTCAGGGTTCGTTTAAAAAGTTTATCGGAGCATTTGCCGGAAACCATAAATTATCAGATTCTGATAAGGCGGAGCTGATGGATTACCTAAAGGGATTATAACTATATGCTAATTGTAATGATGTCCATATCAGGGACGATACCTTTACTTTTATGTATTATTATATGGCTTGTACAGAGGCATACCTTCAGCGTTTCTCTTGGAATGAGAATGTTGAAGATAAGTATGTTTTTTTATCTTGTGCCTGTACAATTAGTATATCACATCCTTCCCCAGCCTATCTTTGATGTCTTATATGCAGGCAGACTGGCCATTGGCCCCGGGCATCCGTACAAAGTCACCTACCATAAGGAATTGACCATATCTATTGGAAAATACTATATCTGGATTCCCAATTGGCTGTTGTGGATTTTGATACTATGGTTCCTGCTTATTCTGATTTTTTCTGTTTATCAAACAATTAGTTATAAGTACTGTTTTCACAAATTAAAACTGCATTCAGAACTTCTGGAGGATTGCGGCGCGACACAAGAAAAGATCTTGACTGCAAAAAGTACCGTTTCGCCCTATTCCGTAGGATTTTTTAAACATTTCATCGTAATGCCTGACAAAGTTTATGGCCCTGAGCAGCGGCAAATGATTATCAAACATGAGGAATGCCACATCAAAAATCGGGATTCCTTAATGAAACTAATCTGTCTTATTGTTGTCTGCGTCCACTGGTTTAATCCTTTTGCTTATATTATGCTGGCAGTTTACGGGATTTTGTGCGAGTACCGTTGCGACGAATACGTTACCAGCGAGTTGTCTCCCGGGAAACGCAAGGATTACATATATCTGCTCCTGGAGTGCGCTTCCTGCGAAAACACATTGCCTGTTGTTTGGAAAAATGGCTTTTCTTATTCAAAAGCCGTGATAAAAAGGAGGATAAATTACATTATGTTTGGAAAGAAATCATCCGTCCGTAGAAAATTGTTGGCCGCCGCAGCAACTGTGTTTACCATTGCACTTAGCTCTTCCACAATTCTGGCTTATGAACCGTTGACATCCACAAATTGGAATCCGGAAGAAACCCTGGGAGACGGTGGATATTTTGCAATTTATTCCTCGGAGGAAGAGTTATATGAGGCAAGTGCCATACCCTATTATGTCGATTTTACCGAAGCCGACACAGCAATTTTAATAGGCAGCAAGTGGATTCCTTTTCATGAAATGCCTGCAAGAATAGGGTGTCACCATTCTTTTGAAACCAAGAAAAGCACATCGCATAGGCCCAATTCCTCGAGGGGATGTACATTAACAATGTACAAATTAAAAGTTTGTACGAGATGTAGTTATGTGAAAAATAAAACGGAAGTTAATAAAATTTCTTTCGATAAATGTCCACATAAATAATCCTAATAGATAAGCCTTAATAAACAAGCCGTGAGGCCCAAAGGATGGATTTACAATAAAGTAATTTTGTAAATATCGGCTTTTTCTCCCTCAAATTCAAAACTTCGTGCATAAATGCCGCCATTTTTCTTAATAGTTTTTATTGAGGGAATATTGGTTCTCTCTACCGATAAATACAATTCATTCATGCCAGCTTTTTTAGCAACTTTAAGAATTTGCCTGAGCATTTCGGTTGCATATCCTTTATTTCTCATCGAGGGCCTCACGCTATACCCGCAGTTCCCGAGGTTGATTAAAAAGTCATTCAATGTATGCCGTAAATCAATCATGCCTACAATTTCTTCCTGTTCCTCAACAGCAAAAAATGTATCTGTCAATACCCAATTGGAGCTTACTGTTTCTGGGCTTGCATTTTCCGTTACTGCCTGTAACCATTCTTCATACGTATCTGCTTTATCAAACAGCTCACTTCCATTGATAATGTTCTCTCCATTATCAAAATGCTCCTGCCTATACTTCAAGGCTTTATCCTTCAATTTTAGTGTGGGTCTTACTAAATAAATATTATTATTCTCCATGTCAAACGTCCTCCGGTACCAATAGTCTTTTTATTTCACATATTATTTCATTAGAGATAGCTTCATCAATTTTCATCAGCTTGCTATACATTCGCACTCCTTGGTATGAAAAAATAACCAGATTAAAAACTCCTTCAGGATTAACTTCTTTAAATTCTTTCGTTGATATTCCATAATTAATAAGCTCTACCCATGCAGCTTTAGATAATTCATACTGTCTGACTACTGTGTTATTTGTTTTCGATATCTTGGGATTGCTATAGAATTCATAAATAGCTTGACTTAAAGAATTCTCCTCATCCGTCATTTCGCATGCATATCTTGAAAGAAGCTCATCCAAAATTGTAGTGGCAGGAATATTGCCTGCAATTTTGGATAAAATCACGTCCTTTTGTTTTGCTGAGAAGTCATTGACAATTTCTAAAAATATTTGCTCAACACTATCATAATGGCGATACAACCCACCCCGGCTAAGACCTGTTTCTTCGCAGATATCTTTCATTGTAATATCCTTGTAGCCTCTTTTAGAAAATAATTGATATGCTTTTTCACAGATGTTTTGTCGTGTTTTATCTCCTCTGGTACTCACTTTTTTATCTCCTTTGCGGCATTCGTGTCTCAAATTATTATGCGACATATATGTCGTTTTGTCAATAATGATTGTATGGTTTTCTAAATAATGGTTATGTCCAGTTTCCAAACTTTCAGAAACATGGTAGAATAAGATTCAGAGAGAATTAACGCAAACTAGGCTATGCGCAATGAAAATGGAAAAAATCCACATGGAGAATAGTGAATTTAAACGTCAGCACGGTTTGGAAAGATTCATGGAAACGCAGAAAAAGAAATATACTTGTCGGAAGTGTGGAGGTGTTATTCCTATCCATCACAGAGAATGCCAAGAGAGGAGAAATCAGGTATGGAAAACTTTCTTAAGATATTAACAAGCGAAGGTAAAAATGCGGAAGTGCCCGAAGAATATAATTATTTTGGCAAGCTCATAGGCAGTTGGAAAATCGACTACATTGATAACAGCAATGCCCACTCAATTCAAGGCGAATGGCATTTTTCATGGGTTCTTGACGGGATGGCGGTTCAGGATGTTATTATCCTGCCCGATTTTGAACTTGGAACGACCTTTCGCGTCTATAATCCAAATACATATGCCTGGGATATTGCCTATTGCTTTACAGGAAAAATAATGCGGCTTGAGGCGAGAAAACAGGGGGATAAGATAGTCCTCACCAATATTGAGGACGAAAGAAGGAAATGGGTCTTTGCCAAAATCGAGGATGACAATTTTCATTGGCAGGATGTAATGGTACAGGATGACGGTGAATGGCATGTTAAATATGACTTATATGCCCGTCGCATGCGATAAACCTTCTGTTCATTCCGGCGGGCAGCAAGCCAGATAAACTATTACATGCCTATTTAACGGATGCCGTGAGGTATTAGACTGCACAGTTTAGCCAGGTGTAATTATTTGCGCGTAAAATTCGTGCGTGTTATTATAAAGAAGCAGCGGCGCCTTTTAAGGTCAGTCCGCTGCTTTTACAGTTTCCGATACAGGGATTTCTTTCTGGAAATCTTTTGTATAATGGACCTGGTAATCCTTAGTAATAAAGATTGCCTGCACATCATCCCTTGCCTCTGCGAAAGCCATTCCTTTTTCAAGACCTAAAGCAAAACAAGTGGTGCTGAGCGCATCGCCATCCACAGATTTGTCCGAAATAATCGTCACTGCCACCAGGTCATTGTCGTAGGGATAACCGCTGCGGGGGTCAAGGATATGATGATATATCTCGCCGTCTTTCTCAAAATACCTCTCGTAAATCCCGGAGGAAACCACAGATTTCCCGCGGATGTCCATGGTAGCGATCGTTTCATTCCGGTCAGCAAAGGGCTTCTGGATTCCAATGTGAAAAGCCTTTTTGCCCGGCTTCTCTCCGATGCAAAGCACATTGCCTCCGAGATTGATGATAGCACTTTTTACCCCTTTTGCCTCGAGAAATTCCTTCATCTTATCTGCAATGTAACCCTTGGCTATCGCCCCCAGATCAAAGGCGGTGTCCGCAGAACCAAGTGTTATTCTGGTGCCCTGTACAACGGCATCCTCATAGCTGCAGGCAGCAACGGCTTTCTCAATCTGCTCCTTTCCGGGTACTACAGGCTTCTCCGAAGTGAAATCCCAAAGCGAAGTAAGAGGTGCAATGGCAATGTCAAAAGCCCCCTGAGATTCCCGGGAATACGAAAGCCCTGTGGACAAAAGCTCGGCCAGAGGTTCGGATATTTCATAAGTATCTGTACTTCCTTCAACAGGTTCAAGTTCCCGGTGGTTAAGTTTGTACAGCTCACTGCCTTCTTTCGTGCGGCTGAATATATTCTCATATTCATCACAAAGCGCCATGCACTCATCCAAAAGGGGGCGCTGCGAGGAATCGTAAATTGTAACTTTGACAATGGTATTTAGCTTGAAACTGGTAGCGGTGATTTCTTTCTGCCCGCATCCGGTAAGCATCGCCATTCCAAGCAAAACTAGAAAGCCGCAAAGCGGTCTGCCGATTGTTCTGGTTATTTCATCTAAAATATCCATAAAAAACAAGTGCTTCTTCATATTTTATCTCCTAAAAAGAGGCCTCGCAGGATTACCCGCCGCCGCCCGGAGTTGATGTTTTCTGGTGATAATATAGCATTTTTTAACATTATTTAGTATACCAGAAAAAGTATTTCCTACACAATAGAATTATGATAAAATGTGGGGGAATGGGGGGCCCCCGGGAAGTAATCGAACGGGGAACGGAAGGAAAATCGGAGCGGGGGCTTGGTCCACGTCAGGGTGATGCTCGCTTCCCCAGGCCCCCAGTTCCTTCCCCTTACCGTTCAACACCTTTGCGGGGGCCCATAGGAGACACAAATGAGAATTATTATTTCACCAGCCAAGAAAATGAATATAGAAACAGACATCATGCAATACCGCGGCTACCCGGCCTTCATGGAACAGACCCGGGAACTGCAGGAATATATGAAAGGTCTTTCTTACCCGCAGGCCAAAGCACTATGGAAGTGCAATGACAAGATTGCAGAGCTGAATTACAAGCGCTTTGCAGACATGGACCTCACACGCTGTCCTACGCCTGCGCTTCTTTCATATGAAGGAATCCAATACCAATATATGGCACCTGCTGTGTTTGAGGACAGCCAGTGGGAATTTGTCCAGGAGCATTTGCGCATCTTATCTGGATTTTACGGTGTGGTAAAGCCTCTTGACGGTGTGGTGCCTTATCGTTTGGAGATGCAGGCGAAAATTAACCTGCCGCCGCATAAGAATCTTTATTCGTACTGGGGCGATAAGATTTTTAGAGAAGTTTCCCGCGATGCGGAATGGATTTTGAACCTTGCGAGTAAAGAGTATTCTAAGTGTGTTGAGGATTACCTTGAACCCGGACTTCCATATATTACATGTATCTTTGGAGAGGAAAAGGATGGGAAAATCATACAGAAAGGTACGCTTGCCAAGATGGCCCGGGGCGAGATGGTGCGGTTTCTTTCCCGGGAGGGGATTACACAGCCTGAGGGCGTAAAGGATTTTCGGGGTTTGGGCTTTACATATAGTGATGAATATTCAGACGCTATGAATTTTACTTTTTTGAAGCATAACTGACGCAGTGCAAGATGCGAATCAGATACATGCAGGATACGAAACTGACACAGTGCAAGATACGAAACTGATGCAGTATAAGATACGAATTAGATGTAGTGCAAGATGCAAAATTTGTGCATACTGGATATAACGTAACATAGGAGGATAGATTATATGAGCAAGAAATCTAATTGCGAATACTGTGCTAATTATACATACGATGAGGTTTATGAATGCTTCACCTGTGAGGTGAACCTGGACGAGGATGAGATGGCCAGGTTCATCACAGGAAAGTTTCAGGATTGTCCTTATTTCCAGATGGGAGACGAGTACCGCATTGTTCGCAAGCAAATGTAAATGTTAAATGTGAACGGCAGATATTAACAGCGGATATATGGCGTGCAGCAAAGCCAGGCAGGCATGGCGGATGTGCTACGGGGTATTTGATTTTGCGGTTTTTGGTGTCGAGCGCGGAACCTTTGGAAGGGTGAAGCCTTTTCCTTTCACTTCATTCACCTTGCTGATCACCATGAACGCGGACGGGTCGATTTCCATGACAATTTTATTCAGCCGGATTAATTCCCGGTTGGATATGACAGTGAGCACCATGGGCCGGTCCCTGCGCAGGTATCCGGTCTCGGCCTGAATCAGGGTGGAGCCGCGGTCAAGCTGGGTATTGATCGCATTATTGATTTCTTCGTAATTCTTGCTGACGATTTTTACCTGGGTCTGCGCCATGCCGAGGGTGAGCACTTTATCCAGGACAAAGGTGTAGATAAGTACAAGCAGGATGCCGTAAATGCTTTCTTCCACATCCGAGAAGGTCATCTGCAGGATGAGGATGATAAAGTCAAATACATACAGGGAAACGGATACCGGGATTCCCAGGCGGCGGTTAAGCACCAGGGGAGGGATATCCATACCGCCTGTGGATGCTCCGGCGCGGATGACAATACCGATGCCGAAACCGATTAAAAGCCCTGCGCACACAGTTGCCAGCATTTTGTCGCTGGTGATGGTGGAAAGCGCGGGGAAGCGCTGCAGGATATCGAGGATAAACGGATAATAAAAGGAGCTGACCAGAGTGGTGAGAGCGAAAGCCTTTCCCAGGACGAGAACTCCAAGCACAAACATGGCAGCGTTGAAAAACAGTGCAAAGGCGGAAATCGGCAGTCCGAAATAGTGGCGTGTACAAAGGGCAAGTCCCGTGGTGCCGCCGGTGATAATGCCGTTGGGCAGCAGAAAGGCAACGATACCCAGGGCATAGACGGTGTTTCCGAAGAGGATAGCCGCAAAATCCCGGAAGTATTTGTGTAAGGCTGTTTTTTGTGTCATGACAATTCCTTCTTTCTATGAAATGATTTGCTACTTTGATAAAGCGGTACAAAAAAACAGACTGTCTAATGACAGCCTGTCCAAAATTCCACATATTCAGTTAAGGTGCAGACAATTTCCAAAGTTTTCATCTTAGGTCACCTCAATGTTGGTTAAATCGTACTTCGATATCATAACATATGGAAATCTAAAAGTAAATTCTGTTTTTCCCCTTTTGTAATGGAAGTATATGTATTATAATAGAAAGAACTGAAAACCACAGATAAGAGAGGATTTGAGATATGGAACAGGTATATATCATGGATCATCCGCTGATCCAGCACAAAATTTCTATGCTTCGTGATTACAGGACAGGAACCAATGAGTTTCGCAAGCTTGTAGAGGAAATTGGGATTCTTATGGGGTACGAGGCTCTGAGAGATCTGCCTACAGAAGACGTGGAGGTTACCACACCGCTTGAAACCTGTATGACACCTATGATTTCTGGCAAAAAACTGGCTGTCATTCCTGTTTTGCGTGCAGGCCTTGGTATGGTAAACAGTATTCTCACTCTGGTGCCGTCTGCAAAGGTCGGCCATGTAGGACTTTACCGTGATCCGGAAACGCATGAACCTCATGAGTACTATTGCAAGCTTCCCGAATCCATCAATGAGCGTATCGCTGTTGTGGTGGACCCCATGCTGGCGACAGGCGGCTCCGCTGTGGCTGCTGTAGACTTCATTAAGCAAAAGGGCGGCAAGAACATTAAGTTTATGTGCATCATTGCAGCACCGGACGGACTTAAAAGACTGCATGAGACGCATCCCGATATCCAGATTTACTGCGGACATTTGGACCGCTGCCTGAACGAGCACGCGTACATCTGCCCGGGACTGGGCGATGCGGGCGACCGTATTTTCGGCACGAAGTAGGTACGTGTACATGGAATCAATAAGTTGATAGGTGGGATAAAATGGGGAATAATCCTAATGGAGTATTATTTAGCCTAATTCCATTTCTAGTTCTAGGAATATTATTCCTGACGAAGAAGGAAATTTTTGTAAGAGTCATTACAAAAAAAGACCTTAGAAAATTTTTCAAAAAAGCTTGACATAGCTTGTAAAAGATGATAGTTTAATACAGAACGCTGCCGAAGACAGTAGGTGCCGTAAGGCATAAGGGTCAAAACGCCTACCGAGGACTAAGTATTCTGAGATAAGATTACCAGGCCTTACTGTCGTGCAGTAAGGCCTTTTTTATGAATTGAGAGGTGGCACAGTACACCGGGAGATTCATATCGGTCATATACTCATTGCGACGGCGGTATATCAAAATCTATAAGGAGGTGTACCATTTCATGGCAAAAGTAGAACTGAAACAACCAATCGTAGAAGAAATCGCAAACTGCGTGAAAGAGGCAGAATCTGTTGTTCTTGTTAATTACAGCGGCCTCACCGTAGAGCAGGATACTATTTTACGTAAGGAATTAAGAGAAGCTGGTGTTCAGTACAAGGTTTATAAGAACACAATGATGAACTTCGCGTTCAAGGGAACTCCGTGCGAAAGCCTTTGCGAGCACTTACATGGAACAAACGCTCTGGCGATTTCCGAGACAGACGCAACTGCTCCTGCAAGAATCCTTGCAAACTTTGCGAAGAAGAATCCGAAATTAGAGTTGATTGCAGGTGTGGTTGAAGGCAACTACAACGATCAGGCAGGCATCCAGGCTCTTGCAAGCATTCCGTCCAGAGAAGAACTTCTCGGAAAACTGCTTGGAAGCATCCAGTCTCCGATCAGCAACTTGGCTCGTGTGCTTAACCAGATTGCAGAAGCTGGCGGAGCAGAAGCAGCTATCGCAGCAAAGCCTGCAGAGGCAGCAGCTGCTGAATAATGAAGCTAGACCCCTTATAAGGGCGTTAAATTAAAAAGAAAATCAAAAATGATAATGGAGGGAAATTAAAATGGCAAAATTAACAACAGAAGAGTTTATTGCGGCAATCAAAGAATTATCCGTATTAGAGTTAAATGATTTAGTAAAAGCTTGTGAAGAAGAGTTCGGCGTATCTGCAGCAGCAGGTGTTGTTGTAGCAGCAGCAGGCGGCGCAGCAGAAGCAGCAGAAGAGAAAGATGAGTTTGACGTAGAGCTGACAGAGGTTGGCGCTAACAAGGTTAAAGTTATCAAAGTTGTTCGTGAAGTTACCGGCTTAGGCTTAAAAGAAGCTAAGGCAGTAGTTGACGGTGCACCGAAGGTAGTGAAAGAAGCTGCATCCAAGGCTGAGGCTGAGGATATCAAAGCTAAACTTGAGGCTGAAGGCGCTAAGGTTACACTTAAATAATTCAACCAAAAAGTATTCGATAATTTGCAGGAATGTCCGTGGACATTCCTGCTTTTTCGTTGTATAATCAATTTATGATGAGAATTCTTCTATATGAACAGATAATGCGAATCACATAACATAAATCTGTTTATATAAAATACAGTATGCAGTATGGGGGTAATAGAGTGAAAAGGTTAATATCAGGAATGTTGAGTCTGGCACTTGGAGCCGGGCTTTGCTTTTCTCCTGTGGCGGCAGTGCCGGTCCAGGCATCGCCAAGAGTATTGGACGCAGCGCAGGAAATTTACCGCGAGGATCAGGAGATGGAACGCCAGCTTTTGGAAGAGTCAGAGCAGGAGTTGCCGGAAGAGTTTGTCATGAAAACGGCTTCTGGTACAGAGGCGGAGCAGGTGCTTGCTTCTTTAAGCGAGGACAGCCATACGGATGAAGATGTGTTTGCACAGTCCCCGGATGCTTTTGAGAATGACTTTACTACAGGTGACTTTACTGCGGATGAGGAGACAGAAGTCCCGGATGTGTTTGGCGACAGCACGGAGGAAGAGGAGTTATTCGGAGACAACAGTGATACAGAGATTTTCTCTCAGAGCGGAGAATCCGATTCCCAGGAGGGGGATGAGGACCCGTTTACCACTATGACAGAGGTCACTCTTCAGGCTGATAACGGCATGGACATTACCGGCATACTGAATTCCTTGCTTTCAGAGGTGCACTGGCGGGCGACAGATTCCAATCCTTATAAAGTGATCATTCCGCCGGGCAGCTATCAGCTTTCCGGCACCATATGCCTGTACAGCAATATCCATCTATATGCAGTGGGCGCGGTTATAACCAAAACCTCCACTACCAAGCATATACTCATACGATTGGGCAGTTCTCAGGAGTCGGCGGGAGGATACGACGGCTATCGTAATGTCACCATCGAGGGCGGTACCTGGGACTCGAATTATGAAATTTGTGAAAATAAAGAAGCACCTGGCGGTTTCGTAGGATTTCGCATAGGCCATGCGACACATGTGGTGATAAAAGATGTGACTTTCCTGAACAATCTCAAATCGCATTTCCTGGAGTTCGGCGGCGTGAAGGATGCACGAGTGACAGGCTGTACTTTCCGCGGATACTGGGAACCCTATGAATCAGGCGGTCAGGAGTGTATCCAGATTGATTCCTGCAAAGATTATATTTTCCCCAGCTATCTGCCTTATGACGGTACGACATGCGAGGATATCTATATAGACGGGAACACTTTTGAGAATGTATTTGCCGGTGTGGGCAGCCACAGTATGATGTTTGGCCGGCCGTACCGCAACATCACGATCACAAACAACACTTTCCGTAATATTAAGAAACGTGCAGTGTGGTGCCTGAATTACCAAGATTCCCTGGTGGCGGGGAATACCATGGAGAATGTGGGCGGCGGTGTTTATGTACGTTCCATTTACAGCAGCAACACGCATACGGTAGACGGTCAGCCTGTAGATAATACCATGAACCAGGAGCCCGAAAATCTGGTGATCAGGGATAATAAAATCAAGATGGCAAAGTCCTCTAATATAGCCAAATCCTTTTGGCGGACCTTTGGAATTCAGGTGATTGGTGAGAAGGTAAAAAACTCATCCACCGGAATACCTGACGGCCATATGTAGTAAAAGGAGTAACGATTGAGGGAAATACCATCAGCGGTCCGGGAAATGGGATACGTCTCAGCCTGGCTGACAACTGTGAGGTCTCCTCTAATACATTAAAGCTTCAGAAACCGTCCAGATTTACAAACATCGGAATTTATCTGGGAGCAGGCTCGCAAAATACAATAAAGAATAATACCGTGGAAAAAGCTTGGAACAGCGGGATTTATGTATATAACGGCGGCGCTTCGTATAAGATATCCAGTACAAACAATGTCCTTACAGGAAACAGGGTGGAATCTTGTGATGCAGACGGAATCCTTATAGACCCACAGAGTAATAATACTACCTTGACTAAAAATATTGCTGTTAAGAATGACGGAAGCGGAATTGCGGTTTATCATTCCACAGTCTCAGCACTTGATGAAAATCTTGTACAGAATAATAAAAATTATGGGATTTACGCAGAAGGCTCCAATATAAAGGCACAGAAAATGAATGAAATGTCCGGAAATAAAGGAGGCTATGCTATGTACATGAGCGGCTGTAAAGGTAAGGCGCAGTCGTTGAAATCAATCAAGGTGAATTCGCTTACCCCTGCGGTAAAAAAACTAACAGGTTATGCTGCCGGCGGCAAGTCGATTACTGTGGCGGTTAAGAAGAACAAGAAAAAAATCGGCAATGGAAAGATAAATACCAAAGGTCAGTATACGGTTCCTATTAAGAAGCAGAAAAAAGGGACGGTGCTTTTGCTTTCTGTGACGGATAAGTATAAGAATTGTGTGACGGAAGAGCGGAAGATAAAATAATGGATTAATGGATGAGAAGAAAACGGCAGGGGGGTCCTTGCCGTTTTTATTAAGGGGGGAAGGGGTGTCCCCTGGGAGGTTGTTGAACGGTAAGCAGGCGGAGAAACGGGGCGGAGACCTGGGACACATTGGGCGGATGCCCGCTCCCCTTCAACTAATTGCCAACTGCGACTAAGACGCTCACGAGAGCGTTCGCGCCCAAGTCTCCGTAGGCAATGGATTTTCAGGCTCGCTTTCCGCAAATCCGCCCAATCGTGTCCCAGGTCTCCGCCCCGTTCCTCCGCCTGCTTACCTACCACTACCTCTTTTCCCCTTCCTGACTGCTGTGTCTTTCTGCGGAAGGAATTCCCTTGCGGAGCTGAACGGTGGTTTTTGGAGGAAGGAATTCCCTTGCGGAGCTGAACGGTGGTTTTTGGAGGAAGGAATTCCCTT
>JNKJ01000022.1 GCA_000702025.1 Blautia schinkii DSM 10518
CAGCTACATGGATTACTATAATAATGAGCGTTACCAGTGGGATCTTGCAAAGCTTTCCCCAAACGAGTTTTATGAATTTTTCACCACCGGGGAATATCCGCTGGATATCCCTGGCAGGCCGGCCTGTCCGGTGATCGCCAAAAAACCGGAGGAATTAGGCGCCGGGGTGCTTCAAGGCACAATAGCTACTTAAAACATCATAGAATACCATGATAATAGAAAACAGGACATCTGGGCACAGGATACAGGCACCAAAGAGGTGGCAAAACTAAATCGCCCCACTTTCAAAAATGTCCTTGACAAGGGGTACAGTTCAGTCTTGTCAGGCAATTTGCGGAAGCGCGCCTGAAAATCCAGTTCTTACGGAGGTTTAGGCGCGAAGGCTCTCCTGAGCGTCTTAGCCGCAGTTAGAACTTAGTTGAAGGCAAGCGAGCATGCCTGACAAGACACTGCCAACACCCCGCCCCGGATTTCCTTCCCCTCACCGTACGAAAACTTTCCAGGGGACTCCCCCCAACCCCATTGACTTATTTTGGGGGTGAACATATAATGAAACCAAGGCAGGCCCCCTAAAAATTGCAAATATTGTCCTCAGCCCTACCTTCCGGCAGGGCTGATTTTTGTAGGTGATCAATATGAAAAAAAGAACAACCGCCGCAGGCGGACTGATATTATGCACATGTATAGCCATGCTCTGCGGCTGTATTTACAATACCGAAACACCGGCCGCAAAAGAGCCGTTCACCATTGGCGTGGTAACCAAATCCCGCTCCAGTGAATATTGGCTCACAGTGTGTTCCGGGATGGAGAAAGCTGCCGAGGAATACGGCGCAGATCTCGTGATCCTATACCCGGATACAGAAGAAAACGCACTTCTTCAGCAGAGAATGCTGGAGGATTTAGTGAAGAAAAACGTGGATGCTCTGGCTGTTTCGCCCATTGATTCCACCAATAACGCTTATATAGAAAAAGCAATGGAAAAGGATATCCCGGTATATGCCTATGACACCAGAATCCTGGATTATGACGTGCCTTACATAGGCATTGATAACCATAAGGCAGGCTATGAGTTGGCAGAGGCGCTTGCTGAGAAGCTTGAATATGAGGGAAAAGTGGGGATTGTCACAGGTGAGTTAAACCAGGATTCCCATGAGCAGCGTCTGCAGGGGTTCCGGGATTACATCAAGGAGCAGCCAAAGATGGAGATTGCATTTGTCGAGAGCGGCTACAGCAATAAACAGATTTCTGATAAGCGTATCCGGGAAATTGTGAGCGAGAATCCGGAGCTTAAGGGGATTATGGCTACCAGTGCAGTGACAGGACTGGGGCTTATGGAGAGTGTTAAAGGACGGGGGATACAGATTGCGTCTATTGATGTGCAGGAGGATGCAATCAAGGCTGTTTCCAATGGGGAAATGGCGGTATTGGCTGCCCAGGACGGGTATAAGATTGGGTATGAAACCGTTGTCTATATTATGGATGAAGCTAACGGCAGAGAGCGGGAGCATGACGAAATTCTTGACATCTCCATACTTACGGAGGCCAATGCAAAGGAGTACAAGGACCTAAAAAAATGACACAAAAACCATAAAATATGACATAAAAATAGGACAACATATAGAAAAAAAGATGCTTTTTCCGGGAAGCGTCTTTTTTTTATGTTCAGGGTCTCCAAGGCACGGAAAATCCTTAAAAAAACAACCAAAATCCAAAATTTGACTGGCTGGGTTTCTGCTGTCAAAAAGGTAAAATAAGATTATCAAAAGGAACGAAATACCAATCAGAAAGGAAGGTAAGAAAGAGAATGTTTACTATTATAAGCTTCTTAGTCTGCATGGGACTCGTAGCGTTCTACGTTGTCAGGCAGGTAAGAAAAACAAATCTCAAATCACAAGATGGTTATTTCCTGGCAGGCCGCTCCCTCACAGCACCCGTTATCGCGAGCTCCATCATCCTGACAAATTTATCTACTGAGCAGCTCATCGGACAGAGCGGCCAGGCGTTTAAAGTGGGGATGGGCCCTATGGCATGGGAGGCGACCTCCTGTATCGCCACGGTTATGCTGGCGGCAGTTTTTCTTCCCAGATATTTAAAGGCGGGAGTTACCACCATCCCGGAATTCCTGAAAACAAGATTCGATGAGACGACTAAGCGTATCATCACTGTATTATTCCTGTTGGGCTATCTGTTCTGCTATCTGCCCACAGTACTCTACTCCGGTGCACTGGTGTTCAATCAGATTTTCGGAGTGAGCAAGGCGCTGGAATGTACAGATTTTCAGGCAGTAATCCTGGTGGCGACAGCCCTTGGAGTGATTGGCGCGGCCTATGCAATCATCGGTGGTCTGAAGGCTTCCGCCTCCGCGGATACATTGTTCGGCATCGGCCTCATTATAGGCGGTACCATGATTCCGATTCTTGGTATTACAAGCATTGGGGACGGCAGTTTTATAGAAGGACTCAAGCAGCTTGTGCAGCTTGTTCCGGCCGGACACTTTAATGCCATCAACCCGGCTAACGCGAAATCACCCATGGTTCCCTGGCCGCTCTTGTTTACAGGTATGATGTTTAACAACCTGTTTTACTGGTGTACGAACCAGTCCATTATCCAGAGAGCTCTGGCAGCGAAGAACTTAAAGGAAGCACAGAAGGGCGCGGTACTTGCGGGCTGCTTCAAACTGCTCACACCGCTTGTAATCACTTTCTGCGGAATCATTACTTACGGTAAATTCAGTGGTACGGAAACGTTTAATATGATTTCGGAAAATATGGACCTTGCATACCCGCAGCTTGTAACGTCGGTTCTTCCGAACGCACTTTTAGGCTTCTTTGCGGCAGTCCTTTTCGGGGCAATCATGAGCTCCTTCAACGGTGCACTCAACGGCTCCATTGCCATGTACACCCTGGATTTACATAAACCAATGTTTAACCCACAGGCATCTGACGAGCACATTGTAAAGGTGGGCAGACGCTTCGGCCTTGTCCTGGCTCTCGTCTCTGTATGTGTAGCTCCGCTGATCAGCTTTTTCCCGGCTGGACTTTACGATTTCCTGCAGTCCTGCTTCGGATTTTATAATATGCCAATCCTGGCAGCGGTGATCATCGGTATCTTCTCAAAGAAAGTACCTGCCCTGGGACCGAAGGTGGCTCTTATCACACATGTAATACTGTACTCTGTATCAAAAATGATACCTGGTGTCCGCGACCTGCATTACCTGTATGTGCTTTCCGCACTTTTTGTAATCGACATCTGCATCATGCTGGTAATCGGAAAAATGCGTCCAAGAGAAACGGATTTCGTTCTGCAGGATGTAAAAGCAGTAGATCTTTCTCCCTGGAAGAATTTAAAGATTGCATCTATTATCTTAGTTGCAGTGCTGATTCTGGAATACGTGGTATTCTCACCTTTGGGATTAGCCAGATAGGCATAGCAAAATTTGGAGAAAGTCGAAATACTGTGAACCGTTAGAGCAAATTTAAATGCGCTTGAACCAGTACAAATTTGTGCAAATCAGAGAATTTTTCGCGGAATGAAGGAAATGATTGCACACTTAAAATAAGCGTGCTATTATGAGAATATAACAATAAAACCTCATTGTAGCACGCAAGCACACAACGTAATTACATGTAGAGAATTGTAACTGGTATAGTGAATACTATATTCTGATGCGTTGACGTACGATACTGTTTTATATGTAAGGCCGGGGAATTAGTCGTAGCCAAGTGTAGACTAACGCCAGATGAACGATCAGACAAGTTAGTGTGCCGATTACGTAGCGCTCACTATACCAGGTTGATATGAAATAATTACACGGAATGGTATAAATGGAGGTTTTATAAAATGAAGAAAGTAAAAGTGGGAATCGCAGGGCTTGGAAGATTAGGAAAAGTACATGCCAACAATATCGCGTTTAAAATCCCGAATGCAGAGCTCACAGCAGCCTGCTCCATCGTGCCGGCAGAGCTGGATTATGCAAAGGAAGTGCTGGGCGTGCAGGATGTATACAGTGATTACAGAGAAATGCTGGCAAAGGCAGACATCGATGCAGTGGCCATCGTTACCACCAGCGGAGAGCATTGCTGGCAGATTGAAGCTGCTTTAGATGCAGGCAAGCATGTTTTCTCAGATAAGCCTCTGGGCGTGAATGTAGAGGAATGTAAGCTTGCTGAGGCAGCGGTGGAGCGCCATCCTGAGCTGACATTTTTCTTAGGCTTTATGAGAAGATTTGACCCTTCCTACGCATATGCGAAGAAGAAAATCGAGGAAGGACTGATCGGAACTCCATATATGGTAAAGGCGACCGGCATTGACCCGGAGGCACTCGTTGAGGGAGCAATCAAATTCGCGGCTACCAGCGGAGGGATTTTCATTGACATGGCGATTCATGATATTGACCTGATGCGCTGGTTCTTAGGAAGCGACCCGGTTGAGGTATATGCGGCAGGCGCTACCTTCAAGCACCCGGAATTCAAGGCTGTGGGCGATGACGAGACAGGTGTTGCCATGTATAAATGTGCAAACGGTGCGCTTGGCTTCGTGCATGTGGGACGTACCGCGGCACATGGCTACCATGTGGAGACAGAGGTCGTGGGAACAGAAGGCAGCTTACGCATCAGCCCCGTACCGGAAAAGAATCTCTGCATGATCTACGACAAGAACGGTGCGGTAAAAGAGTGCGTGAGCGGTTTCCCGGAGAGATTCGACGAATCCTACCGCCTGGAAATGGAAGAGTTCATAAACTGTGTACAGAAAGGCGTAAAGCCGGATGTAAAAGTATACGATGGTACGAAATCCACCCAGATTGGTTTTGCAACCACAGAAGCGTGGAAAAAGGGCGGAATCGTAAAAATAGAATATTGATTAGTTTTGATCGTAGCAGGCATGCCGCAGGAAAGCGCGGTATGCCTTAACGTGCCTTGGAGCGTGTCTGAAACTTCATTCCGACAATCTGTACGCTCTGAAGCGCCGAAGCGGTCCGACGGAAAGGAAAACTTATGCTGCGCAGTATCCGAAGTAAGGTGCTGATGGCGATCATCGGGGTCACCCTGCTCACGGCCTCGGCCATCACCCTGGTATTTTATATGAAATCCTCCGTACTCATAGAGGAAAACTATACCTTTAATACGAGTGAGCGAACAGGCCAGCTTGTGCGCACAATGGACCAGGAGCTGGCCGATGTGTATTTCATCAATACAAGCGCGGCGTGTGATCCTGCTCTGGAAGCGCTGGTGAACCGCTATCGTGAGCAAAAAAGCGATTCTGTCCTGGAGGAGATTGCCTCCCTCCTGCATGAATACAGCAGCAGAAACCACACGTTGGAATCTATCTATCTTGTGATGGGAGAGGAAAGGCTGGCGGTGACCTCTCAGGATTATCCGCTCTACCGTAAGAATATACCGGAGGAGACGGTCGCTCAGGTGGGGATGCTTGCGGAGGAATACGTCACTCCCGTGGTGCAGGAGGACTTTGTACATAGCTCGGGCAGGGTCATCACACTTCCCCAGATAATGACAGCCGGCTCTTTTGAGGACGTGTATCTGCTGGCAAATATCAATGAGCGGACGCTTTACTATGATTACCTGGACGGCCTCCAGGGGGAAAAGGCCTCTCAGGTACTGCTTTTAAACCGTCAGGGGGAGATTATCTCAGCCCCGGATTCCTCCTTGGTGGGTACGGTATACGAGGCGGGGGAAGGACAGGAGCTGCCTCTTACAGACGGCGTTTATAAGCAGGGGCGGTCAGGAGAAATCAGGATTTTTAACCGTGGGGATTTTTCGGAGTGCGCCATACTTCTCTCTGTGACAAGAGGAGAGATATTGAAGGAACTCAACCAGATGCAGGTCTTTCTGCTGCTGATTCTGGCGATTTTCCTGGCACTTTCCCTGATACCTGCCAAGCTCATAGCGGGGACTGTTTACCGTCCCTTAAAGAAGCTTACCTCAGCCATGGAGGAGGTTTCCCAGGGCGAGCTGGAGGTGCGGGCCGAGGTGGTGAGCAAGGATGAAATCGGCAAGCTTTCCAATACCTTCAACCATATGCTCGACCAGATCGAGGAGCTGATCCAGCGGCTTCTGGAGGAAGAAAACCAGAAAAAGGATGCGGAGCTTGAGGCACTGCAGTACCAGATTACGCCGCATTTTATGTATAATACCTTGAATTCCATCAAGTTTGCCGCCCTGGTCAAGGGGGAAAAGGAGCTTGGCGGACTCATCGGAGATTTTGTGGAGCTCCTCCAGACAACTATCAGCAAGAAAGGCGCTATGATAACCGTTGCCGACGAGCTGCACATTCTGGGCTGCTATCTGAACCTGCAGAGTTTCCGGTACGGAGGGACCATCAAGGTGGAATATGAGGTGGAAAAAGAAGCGGAAAACTGTCTGCTTCCCCGCCTCCTTCTGCAGCCCCTTGTAGAAAACGCCATCCTTCACGGCATAGATTTAAAAAAAGAGGAGGGCCGCATCCTCATCCGCGCCGGGATAAAAGACGGTCTGCTGCGCATTGACGTGACTGACAATGGGCGGGGTATGACAGAGGAGCAGATCCATACGCTTCTAAACAGCAAGGTAAAGAAAACCAGCGGCTTAAGTGCCATCGGTATCCCGAATATCAGAGACAGGCTGCATTTGTATTATGGGGAAAAAGGCACGATCACTTATCAAAGCGGCCACACGGGCACGACAGCGACGGTATCCCTGCCCGCAGCCCGTGCCGCAGATAGGCCGCCGCATAATAGCGCCGGGCCGCTGTGGAATATGGCCGAGCCGTTGAATGATAGCGCTGAGAAGCAGCATAATGAGGCCGACCCGTTGCATAATGGAGTTGGGGAGCTACACAATGAGGACGAGGCACAGAATAATAGTGCGGGGGTAATGAGCAATGAGGTTGAGCCGCTGCGCAATAAGGCTGAGCCGCTGCGCAAGGTGGATAAGGCTGACAAGTCAGAGAGGGGGGTCTAACTATGTTTCGTACACTACTTGTGGATGACGATTTTTTAGTGAGAAGTTATCTGAAAACGCTCTCATCCTGGGAGAAGGAAGGCTATGAGCTGGCTGCGGATGTGCGGGACGGTGAGGAGGCGCTTCGCGTGCTTGCGGATGAGCCCATAGATTTGGTGATCACGGATGTTTCCATGCCGCTTATGGACGGCATTGAGCTGATACGGAGAATACGCGAAACAGATTCGGGGATTTATATTGTGGTGCTGAGCTGCCACGATGATTTTGAATATGTCAAGGAAGCCATGCGTCTGGGTGCAAATGAATATGTGCTGAAAAACTCTCTGGACGAGGACAGTCTTTCCCATATTCTTAGCAACGCCGCCGTACAAATCCGCCGCCAGAGGGAGAAAAGCACTCAGGAGGAGCATGTAAAAAAGCTGGTGAAAATAGGCAGTCAGAAGCTGAAATACCATTTTTTCAACCAGCTTATTTCCGGGATGATAAGTCCTGAGGAAAAAGAGGAGGAGCGGCGCAAGGCGGGCATAACCGGAAGCTATCTGAACAGCGCTGTGATCGCCATGTATCTGGAGGAATGGACGCAGCACACAGAGCAGTGGTCCATGGTGGAAGCAGAGCAATATTCCCAGCGTTTTCTAAGTGATATCGCGGATGAACTCGAGCAGGTGCTGGGCGTGGAGAGCGAGGCTGCGGAGGTGGTGGACCTGGGCTCAGGGATTTTCTGCTGCTTCCTGGATTTCGCACAGGAGCGGAGAAGCAGTGTGATGCAGCAAAGACTGACTGCCGCTGCCTCGGCATGTCTTCGCTGCTGTAAGAACGAGCCTTATACTTTCGGAATCTGTGTGAGCAGCATTTGCATGGGGCAGGACGGTATCCGCCAGGCATACCAACAGGCGCGTGAGATGATGAAGCAGAGCTTTTACGATAACAGCGGAATACTCTATTATGATGCGGCCAAGCCTCTGGGCAATTCACTTCCGCTGAGAGCGCAGAGACTTGAGGAAATCCTTGAGGAGTATTTTGCCAAGCGGAAAAATGATGAGCTGCAGAAAGAATTGGAACGGGTATTTCAGGATTTCGAGGAGCAATATACGGACAGCCGCCAGGTGATCCATTGGCTTAAAGACATGGATAAAAAAGCAGATATCAGCCGGGAGCCTGAAGTTTACCGCCACATCCGCACCCTTGCCCAGGTACGTCAGCTTTGTACTGAGTATGGGGAGCAGATGCTTGGCGGCAGCAGCCGCAGTATCCCGGAGGGAGTGTGCGCAGTTGTCAGAACCGCAATCACCTATCTCCACGAGCACTTTAAAAACCCCATCGGTCTTACGGAGGCTGCCGCTGCCGCCGGCGTGAATCCGGCTTATTTAAGCTTTTTATTTAAACAGGAGATGGGTATCGGTTTTTCCAATTATCTTCTGGAATATCGTATGGATTATGCCAGAGAGCTGCTGGTGCGCTCCAATTACAAAATCAAGGAGGTGGCCTCAGAGGCAGGCTTCCAGGATTACCACTATTTTTCAAAAGCGTTCAAAAAATTAAACGGCGTAAGTCCTGCAGATTACCGCAAGGAACATACCTCGAGATAAATACAAAAATAAAAGCTAAAAATAAGACACAAAAATAAGACAACATTCTGGAAACTACGGAATGAGCAGAGAAAGAATACAACAAACCTAAAAATATTCCTAATGTTCTTCTATCCGAAAAATTAGTATGATAACTACAGAAAAGCAAGGGAGACAAAAAACGGAAGGTACACATTAAAGCAAGGCATACATGCCCCGTCTCCGCGAAACCCGCAATAATTTGGATAAAGAGAGGAATGGAATTATGTTTAACAAAGAAAAGGTAAAATTAGGAATCGCACCAATCGCATGGACCAACGACGATCTGCCGGATTTAGGAAAAGAAAACACCTTTGAGCAGTGCGTAAGCGAGATGGCACTTGCCGGCTTCACCGGTTCCGAGGTGGGCAACAAATATCCGAAAGACCCAGAAGTGCTTAAAAAAGCACTGGAATTAAGAGGAATCGAAATCTGCAACCAGTGGTTTTCCTCCTTCCTCATCACCAAGCCGTTTGAAGAGGTAGAAAAAGAATTCCGTGCTCAGCTTACCTTCTTAAAGGCTATGGGCGCTAAAGTAATCGGCGCATCTGAGCAGAGCTACAGCGTGCAGGGAATGCTGGACACACCCGTTTTCGGCC
The DNA here is from genome assembly GCA_000702025.1 of Blautia schinkii DSM 10518. Classification (GTDB taxonomy): domain Bacteria; phylum Bacillota; class Clostridia; order Lachnospirales; family Lachnospiraceae; genus Blautia_A; species Blautia_A schinkii. The sequence continues at coordinate 9,163 of JNKJ01000022.1, forward strand.
ATAAATACGAGATGAATGACGAAGAGTGGACGACCTTCTGCGAGGGAATGAATAGATTAGGCAAAATCGCGAAAGAGGAGTATGGGATTGCCCTTACTTTCCATCATCACATGGGCACAGTTGTTCAGAACCCGGACGAGGTGGAACGTATGATGGCAAACACAGATCCGGAGTACGTAAGCCTTCTTTTCGATACAGGCCATTTCGCATACTGCGGAGCTGACCCGCTGGAAATGGTAAAAAAATATGTGAACCGCATCAAGCATGTTCATTTAAAGGATATCCGCCGCGAGGTGGTTGACAAGGTGAAGGCAGAGAATTTGAGCTTCCTGGATGGGGTACGCATGGGTGCATTTACAGTACCGGGAGACGGATGCATTGAGTTTGAGCCGATTTTTGAGGTGCTTGACAAGGCAGGATATGAAGGCTACATGCTTGTAGAAGCCGAGCAGGATCCGGCGAAAGCAAATCCGCTGGAGTATGCGATGAAGGCACGCAAGTTTATTGCAGAGAAAACCGGATTATAAAATTTATTAACGCTTCTTACTCTATCTTATAATACATATTCAAAAGGGAAGGCCGCACGTTTTTTGATGTGCGGCTTTTCTCTTTCTCCCACCTTCCACTACGTTTGCTCCCCAGTGTAGGTCAATTTGTCAAGCACCTAAGATAGTAACACAGTTCTGTTTGCGATTTTTTCTTTTATTGCTGAAACAGTATCTTGAATTGAATAGCTGGTGGTATCTATAACATTCGATTCATATATTCCTAAATTACAAAATTGCTCCCACATTGTTTCTACCAATTCAATATTTGTTTTTCTGTCTAGCTTTGAGCGTTCAACAGCGCGTCTCAGGGTTTCTTCCTTACTGGCTCTTAGAACAATATAGTGTACTGCATAATGTTCTCGAACAAGTCTTTGCCAAGGCGCTAAAAACCATGGTCCGATAATACCATCTACAATTACGTCATATCCCCCACGAACATATCGCTTTGCAGCTTCTAAAAAGGCTTCAATGACAATCAGATTTTGTTCGTTTGATTCCGGTAAGTGTGGCGGTATTGCTCCCTTGCTTAAATAATGATAAAAGTCATCTGTGTGCATATGCACAGATTTATCCATATCGGATTCTTTTGCAACAAGAGACGCCGTTGTGGTTTTACCTGTCCCCGGCGAACCTGTAATTACAATGACTCTTTCTTGGTTCATATACACTCACCTCTGTAAATTTCGATTGAGATTTCACCTGTTTTAAGAGATTTAATAACTGTTATATTTTGTTATTAAATTCTCCGCAAAGCCTTGAAAACACTGGATTTATCGCAGGTGAGCTTTCCCTTATTGTTTCCCTTGTGTTATATTGTCCCATCAGTGTTTACGAACTCTGATAAGGGCAAATACAAGGGCAAGTAAATCATATAAAACAGTATAACACAAAATAAAAGTGACATGGTGAACTGTTTGAAGTGCTTCTGATTTTTGTAACTGATGATTGATTGAATGATAAGGAGATTCGATACGATGAGAACGATATTTGCAGAATACAATCCACACAGAAACAGCATTGATGTATACACCAATGTAGGCTATATGCTCCGCATTGATTGCTGGGAAGCAGAAAAGAATTTAAAGACTACACCCGGATCAGATTGTGCATTAAATGCACTTGCCATTGATGAACCGCTTGAATATGCCCTTAAATAGCATCTGAATATTAGGTCATTTTGAGAAAAGCAGGAACTCTTCAATGGAGTTTCCTGCTTATTCCTATTACCATTAATTTTTCACACCAATTAATAATAGCCATCTATGATCAAACATAATTTGTGAATCTTTATTGTATGGTGAAAAACCAGTTTTACTTCCTCCAGCCAAATCATTTTTCATCAAATCAATAATCTCTTTTTGTACGTCTTCCGGAGTACCAGTCAGTTCCATCCAGCTTTTTAGATTCACCGGCACCAGTGTAGTTTCTTCGCATTGCAGTGTGAAATCTTTCTCAAACATTTCTTCAAATTCTTCCCTGCTGAGGATTTTGGTATGTGAAGAATCACGCATTTTCTCGATTTTATCATCCATGATCCGCAAATCTTCTTCGACGGCTTCCATATCCCAGACGACCAGCTTTCCGCTTTTTTTCAAGACACGTTTCATCTCCTGAAAAGGTTTCTCCGGATTATCAAAATGATGAAAAGAAAGTCTTGTGATCACCAGATCAAAGGTTTCGGATTCGTATGGAAGTTTTTCGGCATTACCACTTTGAAAGTAAATATTTTTTATATGACTTTCTGCGGCAAGTCTTATTCCCTGTACCAGCATTTCTTCCGTCATGTCCAGACAGGTGATATCCTTTACATAAGGAGCCAGAGCCCTGCCACAAATGCAGGTTCCGGCAGCTACTTCTAATGCATGTTCTTCTCCTGTTGCTGCGATTTTCCGAATCAGATAGTCTGTATATTCCGTTTTTGACATATGATATGCTGCAAATTTTTCAGCCTGTTTTTTGAATGACTGTCTGACTGTGTCATTATGATTCATTTTAAACGCCTCCTATAGTGCAGTTCCTTTCTTTGGAATAAACAAACTGCTCATATCCACATGTTCCAGTTCCAGCAGTGAAATTTTTTTATCAATCCCCCCTGCATATCCTGTCAGGCTTCCATTTGTGCCTACTACACGATGACAGGGAATGATAATGGAAATTTCGTTGTGTCCAACTGCACCACCGACTGCCTGTGCAGACATACGTGAACTGTTTTTCATCTCAGTCAATTTGCAGGCAATTTCTCCGTATGTGATCGCCTGTCCATATGGAATCTGTAATAAAATCTGCCACACTGCCTGTCTGAATGTTGAACCTTCCGGATGAAGCGGTGGAATAAATTTCGGTTCTTCTCCTGAGAAATATACATCCAGCCATTTTTTTGTTTCTGCGAGAATCACTGTCTCCTGTGGAATATGCTCATCCGGAAGTGTATTGGCAAAATATTTCTGTCCTTCAAACCACAGACCTGTAAGTCCAATTTCATCCGCAGCCATCAACATATTTCCTATCGGTGAATTATAGTTACACGTGTATACCATATTCTTCTCTTCCTTTCAAAGAACGTATTGCTTCAGACGATGCAACACTTCTTCTAACTTTTGTGTCGGAAGTCCCAGTGCCAGACGAATACCATAAGGGATATGAAATTGCCGTCCATCACGCCACAATACACCAACTTCAACTCCTGAACGCAACAATTCATCGAAAGTCCTGCCGTGGACTTTACACCAGTTTTCAAAATTCGGTACAACCACATAAGTTCCTTCCGACTTACGAAGTGATACGCCCTGTGCCTCATTTTGAAAAAAGCTATATACCAGATTGATATTGCTTTCAAGAACCTTTTTCAGTTCTTCCATCCACACTCGTCCGTCCGAACTGTAAGCACCAATCAGTGCGTGCATAGACAATACATTCATGTCGTTATAGTGACATTTTGACTCATATATACGCAGTTGATCTGCCAGCTTTTGATTGTATACAATATGATAGCTGCCCACAAGACCTGCAAGATTGAATGTTTTGGATGGGGCATAAAATGCAATCGTTCGCTGTTTTGCATCCTCAGAAACGGACTGTGTAGGAATATGGCAAGTGCCAAACAGTGTCAAATCCGACCAGATTTCGTCTGAAATAACATTCACATCGTATTGTCGAAATAGTTCCATTGCCTGTTCCAACTCCCATCGCTGCCAGACACGCCCACTGGGGTTGTGCGGAGAACAGAGCAGAGCCGTATGAATACGTTTCTCTTTAATTTGTCGTTCCATATCGTCATAATCCATGCGAAGTATGCCGTTTTCATCCGGGCAAAGCTGGCTGAGTGCAACCGGATATCCATTGCGTTCCAACTGTGTGGTAAAACCAGTATAAGTCGGACTGTGTACCAGGACAGGTTCGTGTGCAGGATTCAGCACTTGCAATGCACTGGTGATGCCGCCAAGTACACCGTTCTCATAACCGATATTTTGCCGTGCTATATCTGTTATGTCAAAACTCTCTTTTTGCCAACGGGTAATAGCATCAAAGTATTCATCGGATGGTACAAAGTAGCCATAAATCGGGTGTACAGCTCGTTTGACGATTGCTTCTGTGACACATGGTGCGGTTGGAAAGTTCATATCCGCAATCCACAAAGGAATTTTGTCAAAACCCGTTTTAGTTTCGCCTTGTGGTAATACCCAAAAGTCGTTTTCCTGCAAATCTACCGCAATGGAATCGTGACCATGACGATCAGGCATGATAGTAAAATCATACATTGCCATACTTACACCTCAAAAAATGAATTTGAATCCTTCGGTGCCTGCGTCCGGTCGGTATCGGTATAGGAACGGATCTCCGAGCAAACCGTAATCTTGTAGCTTTCAAACAGCTTTTCTCTTCCTTCTTTTTGACTCATGCGATGCTGCATCACATTGCGCCAGCGCTCAACAGCACTTTCATCCGTCCAGATATTCATAGAAAGCAGTTTACCTTCCTCGTTCAGACTGGTAAAACGCTCAGCACGGATGAATCCCTCGAAACCGGAAAGCATAGGTTTCAGCATGGCGGCAAGATCAAGATATTTCTGCATTCCTGCCTTAGTAGGTTTTACTTCAAACAATACAATAATATTTGCCATTATTCATTCTCCTTTGTCCATAAAAATTCTTTTGGTGCCTCCTGATTTGAAAAAGTAACGGTGTCAGTGTACAGCCATAACTGCCTGCATTAGAAACCGCCAGAATATCTCCGATCGCTGCGTGTGGGAGCGTAATGTTTTTTGCCATCACATCCAATGCGGTGCAAAGATTGCCGACAATATCCACAGTTTCACAATTTTCGTTGCATTTTGTACCACGAGATATGTTTTTCCGCAGGAAATCTTACGGTCTACGATTTGTGTATAATAAGTTCCGGCATTGCAGACTACAAATCACCCGGTTTCCAGAATGAACTTCGCCTGCAAGCCATTGTAATTTTTCGCTCTGAGAGTCTGTAATGTCTGACCGACTTTCCTCCTATTATTTTTAGGTGCATAATCCTTCATTTCCGGTATTGCGCCGCCTGCCACTGCCCAAAGATACAGACTTGCCACACTGCAATAAGGGCTGAATCGGCGACGGTATTTTTCAAACAACTTACGGTCAATTCTCCTATGATGGTATGTCATACGCAGCCCACGTTGGATTGCAAGGTCATCATAGTGAATATATTCGGACGTTGTAAGCAAAACAGCAAAATCATTTCGGCTGTCCATACACCAATACCTTTTAATGCACTCAATTCCCGAATCGCATCTTCATCGCTCATGTGTTCCACAGCATCCAGATTAAATACACCGGTATGTGCTTTTGTAGATATCTGTTGCCCAATAATATGATGGATAACCGAAGAAAATAAATCTGTATCCGTTTCTCTTTTAATCAAACCAATTTTCTCAATTACTTCAGCAAGTTTTCTATTCTTATTTTTGAGATATAAAATTTCATTTTCTCCATATTCAAAATACATATTCCACCTCTAAACTGCTTATTGTATCTCTTTGTTCCCTATGCTATAATTATATCGCGATTTATCTGATATAATTATCAAATTATATCCAGATAATATAATAAAATCGTCAAGATAAGCAGAGGTGTATCCATGAATCATGATAAATATATAAATTCTGTCAACCTGAACCAGAATACAAACTTTCCATATCTGGTATTAAATGTGATCAATGGAAACAGTTATCCAAGGAATCCCGGTTTTCGTGTTATGCACTGGCATGAGGATATTCAGTTTATTTACGTTCTGGATGGAAAAATTGATGTGGTTACATTAGAAAGTCGAACGGTATTACACAAGGGAGATGGCTTTTTTATCAACAAAAATGTTGTACATTTAGTTGATAAGATTGATGCCTGTCACTATAACAGTTTTATATTTCCCGACTATTTTTTAAGATTTTATCTGGGAAGTCCTGCTGAACAAATTGTAAGTCAGATCATTGGACTGGAAGATTTTCCTGTTTTTCCAATTGTAAATGCAAAAGAACATATAGCTGTATTAAATACCTTAAGAAAATTATCCTCTCTTGAACATAATAAAACTACTCTATATCCTTATGAGGTGTTGTCAACACTCTCTGTTCTTTGGTTAGAGTTTTGTCGTGCTATCCAAATTTTTGAGAACGAAGCTCATAAAAAAAATAGCCAGATTACAAATCGAATGGCTATTTTTCTTCAATATATCGAACTTCATTACCCGGAAGATGTTACGCTGGAATCACTCGCCAAAAGTGCAAATGTAAGTAAATCAGAATGTCTTCGTTGCTTTAAAACTACGCTTCAAACAACACCTTATAAATATTTGATAGAGTATCGTTTGTCCAAAGCGGCTGATTTACTGAAAAATACAGATAGATTGATTGAAAATATCGCCTCTGACGTAGGATTTCATCATGTCAGCCACTTTGGGAAATGTTTTCGTGAAAAAACTGGTTTTTCGCCAAGTGAATATCGAGAGAATTTTTATTTCATGCTAAAACAATAACTAATAATATCCCCTTGTTTCCCGCCAGCCTTTCACATACCATCTGATTACAACATACACCAGTTGTACGAATAACAAGAAAAATAGCAGATTGATCGGTAATACTGTCTTTATCCATGGTGAACTTTACCACCGCAATTCTCTTTTGTCTGCCTCAGACCGGATGGCAGTCTGGAACTGCCAAGCACACTTAGTATTGCCTGCCGGTCAGTTGCGAAAAGACTGGACGGATTTGAGAATTTCCATTTCCACCAGTTGCGACACACCTACACAAGCAACCTCCTCTCAAACTCCGATTTGTCAACGTGTTTCAATACCGCCATTATACCAACAATCCGGTATAATTACAAACACATAGCTTTTTGCGAAGTAAAACTGTGACTGTCATAGAGAACCAAGCAGCACGCAAGTAATTTTTAGACACTTGTCTACAAACATTTTTAAGGCCATTGCAGAATTAGAATAAAATTCACCCTTATATCCGCATTCAATCATTCACACGGTGAAAGCGACAAGCTTTAAAGATGGGGTGGGAACGTAGAGGAAGGCGGGGAGGAGGAAGCTGGGGGCCGGGGCAGTGTTTACCTGGACAGGCTGATTTTGCGGAAGCGCGCCTGAAAATCCATTGCCTACGGAGACTTAAGCGCGAAAGCTCTTCTTGAGCGCTTTAGTCGCAGTTGGCAATTAGTTGAAGGCAAGCGAGCATCAGCCTGTCCAGGTAAACACTGCCCCGGCCCCCAGCTTCCTCCTCCCCGCCGTTCAACAACTTCCCGGGGAACCCCATCCCACCCATCTCACTTTTAAAATTTAGGACTATATTTTTTCCCGATTTTGCGATATTATAAGATGCATAATGAAATGCTCAGACAGCAGCAAAAGGAGGTACTTAAAGATGAGAATTGGTTGTGTAAAGGAAATTAAGAACAATGAATACCGCGTAGGAATGACCCCGGATAATGTGAAAGGTTATAAAGCGGCGGGCCACGAGGTATATATCGAGCGTGACGCGGGAGCGGGCTCAGGCTTTCGCACGGAGGAGTATGCTGCGGCAGGAGCGGTGATCATGGAAACGGCAAAAGAAGTATGGGATACCGTGGAAATGATGATTAAGGTAAAAGAGCCACTTGAAGAGGAATACGAATATTTTCATAAAGATTTGATACTCTACACATATCTGCATCTGGCAGCAGACCGTAAGCTCATGGAAGCCATGCTGAAAGCAGGTGTCAAAGGTGTTGCCTATGAGACCCTCATCGAGAGAGACGGAAGCATCCCCCTTCTTGCTCCAATGAGCCAGATTGCAGGCAGGCTGAGCCTTCAGGAAGGCGCCAAATATCTGGAGAAACCCTTCGGCGGCTCAGGCGTACTGCTCTCCGGTGTACCTGGCACTCCCAAAGCAGACGTAGTTATATTAGGTGCCGGAAGCGTAGGCACCAACGCATGCAAAATCGCGGTAGGCATGGGTGCAAATGTCACAGTCCTGGACATCAATCTTGCCAGACTGTCTTACCTAGACGACATTTTCGGAGCCAGAATCCAGACACTCATGAGTACAGACGCTGCCATAGAGAATGCCGTTTCCCACGCAGACCTCGTAATCGGTGCAGTCCTCATCCCAGGCAAAGCAGCTCCAAAACTAATAAAAAAAGAGTACCTAAAAAACATGCGTCCAGGCAGCGTAATCGTAGACGTAGCAGTTGACCAAGGCGGATGCTGCGAGACAACCAAAGTCACCTATCATGACAAACCCACCTTTGCGGTGGACGGAGTAGTACACTACTGTGTAGGAAACATGCCCGGCGCAGTGCCGCGCACTTCCACCATCGCCCTCACCAACGCCACCCTCCGATACGGCCTAGAAATTGCCGCAAATGGCCTAGAAGCCGCATGCCGAAAAAATGATGTCTTCTATTCCGCAATAAACACCTACAACGGAGCAATCACCTGCAAAAATGTCGCAGACAGCTTCGAACTCGAATGCAAGGATATAAAAGCATTAATAAGCTGATAGCATATTCCCCTTGACGAAATAAGCGACAATTCACCCACCTCCACAGGTATGATTGAAACAAAACCATTGCATACAAAATAAAAAAGAGCCAATAACTACGATTTACCATCGTACATTATCGGCTCTCTATTTTTCTATCATATAGCAATCCCCCACGACCTTCACAACCCAACATGTAAAAAGAACAAAAAGCGTGCCCAACAGGGGGAGCTCGAGGGGGCATTCGGGCTTTCGCAACTCAGAGATTGCCCCCTCGAAAAAGGCTTTCGCAACTCAGAGATTGCCCCCTCGAAAAAGGCTTTCCAACTCTGAGATTGCCCCCTCGAAAGGGCTTCAAAACGTCGAGCTTACCCCCTAAAGCCGACTACTTATTCCTATTCCCTCTATATTTCTCCTCACAATACTTACATCTATAAATCTCTTTTTCCTCATCTGCGAGAACAAACACATGGTCAAGTCCCTGCTCAATAGAAGTGATGCAGCGTGGATTTTTACACTTGATCACGTTGGTCACCTGCTTCGGCATCTTGAGAACTCGTTTTTCCACGATTTTTTCATCTTTAATAATGTTAACCGTGATGTTATGGTCAATAAACCCAAGAATATCCAAATCCAGATTCTCAATCGGACATTCCACTTTAATGATATCCTTCTTACCCATCAGATTACTGCGGGCATTCTTAATGATCGCTACGGTACAGTCCAGCTTGTCCAGCTTCAGGTCATGGTAAATCGTCATGGCCTTGCCGGCTTTGATGTGGTCCAATACATATCCTTCACGAAGTGCTCCCACATTTAACATGATACATCCACCTCCAATAATGTAAGAATCAGGGCCATGCGCACATACACGCCGTATTGTGCCTGCTTAAAATAGGCGGCTCTGGGATCAGAGTCAACCTCCACTGCAATCTCATTCACACGGGGCAGCGGATGAAGGATGAACATCTCCTCTTTGGCAAGCTCCATTTTCTGCTTGTCCAGTATGTAGAAATCCTTCATACGGACATAATCTTCCTCGTTGAAGAAACGTTCCTTCTGTACACGTGTCATGTAAAGGATATCGAGCTGAGGAATGGCGTCCTCCAGTCTTTCCACCTCTTCGAATTCCACATGGTTACGGTTGAGTACGTCCTCACGGATGTAGCTTGGAATGCGCAGCTCTTCAGGTGAGATGAGCACAAATTTTACATTATCATAGCGCACCAGTGCTTCGATCAGAGAGTGGACGGTACGTCCGAACTTCAGATCGCCGCAGAGTCCGATCGTAATATCATGTAAACGTCCCTGAAGGGAGCGAATGGTGAGCAAATCGGTTAAGGTCTGGGTAGGATGCTGGTGGCCGCCGTCGCCGGCGTTGATAACAGGAATCGTAGATGCCATAGAAGCTACTAGCGGAGCACCTTCTTTCGGGTGACGCATAGCACAGATATCTGCATAGCAGGAAGTAACACGGATCGTATCGGCTACACTCTCGCCCTTGGCAGCGGAGCTGGAATCAGCGGTGGAAAAGCCTAAGACCTTGCCTCCAAGATTCATCATAGCGGCCTCAAAGCTTAAACGTGTACGTGTGCTGGGTTCATAAAACAGAGTCGCAAGCCTTTTGTCATCACAGGTATGTGCGTATTTCTGCGGGTTTTTCTCAATATCGTTGGCCAGGTCTAAGAGTTTGTCAAGCTCCTCGACGGATAAATCCAACGGGCTCATTAAGTGTCTCATGTCATACCTCCATTTTTTGGTATAAGGAACAGCCACAGGGCGCTGTGCCACAGGGTCTGAAAATTCCTTAGTTACCATCATATAATACATGAGTGGTTTTTTCAAGATGATTTCGTAAGTAATTTCTCAAAAAATAATCCCGCCACAAACCAGACCGGAGCGTAGTCGAACCGAATAAGACCTTTATATTCAAAGGGCGTGCCGCTGTAATCCCAGGGACACATGTGGAAGTGTTTGAGTATGGCCCCGCTTGTATATTCAGTGAGAAAAATACCGCTTGTGTAGAGGCAGCCGCGCATGAAGGTGGGCAGCCCGGCAATTTTCTTATAAACCGGTCCGATGACGGATGCACAGCCGTAAATTGGGAACATTAATAGTGAAGTTTTTCCAGTCATGGTCGGCTCGCCGGAGAGAAGCGCGTGGCACCCTGTCCACATGACCTCCATACACCAGCCCACGGAACCACACAGTAAAAATTGTCGTTTCATAGTCACAACTCCTTATGTTAAAAGTTCCTGTCGAATTGTAAAAGTTACATGAAACTAGTATTGCCTGCCTTGAAAAAAACATGCACCTGGGATATAATAATAGAAATGTATAGGCTTTCCAGATAAAAGCCATAAACGCATTAATATACATAATAATACATAGGTTCGGAGACTGTTTTTCAGGCAGTTACCGCTAATCTGATTTAGATGCATCAATTAAAAAATAGACAGGAGTACACAAGATGGACTATCAGCAAAGCCGGGAATATATTAAGGATGCGGAGAAATACGGCAGTGTCCTTGGGCTTGAAAATATGCAGGAGATGATGGAGCGTCTGGGCAATCCCCAGGATGACCTGCACTTTGTCCATGTAGCCGGCACTAACGGCAAGGGGTCGGTGATCGCGTATTTATACACCGTGCTGTCCGGGGCGGGATACCGCGTGGGCAGATATATTTCCCCTGCTATCTATTCCTACAGGGAGCGGATGGAAACAGCGGGAGAGCCGGTAAGCCGTGAGAAATTTGCCGAATACCTGACCAAGGTAGCCCGTGTCATTCAGGAGATGACAGAGCAAGGGCTGTCTCATCCCACCCCATTTGAAATCGAAACGGCGGTGGCATTTTTATTTTTTAAAGACGAAAACTGTGATCTGGTGCTTTTGGAGGTGGGTATGGGCGGAGGCCTGGACGCCACCAATATTATCAAAAGCCCGGTGCTTTCGGTCATCACTCCTGTGAGTATGGACCATATGTCCTTTTTAGGAAACACGCTGGGCGAGATTGCCGAGAAGAAGGCAGGGATTATAAAAACCGGTTGTGCCATGGTAACGGCCAGGCAGCAGCCAGAAGCGGAATCATCGATTCGTCGTGCGTGTGAGCGCTGCGGCGTGCCGTATGTGGTGGCGGATAATGTCGAGTCAGACAATGATGTGCCGGCTAAAGACGCAAGTCTTTTGGGGCAGAGCTTTTGCTGCCGGGGTGAGAGATATGAGATTTCCCTTGCGGGTGTTTACCAGAAGGATAATGCGCTGCTGGCACTGAAAGCGCTTGAGATTTTGAATGAAAAGGGTTTTCTAACTTCTTTGGAGCAGAGAAAAGCTGGGCTTGTTGAGGCGCGCTGGGGAGGCCGTTTTTCGGTGATTCATAGAAATCCGCTGTTCGTGGTGGACGGCGCTCATAATCCGGCAGCGGCGGATATGCTCGTATCCTCCATCCGCCATTATTTCCAGGGAAAAAAAATATACTATATTATGGGGATGTTTCATGATAAGGATTACCGCAGTGTGATTGCGAAAACCGTGCCTTTTGCAGAGCGGATTATCACCATTGCCGCACCTGGCAATCCCCGCGCACTTCCCGCGCCTGAGCTTGCCCGGGCGGTGGAGGAAATCATAGACGATACAAAAAATAGCGTGCAGACTACAGAGACTAGAGCCGGCACAGAAAGCAGCGTGCAGACTGCAGGGACCAGAGGCGGTGCAGAAAGCATCGTGGCAGCTGCAGAAACTCTTGAGGAGGCTGTGGAGCGGGCGTTTGCTATGGCGGGGCCGGAGGATGTGATTCTGGCTTTCGGGTCACTAGCTTTTATTGGGCCGCTTACGAGAATTGTGGACAGACGCAGCAAATCAGAGCAGAGGACAGTTGAGCACAGACGGGAGGGCGACGGAAATGACTGAAATGATGAAAAAGACGGAGATGACGGAAAAGACAGAAACGTCAAAAATAACAGATTTATTAGAATGCAGAAAAGAGATTGACGAGATTGATGGCGAGATTATACGTCTTTTTGAGAAGCGGATGAAGGTCTGTGAGGATGTGGCAGAGTTTAAAATACATACCGGTAAGAAGGTGCTGGACCCGGAGCGGGAGCGTGCGAAAATTGCTGCACTTAAGGAAAAAGCTCACGGGGAATTCAACACTCTGGGTGCACAGGAGCTGTTTCAGCAGATTATGGCCATCAGCCGCAAGCGTCAGTACCAGCTTCTCACAGCCAACGGTGTGGAGGATGAGGAAGATTACGAGATGATCGACAAGCTGCCCCTCACCAATGTAAATGTTGTGTTTCAGGGTGTGGAGGGTGCGTACAGCTATGCGGCCATGCGGGCTTATTTCGGAGAGGACATCCACAGCTACCATGTGAAAACCTGGCGGGATGCCATGGAGGAGGCGGCCAGCGGTCAGGCTGATTACGCGGTGCTGCCCATTGAGAATTCCACGGCCGGGATTGTGGCAGATATCTATGATCTGCTTACCGAATATCATCTGCATATTGTGGGAGAGCAGATCATCCGCGTGGAGCATGTGCTGCTTGGAATGCCGCAGGCGTGTCTTGAGGATATCACCCGGGTGTACTCACATCCCCAGGGATTGGCCCAGTGCAGCAAATATCTGGAGGAACATCCCTCCTGGAAAGCGGTTGAGGTGGAGAACACGGCCGGAGCTGCCAAGAAGGTGTGTGAGGATAAAGATATCACCCAGGCTGCTATTGCAAGCAGGCAGGCGGGAGAGTTTTTCGGACTAAAGGTACTGGCAGAGAATATCTGCCGCAGCGAGCAGAATGCGACACGGTTTATCATCGTGAGCAGAAAACCTCTTTATGAGAGAAACGCGCGCAAGATCAGCATTTGTTTTGAACTTCCCCATGAGAGCGGCACTTTGTACAATATGCTTTCCCACATTATTTATAATGGCCTTAATATGACGAAGATTGAATCCCGCCCTATTGTGGGCAAGACTTGGGAATATCGCTTCTTTGTAGATTTTGAAGGAAATCTCAAGGACAGTGCAGTGAAAAATGCGCTGAGAGGCTTGGAAGCAGAGGCCAACCTGCTACGCGTACTGGGAAATTATTAGGACAGGCAGGAGAACGACTAAGCTTACAACTGCATGTTAAGGGAACTATAGATTAGGAAGAGGGATTTAAAATGGCAAGAATAAATGAATGTATCCTTTACCGCGGTTTTGCCCACGGAGAGATATTAGAGAATATGGCAGCCCTGATGAACGCTTATGAGAGCTGGGAGGATGGGCTTAAGGAGAAAAAAGCAGTATTTTTCGAGTGTGTTAACGGTCTGGTGGAGATTGCAGGGCTTTACGGCTTTTCCGGTAACCTCTGGCACAATTACCTGACCTTTCTGCTGGTAAACCATGAAAATGCTTTCAGCACAGCCAGTGAAATCCGGGGCGCGGTGGAGGGCAGTATCAACCAGCTTGCACTTAATGATTTTGCCATATTCAAGGAATTGTATGATTTTGACCTGAAGGTTTTTGACCAGGTGTATGGCACTACCTGTTGTCATGTACTTTGTGATTATAAAAACATTGATTCTAACAGTAAGATGTTTAACAAGCGCATCCGCGACCGTATCTGTGAAATGAGCAAAACCCTGGCTTCGGCTAAATCTACCGGGGAATTTATGGATGATATGGTGCAGTTCTACAAGGATTTCGGAGTGGGCAAGCTGGGCCTTCATAAAGCCTTCCGTGTGGACCATGACGAAAATGACGAGGTGATCATCGCGCCGATCACAAGGATTGCTCATGTGCAGCTTGACGATTTGGTGGGTTATGAGATTGCAAAGAAGAAGCTTATTGAGAATACCGAGGCCTTTGTCCGCGGGCGCAAGGCGAACAACTGCCTGCTTTTTGGCGATGCGGGCACAGGCAAATCCTCCAGCATTAAGGGAATCCTTAACCGCTATTATGAGGAGGGGCTTCGCATCATTGAGGTGTACAAGCATCAGTTTAAGGATTTGAACGATATCATTGCCCAGATTAAAAACCGTAATTATAAATTCATCATCTATATGGATGATTTGTCCTTTGAAGAATTTGAGATAGAGTATAAGTATTTAAAAGCAGTGATCGAGGGCGGTTTGGAAAAGAAGCCGGACAATATTCTTATCTATGCGACCAGTAACCGCAGGCATCTGGTGAGGGAGCGTTCCAGCGATAAGCTGGAGCTGATGGATGAGGATGACCTGCATTCTTCCGACACTGTACAGGAGAAGCTATCCCTGGTATACCGTTTCGGGGTACGGATTTACTTTGGGGCTCCGAATAAGAAGGAATTCCAGAATATCGTCAAGGTTCTGGCCGGCCGTTATGGTGTGGATATGCCGGAGGAGGAACTGCTTTTGGAGGCAAATAAGTGGGAGCTTTCCCACGGCGGCCTCACGGGACGTACGGCCCAGCAGTTTATTGACCATATCCTGGGTACACAGTACGTGTAAGCTGAAGAGAAGGAGATGATGGGGAAATGGCAATGACAAATTTTGCCGCAATTGATGTTGGCTCTTATGAGGTCAGTATGAAAATCTTTGAGCTGTCTAAAAAGCTCGGATTCCGGGAACTGAATGATATCAGGTACCGGCTGGAGATTGGTCAGGGAGCATATTCGGTCGGAAGGATGGACATGGACGTGGTGGACGCTTTGTGTGAAATACTGATCGATTTTAAACGTATGATGCAGGAATTCGGTGTGGAGGAGTACCGGGCGTGTGCCACCAGCGCTTTCCGGGAACTGGAAAATCCAATCATAATCGTGGAGCAGATTTACCAGCGTACCGGCGTGCATATTGAGGTTTTAAGCAATGCGGAACAGCATTTTCTGGGTTATAAATCCATCGCTGCCATAGAGACAGGTTTTAAGAAAATGATTCAAAAGGGCACTGCGATTTTGGACGTGGGCGGCGGCAGTCTGCAGGTGTCGCTTTTTGACAAGGATGCACTTGTGACAACTCAGAGCTTAAAGATGGGAAGCCTACGTATCCGTGAGCGCCTTAAGGAGCTGGAAAAGACGAACACCCATTATGACCAGCTTGTGGAGGAGTTTATCCGGAACGACCTCATGGGCTTCCAGCGATTATACCTGAAGGACCGGGACATTAAAAATGTGATTCTTATGGGAGATTTCCTGACGGACACGATTTTTCAGGAGGATATGCAGGATAAGATCATCACCAAGGCTGAGTTCATGAAGCGCTATGAGAATACGGTGTATAAGCCCGACCAGGTGCTGGCTGAGGAGATGGGAATTGACCCAGAGTATGCCACGTTGATTGTGCCGACGATGGTCATCTGTAAAAACTTTATCGACGTCTTTAATGCGGAGGCTTTGTGGGCACCGGGCGTATCCCTGCTGGACGGTCTTGCCTATGACTTTGGGGAAAAGAAAAAATTTATTAAGAGCGCACATAATTTCGAGAACGACATCCTGGTGGCGGCACGCAATATAGCCAAGCGCTATTCAAGCGGCAAGAGCCATATACAGGGCACCACGGCCCTGGCGCTGACGATTTTTGACAGTATGAAGAAAGTTCACGGTATGGGACCGAGGGAGCGCTTGCTTCTCCAGATTGCGGTGCAGCTTCATGACTGCGGGAAGTACATCAGTATGGGTGATGTGGCGGAGTGCTCTTACCGGATCATCATGGCTACGGAGATTATCGGCCTTTCCACAGAGGAGCGGCAGATCATCGCCAGTGCGGTCCGCTACAATACCACGGAATTTGTGTATTATGACAAGGTGGAGGATGAGACGGGAGTGGACAGAAACCGTTACATTCTCATCGCCAAGCTTACGGCTATCCTGCGTCTGGCAAACGCTATGGACCGCAGCCACTATCAGAAGGTAAAGGGCTTAAAGGCCGTTTTAAAGGACAGAGAGCTGCAGCTTGTGATTGACTCCAGCCAGGATTTTTCTCTGGAGCTGGGACTTTTGAAGGATAAAGTAGTGTTCTTTGAGGAAGTGTTTGGAATCCGTCTTGTGCTCAGGCGCAAGCGAAGAATGTAGAGGTGAACTATGGAAATAAAAGATTTTGAAAAAGCGGAATATTTTGTCAACCGGGAATTAAGCTGGCTGAAATTTAATGACAGAGTGCTGAGCGAGGCCAGGGATAAGAACCTGCCACTATTTGAACGCCTTAAGTTTTTGAGTATTACCTCTTCAAATCTGGATGAGTTCTTCATGGTCCGTGTGGCCTCATTAAAGGACCAGGTACACGCAGGGTACGAAAAACCGGACATTGCCGGAATGACTCCTAAGGAGCAGTTGAGAGAGATTAGTGCACAGACACACGAGCTGGTGCATATACAGTACAGTACCTTTAACCGTTCCCTGCTTCCGGGACTTGAGAAGGTTGGGCTCCATATGATCACAGAGCACGAGGAATTGTCTGAGGAGCAGAAGAAGTTTGTGGACCGCTATTTTGAGGATAATGTATATCCGGTGCTTACGCCGATGGCTATGGATTCCTCACGTCCGTTTCCACTGATTCGCAATAAGACGCTGAATATCGGTGCCCTGATTTCGAAAAAGGATAAGAAAAAAGGCAAAGAGGTACTGGTGTTTGCCACAGTACAGGTTCCCTCCGTGTTGCCCCGTGTGGTGCAGATTCCTTCTGCCAAAGCAGGAGAAACTTCTGTAATCCTGCTGGAGGAAATTATTGAGAGAAATATTGACAAGCTGTTTTTAAGCTATGACGTGGTCTGTGCCCATCCTTACCGGATTATGAGAAATGCCGACCTTACCATTGACGAGGACGAGGCAGAGGATTTGCTTGTGGAAATCCAGAAGCAGTTGAAAAAGCGCCAGTGGGGTGAGGTCATCCGTCTCGAGGCCGAGGAAAAAATGGACAAGCGTCTGCTGAAAATCCTCAAGACCGAGTTTGATATCAAGGATGAGGATACCTTTGCCATCAGCGGGCCGCTTGACCTTACCATGCTGATGAAGGTTTATGGGCTTGACGGCTTTGAGAAGTATAAAACACCTAAATATACCCCGGCTCCGGTGCCTGCGTTCCGGGGAGGAAAGGATATTTTCCAGGTGATCAGAGAGGGCGATGTATTCCTGCATCATCCGTATATGAGCTTTGACCCGGTGGTGAACTTTGTACGCCAGGCTGCCAGAGACCCGGAGGTGCTGGCAATCAAGCAGACTCTGTACCGTGTGAGCGGCAACTCACCTATTATCGCCGCGCTTGCCCAGGCAGCAGAAAACGGCAAGCAGGTTTCCGTTCTGGTCGAGCTGAAAGCACGTTTTGATGAGGAGAATAATATTGTTTGGGCCAAAAAGCTTGAGAAAGCGGGCTGCCATGTAATCTACGGTTTGGTGGGACTGAAAACCCACAGCAAGATTACTCTGGTGGTGCGCAGAGAGGAGACGGGTATCCGGCGGTATGTGCATTTGGCTACTGGAAATTATAATGATTCCACAGCCAAGCTTTATACAGACTGCGGTATTTTTACCTGCGACGAGCGTTTCGGAGAGGACGCAACAGCGGTATTTAATATGCTTTCCGGTTATTCCGAACCGAAACGTTGGAATAAGCTAATCGTGGCTCCCATCTGGATGAAGAATAAATTCCTCCGCCTTATTGAACGTGAAGCAGACAATGCCCAAAAGGGCATTCCGGCGCACATTATTGCGAAGATGAACTCCCTCTGCGACCCGGTCATCATGGCGGCACTATGCTATGCTTCCTCCTGCGGAGTAAAGATTGAACTTCTCGTGCGTGGGATCTGCTGTCTGAAGGTGGGAATTCCGCAGGTGAGTGAAAATATCCAAGTGCGCTCCATTGTGGGAGATTTCCTGGAGCACAGCCGTATCTTCTACTTCAGCAACGGCGGCAGTGAGGAGATTTATATGGGCAGTGCTGACTGGATGCCGCGTAACCTGGACCGCCGTGTAGAAATCGTGTTCCCTGTGGAGGACGAGGAAATTAAAAAGGAAATCATGCATATTCTTGACCTGGAATTCAAAGATAACGTAAAGGCGCACATCCTGCAGCTGGACGGAACTTATGTGAAGCAGGATAAGAGAGGTAAGGCGCTTGTCAATTCCCAAATGGAATTCTGCTGGGAAGCCACAGAGAAGGCAGCGAGAAAAACTGACACGAAGGAGCGCACAAGAGTGTTTATCCCTGCGGAACCTGCGGCGGATATTGAAGAAAAATAGTGAAGTGTATTTTACTTTTCAGTGCTTAGCGTAATTGAAAAATTATTAAATATTTCAGAACGGGCTTTCCCAATTCGGGAGGGCTCGTTTTTTATATACCAAGAAAGTGCCCTTTTTCAAACAAAAAAATTCTTAGGAGGAAAAGGACAGAATTGATTTCGGCGGTTTGGTAGTTGATTTCGCTGGATTTATTGAATTCAGGTGAAAGAAATATTACAATTTTTGAAAAAGAAGGTGACAGAATGGCTGGACTATTAGAGGTTCTGCGTACAGAGAAGAAATATCCAGTGTCAGGTATAAAAGTATATCAGCTAAGATCAAAGCTTATGAAGACTCTTCCGATGGATGAATACTGCCAAGATGGTGAAGGGTATATTGTGCGCTCTGTATATTTTGATTCCATAGACAATGCTAACTTTTATGAAAAATTGGCAGGAATAGAATGTAGGAAGAAAATACGCCTTCGCACATATGCACAAGGAAACAGTGTCAAACTGGAATGGAAACAGAAGCAAGGTACTCTTCAGAGAAAAAGAAGTCTTCTTCTTTGCAAGGAAGATGCAAAAGAGCTGATAAAAGGCGATTACTCCTCACTTCTTAGATATAGAGAAGAAATTGCAATGGAATTTTATTCCTTATTGACCGCACAGTTATACAGACCCTGCTGTTTTGTGCAATACAAAAGACTTGCTTTCACTGCACCAGTTAATAATACAAGAATTACCATTGATAGTGAGCTTTGCGCATATGAAGGAAGATATGATTTATTCGATGATGATATGGCATTATATCCGGTATGCAAACTGGGGCACGCAACATTAGAGGTGAAATATGACACATTTTTACCGTCCTATGTTAAAAAAATACTTTCATCTTTTCTTTTAACGGAGGAATCCAGTAGTAAATATACTGCGGCGCGCTGCTTCGGACTTGAAGGAGGAATTATATGAATCAGGATTTACTTTATTACATTACGAATAATGCAGGAAGTTTATCAATGCAGGAAATTATAGTGAATTTTATTGCTGCACTGACAGCGGGCTTTATCATCTTTATGTCTTACCGCTTTTCGCATTCACAGGCAGTATATAGCCACAGGTTTAACATATCACTGTGGATGTTGACGGTTGTCACAACCATGGTAATGTGCGTAATTGGTAATAACATTGCTCTTTCCCTTGGTATGGTGGGTGCATTGTCGATTGTTAGATTTCGTACTGCAATTAAGGATGCGAGAGATACAGCTTACATATTCTGGTGTGTTGCGGCGGGAATCTGCTGCGGTGTATCGGATTTCCTCATTGGTTTGCTTGGAAGTATGGTTATATTTCTTCTGATGCTGGTAATCGGGAATGCCAGAGGCAACAACAGATATCTTCTTGTAATTCACTGCGACTATCAATCTCAAGCAGAAGTAGAAGGTGTCATTGAAGAATGCTATAGCGGGAAAGCACGCTTGTGCACGAAAAATGCTATAAGAGAGAAAGTGGAATATATTTTTGAAATTACTGAAAACCAGCTAAAAAAGACAAATGCATCCTTGCTGACGGAGAAACTATTTGCAAAAGAAGGGGTGAATTCTGTAAATCTTGTAGAACAGAATGATGAAATTACAGGTTAGAACGAACAGGATATACCTAAAGGCAGGGGGGAAGACTTATGGGCAATAGAAAGTTTCGTGTTGCTGTGTGTGTCGCTATCCCGACATTTCTTGTGTGTATTCTGCTTGGCATGTGGAAACAGCAGAACGAGCCAGTCACTTCAAGAGTGTGGCAGCATGAGCAGGAAAAGGATGCAAATCCGGATACAGGAAAGAAGTCACTGCCAGCAGATTTTTTAACAGACAGCTCTTTTGAAACGCATCTGCCTCTGGTGATTATTGATACTGGCGGAAAAGAAATTATAAATTACAAGTATTATGACGAAGATTCAGATGCAATGATCTATCCGGAAGGCGTAGATGTATATACTCAAATAAAAATAGCAGTTATCGATAATGAAGACCACGTAAACAGTCCTGAAGATTCTCCGGCACATCAGTCTTTTGGAAAGATAAAAGTAAGGGGCAATCATTCAGCCTTGCTTTCAAAATGGCAGTACCGAATCAAGCTTCTCGATGAAGAAGGGCAAAAGTTGGAAGCCCCTCTTCTTGGTATGGAAGCGTCAAATGACTGGATATTAAACGGAACCCAGAGTGACCGGTCATACTTAAGGACCTATCTCGCCATGAATCTGGCAGGAAGTGTGCAGGAATGTACACCGGATATCCGCTACTGCGAGTTGCTTATCAAGGAGGGTGACGTATATAAATATCAGGGGCTATATATGCTGATGGAGCCTGTAGCCAGAGGCGAGGGAAGAGTGGAAATAGAAAAATATGACTCTAAAGAACTAACGAGTTCTTATATTTTAAGAAGAGACCGATATGACGAACATGATGTAATGCTTGACACCTATCTTGATTATTTTCCGGGGAAGCGGAAAGAATGGGATTTGGAGCGGGAAAAGGATGCCATGCTTGCAGTAGTATATCCAAAAGAGGATGTTATAACTGATGCGACGGTAAGTCAGATAGAAACAGAAATCAGCCAATTTGAAGAGGTTCTTTATTCAGATGATTTAAGTACATATTTGCAATATCGAAATTATATCGACATGAGTTCTTTTTGTGATTACTTTATTATCAATGAATTTCTTGCAAGCTACGATGCGGGAATCCACTCCACATATATGTATAAAAATGTAGGCGGTAAACTCACCGCCGGGCCAATATGGGACTTTGATGGCGGAATGGACAATGTGACGGATGCGCTTACACGATATGATTATATTGTCATGGGCAACCGCCCCTGGTTTGAACAGATGGTAAAGGATCAAACATTTGTTGAGATGCTCAATACCCGATATCGGCATTTAAGAGAAGGGCTTTTATCGGAAGAATCCATAAACCAGAAGATAGATGATATAGCGGAATATCTTGGGAATGCTATTCTCCGAGACACACAGAGGTGGGAGAAAGAGTATAATGCTCAGCTTCCGGCAGTTGAGGAAGAAGATACAAAACTTATGATATACAGGAATGACGGAACCTATGAGAAAGCAGTAAGACGCCTAAAAAATTTCCTTACACTGCATGGACGCTATATGGATGAGAATTTGGAATTTGTAAAAGAAGGATGGGATAATGATGCGACGCCGTTTGTATTTCCGGCAGCAATATGCATCATAATATTTTTTGTGTCAACTATTCTGGTAGTTAGAACCCGAAAAATATAGCAGGAGAGGATAAAATATTAATGACAAAAAAAGCTAAAATAGAGAAAAGAAATGTAAAAAGCAAAAAGGAAACTTTTTGGGTGATCATAGCTGTCATCAGTATGATAATCTATATTGGCTGGCGCATTTTTTTTACATTGCCAAAGCGTGAGATTTATGGCTGGCTAGCAGCCATATGTGGCATTATACTGGTAATTTCGGAATCTGTCTCTATGCTGGAAGGGGCAGAGCATTTTTTTCGTCTTCGACGCAAAGTGATTCCGGAGAAACCTGTAGTTCCGCTTGAGTGGTATCCACATGTAGACGTGTTTATCACCACCCACAATGAGGAAAAGGAATTAATATATAAGACGGTCAACGGCTGTCTTCATATGGATTATCCGGATAAGCATAAAGTTCATATTTATATCTGCGATGATGGCAATCGTCCGGAAATGGCGCAGCTGGCTTCTGAAATGAAAGTTGGTTACTGTACCATGGAAGAAAATAAATATGCAAAAGCAGGGAATCTTAACAACGCGTTGGAAAAAACAAGTTCTCCGTGGATTGTCACTTTTGATGCAGATATGATTCCAACCCATGATTTTTTGATGGAGACAGTCCCGTACATATTTTTACCTCAAGTGAAAAAACTTGAGGATGGAACATGGATAAAGCGGACGGAAGAGGAAATTGATGAAAAGTATAAAATAGGCTATATACAGACTCCTCAGAGTTTCTATAATCCGGATTTGTTTCAGTTCAATTTTTACAGTGAAGGGAGAATCCCCAATGAACAGGATTTTTTCTTCCGGGAAATTAATGTGGGACGCAACGGAGCTAATGCAGCATTGTATGCCGGTTCCAATACACTTATTTCGAGAGAAGCGCTCAATGAGGTGGGAGGAATTGCAACAGGGACAATTACTGAGGATTTTGAAACCGGAATACGGATACAGGCAGAAGGTTATACCTGCTATGCACTGGATATTCCTCTGGCGCACGGGCTGGCACCTACGGATATCGACAGCCTGATTAAGCAGAGAATCAGATGGGGTCGGGGATGCGTATATTCTCTACGCCGTATACATATTATACTGAACCCCAAGCTTAAGCTGAATACAAAGCTCAGCTATATCTCATGTCTTCTGTACTGGTGGACGTTCTTTCGAAGGTTTGTATATATTGCGGCCCCCATTCTTTTTGTACTGTTTGGGATTCCGGTAGTAATCTGTAACCTGACAGAACTTCTGTTTATTTGGCTGCCGTCTTATGTATTGTATAACCATGCATTAAAAGTAACATCGGGGAAAATACGTACCCAGAGGTGGAGTAATATTGTTGATACGACAATCTTTCCGTATATGATTATCCCGATACTTTTAGAAAGTCTGTTTATCAAGCAGAAAAAGTTTAATGTAACAAGTAAGACGCGTACTGCGGGTAAAAATTCAGACTGGCAATTGGCAATTCCACATATTTTGCTTCTTGCATTCGATCTGGCGGCTCTTTTCATTTCCGTGCGTGACGCACTTTTGATGAACAACTTCGGCAGTGTTATTATTATATTTTGGCTTGCTGTAAATGGCCTTAATCTTATTATGTCTCTGTTCTTTATGTCGGGAAGAAAGAATATGCGTGTTAATGACCGATTTCTGCTGAAAATTCCCGTGGAAATTATGTACCGTGGGAAAAAATATGAGGGAAACACAAGGGATGCCTCGGAGACAGGGCTTTCCATATGGATGGAGAAAAGTATCTATATGCCCCACGAAGATGATGCTATGGAGATACATCTGAAAACGGAGAGATACGAGGCCACCTTGAAAGGAAAGTCTGTCCAGGTGTCCAAAAAGGATGGAAAATGGCTTTACGGAGTTCAAATTACAGATTTTGAAGGACAAGATAAGTCCAGCTATTACCAAATGCTGTACGACCACCATCACAGCCTTGCCAATCAGATGGGAAAGTCGGTTAGTGTATTTGAGGATGTATATCTGAACACTCATAAACGGATACAGAAAGGAAACGTTTCCAGAAGAAAGCTTCCGCGCGTGGATATTAACTGTGACCTGGAGTCTTTGGAAGGAAATAAGGTACATATAGTTGACTGTAACTATGAATATATCTCATTGAATCCGCTGTCAGGAGCGAACCTGCCTGACTGCATGAGCCTCAAAGTTCCCGGCTGTGACGAACTAATGAAGCTGAAGGCAACAGGAACCAAGGCCGGTTTGTATTATATACAGAACTGGAAGGAACTGCTTAATGGTAACCTGTATGAAGAATTATTTTTTATAGCGAAGAAAGAAGCGGAAGAAAAGGCTGCTGCGCAGATACAGACCAGGTAGGCCCCGCAGCATGAAAAGGAGGAAAGTTATTTGGTATTCTCAAGTATTATATTTTTGTTTTATTTTCTTCCTGTTGTGCTGACATTATATTATACGGCAGGGAAAGTAGGCATCCACATACGAAATATTTTGCTTCTTTTTGCAAGTCTTTTTTTCTATGCATGGGGAGAACCGGTGTATGTGATACTGCTCATTGGGTCCTGTGCATTAAGTTGGATATCGGCTCTTTGTATCCATTATTTTTCCGGGGCAAAAAAGCTGTGGCTGATAGTGGGGTGTATTGTCAATGTGGGGATATTATTCATATTCAAATATCTCAATTTTTCCATTGAGACAGCGAATACGATATTCCGGATTGCAGGAGCAGAGATACAAATTCCTGTAACGGATATTATGCTTCCTATCGGTATTTCATTCTACACATTTCAGGGCCTAAGCTACATTGTAGATGTATACAGAGAAGAGGCAGAGGTGCAGAAAAATCCATTTTATGTAGCGTTGTATATTTCCTTTTTTCCTCAGCTGATTGCAGGCCCTATTGTGCGGTATACGACAATTGCAGACCAGATTTTAAACAGGACACATACGTGGGAGAAGTTTGAGCAGGGAGCCGCAAGGTTTGTGATAGGTCTTTCAAAAAAAATATTATTGGCAAATACCTTTGCGGTAATCGCAGATACAATATATGAGCTTACAATGGCAGGACATCAGATTATAGAAATCCCGATATTGTTGGCCTGGATAGGGGCATTGGCCTATACGCTGCAGATTTTTTTCGACTTCTCGGCGTATTCGGACATGGCGATTGGACTAGGCAAAATGTTCGGCTTTACGTTTGAAGAAAACTTTAACTACCCATATATGTCAAAGTCAGTAGGTGAATTCTGGCGGAGGTGGCATATATCATTGTCTACTTGGTTCAGGGAGTACGTATATTTCCCCCTGGGAGGCTCACGGGTAGAGAATCCGGATGTTATGGTAAGAAACCTCTTCATAGTATGGCTTTTAACCGGCATATGGCATGGGGCAGCATGGACTTTTATATTCTGGGGGCTTTTGAACTTCCTGTGCATTCTTCTGGAACGACTCTTTAAATTTCAGGATTCCACTCGGATTCCAAATGCCTGTAAACATATATATGCGATGTTTATGGTAAATATGGGCTGGGTATTATTTAGAAGTGAGAATTTTTATCAGTTCAGGGAATTTGCAGGAAATATGTTTGGAATGAACCATAACGGCCTGTATAATGATAGGGTATTTATGTTCCTTAAGGAGTATGCATTCTTTTGGATTGCCGGAATCCTCCTTTGCTTTCCGTTTAGTAAATGGTTGAAAGAGAGATTCGCGCAATATCCTCGTATTTCAGCATTTGCTGGTGCTGTGCTGTATCCGGCTGGACTTATAGGACTATTTGGAGTCAGCGTTATATATCTGGTTAAGGGCGGATATAATCCATTTATTTATTTTAACTTTTAAAAGGGGGCTCCCGAATTGAAAAATGCACATAAATATGGAAGAAAAATTTTTGCTGTGATTTTTATCTGTGTGTTACTGGGGTATTCTGCGATGAATTTTTTGAATTGTAGCGACACATTAAGAAAAAGTGTGGAGGATTTTGAACAGCTAGAGTCGAGACAATATATTGAAGAGATTAATACCGTAGTTGAAGAAAATATACTTTTCAGATATGGAATAGTTGAGGCATATGGGGCTATTCAGATGGCTATGGGTAAAAAGGAGGAAAATTCATTTCACAACGTAAAAGATAAATCAGGATATCTTTTTAGCGGAAACTTTTGGGCAGGACACGGGGAAAACCAAAAAACATTGGCTGTTAGAATGCGGCGGCTTATGGAAAAGATGAAAACAAAAGGAACAAAAGTGGCATTTATCTTAAATCCAGAAAAAACAGTTCGAGAAGGAATGGAATATCCGGGAATCCCCTATGACAACTATGAAAAAGAAGCCGATGATATTGTCCGTTGGTTGGATTACTATAGTGTTCCGTACCTTGATCTCAGGGACACAATGGAAAAATGGGATATGTCCTAGGAAGAAATTTGGTTCAGGACAGATCACCATTGGACCCCAAGAGCCGCATATGAAGCTTACAAAGACATTGTGAAATGGCTTAACAGCAAATTTCACGCTGGGCTTGATTCCGGTTACATTACCAGAGATTTAAAAAATTATAATATAGCAACTTATCCAAATATTATGCTGGGATCCAATGGAAGGGATATGGGAATTCTTTACTCCGGAGGACTGGAGGATTACACGGTACTAATACCAAAGGAAGAGGGAAACTATAAATGGTACTTTGATAACGGAGGGGAACGGGAAGGCACTTTTAGAGAAGCATTCCTTCAGGAAGATATCATGAATTCCAATCCCTACAAGCTGAATGCGGGAAAGTTCTATATGTATGAATTGACCAGCTACAGTAGACAGTTAAACTATGAGATGACAGATGGGAAAAAAATTCTACTTCTTAGGGATTCATTCGCTACCCCAGTGGGGGCATTTCTATCCCAGAACGTAAGCCACTTGGATATGCTGTGGAACCAGTATTACAGTGAGAATGAATTAGAGGAGTATCTGAACGGAGAAGTGTATGACTATATTATTGTGATGCTCCTACCCAATAATCTTAACAGTAAAAATTTTCCATTTTGTGTGGAGTCTAATTCATAATATTTGACCGCAGACAGGACAAAAACGGAGGAGACAGCGCATGCATGGCATGAGGAAAATAGAAGTTTTAATATTTAGGATATTGGGTGTATTGACTATATTTGCCATACTGATTTCAGCATTTTTTTTGCTGGAAGGCGGTTATGAAGTAAAAGAGGCTAAATTTCTTTTTGTAGGAACAAAAGAAGATGCAGACTGCAGTATTTTATTGAGCCGGGAACAATGTGTGATGGTTGATACAGGGGAAGAACAAGACGCTGAAAAAATTCTGAGTGTACTTAAGAAAGAATCTATTGAAAAGATAGACTGCCTGATATTGACACACCCTGATAAAGACCATATAGGAGGGGCTGCTCAAATTCTTGATGAAGTTGCCGTTGAACTGATTGTTGCCCCTTATTATATACAGGAGAATGAACGGTATACTGTTTTACTGGAAAAGATAGCGGATATGGGGATTCATTTTATGACCCCTTCCAGAAACAGGCAACTTCAATATGGAGACATGGAGATACGGATTCTGCCGCCTGATGATATTAGCTATAATAACGATAATAATTATTCACTTGTGACACTTGTCAAACATGGAGATGTAAAACTTCTTTTGGCTGGAGATGCTGAGAGGAAAAGACTGGAAGAGCTTAAAAAATATGTTTTTTCCGATGTCAATGTATATAAAGTTCCTCATCATGGGAGGAACTCCACGGCCAGTGCAGAGATGATTGAACGTGTACATCCGAAATATGCTGTTATTACTGCTCAAAGTGTGGAGATTAAAATAGCAGAGGCAATTAGAAAAGTCGGATCAGAAGTTAGCTTAACAGTGCCAGATAAGGATGTGGTATTCGAAAGTGATGGAATTAAAATCAGTAAGAAATCTTAAAGTATTGCTTGAACCTGGAGCTTGGAGGGCCAATGATGGGAAATAAAATAAGATGGAAAGCGGCGGCGGTACTTTTAACTGTTTTGCTTCTGATAAGCGTAATTGTCGTGTTAAACTACGCCACACAGATAAAGGAGCTTAAACAGAAAATAGCTGGCTATGAAGATATAGGGAATGGAATTCGACGGCATGGACAGCTTCAGGTGAGGGAGGGAACATTGATTGACGAATCCGGAAACCCGATACAGCTTCAGGGCATCAGCAGCCATGGACTTACATGGTATCCCAGACACACCAATGCAGGCGCTCTGAATTTCTGGAAAGAAGCGGGAGCGAATGTATTTCGTGCCTCAATGTATTCAGACCAGGAAAGAGGATATATCTATTATCCAGAAGAGAGCAGCAACTATCTATACATAGCAGTTGAGAATGCTTTGGCCTGCGATATGTATGCAATTATAGACTGGCACATTCTCTATGATTCGAATCCACTCGATCATATGGATGAGGCAAAAGTTTTTTTTGAAGATGCAGCATCACACTATAGGAATGAACCAGGAATTATCTACGAAATATGTAATGAACCCAATGATGATACGACATGGGATGATATCACAGCATATGCTAAGGAAATAATACCAGTAATCAGAAAATACGCCCCAGCGTCGGTCATTGTTGTCGGAATGCCCAATTACTGTACTGATTATGAACCGGTACTTAACACACCTCTTGAATTTGATAATATTATGTATGCATTTCACCAGTACGTAGATGGAAAAGGTGCGCCATACGATTCTTATATTCTGGAAAAAATGGTGGAAAACCAGATGCCGGTATTTGTAACAGAATGGGGAATTGGCCTTGGAGCACAGGAAGGAAAGGAAGTTAATTTTACAGCATCGGATAGATTTCTCGATTTTCTGGATAAGTACAATATTAGCTGGACAGTCTGGTCCTTGAGTAATATGGACAACAGTCATGCCCTTATTAAAGCAGAAAGTAGGGAATATGGGGCATTGTCTGTAGAAGATTTAAGCGAAGTGGGCGAATATGTATATGAGAGGCTCAAGGCATCTTCTCCGCCTATAAAGACTATTTATTGAATTTGCATGCGAACAATATTATAATTCATGGAAAGGAGGATGAAGGATGCGCATCGTAGTGTGTGAGGATAATAAAAAGGACCGGGAATGCCTGATTTCCTGTCTGGATGCAGAGCTGTGCCGGCGCAGAATGACGGCGGAAATACAGGTGTATGAAAGTGGAGAGGCTCTGCTGGCGGCGGGACAGCTTCCTTTTCAGATATATTTTCTTGATATTTTTATGCCGAATATCAGCGGCATAACGGTCGCCAGGGCCCTGCGGCAGAAGGATAATGATGCGGCGATTGTCTTTATCACCTCCAGCAGGGATTTTTATGCGGACGGGTTTACCGTGGGAGCGGCACACTATCTGTTAAAGCCCTTTGCAAAGGCGGACATCAGCGAAGCACTGAATCGTTGTCTGCGCCAGGTGGGAGAGGGGGAACGCTATATTGAGCTGACAGTCAATAGAGAGAGAAGGCGAATTCTCTTTTCTGAGCTGATTTGGGTGGAGTCTCAGGATAAGGTGTGCATTCTGCATCTGCGTTCAGGGGAATACCGTTCCTATATCCGGCTGGACGAGCTGGAACAGCAGTTGGATGACCCGCGTTTTCTGCGCTGTCACAGAAGTTTTCTGATCAATATGGATGAGACGGCAGAAATGAAACGAGGGATTTTTTATATGACCACCGGTGAAGAAATTCCTGCGCGTCAGACAGAGAGAGCACATCTTCGCGGAGAATATGAGAACTATTTGTTTGAAAAAATGAGAAGGAGATGATAAAATGCGGGAAGCCCTATTGCTTGCGATTGGCAGGCTGGTGTGTACGGTACCATGGTTTGTAATTTGCTGTGTTCCGTTTTATCCACAGCGGAGAGTCAGCCGCCGCACCATGGCTTTAACAATCACAACTGCCAGTGTCGTATTTTTTCTCTGTAATTACTGTCTGCGGCTCAGGTATGAGGACTATGCCACATGGGGAAGTTCTGTGTTTTTTGTCATGTATATCGTGCTGCTGGCACTTTTTATGTGGGGCTTTAAGGTGGCGTTTGTAAAGTTGCTTTATGTGTTTCTTTTAGTTCAGGCAGTATCCACATGTATCAACTATACGGCTGCAATCATATTGAGACCATTTTATCCGGAGGTGCGCATCAGCCTGCAGAACACACCGGCGTATATACTTATGATTCTCCTTCTGACTATCGCTATCGCCCCGGCTGTGTGGTATTTCTTTTGCCATCGGGTGCGTGAAGCGATGAAAGAGCTGCGCAATGGAGATTTCTGGAGTCTTTGTGTCCCGCCTGTGCTGATTTTTATTGTGACACTGATTTTTAGTGATATAGCGGCAAATCCGGTGATTCCACAGGGACAGGCCATTGTCATATTTTTGCTGATTTCGGCGACGGGGTTGGCGACCTATTATCTGAATGTACGCCTGGTCCTGGATGTGGCTGTTCGTGCGAGACTGGAGGCGGATATGGCCGCTATGGAGCGCCAGATAGGTATACAGGCCCAGAACTATACGCAGCTTACACAAAGCATAGAGGCCGCCAGGGAGGCGAGACATGACTTCCGCCATCATCTGACCGTGCTTTCCGGTTTTGCGGATAAGAAGGACTGGGAAGGGCTGTCGGAGTATTTGGCCGAGTATGCCCAAAGTCTGCCGGATGATCACTATGAGTGTGTGTGTCAGAATTATGTGGTGGATGTGGTTGTTCGTCATTACTTGCAGATTGCAAAGGAGGCCGGAGCGCAGCTGGACGTTAAGCTGGATTTGTCTGTAGACATTGGAATTGCTGACAAGGATCTGACCGTGGTGTTCGGCAACTTGTTTGAAAACGCTGCGCATGAAGTAGCGAGGCAGACAGGGGGGAGGAAATTTATCCGTGCCAGGTGTGGAATCGAGAATGGAAAATTTATTCTGACGCTGGATAATTCTGTGGAGCCCACGCCTTCGTACCGGAAAAAGGAAAGAAAGGCTCCGGGAATCGGGCAGACATCGGTGAAGGCGGTGGCGGAAAAGTATCAGGGAACGGTTCGTTTTGAGCAGGGAGTCGACGCATATCAGGCGTCAGTGTTGCTTGTGTGCGAGGATAAATGAAAGAAAAGACTGATAAGCAATGGTTTGTGAATGAGCCATTGTTTATCAGTCTTTGTGCGTTATGTGTTATAATACCTTTTATTCGATAATCTTTTTATTTTATCCTTTATCTTTCCTCACGGAAGTAATTCAATCCGCAGCTCTTAGGCTGGGCGTGCTCCTTGCTTTGGCGCATGCTTGTGATTACCAGGACAAGGATTGTGGCCACATAAGGAACCATGTCGTAAATCTGCACCGGAAGTCCCGGGATATTGATATACATACGCATAATGGTCAGTCCGCCGAAGATCAGCGCGACAAGCATACCGCGTGCGGGGCTCCAGGTGGCGAAGATTACAAGTGCAACCGCCAGCCAGCCATATCCGGTCACACAGCCGTGTACCCATACGCCTGAGGTGGTGACCATACTCATGTACATGCCGCCGATTCCACAGATGCCGCCGCCGATGATTGTGGCTGCATATTTGTACTTAGTGATATCAATACCAGCAGCGTCGGCTGTCGCCGGGTCCTCACCCACAGCGCGCAGGTTGAGACCTACACGGGATTTGCGGAAAAACCATGCCATAAAAATGGCAAGCGCGATGGCCAGGTAAACAAGCCAGTTATACTGGAAGAGAAGCCTGCCGAGCACAGGAATATCCGACAGAACCGGAATCTGCAGCTTGGAAAACGCCGCCTTAGTGGTGCTGCTCACCGCTACATAACCGCCGGCCTTCTGTCCGATGAATTCACCGAAGAAATTGCCGAAGCCTGTGCCGAAGATGGTAAGTGTAAGACCTGTCACATTCTGATTAGCCCGCAGGGAAATCGTCAGAAAGCTGTAGATCAAAGCCCCGAAGCTGCCAGCGAGAAAAGCCGTCACAAGTGCGATGAGAGCGGAGAGAACGCCGTTGGGTTCGCCGCCGGAATTTTTGACTGCCTGTTCGTAATAATAGGAGCCGGCCAGTCCGGTGATGGCGCCCATGAACATCATACCCTCTACACCGAGGTTCAGGTTTCCTGCTTTCTCTGTGAGGATTTCGCCCAGTGCGCCCAGCAGAAGAGGAGTCCCTGCCAGCACAGCGGCGATAAATAAACTATTAAGTGTACTAAGCATGATGTTCCTCCTTTCCTCTGAATATCAGACGATAAGTGATGAAAAATTCGCAGCCCAGCATAAAGAAGAGGATAATGCCGATCAGCAGGTCCGCCGCGGAGGCCGGAATCTTAAAGTTTGTCTGGATGGTATTGGAGCCGCGCTCCAGCATAGCGATAAATACAGATACAATGAGCATTCCGTAGGGATTCATCTTAGCCAGCCAGGCCACTGTGATGGCAGTGAAGCCCACGCCTCCTGCTGTTCCCTCGGTGATAGTGTAATCCGCCCCAGCAACCTGCAGCATTCCCACCAGGCCGCATAAGGCTCCTGAGAGAAACATGGTGCGGATAAATACCTTACTTACATTAATGCCTGCATACCGTGCGGTGTTGTTGCTCTCACCAACCACGGAAATCTCATAGCCCTGTTTTGTCTTGGTGAAATAAATGTGGGCGGCCACTACCAGCACAAGTGCTAAAATCCAGCCCCAATGAACACCGAAAATCTTGGTAAGACGCGCATCCTGGGTTAACATGGCAATCTTAGGGAAGCTGCTTCCTTTTGCCTTCCATGGACCGTTCATCAGATATTTGATAAACGCAAGGGCGATATAGTTTAACATGAGCGTAAAAAGCGTTTCGTTTGTGCCCCATTTTGCCTTGCACATTGCAGGAAGAAGTCCGTATAATCCGCCCGCAATCATACCTGCCAGGATCATGAGTACTACAAGTGGGACTTTCGGGATTGATTCCGACATAAATAATCCGAAATACCCTGCGGCCACAGCGCCAACGAGAATCTGTCCTTCACCGCCGATATTCCAGAATTTCATCTTAAATGCAAAGGAAATACCAATGGCAGTGATTAAAAGCGGAACGGAAATCTTGATCGTCTCACGGATAACTGTCTGTGATCCCCAGGCCCCTATGACCATGGATTGATACACGGACAGAGGATTATGCCCGAGAGCCAGAATCAACAGTCCTCCGGTTACGAGGGAGAGAACAAAAGCAGCAGCACGGATCCCCCATGCTTTCTGCTGGGACAACGTGTCCCTTTTTACCATACGAATCAGAGGCTCTTTTGCCTGAGTGTTTTTGCTCATGCACCCACCTCCTCTTTTGTATTATTTTCTTCATCTACATGTATCATCATAAGTCCGATATCTTCCTTTGTCACTTCTCTGGGGTCTACGATACCGCTTACCTTTCCGCCGCAAAGCACCATGATACGGTCGGAAAGCTCCATGAGCACATCCAGGTCCTCACCGATGAAAATCACGGCTACACCCTTTTGCTTCTGTTCATTGAGCAGATCATAGATTCTGTAGGAGGAGTTGATGTCCAGGCCACGCACAGGATATGCTACGATGAGTACGGAAGGGCTTAGGGAAATTTCCCTGCCCAGCAGGACCTTCTGTACATTGCCGCCTGAGAGTCTGCCAACCGGAGTTTCAACACCGGGAGTAACGATCTCCAGCTCATCAATCAGCTCTTCCGCCTGTTTTTTCGGCGTTTTTCTGTCCACGAAGATACCTTTTGTGTTTTTGTAGGTCCGCAACATGACATTGTCCGTCATATCCATTCCTGCAACAAGGCCCATGCCCAGTCTGTCTTCAGGAACAAAGGCCATGGAGATTCCCTTTTTTACGATTTCATCCGGTTTCAGGCCCAGGATACGCTCCTTGATGGGCTGGCCGTCGTGCTCGCCTTCATAGAGAACGGAGCCGCCGATGGTGGGGTATAAGCCTGCAATGGATTCACAAAGCTCCTTCTGACCGCTGCCCGCGATTCCGGCTACGCCGAGGATTTCTCCGCCGTAAGCGGAGAAGGTAACATTGTCCAGAGCCTTTACGCCATCGTTATTTACACAGGTGAGCCCGATGACCTGCAGACGCTCCGGTCCCCGTTCTATCTTTGGACGATCGATCTCCAGGCTGATGGGCCGGCCTACCATCATTTCCGTAAGCTGCGCCTGGTTTGTCTCTGCGGTGTTTACTGCACCTATGAATTCGCCCTTGCGGAGGATCGCCACACGGTCGGAGATGGCCAATACCTCGTGCAGCTTGTGGGTGATGATAATGATGGATTTGCCGTCTGCCTTCATATTGCGCAGCACTGCGAACAGGCTTTCTGTCTCCTGTGGAGTCAGGACAGCGGTGGGCTCGTCCAGAATCAGGATGTCTGCACCCCGGTAGAGAACCTTAAGGATTTCCACTGTCTGCTTTTCGGATACTGCCATGTTGTAAACTTTTTTTGCAGGGTCGATCTCAAAGCCGTAACGGGAGGCCAGCTCCTTTACCTTCTGGTTTACTTCTTTGCGGTTTACCGTAGTCTTTCCGCCAAGACCGAGAATAATATTTTCGGCTGCAGTGAGTACGTCGACCAGCTTGAAATGCTGGTGGATCATGCCGATACCCAGGCTGAAAGCGTCTCTGGGAGAACGGATGGTCACTGGCTTGCCGTGTATGTAAATTTCCCCGTGGTCAGGGAAATAAATGCCTGAGAGCATGTTCATGAGAGTCGTTTTGCCGCTGCCGTTTTCGCCGAGCAGAGCGAGAATCTCTCCGTTTCTGAGGTCAAGGTCAATGTTGTTGTTTGCTATAACTTTTCCGAATGTTTTCGTGACGTGATGCATTTTTACAGCACAATCTGTTGTCGCGTCCAATTCTTCACCCTCCTTTTTATGCTGTTTCAGAACGCAATTCTTGTTCCGGTAAAAAGTTCTGCTTCCAAAAACAGAGCCGTCAGATAACGGCTCTGTTTTGAAAACGGATATTTATGATCCGCGGATACTGAAAGCTTGTACAAAGGATTACTGGATTACGTTGCATCCTTCAATAACGTACTTCCAGGACGGAGCGGAAGCTTCTTCCTGCTCGTGGTAGTAGTCACCTTCGGCAACCTCAATCTCTTCATTTTCCGGTTCAGGGCTGATACCCTTGAGTGGTCCGTCGAATACGTGAATCTCGCCTGCCTTAAGAGCTTCAGCAGCCTTATCAATGGCTTCCTGTGTACCCTCAGCAGCAATGTCAGTGTTCAGAGGTGACAGATAAACAGCATCGTCTGCCAGACCCTTGCACCAGTCAACGGGAATCTCTTTGCCGTCGATCATGGACTGTACGGCTTCTGTTACATAGATGCCCCAGTCAATACGTGCGGATATGAGGGAAGCCTTAGGAGCTGCTTCAATCATATCGTTGTTGTAGCCAACCTGGAATGCACCGTTTTCCTCTGCGGTGGTAGCAGGAGCAGTGGAGTCAGAGTGCTGGGAAACCACGTCGCATCCGCGCTCGATCAGAGCTTTTGCTACCTGGGATTCTACGGTAGGATCGTTCCAGGAGTTTGTGTACATGATATCCATTGTTACATCCGGATTCACGCTCTTAGCGCCCAGATAGAAAGCTGTGTAGCCGCTGATAACCTCTGCAAACGGGAATGCTGCTACGTAGCCTAATTTATTGCTCTCGGTTTTCATGCCGGCAGCGATACCTGCCAGGTAACGTGCTTCATAGATAGAAGCGAAATAGTTGTGCATGTTGGTAAGGCCTGAGCTGGAAGCCTGATAGCCTGTTGCATGGCAGAACGTGATGTCAGGATATTCTGCGGCAACTTCTTTTACATAATCTTCAAAACCAAAGCTTGTTGCGAAGATTATGTTGCAGCCTGCGTCTATCAGCTCTCTCAGTGCGGTGTCACATTCTGCGCCTTCTGGAACATTGAACTTGTTTACAATCTGGTCGTCGGTAAGACCGATGGCTTCCTGCATTTCTTTTGTTCCTAAGTCGTGGTTGTAGGTGTAGCCCATGTCGCTGGGGTCAGAAATATGTACAAATCCGACCTTAATGTCCTCCTTGGCAATGCCCTCAGCCTTTACCGGCTTGGCGCCGAGGCCCACAACAGAGCCGACAACCAGTGCTGCACATAATAATGCGCTTAAAACCTTCTTCATATCTTATCCTCCTTTTATAAATTGGCTATTCTGACAGAAAAGCTGGTGTAATCTCTTCCATACAGATAGTCTGAATTATAAGAAAATTTTACACCAGCAATCACGATAAGTCAAGGTTTTACCCATTCTTTTTCTGAAAACTCAAAATAAAAGTAAGATTTGAATGTATAAAAACCTAAGCTTTTTTTGATGCTTTCGAAGCTATTGTATTATTTTATTATATAAATCCTCTAATTCCATCGGTTTGAAAAAATAAAACCCTTGAATCATATCGCAGTCTGTCTGCTGTACGGTGGACAGCTCATCCTTCGTTTCCACACCCTCGACGCATACAAGCTTGCCTGAACGGTGGCACGCATACACGATACTCATGATGAAATCCAGATTCGAGGTGGAGTGGGCGATTTCATTCATAAGTGTGCGGTCCAATTTAATTACGTCTACCGGATATCTCAGCAGGAGCTGGAGAGAGGAGAAACCATTGCCGAAATCATCCAGGGCAAATTTCATTCCCATATCAAGGCAGGCATTCACAAACTTCTGCAGCCGTTCTGGCATTTCATCGAACTGTGTCTCCGTAAGCTCAAGCATAAGGTTCTTCCCGGCAACTCCCGTTTCAGCCAGAACCTGCCGCATAAAGGAAAGAAAACTGTCATCGAGCACCTGAAGATAACTTACATTGAAGGACAGTAGGAAATCCGGCTGATAGTGAATTATTTTACTGCAGATACTAACTGCCTGTTCAAATACCCATTTTCCAACCGGAAGTATTAATCGGGAATTTTCTAACAGCGGGATGAATACAGCGGGAGAGACATCTCTGTCGTTGTATTTCCAACGGAGAAGCGTCTCGCCGCCAATAATCTTTCCGGTATCTCTGGACACGATCGGCTGTACTACCACTCGAAAACCCATGAAGCCTTTTTCTACGCATTCGTTTAAACTTAAGGCTAATTCAGATTTATCTTTCTTTTTGCGGATCACGTCCTGTGAAAATTCGCTGTAATCTAATTCAGGGGCAAGCTTGGCTGAATTAAGCAGCGTCATTGTGTTTTCCAGGATTTCCTGCGGAAGCAGTCCGTCTTCTGGGAAATGGAGAATACCAAATGACGCGGCATGCTTGGTGGGTACCCGCTGCCTGGAGTACTGTGCCTCAATAATATGCCGTATTGTATCTACAGCATGGGAGGTGGAGCTGCTTGCCGACTTTCTGGATACTGCCATAAAGCGCATACCGTCCAGACGGTAGAAGGTATAATAGCCGCCAAGTTCCTTTAGAAGGGCATTGGATATATTTTTCAAAAGCTTATCCCCGGCAGAGCGCCCTCTGGTTTCGTTCACATAGGTAAAATGATTAAGAGTAAAGCCAATTACAAGCGCAGCGCTCTTTTTAGCACCCAGAAGAGTGAATTCGTTGAGTGCGGCTCGTTCTTTCAGAAATCCGGTGGTCACGTCGATGGAGAAGTTGTTTTCAAGTCTTGAGACACACCCGGAGAAAAACAGTGCCGTGGATTTGTCCTCGGACCACTTGATTATTCCGCGGCAATGTACCCAGACAGTATAACCATTTTTATCTGTCACACGGTAGCGCAGGCTGTGCATATCCTTTTTCTGGGCCAGAAGCTGATCCAGGTCCTGGTAATAGAGCTCACGGTCCAGGCTGTCCGAGATGCGGAGCGCCCATTTTTCAATTAGATCGTACACCATATTTTCGGTGAAACCAAAATCATCCCGCATATTATCGGAGATATAATAGAGATTACGCTGAAGATCTCCGAAGTATAGATAATATGGCGCCTCCGGTATAGCCACCGACCGGAAAAATGCCTCTGAGTCGAAATAATTGTGCTTTATAAAAGCCTGGAAGGGTGTTTCGCAGTCATCTGCCGGAGGACATACAGGAGCATGATCACTCTCTGTCCGCTGCGCGATGCATTCCACAATATAGTGGCTGATCGTCTTCAGAAGGGGGGAGAGGTGCTTGATGCGCTCCCTGGGACAGTTCGTAATACCGAAAAATCCAACCAATCTGTTGGAGTCGTGCAGAGGACAAACCACCAGAGTGCGGATTCCCTGTATTTTAAGCCAACTGTAATCTGAAACGTTGATCTCACGGATGTCCTCCACATCCTCAATGATCATACAACGTCCCTCGTCAAATAAGGATTTCCACTCAGCGAGCATCTGCCAGGTTGCATACTGGAAATCCGCCTGCTGTGAAGCGATTTGGGGTGCACACCATTCATAGGTATTGCGTACACGACCTTCCCGTACTTCCTCAAAGATATAGGTACGTTCACATCCCAGATGTTTTCCAAGGCTGCCCAACATACTGCGGAGGGTATCCTCGAAATCACCGGAGGAGACGGAATACTGCAGAAATTCATTTATGATTGCTTGGTTATCCGCATTTTCACGGACATTGCTAGCAGACTCAGAGCTGTCAATGACCGGTTCATAAAGCTCTTCGTCTAAATATTTAAAAAAATTCCATATATTCCCCATTCGTGTGCGCCTCCTTGGTACAGCTGAAAAGCAAATTTGTCTTTTGATTATTATTTATTTTATCACATTATGTAAGTAATTTCCAACATTCAATTAAGAATGTAATGATCAGTTCCATAAAAAAATATACCGTGCGGGTTTTGCACGGTATATTTTATGATAAAAGCATTATTTGGATGAAAAAGTAATCGTAACCTTGAAGAGATCACCGTCTACATACAGTTTGAATTCACCACCCTGCAGTTCGGTAAGGCTTTTGGCAATAGACAGGCCAAGGCCGCTGCCTTCTGTGTTGCGGGCCACATCACCACGGATGAACCGTTCCGTGAGCTCGTCTGCGGAAATGTTCAGGGGCTGGGCGGAAATGTTTTTTAGGGAAAAGATTACCTTTTGGTCATCCGGGTTTTGGCTCTTTTTTACTTCTGCATAAACCCTGGTGCCTTCCAATGCGTATTTTACTACGTTGTTAAAAATGTTTTCCAACACGCGCCACATGCGGCGTCCGTCCGCATAGACGACCGACGGTCCATCAGAAAAATGTACCATCATAGAGAGGTTCCTTTTCCGGAATTTTTCTTCAAATTCCCCGATCACCTGTTGGAGCATTTCTACAAAGTCCAGATCAGCCATTTCCAGGGTAATGTTTCCGGTGCTTGCCTTTGACGCTTCCACCACATCCTCTGTGAGAGCTTTCAGCCTCTGTGCCTTTTCCTCCAGGATGTCCAGGTATCCGCAGATTTTCTTGTCCGTAAAGTTCTCGCGTTTTAAAAGGCCTACATAATTGATGATGGAAGTGAGCGGTGTTTTGATATCGTGGGAAACGTTCGTAATAAGCTCGGTTTTCATGCGCTCGTTTTTCAGGCTGTTTTCTACAGCTGCGTCGAGGCCTGCACCGATATTGTTGATATAATCTGCCATGGTCCTCTGCTCGCCGGATAGGGATTCCGCCGGGATTTTATACTGTAGCTCGCCGCTGCTTATTTTTTTCAGGCCGATCACGAGCTTTTCACGTCCATCTGCCTTACGGACAGCATAGATGAGTACGATCGCGTCTACGGCAATGAGAACCAGGATAAATATTCGGCTTACATTAAAGAACAGCATTATTATGAAAAATTGCAGTAATAGTATTCCGCTGAGAAGGATAGTGATTTTTACCTTACTCCCTGTATTGCGGGAATAAATCTGTACAAGTTTTTTTAGCTTTGCTTTTATGCTCTTTAATTTGCCTGGGAACCATGCAGGGAAGCTCTTGGACCAGGTTTTGGATTTTCGTGCCAGATGGTTGAGCAGGCTGTTTTTCCATAGGACCTTTG
Source organism: Blautia schinkii DSM 10518 (assembly GCA_000702025.1). GTDB lineage: Bacteria > Bacillota > Clostridia > Lachnospirales > Lachnospiraceae > Blautia_A > Blautia_A schinkii. The sequence goes on from JNKJ01000022.1 coordinate 49,130, forward strand.
CTTTGAGCCTTCTCACCAGGCTTAAATATATTATGAGAAAAACGGAGGTAGTAAAAAACGCTGTGATTCCCGAAAATATAAATATACGCGGCGTGTTATACAGGTGGTAGCCGTTGGCAAAAAGGGTTACTGAAACCGCCCATAAGGCCAGCAGCAACAGCCCGGATTCTGCGTATAAACGGTCTGCTGCACAGAGATGGATTTCCTCATCCTCCGGTCTGCGTCCGGCTGCCTTGGTGAGCCACACGAAAACGATAAGAAAAACCAAAAGTGCGATAATGCCGCCTATTACTGTGGGGAACAGCCATTTTGCATATTTATCATAAGAAGACTGAGCGTCGGCGATGGAGTCGTTCACAGGAAAATCCGTGTTAACCTGTACAACGAAAATATAATCCGTTGCTTTACTGTTTACCTCAGCTAAATGATGCCACGACTGAAATCTTGAGACCTTGTCCGGAGCTGAACTGCCTTGGCTGCTTAGGCTTGCAAAGTTTGTTTCACAGTCTGCCAGTTGAGGACGCATAATGAAGTAGATGCCGCTGGATATCAATTTTTCCAAGGAGCTGTCTGCATTCTGGTAATCCTGATAAGTACTTATATTGCTTAGTGCCGTTTCGTTATCCTTATCTATGTAAAGATAGGTAAGATTTGTGCTGCCCTGTTTAAATGCAGAAAGGATATCAGAGCTCTCCAGCGAACGCGCTGCGGCTGTGAGCAAGGATTCTAATGCAGAATATGCCTCATCGATTCTGTCGTTCCATTTGGGGTTTGTATTTAGTACCTCCAGAATGCTGGATGCGCCGATGGGCGCATATTTTTCCCGGATGGAATCTCCGGGATAGGCAAATACATCCACATATTTTGTCTGCTTTTGATCGTCTGTAACAACGATGCTGTCAATGCTGTCCTGCGATATTTGACCGTATTTCAGCTGCTCCAGCATCGAGTTAATGAGGTCGTCGTCTTCAGAGCTGGAGCCGCTGTGCCGAAGTTCGTTTTTGAGTACAAAATTCAGTTCTCCGCTGTAGATTTTTGATGCAAAATCATTGTAATAAAAATAGGTGTATGTGCCGTCATTATTAACACATTTAAGAATATTTCTGCCCTCTGAATAATCGTTGTATTCCCAAGGATCAGCGGCCCAATCCAGCAGGTCCTCCGTTGAATAGGAAAGGCCGGGAATGCTTTCGTCCAACTCAACTGTTTTTGACTGGCTGCCTTCTGCATTGGGAAAGACAAGCTGCGCCTGGAGCTGGTCAAGAATCGTTTTTGCGGAACGGTAAACATCCCTTTCAAAGTGCCGGGATTCCACGTAGGTTTTCCCAAGGTCCTTGAAAGTGATTCCCTGATCAAACAGATATTTTGTAAAGAGTGTACATAGAACGGACAAAATGACCGTAATATGCACAATAACTATCAGAGCGGCCTTGACAGCTTTGCCTCTGTATCGTTTTCTTTTCATTTTTTCCCCTTTCATAATTTCTCTACTTTATAGCCCAGTCCCCATACGACCTTCAGATACCGCGGTTCTCTTGGATTTATTTCGATTTTCTCCCGGATGTGGCGGATATGAACCGCTACGGTATTGTCCGCGGCAATTGCATCCTCATTCCAGATGCTTTCGTAAATCTGATTGATGGAGAATACACGTCCCTGGTTCCGGATTAACAGAAGCAGAATGTTGTATTCGATGGGAGTGAGCTTTACCAATTCTCCGTCCACACGGACCTCCTTAAGCTCATCATTTACCTGGAGCCCGCCTGTTTCATAGATGTGTTCGCTTTGGCCTTTGGGGATGGCTCCGAGCTGTGTGTATCTGCGGAGCTGGGATTTTACTCTGGCGACCAGCTCGAGAGGATTAAAAGGCTTGGTCACATAATCGTCAGCGCCAACATTCAGCCCCAGTATTTTATCCGCATCCTCGGATTTGGCGGAAAGAATGATGATTGGCAAAGGGTTTTCCTTGCGGATTTTTAAGGTGGCACGGATACCATCAAGCTTAGGCATCATCACATCGATGATGAGCAGATCTACGGGATTGCTGCGGAGAAGCTGCAAAGCCTGCTCGCCGTCGTAGGCCTTAAGGATGCTGAAACCCTCCTGCTCAAGATAGATGTCGATTGCCTCCACGATATCTTTATCATCATCACAGACCAGAATATTTGCCACTATTCTCACCTCCTCTTTTTTTCAGACGTACGCTCCGGCATTTGCAAATGAATCTTATATGGATTCTTTTACGGGGGAGCGTTTCTTATGGTATTAGATTAACAGCAGATTTTTAAATTGAAAGGGGTAAAATCTTAAGAATTTCTTAGGATTCCTTGCTGTCCTGTCTATTATATAGGAAAAGAGGGGCGGTTGCCAGTTGTTTTCTGAGGGATTCTGACGGAAAAGACTGTTTATTTTTCTGTTCAAGCCGCCATAGAAATGATATACTGTAAAAAAAGTGGTTACCCTGCCTGTTTTGGATTGGTATTTCCGGGGGAAGGATACGGCAGTTTCTAATAAAGACAGAAAAGAAGGAGCGGCGGACAGTTATGAAAGCGTACCAAATGAAAATTACAATCAAGGACTCCCATCCTCCAATCTGGAGGCGGTTTATTGTACCGGCGGAGCTTAGCTTTTCCCAACTCAGCGTTGTGCTCAATGAGGTGATGGGCTGGAGTGGATATCATCTGTTTTCTTTTGAATTCCACAGTCTCGGACTTTTGCTTGAGGAAGGGGAAGAGTTTGGGGATGAGTTTGAGGATGACTGGATATTGGATGATTATGACCGGGATGATGCTTCTTTGATCATGCTGGAAGCTTATCTGGATGAAGAAAAGCGCTTCACCTATACCTACGACTTCGGGGATGACTGGAGACATTCTGTCGTGGTAGAGAAGATCATAGATGACTACGAATATAATTATCCAACGGTACTGAAATTTAAGGGTGACACTCCTTATGAGGACTGCGGAGGAATCGATCGGTATTATGAAATGCTTCAGACCCTTGAGAATCCGTCCGACCCGGAGTATGAGCTTCTTAAAGAGTGGACGGAGAACCATTTCACCAGGAAATATGATTTGGAACAGGTTAATTCCACTCTTCAAAGCTATAAGCTTGAAAATAAGAAAAGTAAGCCCATGCGTCAGAAGGAAATTTATGATGAACTGCTGGTAAAAGGGAAGGGGTTTAAAAGAATCCAGGGATTTAAGGAGTCTGTTTACCGCGATTATGACGGCCCTGATGACTATGATGATGACGATTTTGTGGCGGATGATTTTGCAGCGGATATGCTGACGGAAATAGAAGCAATGCTGGAGGATATCGAAAAACGTCTGATCGATTCTGAGAAGCGGTTAAACGGTACCATGAGACAGAACTGGGCAGCGCGGCATGACAATGATACGCTGCAGGATATTTACAGGGACTATACCAAGGACATTCTGGTTGATATAGCGAAGCTTCATCACATAAAGGGATACTCCAAATATAAGAAGGAGGAGCTGATCGAATTTCTGGCGCAGAAGGTGCTCGACGAGGAGGTTATGAGCAGATATCTGACTTTTCTCACGGATGAGGAGCTGGCTTTGCTGGACAAGCCGTCTGCATCCGGTTCCGGGGAGAAGCTGTCGGCTAAAGAAACAGATCATGCACTTTATCTTGTGGGAGCCGGATACTGTGGAATGTCGGGAGATGGGGACGTTGTGGTACCTGCGGAGGTAAGACAGAGGTATCGGGAGATCTGCAGCAGTGAGTGGAAGAAAGCAAGGAGGCAGGCTCTTGAGCTTTGCTGTTATCTGAACGGGGCGGCAGATTTGTACGGGATCTGCCCGGTGAGCCAGGTGATAGAGCTTTACAGCAAATATACCGGGAAGCATTTGGATGAGATGGCGGTGTATTCTTTCTGCGAGCTGATTCCGGACGTTAAGAAGGATTTTTACACCCATGGCATGCAGCTGATCCATAAGAATTATTCAGAACCATATCAGCTTACAGAGCTTAAGAGACAGCAGGAGGGCAAACCGTTTTATATCCCCTCCCGTAAGGAAATCGAAATGCTGGGATCGGAAGGATTCCTGCCTTTTGACAGTACGATGGATGATTTGCGGGATGTTTTCAGTAATCAGCTGGATATGGATTATGAGGATGCACAGTATTTTGCCGCGCATATGCAGAGGACATTCCGGGCAGGCTTTTCGGTGGATGATGCGCTTGAGTGGATGGACGAGAATGATATGCTGTTTCAGGCGGGCATGGAGGAGCTTTTCAGGAAGCATTTGAACGCCGTATTCCGGCATACGAGAAAAAGAGCGGACCGTGGAAATCTGCCTAAGATACAGAAGGGTGCGGAGGAGCCGCTGAAAAATGACGACAGCATTCTTCCATTTTATCACCAAAAAGAAAATATCGTGGAATTTCCGGTGGATGTGAAGAAAAAAATCTATCCAAACGATCCCTGTCCGTGCGGCTCGGGGAAGAAGTATAAAAAATGCTGCGGAAGAAATAAAAAATAAAAAGGCAGAGTATTCGTGCCTGTGAGGACAAAAAACCGGACCGCTATCAGGAGATAACGGTCCGGTTTTTTTGAATTTTACCGGCGGTTTGTCAGGGTTGCGCATATAATCTTTTGGCCTGTAATCCTCATCAGTAGGTAATCTTCATCAGAATATCCTGAGGATAATCTCCGAATTTCTGCCCGAACAGATTCAGGCCGCCTACATAATGGGCGTCCTCCTTCACCCCGATTTTCAGAGAAATGTATGGCCTTTCCCTGAGGCCATAGTCGCCCAGGTGGAGCGGGCAGAGCTCCACACCGTCGATGAAGGTGCCTTCGTCTGTGATAGTCAGCGATTTCAAAAGACCAAATTGTGTCAGGTTATCATCCCACCAGGAGGGGGAAAGTTTGCCGTGGCGGCCGCCGAAATCTCCGGGTGAGGTGAAAAAACCAATCTCAATTCCGTTCAGCCAAAAGGAGATATCGGATTTCCAGAAGTTATTGTAGCCGGGCGCTTCGGAGCAGATCTCGAAGGAAAATTCCAGGGATTTGATCTTTTTAAGCTTATGCAGCTGCATGCCCGGGAAACGGTATTCCAGATACCCCTGGGTAAACCACAGGATTTGCGCAGTGCTTTTTTCCGGACTGTAGAAGCCATAGACGCTGTCCTCGGAGCCCAGATAGTTTTCCTCAGAGGCGATTCCGCAGGGGGCCTTGATCTGACAGTCGAAATAGTTGCCAATGGGCATATGCTCAATATATACATTATCTGTAAAGACGCGTTCGCTTTCATCTATGATCAGCATGGTCACCCGGTCGGTCTTCAGTGCGCATACACGCTGAGAGCCGCGCAGTCCGGGCATGGACTGGGTGATGACAATCCCGGCATCCTCCAGCACCTTGATATGCAGCGCCGTACTGGAGATGGGGATGCCCACAGCTTCCGAAATCTCGCTGATGTTCAGGGGCTTCTGCTTCAGGTACTCGAGAATATCAAGACGTACATTAGAAGAAAGGGCCTTCGCCACCTTTGAAATCTGTTCCTTTTCAGAAAAATCTAATTCTATTTGTTCTTTCATACTTTTTCCACCTTATAGCTAAGAAATATTAATGAGATTGGGGTCAAAAGCCCCTACGGCTTTCCATGACCGGGGCTCTTCCCCCCGACATGTGATTAATAGGATTATAACATGAGCCAAAGAAACATTCAAGAATTATGTAATAAATGCTTTTGTAAAAATGTAACAAAAAGGGGGGATAGTTACAGTGTAATTGTAACAAAGATACGGTTTTGGGGTAAAAAGGTACAAAAGGACTATTGACTTTCCTTGAAAAACAAGTATAATTCAAAAATGTAAAGAAAAATAGTTACATAAAACTTGTAATTAAATATCCCGGGAAAGAAACAGAAAACAAAAGTTACAATAAAAATGGAATTAATAAGGAGGATCATCATGGAACTGAGAAAAGTAATGAAAACAATGACAGCAGCAGCGGCTGCAGCGGCGATTGTCGTAAGCGGTGTGGGAACAGGAATCACAGAGGTACGTGCGGATGATAAGGTACAGATTCGTTTCCTCAATGGTTTCACAGGAGGCGACGGCGGTTATATGCGTGAAATCACGGACGGCTTTAACGCTTCCCAGGATAAGTATGAGATTGTGGAATCTCAGGAGAAGGACCATTACCTGAAATTCAAATCCGGAGAGTATGATCTGGTGGTGATCCACGGCGACCGCCTGAAAACCTTTGCGGACGACGGAATGATTCAGGACGTTTCCTCTGTTTATGAGAACGCAGGCATTAAATTAGAAGATTTTATTGAATCCGCACAAGATATTGTGCAGGTAAATGACGGACTGTACGCTTTTTCACTGGATATTCACCCGCTGGTCATGTTCTACAACAAGCAGCTCTGCGCAGAGCCGCCGAAAACCTATGAGGATATCAAGAAGCTGAACGAAGAGCTTCAGGCAAAAGATCCGAACCTTTACGCCATGGGAGTTCCGGGATTAGGTCTGGTGGAGTATTACTATATGACAATGGCCAACCAGAACGGAATCGAGCTTCAGGACGGCGAGGCTCTGAAATTTGATACCGATGAATTTGCGGATGCTCTGATGACCTACCATGACATGATTTTTACAGATAAGGTAAGCCCCTCCAAGCTTGGTCTTGACGGAGAATTCAAAACCTTCGTACAGGATGAGGAGAGTGTAGGAGGAACACAGACTGCAATCGCTCTTACCGGTCCATGGTTCTACCAGGCAGCACTGGAGAAATACGGCGATGACCTGGGTGTGGCTCCGGTTCCGCTTCTTGGAAATGAAAATTCTGTATACGGAAATGCCCATACGATCGCAGTTCCTTCTAATGTAGAGGATGAGGAAGTCTTAAATGGCATCTCTGAGTTTATGAAATATCTGTATACACCGGAGAACCTGATCAACTGGGCAGATGCCGGACAGGCTCCTACTCATATCGCAACCAAGGAAGCGATTCAGAAGGAAGCAGACAAATATCCTCTGGCCTGTGCAAACTATGAGCAGTTTGACAACTGCAAAATCGCGCCGCAGGTTTACAATGTAGGCGAACAGCTGAAATACTTAAATGAAAATATCTTCAATATGATTGTTTCTACAGAAGATTTGACAAAAGAACAGCTGATGGGCGAGCTTGAAAAAGCGACGAAAACAGCATTACAGGTTTCCGAAGGATTCTGATAGTTTGAGAAAGGGGAGGGGCAGCGCTCCTCCTCTGTGAGGATAAAATATGAAGATCAGTAAATTTAAATCAACGATGTTTCTTGCCCCTTTTCTGGTATGCTTCGGGCTTTTCTGGCTGGCGCCTTTTGTATACGGAATCTATATGAGCCTTCATAAGCTCTCTCTTACAAGGGGAAATATGGGATTCTCAGGACTTCATAACTTTCTGGACTTATTTAACAGCGAATCCATGTATTCGGAGGCATTTTTTCTGGGACTTAAGAATACTGTCCTGTTTGTGCTGATAAGCGTGCCTCTCCTGATTCTGGTGAGCCTGCTTCTGGCACTTCTGGTAGACAACCTTCCGAAAAAGGTTCAGGGGCTTTTCAGGACGATTTTCTTCCTGTCCTATGCGGTATCCGTGACCTCAGTTTCCGCGATTTTTGTATGGCTGTTCAGCGGAAACGGCGGCTTCATCAATAATACGCTGGTGCGTATGCATATCATCAGCCAGCCGATTCCCTGGCTGGAGGCGCAGCCCTTTGCGTGGATCGTTCTTGTGATCACCACAATCTGGTGGACTATAGGCTTTAACATGATGCTGTTTATCAATGCGCTTAACGGAATTGATACAGCTCTTTATGAGGCTTCCTCCATTGACGGGGCAAATTACTGGAATCAGTTTAAATCCATTGTTTTTCCCAGCATAAAAAGTGTATTCGCCTTTGTGGCGCTGACAACGATCATCGCTTCGTTTAATGTGTACGGGCAGCCGCAGTTGATTACCAAGGGCGGTCCTACGCAGAGCACCAAATCTCTGATCATGGTGATCCAACAGACGATTTTTGACGGAAATAACTTGGGAATGGGAACGGCTATGGCACTGGTAATGGGAGTTGTGGTGATGCTTTTTGCACTTGCACAGAATTTCCTCACAAGGGAAAAGAAAGAGTTAAAGGGGGATAAGCAGGTATGAGACATTCTAAAAAAATAAATGTATTGCTCGTTATAGTTGCGGCTGTCATCGCGTATTTCTGTCTGATTCCTCTGATATTTATGGTATTTACAAGCTTTAAGGGGATGTCCGAGTCCATCTCTTCCTCCACCCTGCTTCCTAAAATCTGGACGCTTGATAATTACGTGCAGCTTCTGGGCGATGTGGCTACGGCTCCGGTTTTCCGCTGGATGCTGAATACCGCGGTGGTGACGGTGCTTGGGACGCTCAGCGTGCTTGCTGTAGATGTGCTTGCGGCATATGCACTGTCCAGGCTTCACGTCCCTTTTGCGGGAAAAATCATCACTATGATCGTCTGGGTTATGACAATACCCGGAATCGTTACCCTGTTCCCGTCTTTTTACATGTTTAAGAACCTGGGGCTTCTCAACGGCTTTGTTCCGCTGATGCTGCCTTATACCTCCAATGCCATGGGCGTCTTCCTGATTTACAACTTTTTAAAGGACTTCCCGGTTGCACTTGAGGAGGCGGCGATCATAGACGGGGCTTCGCTGTTTACGGTTCTGCGGAAGGTTATTTTTCCATCCATCAAGCCGGTGGTCATGACGCTGGGCTTCATAACCTTTTTGAATATTTATAATGATTATCTGTGGCCGTCCATTGTCATTCAGAATAATGAGATGAAAACCCTTACGGTTGGAATCGGTTCTCTTGTAATGGGAGCAAACTTCGTAAACCCGGGAGTTATGATGGCTGCGACTGTGTTCGCTGTATTTCCCGCGCTGGTGCTGTTTTTGATGGTGAATAAATACATTGTAAAAGGAGTAACGAATGTTGGAATTAAGTAAAAGCCTGGGCCTTTTCTCCGGCGTGCGCGCTCCCGGCCTTCATAAAGCAGGAGATATCCATATGCGTGACCCGTTTATCTTTACGGACCGAAGCAGAGGGCTGTATTTCCTGTTCGGAACTACGGTTGAAATATGTGACGGCGCTGCCAATGTGGACCCTTATTTTGAAGTCTATGTGAGCAGTGATCTCAGGAATTTTGAAGGCCCCTTCGTTGCATTTCGGCCGGAAAAGGGATTTTTCGGGGTGAAGCATTATTGGGCTCCGGAGGTTTATGAATACAGGGGCGCTTACTATATGTTTGCAACCTTTAAGGGCGGAATCGGAGAGGACAGAGGGACGGCGATACTTAAGGCGGATTTGCCGGAAGGACCGTACAGACCCCACAGCAGGGGACATGTTACTTTGAAAGGGCATGAATGCCTGGACGGAACTCTTTATCTGGAGGAGGGGAAGCCCTGGATTGCTTTCTGCCATGAGTGGACGGAAATGTATTTCGGCACGATCAAGGCGCTTCCTCTGGAGGAGGATTTGACGGCGAGTACGGCTTCGAAGCCAATCCTAATCGTGGATACGGAGAAGGATGAGATTCCCTGGATTCGTCATATGGAGGACCCGAGAGTGGAGAAGAAGGGGTATCTGACCGATGCGCCGTTTTTTCACAGAACGGCTGACGGGCGTCTTATGATGCTGTGGTCCAGCTATTCGGTGAAGGGATACAAAGGCAGCGGAAGCGGCGGTTATGTGACCGCGGTATGCAGGAGTCTGTCAGGCAGCATAAAAGGACCATGGCAGCATGAGGAGGAGCTTCTTCTTGATGAAAATACGGGACATGCTTCTCTGTTTTATGACCTGGAGGGGAAGCTCAGGCTTGTTTCCCATGGGAATGATACGCTTCATGGATTGGAATATCCGGTGATTTATTATGTGCGAGAGGAGGAGAATCTGAAAATTGTTAGAGAAGGAGAAGAATGGTATGTACCGCAGTGAATATCCAAGACCTGAGTTTAAAAGGGCAGAGTGGAAATCTCTGAATGGGCCGTGGAGCTTCTGCTTTCCGGGAGAAGAGGAAAGAAGGATTGAGGTGCCCTTTGTATTTCAAAGTGAGTTAAGCGGAATCGGTGATAACAGAATGTGCGATTCTGTTACTTACCGGCGTGAGTTTACAGTGCCTTCAGAATGGAAGGGAAGACGTATAAAAATTCATTTCGGAGCCGTGGATTATGTCTGTGAGGTGCGGATTAATGGACAGCTCACAGGGCGCCATCAGGGCGGAAATACCCCATTTTCCCTGGACATCACGGAATGTCTGAACTGGGAAAAGGAAGAGCTTCAGGTGGATGTGTGGGACCCGTGTGCGGACGAAACTATTCCCAGAGGAAAGCAGTATTGGAAAGCAGAACCGGAATCAATCTGGTATACGCGAAGCACGGGAATCTGGCAGAGCGTCTTTCTTGAGCCGGTTGCTCCGCTGCATTTTTCTTATCTGCATTTTACCCCGGATATTGACAGCGGGAAGGTTGAGATTGCATTTAAGACAGAGGGTTTTGCGGATGAAAAAACAGGAGTAAGGGCAGAGTTTGACATTTATTTTAAGGGGGATAAGGTTTTTAGCGGCGGTATGGAGCTTTTGGAGGCTTATGGGCGCTTGGAGGTATCGTTGTTTGACAGACATATTTTCCGTACCATGAATCATGACGGTGGATGGTGCTGGTCTCCGGAGTCTCCGAATTTATTTGAGGTTAAAGCTGCCCTGGTGCGTGACAGCCAAGCGTTGGATGAGGTGGAAGCATATTTTGGTATGCGGAAGATTGAGACGAAGGACGGTATGATCTACCTGAATAACCGGCCTTATTATCAGAAACTGATTCTGGACCAGGGATATTGGCCCGGCGGACTTATGACGGCTTCTGATGAGCAGGACTATGTGCGTGATATTGAGATGGCCAAGGCTATGGGGTTCAACGGCTGCCGTAAGCATCAGAAAACAGAGGACCCGGTATTCCTTTATTATGCGGATAAGCTGGGATTTCTCGTATGGTCAGAGATTGGCGCCTGTGCGTCCTATTCCCCGGAGGCGTCTCAGAGAACAATGAGCGAGTGGAGCGAGGCAGTGCAGAGGGACTATAACCATCCCTGTATTGTGGCCTGGGTGGTTCTCAATGAAAGCTGGGGCGTGCCCAATATCCGGTTTGACAAGATGCAGCAGGCTCATTCATTGGCTTTATACTATAATGTGAAGTCCATGGACGCGACGCGTCTTGTGGTATCCAATGACGGCTGGGAGCTGACAAAGACGGACATCTGCTCCATACATAACTATGCCCACGGCGGAAGAGGCGAGACAGAAACCCACAAAGCATTCCGCAAGAGCTTGTCGGACAAAGAGAACCTTCTCAAAGCGCAGCCCGCGGGACGTCAGATTTATGCCGACGGCTTTGCCTATGAGGGAGAACCAATCCTCCTTACAGAATTCGGCGGTCTGGCCTACAAGAAGGATGAGGAAAAGGGCTGGGGATACACCACAATTGAGAATGAGGAAGAATTTCTGGAGGCCTATGGACGGATTTTGGCAGATATCAGGGATTCGCAGGCAATCTTTGGCTTCTGTTATACCCAGCTGTGCGACGTAGAGCAGGAGGTCAACGGACTGCTGACTTATGATAGGAAGTATAAAATCGAACCGGAGCTGATTAAGAAAATTAACGATTCTGTGGATAAAAGATATTTGTGAATGGTTGTGTGATAAATAAATGAATCAGCCTGCCCGAGGAGAAAGCATGGGATGGCTGGTTGGATTTGTGAAGTACCTTATACTCTGTAAGCACCATGAAAAAGTGTGAAACCCTGGCAATTTAATAGGATTCACACTTTTTCTGTGGTAGATGTTATTCGGTTACTGCGCTTTTGGGAAAATACGCTTGTTTTCTAAAACTACTATGAGAGCTTCATGGATGGTTTTAAGAATATATAAGAAGTATAAAATTACACGCCTTTAACAATATGAAATAAACGGAATTTCCCTGTCTCAGAATAGGGAGAATCCAGGTGAAATACGGCTTCTGTGTCAATTCAACAAAAAAATAAAAAAATTTCAAAAAAACACTTGCTTTTTTTTTGAAAGTATTATATACTAAGCAAGTCGTAAGGACATGGCCAGTTGGTCAAGGGGTTAAGACGCCGCCCTCTCACGGCGGAAACACGGGTTCGATTCCCGTACTGGCTGCTTCAAAACCATTGATTTTACTGGGGTTGTGAGACTTCGGTAAATCATAAGTACTCAAGCAGGTACTCAAAGCAATCTGGAAGCAGATTGCTTTTTATTTTGCTTTTTGGAATTCTGGGATATTGCTTATAATCTGCACTTTTGCATTTTTGCTTCTGCGATTTCTATGATAATGATTTTCTGTACATGCTATGTCTGTATGCCCCATTTGCCCCATTACTAATCGTCTATCAACATTGTTGTCTAAAAGAATTGAACCATATGTCTTTCTGATTTTGTGAGGTGACTTTGGACGACAATGTGTTTTTTTACACACATCATACAGTCTGTTACGGAAGGAAAATGTCTTTAGTCTTTCGCCATCCCTTACAAAAATGAACTCTGTAAAGGTATTGAGAGCTTTAAGCTTACGCATAATCCATAGATATTCTTCTGGTAGAGCTACATACCTGATTCCCGCTTCTGTCTTTGGATGTTCCTTAATCTCGAAAGCTGATGTTCCGTCCTCTAATGCATATCTTGTTTCACTTCTGCGGATATTCAGACCGGAACCGTCAAAATCAACCCATTTTAATGCAGCAAGTTCACCAACACGCAACCCTGTCACAAACATTAACAGAATGCCTAGATTTAAGATATCTATATTATTTTCCAGGTATTCAAACATTCTTGACATTTCCTCATCTGTAAAAACTTCCTCGTCATCCTCTTTGATAACCTTTTTGAAATCTGAATCTGAGGTGTCAAGTTCCTGGAAAAGTTCCTCTACATTGAAAGAAATGAGTTTTCTTTTCTTCGCACGTTTGAGGAATCCACGGGTAATAGTTTTCAAGTTTGAAAACGCCTTAGCTGTCATTTCGTACTTTGGAATCTGTTCCTCAAGAAATTCTTCTATGTCCTCAGGAGAGATGGATTTGATTCTTCTCTTGCCAAATTCTTTATAATGCCTGTCATATGTCTGTCTGTTACGCAGGTGTGTCGCTTTAGAAATCTTTTCAAGCTGTAGCCGCCTGTCGTCCCATTCGGTAAAGACTTCCTCAATTGTAGGATTTTCTACTTGTTCCTTCCAGTAGGAGACAACAACATCTTCTATCGCTGTTTCGGTTTCTCTTTTCCTCTTTACTCGTCCTTTTTTCTCATCCGGAAGATAGGTATACCAATGCCCATCTTTACCCTGAAAAATTTTGTAAGGATGTTTCGCTAATAATTCCTCTCTTTTCTTCATTTCTATTTGCTCTTGTACATACGCTATGTCGATTATACCTGATTCAACAGCATAATTCAATTCTGATTGATGTATAATAATCCCTCCTAGATACGTAAGGTGAGGACACAATGCCCCACCCTAGTTTTTGAATGTGTAGTTTTAATTTGAATGATTTAAAGACATAGAGATTGATACTCTATGTGAGATATGAGCGTTAATCGTCAGACTTGGGGCAGGTGCAGAAGTGAGATAGATTGACACCTTGCTTTGAGAATGTTTCTTTTAATCTGCGGATGTTCTGAATTGCTACAATAGCGTCTCGTTTTTGAAAGCTTAGACTTGACTCACAGAGTTTCTTTGTTAATATTTCAATGTCATCAGGGTAAAGGAATGGATATTTCTGGTGCATTTCTTTCATGAATGTTTCTTCAATATTCATACGATGGATTAGCTGAGGATATTCTTCCTTATTTTTAGCTGTTAGTGGTTTATCAAAAATATGTCCTCTTTGTAACGCCAATTCCCATGCTGACCTGCATTCTGCATCTATGCAGTTGAGAGGGTGTCTATAATTCCAAAGAATGAATCCTTCCGCCATATCATCATTGACGGAACATATAATATTGTCCGGGTTATCTGCATCTTTGAAAGAATGCGGTGTAGCTACGATAAAATTTCCTTCTGTTGTTAAATCTATCATGCAGAGAATCCTTTCATTTTCATCTATGGCTATTTTATGTCTGCATTCTTCTACAGTTGTGGAATATCCTGTCAATGTCTTTGCCCGGCCTGCATAAGTAAGTGATATTCCATTCTTTCCTTCCGGTGGTTCTTCACTGTTCATTTTTTCTACTGTCCCTAGTAATCTGTCAGTATAAAAATCATGTACTTCCTGGATTGTTGCTTTATTTTCATGAAGCCCTTCACTGATGCCTAAAAAGATAATTCCACGCCACGGCTCTTTGAAAAAATTGCTGTTGATGTACTCATATGCCTTGTTTAGGGCTGTGACAGCTTCTTCACTCATAATCGTGCCGTTCGTTATCATTTGAATCTGTTCTACATAAACATGATTTTCTATGATTTTATCTACTATATAGGTTATCATTTCAGGATGCAGCAGCGGTTCGCCGCCTGTAAGTAAAAGCATTTCTATACGCTCTGTCTGTTCAAACAGCTTGTCTATGTACTCTTTCTTGATGACTGAACCTCTGTATGTGTCCATTGGTTCGCCCGGCTCGTAGCGCATACAATGAGGGCACATGAGATTACAGTCCCTCGTTATTTCAATTTCTAATCCTGCAAATTTCACGGGGTACCTCCTAACACTTTGAATAATCAAGCTTGATTTGTCTTGTATCTGTGAGCCACTGAGATAAAGCCCCTTGCTCTACCCTGTAGTCTCTTCCTATGCGTACACTCGGGAATCCTTCAGTGCGCATTAAGGCCCTTGCTTGTTTAGTGTTGATTTTTAATAATTCCTGTAGTTCTTGTGTTGTGTAAAAATACATGTTCATCTCTCCCTTACTTTTAGGTGTATGTTATTTAGTTCATAGTATCTGGTCTTTCCCTCTGTCCATTGAGGTTGACCAGTAAGAATCTGGTATATTTGCTGCTCTGACGATTTGTAATATTCAGCAATTTCAGGTATCTCAGACACATATTTCCATGTTCCTGACTTACGCTGTAGCTGTATGCTAGTGATAGAGTCAAGGAACTTATGATATGGCAAATAGACATATTCGAGATTCGTTGCAAAATTGACAGCTATAGAAGGATTCTGCCTGACCTTTCTCTTATGATGAACTTGAAGAGGATAGTCTAGCGTGAAGTCAGGCTTCTTACACCACACCTCAGCCACTAGCCTATGGACATAGTGCTTTTTCTTCTTCCCATGCTTCGACAGGACAATGCCGGTATAACCTGATTCTTCCACAAAGGGTGAAAGCACATGTGGGACCTTACCACACGTAGAAATGATGTTGCCGTATTGACTTATGAATATTTGGGGATATCTTGGGATTTGGTAGAATTGTTCATCAGGAAAGAGTTTTTGATAAGGTGATTTTTCAGTGCCAACGACCGTTGACTTGACTTTCTTTTCGGATAGCTTTTTAGTGACTGGCTGTTTCATCATGGCAAGTCACCTACTATCTTGTACCCTATGGCTTCTAACTGATAGGACGGGTATGTATGCTTTGCTAATTTCATTGTCATAGGTTCCTGTGACGGTATGAGTGTAAGTTCCTTTGGCTTAACTTTTGTAGCCTTATATAACCTGCTGTTCTTTATGACGTAAAAATTCTTTTTCATGTAATCCTCCTTTGTGTACTTTCTTGGTCATACATATTGTTACATTTGGGGCGTATCTGGATGGACGAAAATATCCATAGATACTGAGGAAATTAAAGGTTGACGTATCTTCAAAAAAGTTCAATCCCGTACCCTTTTTACTCACCGAAAAAATCTAAAGTTGCACGTTTAATCTCTTCTACGGCATGGAGTACATCTTTTTTAGAAAAGTATTCTATCCCGTAACGCTTTTTATGATTTTCTGCTCTAACGACAGGATTACTCACTTCTTCAAATCTGGATAACAGATCAATCATCTGAGCCTTGCAGAAAATGCAGTCTTGGTACTGTATCAGGAAATCGGTCAGGCTCCTAAATCTCACAGGGTATGCGTGCTTACCGCACTTGTATATCTGCTCCAGTACGTCGTTATAAGCTTTATGGACCTGTTCCAGATTCTTCACAGCTTTATCCCAACGTAAGAACCACTTATGAGTAAATTCTTCCCGGATATCTTTGTCGCTCCATCGTTTGCTTCTGACCTCAAAACGCGCTGCTGCCAAATCAGTACCACCGCTCTCAGCCTTCTTGTCGTAGTTCTCACATTCAAAGTAAGAGTTCTTGATAGCTACTGATAGCTGCTGCTGCGTAAATAAGTCTACTGTTTTGTATGTGTTCTTGACTGAATATGTCACAGCAAGGGCGGATATCAGGTACTTGTTCAGCTTCGCATAAGCTTTATAATGTTCGTCCTCGTAGGAATCAAAGCGCATGTCCACCCTTGATAAAGAATACTGGTCAATCCCTGCCCCGGCTAAAATAGTCCCTAAAGCAGTTTCGAATTCACTGAATTTGAAGATATCCCCACAGAGTTTGTTTACATTGATGATACTGGTCATTGTCTCTTTCCTGGTATTGGCTGTAATGCACTGCGAAACCTCCTCGTCAATTTCTGCCACGGGAGGGCTTTTGATAGCGATTGTATGAATGCTCCCGGTCAGGTTGTAGTTGTCTCGTTTTTCTTTGTTCATTGTTTTGCTCCTTTCATTGTGATAAAAACAAGGAGACATCCAATGAATGTCTCCTCTTACTCCCCCTTTCGTAAATTACGCAAATCAAGGTGTCGTCGCAAATGCAATAATAGTCTACATTTCCGACGATTGACCTTTTTTTTGATATTTCTACATGTGTCTATATCTCTCCCTTTCATAAGGTACGAGATTTTGGTACCCTCATTTTTTTCAATAATAGCGTGAATAATCGACGATTGACCTTTTTTTGTTAGCGTCCCTTTTCCCCTCATACTCCCCCTTTCACAAATTTGTAAATCAAGGCGTCGTCGCAAATGCAGAACTGGTATGTATTTGCGACGATTGACCTTTTTTGTTAGCGTTCCATCTTTTTTCTCATTCTAAAATCGTGTAATGATTAGTCGTAAGCATATAAGGAGTAGAGCTTACCTTTACCTGGATTAGCTGCCTTACAGTGAGTATATGGCTCAGAAATTCATTTTCATAATCTCAGCGGTAAGATGTTAGGCTAAAAATATCAAGACTGAATTTACCCCTGTAAACTTTCTAAAACGCCCACGTATTTGACACTGTTTTTCTGTGCTAAAGAAATACAAATTCAGCCGGGATTACGGTATGTTTTAAAGAGTACACTTCAAAACGATTATGTTTGCGGCTGAAACATATAGTTGCAACAAACTAACTTATAGATGTTATCGTACAGGTGAACGATTCTTATCGTGACTGGTATTTTCAGCCTAGTGTCTGGACGGACTGGCTCACTGTGATTCTGGTATTCATGCATCCCTTCCAGGGCACAAGTACCCCCGGGTAAAAAAAAGAGGGCTTACGCCCCCTCACTGATAAACTTCAATAATATGCAGATGAATCCTAAGATAGACATACCTAACCAAATCCTTCCACAGAGTCCCGGACTCCTGTAGTCTATCTCTTCCTTAATGATAGGTAATATCCATTTGAGAAAATCAAACGAAAGTACAACAATTATGATTACTATGCTTGCCGCCATATCCATTTACCCCCTTATGTATTCTTCGTTGCAATCTAAGCAAAGCACCCTGATTTCTTTTGTAGCCCGGAAAGAGTTGCCGCAGCAGGGACACACATACTTTCTTGTACTGCTAGGCTTCCTTGGTCTTGTGACTGTTTTCCCTGAGCCTGATTTGCCGCCGCTGATGCCTATACTGTAAGAGGACTGCCGTACTATCTGGATATCTTCTAAGTGATTTTCAATACAGAAGTCTAATACTACCTCTGTCGGCTCTGTGATTGTCCACCCGTACTTTTCATGTCTAGTGATACTCAAACCTCTTTCCTCGGCTAAAGCTTTGAACCTCTTATTATGATACACGCCATTGTTGGATGTATCTTTAATCCCTGACTGCATAGCATAAAGGTGGCAGCCCTCATGTATCAGTGTTGACACTACATTTTCAATCGGTCTGTTCAGATAATCTGCTGACAGGTTCAGTTCTCTTGTGAATGATTCATTGCTGTGCCATACTTTATTTACTGACACATGTCCGTAAGCACCTACTGTCGACTGTATTGTAATGGTAGGAAGCTCTAAACTGCTGTCGAAATATTCTTCGTTGACAAGTTTGAATACCTTGTTCAGGTATTGTGCTACTCTTTGGTAATTTGTTAGTTGCTTCATGTGCTGTATACCTCTCTTTCTCCATTGATTTAATCATATTGTACACTATAGTATACTTAAATTCAATAGAAAAAGTACACAAAAATATACTTTTCTAATTGTAAGATTAGTATATTATTGTGTACTTGTTTAAAAAGATACAAAACGCTATGAAATCATTCTGAAGGAATATATTCGACAATATCCCCCGGCTGACATTGCAAGATTTCGCACAAGTACATTATTGTATCAATGGCTACGTTGCTGTTGTTATTCAACCTGCTTATGATTGTAGGAGAAATATTGTACTTTTCGCGTAATTCCCTCTTTTTAATCCCTTTTTCTTCCATAAGAGAGAACAATTTTTTATAACTGATAGTGCCTGTATACTGTTTTTCACGTTCGCCCATTCCCTCACCTCCTATACAAATATAGTACACTAAAGTGTTCATGTTGTCAATGCTCCTGATTTTGTATACTTTAGTGTACATTCACCAAATTCATAAGTATATTATTGTGTACTTTGTATATTGACTTTAAGTACACTAAAGTGTACTATAGTATCAACAACAACACAGCGACCAACAATCCGAAAGATTGTTATAAAACTTGAATCCATATACTTGTGAGGATGTACCACAGGCGAACAATAGTCAAGAAGATGATTCGAGGGTTGCTACTATAATGAAGAGAGGTAAAAATTATGTGTAGAACAATGAATGAATTAGAGAGTGTAGTATCTGATTACAGGAGTATGAAAACATTACTTGATGATGTGACTGAGCAAGTAAAATCCTTAGAGCGAGAAATCATCAGCTACCTTGATACCAACGAGAAGCTCTCAGAGACAGGCAAGGACTTCACAGTGAAAGTTTCCACCTGTGAACGCCGTACAATTGACACTAAGAGCCTTGAAGCTGACTTAGGTTCTCTTGCAGAGTATCAGCGTGTGAGTCAGTACAGGAGACTGTATGTAAGATAATCAAATCACCCGCCCCGGAGGTTACGAGGGCAAGGAGACAGAACATGACACAGCAAGAAATCATCAACACTATTGCCGATGATATAGGTACAAACACCTATAGGGCAAGAATCCATCGTGAACTTGCGCAGTTAGGGCATGAAGAAGACGAGATGTATTATAACGCTTACACAGAAATGGGCAAAGCTTCCGGCTTCCTTGAATGCCTGATATATCTCACAGGGGAATACCATCACACAATATACAAGGTGGCATGTGAAAGGGCTGAATATGACATTGCTTATGCAAAGGGTGACATTGTTAGATTGCTTGCCCTTGCGGATTCTGAAAGTAAAGATTACCATCAATTGATTAATGACCATTAATAGGGGGAGAGCATATGCGAAAAAGAATTATAGATGCTATTTTCGACGGTTGGTGCGAGGGCGAATTTGGCATGAAAACGGATGAAGGGCCTGCCAGATGTGAGGCAATCACCAATATTGCCGAACATTTTGAGGCATCTATAGACGATTCTATATTCATTGAAGAACAAATCAACGAGGCCATATGCGAAAAAGAAAAGATAACTTTTCGTGATGCATTTTACCTTTGCTTAGAGTTACTAAACGGGAATGTTTTTAAGGGGGGATATCATGAGACAGGAAGTCAAGATTGCTGTGAAAACGAATAATAGTACAGTTACAATCGGCAGGAGCACGGTCTTACAGCCTAAACTATGCTTTAAGGGCGGCACTGTGGAATGGTTCGATGATAGCAAATTAATCAAGAAATAATGCATATAAGCTGACCTATCGGCTGCACGGGGAGAAAGGCACAGACAATGTTATTAATGGATAAGCTTTACCAGATTTTAGGCAGCCAAACACCTGTATGCATCACGGTAGAGAGTAAGCACCACAGGAGCCGGGTGTACTGCATAATCGAGGATATTATGGCAGATGACCGCCGTATAGTCCTTGAATGGGATGATAACGCTCTGATACTGTATTATGTAGAGATAGAGACAGTTGCTTGCACAGAAGAGGGTATATCCCTTTGCTTTGCAGATACTAATATAGAAATCACTTATGAAACGGACGGGTGTTGACCTATCCGTTTTAAAAGTGTAGTTTTAATTTTTCTTTGCCCTTATCAGAGTGCTTTTGCTGATTCCTGTCATCTGTTCCACTTGCTTGTAGGAATGATTTTCTAACAGTTCAAGCGCATGTTGTACCTGCTGCCTGGTATATTTCTTTGGTCTGCCCTCGGAGAAATCAGGATTCATCTTTGCTATGGCTTTTCCTTCCTGGGTGCGTTCTACAATCATATCACGCTCAAATTCAGCAAATGCTAAGAGGATAGTCCTTATCAGTTTTCCTGTAGGTGTATTATCCAAGATACCCATGTTGAGAATATGGACTGTAACCCCACGGTCAAGAAGAGACTGGATCAGTTCTATACCTTGTGTAGCTGACCTTGCTATGCGGTCTAATTTCGTTACTATAAGCTTGTCACCTTCCGTAATCATGGATAGAAGCTCGTCTAATTGTGGTCTGTGTGCCTTTGTACCTGTGAAAGTATCACAAAAGACTTTTTCTGCACCTGCTGCCTTGAGAGCTGTTTCCTGTGCTTCAAGACTGTTACCGTCCTTTGCCTGTCCCCTTGTTGATACTCTGCAATATCCGTAAATCATGCTGAAATCCTCCTTTGCTAATGAATCAAAGTTATGACACCTCTCTATCCCTTGATTTTACAGCATTTCATTTTCGGTGTCAATACTTAAAAGTTATGAAACTTTTGCGGTAAAAAAATAATCCTCGGTTGAGGATTACTTTTACTCCTTATCGGACACAAATTCAAGGTTATCAAGTGCATATTGCAGAGCCATTTTAATTAAAGAATTACGGGAACGCCCACTTTTTGCTGCAAGCTTATCATAATCTTCCAGGCATTTCTTATCTATGCGAATCGTTAAGACACTTGATTTTTCCTCTTTATCATCAAAGCCCTTTGGTCGGACAACAAACTTTTTATCCATTCTGCCACCTCCTGTATTACAAATTATAATAGCTTTTCATTGACATTTATATGCTACAAATTTATAATACTTTTATGTAATACAAATTTATGTTACAAGGAGGGGCTATGTGTTCAGACAAATACGCAATATTTCAATTTACAGAATTATGCAGTAGTAAAGATAGAGATTTGCTAAAAAGTTGTATGTCGTTTCCTGATTTTCGCAGGTTAATTTATATTACCGATTTTTTTGAGTTTACGGATGCCTGGGCTTACATATGGAACAAATTTGCAGACAAATTTCTTGGGGAAATAGAATTACTTAACGAAAATCTGGAAGTTATTGAGGAGGATATCGGTGAAATATCAGAAGAGGACAAATGGATTATTGAATTCTGTAACAATGTACCGGATAAAAAACTCAGGAAAAAAATGACTGATTTAGCGATTAAGATGTACAAAGAGAAGCAAATAGAGGTTCCGTCTCAACTTTTATAGGAAATTATGTTTCGCAGCAGGAGCACCACCGGACAAAGAAGGTGCTATAAGGTATATGATTCATGCAGGAATATTTTTACTGCTGATTTCTGGAAGTATGTGTGCAAGTGTGCATTATCTTCATGGAAAACCAGAGAAATAAAGAGAAAATTGAGACTTTGAGTCGCATGATTTGTGAAAACCAGTGCTGTATGCTATAATATATTTGCATCTTAAAACAATTCAATTACAGGAAGGTGACTATATGTACATTGAAGAAGGGAAGGAAAGAGTAGTTATTTGTCCGAAATGCGGGATGGTTAGTACAGAAGATATGTTTTTAGAAGGCGCAAAATGCTATGATTGTAATGAAGGTATACCCATACCGATTGATTTGACCTGGGATGAAATGTACGCCAAATACTATAGTGAAGTAGAAGAAAAGACTGGAAGATATCCTACAGATGGAGAGGTGAATGAAGCTATCCGTAAAGACTATTTTTACGGAAAAATGGATCAAGATTTAGACAGTAAATGTCTTGAAATTAGAAAATATAAAGATACGCCAGAGTATATAGCTGAATGTAGAGATGCGGCCAATGCAGCATATTATGCAAGACAGAATGGCACATCTTGTTCGGGTCCTAAATGTCCTTCCTGTGGCAGCACGAACCTCACCCGTCTATCAGCAGTGGGCAAAGTAGCCAGAGTGGGTCTATTTGGTCGCTTAGGTACAGGTAACTTAGGTAAGACTTACAAATGCAATAATTGTGGGGTGAAATTTTAGAAATACGAAAAGGACAGAAGAGCACTACCTACTCAACTGTCCTTTACTTTTTTATTAAAACTACACTTTTAAAGCACCTGCTGCCGTAGAAATGCTTACCTGTTTTACGAGAGAAAAATGAACATATAACGGTCAGAAATCCTCTTTCATACTTTCATCAGTAAATTGTTCCATGAAAGTATTTGAGAGGATTTTGGCCTGCATTTCGTCCATATACCCATTACTTATCTTCATGTTTCCATCCGTTGAGCATATTGCGTCGGCTGCTGCCTATTTCGTTCCCATTAGAATCGTAATGCGTTACTTTTCCGAAAACGTCAGGTGAAGTAGAACCTATTTTATTTCCTGCTGCGTCATAATGTTCAGTCTTTCCTAGCCAACCGGGACGGTCCTCGCCTATTAGATTACCACTGTGGTCATAATGCTTCATTGTACCGAATAGACCGGGCGTACTGTGTCCTGTTTCATTTCCTTGTGCGTCATAATGCTTGAATCCGCCTAGCATTGTTGGTCTGCTTTTCTTAAATTTCATACACACCTCTAAAATCTCTTCCTAAAAAAGACAAAACTTTCCCCTTGGTTTATGCCTTGATTTTTAAAAATGGCTCAGTGAAGGTTCAGTGTTCTCATAACATTACTTTGCTACTAACTTGGCAGAAGGTAATACCTTGTAGTGGTGATTCCAAGAACACAGCATAGGGAACCCCTATACAGCAACACGTACCTGTTAAGCGGAGTGTTTTGTACTCTCTTTATGCTGATGATAGCATAGGTATAGAGCAATGTCAAAAGCACTTTGCTGCTGAATTGATATATTTTTCAGCTAACGTTGGGCTGAACCGTAGGTGAGGCCAGCCAATAAACGTCTACGGGTTTTATAGATGCCTGCTTAAGGTTCGGCGGTCAGGCGCCTTCACCTACGCAGTATAAAAGCCGTAGCACGATTTATTGGGGCGGTGTGCTTTAGTTACATATTTGAGATGACTATAATATAAAACCATTATACGTGGATGAACCACGTAACAAACTGATTTTACTGAAATAGGCTTGGCGTAAGTCAGGCCGGTGAAGACATTGTTATTGTGTCTGAAACAAGCACAAAGAAAGGAATGATAATAATAGCTAAATACCTAATACCTGCTGTGTAGTCCCAATTTAGGATTCCATCGAAAAATGTGGAAACTGTTAAAATGACAGCTTTGAATTTCAATTTACTGTATTTGTTATTACTCATTCGTAAAGAATGACAGAATTAAAAATCTTTCCGCTCTTATTGATGGGATCGCAAAATGCTACCTCATAGAAGATGTGCCCTACAGTCATTGAGAATGTGAGTTACCGGGAAGTTGCTGCACCGGGCGAGTTTGAAAGATATTTTAGTAGGCATATCATAGGTAATGGAGTAGAGAAACTCTACACCCTGATACAGGGTAGTCCTTGCGATATATCAAAGAAGGAAGTCCATCTGATGGACACCCTCTGGTGCTAAGCAAGTTAACCCGTCAAATCGACGGGTCAAGTAAAAACAGATGGGTGAACGTTTTGTCCACTGTCCTGAGACACAATTTCAAGGCATTGCAGAGATGTCGAGAAACACGACAACATTAAAACCAATGTAGGAAAGATAAATACTACTTTGATGTGGGTTATAGCAGATTCCCAAAATGGGAATACGGTTGTGATTTCTAGCAGATTAAGGGCGCCCCAATTCAGGGCATCTTAAAAAGCCATCAAATTACAATACAAAGATAAAGGGGTCGGTAAAATACAGACACCTGGAGGAACGCAATCTACGCGTGGAATTAACAGGATGCAGTACCTCAAGTATTCACTCATCCAGATTTCGGCAACCTCAGATTACTTATCATCAATGATGAAACCTGGTTCGTAGGAAAGGACGTAGCTGATGCTTTAGGATATGAAAGAGCAGATAACGCAATAAGAAAGCACGTAGAACAAGGGGATAAGCTGATGCACCGAATCAGTGCATCAGGTCAAACCCGCGTATTTACTGTAATAAATGAATCTGGTCTTTACTCTCTCATCCTTGGCAGCAAATTGGAGTCAGCCAAAAAATTCAAACATTGGGTAACATCTGAGGTGCTGCCATCTATCAGAAAACATGGCAGCCTTATTGACACCTGTCGTGCATTGAGAGTAATATACAAGAAAAGGAGGTTGATTCCATGGGATTGTTTGATAAAGAGTCTTTCAACAAGGCATTGAAGAGGGCTACATTTATGGCTATGATGGATGAGGAGGAGGAGAAAGAGAAGAAGAGGAAGAGTGATTTTGAAAAATTCGCTTATGACTCTGAGGAGACTTTAGCAGACGTAGGTCTTAGTTATAAGAAGCTGAAAAAGATGGATGAAGATGAACGTGAAGCTTTGCTCTTTGATAAAGGACTTGACCCAAGTGATTTTGATTTTGATTAGTCCTGCTGCCCGGCGTATTGTATACTGAACAAAGAAACAAAAATCCAGTGCTAACGTATAGTCACCGAAAGAATGGCTATGCGTTAAAACTGGATATTTTTATATGCGTATGTACAAGTTTCTCCTTTCTCGTATTTTGGGGAGTGAGTACCAAATACTCAAAAGTACTCAATTCATATCCTCTAATTTCCTTGATTTTACTATATTTTCGCCGCATAGAACACGGGTTCGATTCCCGTACTGGCTGCTTCAAAACCATTGATTTTACTGGGGTTGTGAGACTTCGGTAAAGCAAAACCTATCAAAGAACCTATCAAACATATGTTTGGTGGGTTTTATTTTGCTTTAAACTCCGGTATGTTGCTTATTATCTCGACTTTAGCATCTACATTTCTTCTGTTTCTGTGGTAATGATTCTCTGTACACGCTATGTCTGTATGTCCCATTTGTCCCATAATCAAACGCTTATCAATATTATTATCTAAAAGAATTGAACCATAGGTTTTTCTGATTTTGTGAGGTGACTTTGGACGACAATGTGTTTTTCTACATACATCATATAGTCTGTTGCGGAAGGAAAATGTCTTTAGTCTTTCGCCATCCCTTACAAAAATAAATTCTGTAAATGTATTGAGGGCTTTGAGCTTGCGCATAATCCATAGATATTCTTTTGGTAAAGCCACATACCTGATTCCTGCTTCTGTCTTTGGATGTTCCTTAATCTCAAAAACTGATGTGCCATCCTCTGATGGATATCTTGTCTCACTTCTGTGGATATTCAGACCGGAACCGTCAAAATTAACCCATTTTAATGTTGCAAGTTCACCAACACGCAGTCCAGTCACAAACCGCTGGAACCTTGACAATTTAATAGACTTCATACTTTGGACGTGGTATAATACTTACACCTACAAATAGGGAGGGTGATACAATGACAGATAACGAGTTGTTACTGGCAATTTCTAATATTGTACAGTCACAGGTAGAACCACTGAAAAGTGATATTGGCGACATCAAACTGACACTTGAAAATGACGTGTTACCACGGTTGCAAACTATCGAATCCTGTTATACATCGACCTATAAGCGTTATCAATCCAGTATCGCTCAGATTGACGCAATGCAAAGTGATATCGAAATTATGAAAAAAGTTATCGCAGAGCATAGCGAAAAATTGAACAGGATAGCGTAAATTGGATTAAAGGAGGGTGATAGCATGGCGTTGACAAATGAAGATTTACAGGCAATAGCCGAATTGGTTAAGCCGATAAATGAACGTCTCGACAAACTTGAAAACGGGTTTGCCACACTCGAAAACAAGGTTGATACACTGGCCTATAAGCATGACATGACGCACAGGAGGCTTGATGATTTATCTCTTGATGTGAGGTATGCAGAACGCGAGATAAGACGGGATGTCAGACACCTTAAAGATGATACCGAAACTCTTGTAGTAGTTTTAGAAGGCAGGGGTATTTTACCAAAAGTGCAGTAACCGAATAACATATACCACCGAAAAAGTGTGAAGCCTGTTAAATTGTCAGGGGTTCACACTTTTTATTGGAGGTATAGGATGAGGTACTTTGCAGATGATATTAATACATTAGACGAACTGAGAAAGTAATACAGAGACTTGCTCAAGATATATCACCCGGATAACGCAGGTGGCAGTACAGAAGCAACGCAGGAGATTAATGCAGAGTATGACACGCTTTTTGCATCTCTTAAGGATAGGCACGACAACAAAAAAGCTTCCGAAGCTTCTGCAGATATGAAATACGACTTTGAAGAAGATGAGATGTTACGTGAGATGTTAGCAAAAGTAATCTGTTTTGTGGGGATCCAAATAGAAATTATCGGTGCGTGGATATGGATATCCGGGAATACATATCAGCACCGCAAGGAGTTGAGTAAGTCAGGCTTCAAATTTGCAAGACAAAAGAAGTACTGGTACTGGCACTCCGATACGTTCCGCAAAAAAACGTAAAACATTATCAATGGCGGACATCTGCAATTATTACGTGATGGCGGCTTATGCTGTTTTTGCTGTCAACAGCCAAAAACTTGACATTTTCAGCGGATTTAAAATGAAAAGGTGGGGATATACCACTTACATAAGTAGATACCCCACCCTATCCCCTTATATAACTGGGGCATATTTTAAGATTGGTCAGATTAATTTTATCTTATAGGGTGGTAATGGGTTCACCATCCCCACCTGTCTAATTACGAACACGACCTGGATAATACCATATCTGAACTTCCACTAGTCCCTCCAATAATACGTTTCCATGTTTTATACTTCTCTTTTAATAGCTGTAATTCATATTCCTTATTATTGGATAGTGCGGAAGCATATAGGCCATGATTATAATCTTCAAGAGGTGCAATATCAACTAAGCGACCTCCTGGTTTTATTACAATCATATATCCCTGATTTCCAACGGTAATACTGTAAACAAAATCGGAATCTTCGTTAATGGTAAAATCTTCGAAATCCAGCGTCACAAATCCCACGCTTTTTTTATCCCCTGGCCTGATTACAATATCTTGCAGATAGTCATCCTCATCAAATGCTCTCATCTTATATTCTTCATTATCTGTATAAAGTAAAGCGATACCATCTAAGCTGATGGGAATCCGTCCACGATAACTTAAATTCAACAATAGTACATTTTGTGTAGAATCATTATAAAATAAGCTTGACACAGGAACATCAATATTTATTTCTGGAACTGTGACATTGAGGAGTATAGTGTCATTATTATATGTATTTGTTATTTCTATTGTTGTGCTACCGCATTCCTCAGGATAAATATAAAGAATCCAGTAATTCCCATAAACATCATAGGGCTTCCATTCACACCTAACTATATCCGTATCTGCAATATGATATGTCACATGCATATTATCTGCGTACCCGTATACTTTTACAGGGGTCAACGTGACACATCTTACATTAGTGCTATCAACCTCAATGGCATTTCTGACATAGATATCACATACAAAGGGTGTATTTTCAACAGTTCCTGTAATTTTTGCATCACCTATTCTTATTGCAGACACTATCCCGTCTTGATTTACAGATGCAATACTGGGGTCTGAGGATTTCCATGAAATTTCTCTATTGTCATTTTCTTTTTTTATAGAAAATGAATCCCCATGTGCCATCTTCCACCAATATACACGTAAACAGCTTTCCACGTCGTTTTCAGGTGGCTCTATTGGTTCATCGGATGGTTCATTTGCTTCAACAAATATGTTCAACCCATTTTTGTTATAATTACTCTTGATAGTTTTGCCTGAATATTTGCAATACGCTCTGACAGTATAAAAAAACTCGCCGCCTTGCATCGGTACGTCGAAGAAATAGCAAGTTGTTTCGGTCCCGATTTTCTCCCAACTTGTATCTTTTGTTTTTCTTAATATCTCATATCCATGTGCGCCAGGGACAGGCTTCCAATATATATCAACCAAATTAAGCTCTTCATCCAAAGTCACTGATTGCAATTTTGGAGTTGCCAGCCCTGTAATAGCATATACCCCTTTAGTGTTGTATTTGCCGTAAACATTTTTTCCATTCACCTTCTTGTACGCTGATACAGAGTAGTAATACTGAGTACCAGGTTTCAATTTTGCATCGTTGAAAGTAGCTGTCTTACCGTTTGAGATGGTTTTTATAGCTTTCCATTTACTCTTGTCAGTCTTTCGGTATATCTTGTATCCAGTTGCACCGTTTACTTTCTTCCAAGTGAATTTCACTTTTGATGTATCGGAAGCCTTTGCGGAGACAAGTTTAGGCGTTGCCACCTTTACCGTAGCTGCTTGTACCTCAACAACTGAATTGGGTATTAGTGGCATTCCGCATATACTGATCACTAATAATGCCAGAAGCCCACTGCACAGTAACTTTTTTAGCTTTTTCATACGTTTTCCTCCCTGAATTCACAGAATTTTCACATTTATTCTATCACAGTATACACACAAATGAAATGAATCCATATGTTCCTTACACTTTTCGGCATTTCTTTCAAATTATACCTCTATGTTTTGTCTAATTTTTTCGCTACAGGCAAAAAAAATAGGGCGGAAGAGCAATGCTCAACTACCCAGTATTTTAGACTTTAATAATTACAAATATTTTGCACGATTTCTAGGTGTATTATCCCTGTATGTATATGCCTTTATATTGGTGGTTAGGGATTTTGCTGGTTTATTACCTACGTATTTTGGGTCATGCATCATAAAACCTTGATTTTTCATTAGAAACAAAATGTTACATTTGCCGTGATAAATATATCCTTCTCCCACAAGTCCTTTCATTTTACTATTATGATAAACTTTCCTGCGCGTACCATGAAGTTCTGTTGAGTTATAGAAACTATCAAAATAGACTATTTTTCCTTTTTTGATGGTAAATACATTATTATATACTCCTTTAAACTTTGAATTATATTTATAATCTGTTGTAATTAATTCGTATACACCATCCCTATTTATGTCTAGCAAAATAAATCCATCAATTGTAAACTTCTGTTTGAATGTAGGGGTGTGCTTAATCGTTACAGTTTTGTTTTTTATAAAAGAGCTATACATACTTTTTTGTTTCGTTTTACTTGGTGTAGCAGCCTGAACAGAAATTGCCATGCTAAGGCTCAAGCATAAAATAAATACTAATTGTATCCAAATTTTTCTTGATTTTTTCATACCTTTCCCTTCCTCCATAATCCAATAAAATAAAGATTTTATTTTAATTATATCACCTATGAAATTGAATGAGGATGCAATTCATGTACAATTTGATGCTATTTATTTCTACTATCCAACTCTTCGACATATTTGTAGAATTTTTTCAGTGCCTCCTCGTCACTTAGACCATCATCAAAATTTTGTATTGACGGGTCATTGTACATTTGAGGGTTGGATTCCAGAATCATGAAAGACTCATCTATATAACCTTTATCGAGTAATTCATCAAACGTGTGCCATAATTCAGACGTGTGCTTAGCATAGTTCCAGTTCTGTTTTTTTCTCATCCGATTATACTCCCTTTGCACTAGAATTTGACTCCTATCATTAAGAATCCCATTAAATTTAATGAAAAATCCGTTATGACATTTAGTGAATGTCATCATAGAATTCATATTAGCATATAATACATCAAAAGACAACGACTGAATGTCAAACCAGGAGAAAACGCGTATGTACAAAAATAAATCCCAGGATGGCAGCAATAATATATGTGGAAAAAAGATGAAGAAATTCAGAGGAAATTTACAAGACAAAACTTCTCAACGCAAACTCGCAGATATGTTACAAGCAGAAGGTTTGGATATTGATAAAAATGCAGTACAGAGGATAGAGAGTGGAGAGCGATTTGTTACAGACATAGAGTTAAAGATTATCGCAAAAGTTTTGAATGTAAGTTATCAAGATTTGTTAGATGATTAATGGGTAAAAAAAGGGGGTACACCAGACGTTCAAAATTGTCTGATATACCCCGAATAAATTCGTAAAAAATAGCCCCTGCTGGAGTTACTCCCAACAAGGGCTTATTAAAATTGTTAAATTACCAGGGTTTCGCACTTTTTTATTCCCCTGGGATGGAGTGGAGCCTGAATTTTTGAATTTTGCTTGCAATATTCCCAGTGTTTGGGTTATTATAAAGAACGAATGTTTGAATTGAGGAATCCCCTGAATGAAGTGTTCATAAAGAACCATTTATCAAAAAAGCGCTTATAAAAGAAGTATTTATATAGGAAAGGAAATGTAACAGTCATGGCAAAGAAAGACACCTATGATGCGGGCAGTATCTCTGTCCTGGAGGGACTGGAGGCAGTCCGCAAGAGGCCGGGTATGTACATCGGCAGCGTATCCAGGAAAGGCCTGAACCATCTGATTTATGAGATTGTGGACAATGCGGTGGACGAACATCTGGCCGGGCACTGTGACCGCATCGATGTGATTCTTGAGCGGGACGGTTCCTGTACGGTCAACGATAACGGAAGAGGAATCCCGGTTGACATGCATGAGAAAGGAATCTCAGCAGAGAGGCTCGTGTTCACTACCCTGCACGCAGGAGGAAAGTTTGATAACTCAGCATATAAGACAAGCGGCGGGCTTCATGGAGTAGGCTCCTCAGTGGTCAACGCTCTGTCCACATATCTGGACATCAAAATCAGCCGTGACGGATACATCCATCATGACCATTATGAGAGGGGCATCCCGACCCTGGAGCTGGAGGACGGCTTGCTGCCGAAGCTCGGGCGTACCAGGGAAACAGGAACCTGTGTCAATTTCCTGCCGGACCCGGAGATTTTTGAGAAAACAAGATTTTCCGCCACAGAGGTAAAGAGCCGTCTGCATGAGACCGCTTATCTGAATCCTGAGCTCACCATTCATTTTGAGGACCGCAGAGGCGAGGAAGTGGTGGAGATTGATTATCACGAGCCGGACGGTATCATCGGCTTTATCAGGGATTTGAATCAGAATGCAGAACCGCTTCATGACCCGGTATACTTTAAAGGAGAGGCGGAAGGAATCCAGGTGGAAGCAGCCTTCCAGTTCACCAACGAATTCCGTGAAAATGTGCTGGGCTTTTGCAACAATATTTATAATGCTGAGGGCGGTACCCACCTTACCGGCTTTAAGACCACTTTCACCACAGTGATGAACACATATGCAAGAGAAATCGGCGTACTTAAGGACAAGGACGCGAACTTCACCGGGGCAGATATCCGTAACGGAATGACTGCGGTAGTGTCCATCAAGCATCCGGCTCCCCGCTTCGAGGGCCAGACAAAGACCAAGCTGGACAACCAGGATGCGGCCCGGGCTACGGGCAAGGTGTTGGGCGAGCAGATGGTGCTCTACTTTGACCGCAACCTGGAAAGCTTGAAAACAATTCTTTCCTGTGCGGAGAAAGCAGCGAAAATCCGCAGGACAGAAGAGCGGGCTAAGACCAACCTGCTCTCAAAACAAAAATATTCCTTTGACTCCAATGGAAAGCTTGCTAATTGCGAGAAAAAAGACCCTGCCCAGTGTGAGATATTCATTGTGGAGGGTGATTCCGCCGGCGGTTCTGCCAAGACGGCCCGTAACCGTAATTACCAGGCTATCCTTCCCATCCGCGGCAAGATTCTCAACGTAGAGAAAGCTACCATTGACAAGGTGCTTGCCAATGCTGAGATAAAGACCATGATCAATGCGTTTGGATGCGGATTTTCTGAGGGTTACGGAAATGATTTTGATATCAGCAAGCTGCGTTATGACAAAATTGTGATCATGGCCGATGCGGATGTGGACGGGGCGCATATTTCCACCCTGCTGCTAACTCTGTTTTACCGCTTCATGCCGGAACTTATCTACGAGGGACATGTGTACATCGCCATGCCTCCATTATATAAGGTAATGCCCAAAAAAGGGCAGGAGGAATACCTTTACGATGACAAGGCTCTGGAGAAATACAGGCGCACCCACAAGTCGGGTAGCTTTACGCTTCAGCGTTATAAAGGTTTAGGTGAGATGGATGCAGACCAGCTATGGGAAACCACGCTAAATCCTGAGACAAGGATGATGAAGCGCGTGGAAATCGAGGATGCACGTCTGGCCTCAAATGTCACGGAGGTGCTGATGGGCAGCGACGTGCCGCCCAGAAAAGCATTTATCTATGAGCATGCCACAGACGCAGAACTGGATATCTGATTTTACTGATGAAGAGCCGGATATCTGATTTTGCACATACAGATCCGGATAATTAATATAGAGTGAGAACCAGTACTGGGAAAATTAAATTTCCGCTACATTGATTCATCAGGGAAATGTTGAGACGGATCAAAGTACCGGTTATTTAGTATTCACGGTATGAACATAAGCAGCGAGGAAAAGAAAAATGAATACGAAACAAGAAAATATTATCCGTACCGATTATGCGGAAGTCATGCAGAAGTCCTACATTGACTATGCCATGAGCGTCATCATCGCCAGAGCCTTACCGGATGTGCGTGACGGTCTGAAGCCGGTACAGAGACGAACCCTATATGATATGTATGAGCTAGGCATCCGCTATGACCGGCCCTACCGTAAATGCGCGCGTATTGTGGGCGATACCATGGGTAAATATCATCCCCACGGCGACAGCTCCATTTACGAGGCTTTGGTAGTGATGGCACAGGATTTCAAAAAAGGCAAGACCCTTGTGGACGGCCACGGAAATTTCGGCTCCATTGAGGGAGATGGCGCGGCAGCCATGCGATATACAGAGGCCCGCCTTGAGAAACTTACCCAGGAGGTGTTTCTCGGCGACCTTGACAAGGATGTTGTGGATTTTGTGCCAAACTTTGACGAGACAGAAAAGGAGCCGGCCGTGCTTCCGGTGCGCATACCCAATCTTTTGGTCAACGGCGCGGACGGTATTGCCGTGGGTATGGCGACCAGCATCCCTCCTCATAACCTCAGTGAGGTAGTGGACGCTGTGAAGGCATACATGAAAAATAATGAGATCAGTGTCAAAGGCTTGATGCGGTACCTGAAGGGACCGGATTTCCCCACAGGCGGTATTGTGGTCAATAAAGATGACCTGCTGAATATTTACGAGACTGGCACAGGTAAGCTCCGTCTGCGCGGCAAGGTGGAAGTGGAGAAGCTTAAGGGCGGCCGCCTGCAGCTTGTGATTACGGAAATCCCATACACAATGCTGGGTGCAAACATCGGGAAATTTTTAAACGATGTTGCTTCCTTGGTGGAGACGAAGAAAACCACGGATATCGTGGATATTTCCAACCAGTCCTCTAAGGAGGGAATCCGCATTGTCCTGGAGCTCAGACGTGATACAGATGTAGAAAACCTGACAAATATGCTCTATAAAAAGACAAGGCTTGAAGATACTTTCGGTGTAAATATGCTGGCTGTGGCAGACGGCCGTCCCGAGACACTGAGCCTTAAGCAGGTGATTGAATATCATGTGGATTTCCTTTTCGAGGTTACAACCAGAAAATATAACACCCTGCTTTCCAAGGAGCTGGAAAAGAAAGAAATCCAGGAGGGCTTGATCAAGGCCTGTGATGTCATTGACCTGATTATTGAAATCCTTCGAGGCAGCAAGAACCGTGAGCAGGTAAAAAAATGTCTTGTGGAAGGTATCACCACAGACATAAAATTCAAGTCAAAAGCCAGTGAAAAGGCTGCCAAAAATCTGCGTTTCACAGAACGTCAGGCAACTGCGATCCTCGAGATGCGCCTCTACAAGCTCATTGGCCTTGAGGTGGAAGCACTGCAGGCCGAGTACGGGGAGACGATGAAAAATATTGCGTTGTACGAAGATATTTTAAATAACTATGATTCCATGGCAGGAGTGATCATAAAAGAACTGGACGGCATCAAAAAAGAATATGGAACAAAACGCCGCACAGCCATCGAAAACGCGGAAGAAGTCGTGTATGAGGAAAAGAAGATGGAGGAGATGGAAGTCTGCTTCCTGATGGACCGCTTCGGCTACACGAAGATTATTGATAAATCTGCGTACGAGCGGAACAAAGAGGCCGCCCACGCAGAAAATAAATATATTTTCACCTGTATGAACACAGACAAAATCTGTATCTTCACGGACAGCGGCAGAATGCACACTATTAAAGTCGTGGACATCCCGCTGGTACGTTTCCGTGATAAGGGTACCCCGGCCGATAACCTGAGCAATTACAACAGTGCGGAGGAACAGATGCTATACGTGGCACCTATGGCACAGGTGAATAATTCCGTTCTCCTGTTTGTGACTGCAGGCTCCATGTGTAAGCTGGTGGAAGGAAACGAATTCGACGTGGCGAAAAGGACCATCGCATCTACCAAGCTTGCTGAGGGCGACCGCCTGATATTTGTGGGAGCATCCGAAGAAATGGAACAGGTGGTGTTAAAGAGCTGCAACGGTTATTTCCTGCGATTCCTCAAGCAGGAGATTCCGGTTAAGAAAAAAAGCGCCATTGGCGTCCGTGGGATGAAGCTGGCAGAGGGCGATACGCTGGAACATGCATATCTGCTGGAAAGCCATCAGGAATATACCATTACCTGCAATGACAAGCCCTACTCACTCAATAAGGTAAAGCTTGCCAAGCGTGATACAAAAGGCGTAAAGCCCCGTTTGTAAAGCAGTCTGAAAAATCTTTTTCCCGAAACCTCTTGCATTTCGGTGTTATTGGTGCTACAATAGATAAAACTTAGAACTTGTTGGCATAGGAGTGGGCGAGAGCCCACTCCTATTTGCTGGAAGAAGAAAGGCAGGTGGGAAAAATGAGCAGACGAGAGGTTTACGAACAGAAAGCAGAAGCATTGCTGACACCTATTGTGGATTCCTTAGGCTTCGAGCTTGTGGATGTAGAGTACGTCAAGGAGGCAGGAAACTGGTACCTCAGAGGCTACATTGACAAGCCGGGCGGTATCACTGTCAACGACTGTGAGACAGTGAGCAGAGCCTTCAGCGACAAGCTGGATGAGGACGATTTCATTGAGGACAGCTATATCATGGAAATCAGTTCACCCGGACTTGACAGACCGTTGAAGAAAGAGAAGGATTTTGCCAGAAGCATGGGTAAGTTAGTGGAGATCCGCACCTACCGGCCAATCGATAAGCAAAAAGAGTTCTGCGGCGTCTTAACCGCATATGATAGTAACAGTGTGACAATTGAGGAGGACGAGACAGAGAGGACCTTTGATAAGAAGGATATTGCTCTGATCCGTCTGGCAATTGAGTTTTAATGCCATGCTGTATATACAGCTTCAGCAATTTGAGCAAGTAGCAAAGCGGAGTTGTCACATCTGCTTTGACGGTTTGACTAATTAGGAGGAAAAGAGAAAAATGAACAGAGAGTTAATGGAAGCGCTGGATATCCTGGAAAAAGAAAAAAGTATCAGCAAGGATACTTTGCTGGGCGCGATTGAGCAGTCCCTGATCCAGGCATGCAAAAACCATTTCGGTAAGGCAGACAATGTGCACGTGACCATTGATCCGGAAACCTGTGATTTCAGTGTATATGCTGAACGTACCGTTGTGGAATATGTAGAGGACCCGGCGTTGGAGATTTCTCTGATAGACGCACAGAAAATCAACACCAATGCAGAGGTGGGCGATGTAGTCAAGGTTCTGATCCATTCTAAAGAATTCGGACGTATCGCCACCCAGAACGCCAAGAACGTAATCCTTCAGAAGATTCGTGAGGAAGAGCGCAAGGTACTGTACGACCAATATTACGGAAAAGAGAAGGAAGTAGTAACTGGTATCGTACAGCGTGTGATGGGCAAGAATGTGAGCGTCAACCTGGGCAAGGCCGACGCGATCTTAAGCGAGAATGAGCAGGTAAGAGGGGAAACCTTCCAGCCTACTGAGCGTATCAAGGTTTATATCCTGGAGGTGAAAGATACACCTAAGGGACCGCGTATTCTCGTATCCAGGACACACCCGGGACTGGTGAAACGACTGTTTGAGTCAGAGGTTGCCGAGGTCAGAGATGGCACGGTGGAAATCAAGAGCATCGCCCGTGAGGCAGGCTCCCGTACAAAAATCGCTGTGTGGAGTAATGACCCGGATGTTGATCCGGTCGGCGCATGTGTCGGTATGAACGGCGCCCGTGTGGGTGCGATTGTAGGCGAACTGCGGGGCGAGAAAATCGACATCATCAACTGGGATGAAAACCCGGCGATTTTGATCGAAAACGCTCTAAGCCCGGCCAAGGTCATCGCTGTTATGGCAGACCCGGATGAGAAAACCGCCCTGGTGGTGGTTCCTGATTACCAGCTTTCACTGGCAATCGGTAAGGAAGGACAGAATGCCCGCCTTGCTGCAAGACTGACCGGCTTTAAGATCGACATCAAGAGCGAGACACAGGCCAGAGAGTCCGGAGATTTCTACGATTACGAGGATGACGACGAATACTACGAGGATGACGAATACGACGAATCGTATGACGACATGCCAGAGGAAGCTGTGGAAGGTGATTTCACAGAAGAAGAATTTGCAGAGGAAGCTGCGGAAGGTGATTTCGCGGAGGAAGAGTTTGCAGAGGAAGAGCCTGAGCAGGTGTCTGAGGATGTAGAGGATTATGAAAACGAAAAGTAAGGTTCCTATGCGCCAGTGTACCGGCTGCAGGGAAATGAAAAGTAAGAAGGAAATGATTAGGGTTCTGAAAACAGCAGAGGATGAAATCGTGCTGGATACCACAGGGAAGAAGAACGGACGCGGCGCTTACGTATGCTTTTCCAGAGAATGCCTGGATAAAGCTATCAAGAACCACGGTCTGGAGCGTTCATTGAAGGCTGCCATTCCCGCGGAAGTATATGAGAGCCTTAAGAAGGAGTTTGAATCGATTGAAAAACAATAAAATACTATCTTTGATAGGGCTTGCCACGAAGGCCGGCAAGACCGTCAGCGGAGAGTTCTCCACGGAGAAATCTGTGAAGACGGGGAAGGGCTTTCTGGTTCTGGTGGCAGACGATGCCTCCGGAAACACGAAAAAAAAGTTTCAGAATATGTGTACTTTCTACGAGGTCCCCATACATTTTCTTTCCGACAAAGAGAGCCTGGGCAGGGCAATGGGTAAAGAATACCGTGCATGTCTGGCAGTGCAGGATGAAAATTTTGCGAAAGCAATTTTGAAAGAACTGGAGCGCAGATAACAGGTAATTTGGTCAGAAGGAGGTATGGTGAATGTCAAAGATCAGAGTACATGAGCTTGCCAAGGAGCTTGGTAAGCAAAATAAAGAGGTTATAGAGTTTTTAAAAGCGAAGGGTGTGGATGTGAAGAGCCATATGAGCAACATCGACGAATCCCACGCTGCAATGGTAAAAGATAAATTCACATTTACGGGAAAGGAGCATAAAGCAAAGTTGGATACTCCCAAAACAGAAGAAAAGGTTGTAACGGCAAAGTCAGAAGCAGAGAAAGCAGAGGCGCCGAAAAAGAAAAAAAATATCATCCGTGTATATCACGCGCAAAATGCAAGTGACGGAGGAAAAGGCAGAAGAAGACCAGCAGGAGAGCGTAAAGGTCCGGCACGTCCTCAGGGCAGCGCAGCACAGCAGCGTCCCCAGACTGAGACCAAGGTCCAGGAGAACAGAGCCGCAGAGCAGCCAATCCAGGCTAAGCCGGCAGCTCCCGCACCCGAGAAACCAAAGACAGCGCCGGTAAGCGTGTCAGAGGCTCCTGTTAAGACGGTGGCCGAGAGCACAGGACGTCCTGCACCTGCAGCAGTTCAGCCGCAGAGCCTGAGTGCACAGCCGCAGGCAGCACAGAGCACACAGCCGCGTCCTCAGAGCCAGACAGGTCAGAGTGCACAGTCACATCCCCAGGGTCAGTCAGGACAGAGCGCACAGCCGCGTTCTCAGGGACAGCCAGGCCAGAGCGCGCAGCCGCGTCCTCAGGGCCAGGCAGGTCAGAGTACACAGCAGCGTCCTCAGGGCCAGGCAGGTCAGAGTACACAGCAGCGTCCCCAGGGCCAGACAAATCAGGGGGCACAGTCACGTCCCCAGGGTCAGTCAGGTCAGGGTGGCCAGTCACGTCCGCAGGGCCAGAATGGTCAGGGAAACCAGTTCCGTTCTCAGGGCCAGTACCAGGGCGGACAGCGTCCGCAGGGCCAGAACGGCCAGAACAGAGATAACCGCAGTACAGACCGCAGGCCTGGTGACCGTTTTGGTCAGAACCGTCCTGCAGGCCAGAATCGTCCGGCCAGACCGAACGACGGCACACGTCCGCAGAGAACAGGGGACAATAACGGCCGTCCGTCAAGACCAGGCCAGGGCGGACAGCGTCCGCAGGGTCAGTATGGCCAGGGCCGCCCGCAGGGACAGAACGGCCAGGGTCGTCCACAGGGCCAGTATGGTCAGGGCCGCCCGCAGGGACAGAACGGCCAGGGTCGTCCACAGGGACAGTATGGTCAGGGACGTCCGCAGGGACAAAATGGTGCAGGACGCCCACAGGGAGGCGGTCCGGGCCGTCCGGGTCAGCGTCCGGGTACGAAGAGAAATGATGGTGAAGTAGTATTCACCCCAGAATTGACGAAAACCTCCAAGGACAGCAAGCGTGAGCGTGACAGAGAGGGCAAGAACAAGAAGAAAGAATTCGATAAGGCAGCAGCAAGCCGCAGACCGAACCAGGGAGGCTATAAGCAGAACTCCCGTATTCCAAAGGCTCTGCAGAAGCTTGTTCCCCAGCAGAAGCCGGAGGAGAAGAAGCCTGAGGTGAAGGAAATCACACTTCCGGAGAAAATGACTATTCGTGAGCTTGCCGAGGCTATGAAGATGCAGCCGTCTGCAATTGTCAAGAAGCTGTTTCTCCAGGGCATCTTGGTTACTGTGAACCATGAGATCGAATTTGAAAAAGCAGCAGAAATTGCTTTGGAATACGATATCATCGCAGAGCAGGAAGTAAAAGTGGATGTCATCGAAGAACTCCTCAAGGAAGAGGACGAGGATGAGACCACAATGGTTGCAAGACCTCCTGTTGTATGCGTTATGGGCCATGTTGACCACGGTAAAACATCACTTTTGGACGCTATCCGTAACACCAGCGTAACAAGAGGAGAGGCCGGCGGAATCACCCAGCATATCGGTGCTTACGTAGTAAAAGCAGGCGACCAGAAGATCACATTCCTGGATACACCGGGACATGAAGCTTTTACAGCCATGCGTATGCGTGGAGCCAATGCCACAGATATTGCTGTATTGGTTGTAGCTGCGGACGACGGTGTGATGCCCCAGACAGTGGAGGCGATCAGCCATGCCAAGGCAGCCGGCGTGGAGATCATCGTTGCCATCAATAAGATTGATAAACCAAGCGCAAATGTGGAGCGTGTAAAACAGGAGCTCTCTGAATACGAGCTGATTCCTGAGGACTGGGGCGGAAGCACCATCTTCGTACCTGTATCTGCCCACACAGGCGAAGGAATAGAAACTCTGCTGGAAATGATCCTTCTGACAGCAGAGGTTAGCGAACTGAAAGCAAATCCCAAGCGTGCCGCCAGAGGTCTCGTGATCGAGGCACAGCTTGACAAGGGCAAGGGTCCAGTTGCGACCATCCTTGTACAGAAAGGTACACTTCATGTTGGCGACTTTATCGCAGCAGGAGCCTGCAGCGGCAAGGTCCGTGCGATGATGGATGACAAGGGACGCCGTGTGAAAGAGGCTGGTCCGTCCACACCTGTTGAGATATTAGGTTTAAGCGATGTACCGAATGCAGGCGAAATCCTCATGTCCTTTGACAGTGACAAAGAGGCGAAAAACTTTGCCGGAGCATTCGTATCTGAGAATAAGAATCGTCTTCTTGAAGAGACTAAAGGTAAGCTTTCCCTTGATAATCTCTTTGACCAGATTCAGGCCAGCGACCTCAAGGAGCTGCCAATCGTAGTCAAGGCAGATGTACAGGGTTCCGTGGAAGCTGTAAAACAGAGTCTGGTGAAGCTTTCCAACGAGGAAGTGATCGTCAGAGTAATCCACGGCGGTGTAGGTGCCATCAACGAATCCGATGTCAGCCTGGCCGCTACCTCCAATGCTATTATCATCGGCTTCAATGTAAGACCGGATACCATGGCAAAGCAGCTCGCAGAGCAGGAGGGCGTGGACTTACGTCTTTACAAGGTAATCTACCAGGCCATCGAGGACGTGGAAGCTGCCATGAAGGGTATGCTGGATCCAGTATTCGAGGAGAAGGTGATCGGTCATGCAGAGGTACGTCAGCTCTTCAAGGCATCCGGTGTGGGTACGATTGCAGGAAGTTATGTGCTTGACGGTCTCTTCCAGAGAAACTGTAAGGTACGTATCACCAGAGAAGGCGAGCAGATATTCGAGGGCGAGCTGGGGTCCCTGAAGCGATTTAAGGACGATGTCAAGGAAGTCAAGGCAGGCTACGAGTGTGGTCTTGTATTTGACGGATTTAATGAAGTGAAAGAGGAAGATCACGTAGAAGCATATATCATGGTAGAAGTACC
Source organism: Blautia schinkii DSM 10518 (assembly GCA_000702025.1). Taxonomy (GTDB): domain Bacteria; phylum Bacillota; class Clostridia; order Lachnospirales; family Lachnospiraceae; genus Blautia_A; species Blautia_A schinkii. The sequence continues at coordinate 90,165 of JNKJ01000022.1, forward strand.
TAGATAGGAGAGAGGCATAATGAGGAAAAACAGCATCAAGAATACGCGGATCAACGGAGAAGTACAGAAAGAACTCAGCACTATCATCCGTAATGAGATCAAAGACCCGCGTATTCATCCCATGACCTCGGTCATGGCTGTGGAGGTGGCTCCGGATTTAAAAACCTGCAAAGCTTTTATCAGTGTCCTGGGGGAAAAGGAGGCCAAGGAGGCCACCATCAAGGGACTGACAAGCGCAGAAGGATATATCCGGCGTCAGCTTGCTAAAAATTTAAATCTCCGCAACACACCGGAAATCAGATTCATCCTGGATGAGTCCATTGAATATGGTGTAAATATGTCAAAGCTGATTGACGATGTCACGAAAAAGGATACCTCCGTGAAGGAGTCAGAGGAATAAGAGGGTGTAAGTGCATGAATAAAATTGCAGAAATACTGGATGGTGTCAAAACAATGGGCATAGCGGGCCACATCCGTCCCGACGGGGACTGTGTGGGCTCCTGCATGGCCTTGTACCTGTATATCAAAGAGTATTATCCAGAGATTCAGGCGGATGTATATCTTGACCATCCCAAACCTGTTTTCGGATACATCGACTGTATGGACGAGGTGAAAATGGAGGCAGAGGGGGAGAAAGAGTACGATCTTTTTGTCACCTGTGATGTCAGCGACAAAAAGCGCCTGGCTTTGGCAGGGGATTATTTCGACCATGCAAAGCAGACTCTCTGCATTGATCATCATGTGAGCAATCAGGGTTTTGCCCAGATCAATCATGTGATGGGCGATATCAGCTCCGCATGCGAGGTACTGTACGGGCTGATGGAGCCGGAAAAGGTGAATTGTACGGTGGCGAAAGCTATTTATACAGGAATGATCCATGATACAGGAGTATTTCAGTATTCTTCCACCACCCCGGAAACCATGCGTATTGCCGGGGAACTGATGAAAACAGGCTTTAATTTCAGTAAGATTATTGATGAATCATTTTATCAGAAAACATATATTCAGAATCAGGTCATGGGCCGTGTACTGGCAGAGAGTATCATGCTCCTGGACGGCAAATGTGTAGTCGGCTATATGAAAAAGCGGGACATGGACTTTTACGGCGTGGACGGCAAGGACCTGGACGGCATTGTCAGCCAGCTCCGTCTGACCGAAGGCGTGGAAGTCGCAATGTTTCTTTATGAACTGGAAACCCAGTCCTTTAAGGTTTCTCTGCGCTCAAACGGGCGGGTGGATGTGAGCGACATCGCCGTATTTTTTGGCGGCGGCGGGCACATGCGTGCGGCAGGCTGTGATCTGCACGGCTCTATGTATGATGTGATCAATAACATCACCGCGCAGATAGAGAAACAAATGCTTACGGAGCCGGTAAGCTGATGGACGGCATACTAGTGATTAGGAAAGAAAAGGGCTTTACTTCCCACGACGTAGTGGCCAAGCTCCGCGGTATCCTGCACATGAAAAAAATCGGACATACAGGCACCCTTGACCCGGAGGCGGAGGGAGTACTTCCCATTGCTTTGGGAAAGGGTACACGTCTGGTGGAGATGCTGACGGAAAAAGAGAAAACATACGAGGCTGTGCTGCGTTTGGGAATCAAGACCGATACCCAGGACATGACAGGAACTGTGTTGGAAGAAAAAGAAGTCAGAGTCTCGGAACGGGAAATCGAAGAAGCAGTGCAGAGCTTCCTGGGCAGTCAGATGCAGATACCACCTATGTATTCCGCTCTTAAAGTGGGCGGAAAGAAGCTTTACGAGCTGGCAAGAGAAGGTAAGATAATCGAGCGTGAACCGCGGCCTGTATATTTCCACGAGATTAAAATACTCGGGATTGAGCTGCCGCTTGTTCGTTTAAGAGTGACCTGCAGCAAAGGGACGTATATCCGTACCTTGTGTCACGACATTGGTGAGAAGCTGGGCTGCTGCGGCTGTATGCAGGCTTTGCTGCGGACCAGATCAGGCCGATTTACATTGGAAGAGAGCTATACACTCGCACAGATAGAGGAAGCAGTAAGGGACGGGAGTATTTCCGGGAAAATCATAAGCATTGAGAAGGTTCTTGAAGAGTACCCCCGCGTATGCGTCTCAGAGGCCGGAGACAAGCTTCTGGCTAACGGAAATCCGCTTCCATTGGACATGTTCTGTACACAGGCAGAGCAAGGATGGGTACGTATGTGTACAAGCGGAGGTAAGTTTGCCGGAATCTATCAGTGGGACATGCAGAGGGAACGATATTATCCGGTCAAAATGTTCTGACAGATAAATTAAGCAGGAAAACAGTCAGAACTGTTGATTCCTGCAGCAGGCAGTAGGAGTGGGACATGGAATACTTGAGGATTGACGGAGAATTTCCCAGACTCGCCAAGAGCGCAGTTACTTTGGGCAAATTTGACGGCATACACCGCGGCCACAGAAAGCTGGTGGAGAAAATACTGGAACAGAAAAAAGAGGGAGCGCAGGCCGTTCTCTTTGCTTTTGATGTATCCAGCCAGATGATACTCACCAGAGAGGAGCGGCGCGGGCTTTTGGAAGACATGGGCGTTGATGTACTGCTGGAATGTCCCCTTGACACCCGTATGAAGCATATGAAGGCGGAGAATTTCGTCAGGGAGATCCTGGTAGGAGATCTGCAGGCTGCGTATGTGGCAGTAGGGGAGGATTTTCGTTTTGGTTATGAGCGGAAAGGCACCCCTCAGCTTTTGCGGGAGCTGGGCAGAAAATATCATTTTGTAGTAGATGTGCTGCCAAAGGAAATGGACGGACATCGTAAGATCAGCAGTACCTATATCCGTGAGGAATTGAATCGTGGAAATATGGAAAAATTCAATGCGCTTATGGGCATGGATTTCGCTGTGGAGGGTGTAGTCCTCCATGGACGGGGGATGGGACGTAAATTCCTGTTTCCCACTGCCAACATCATTCCTTCCAAAGAAAAGCTGATGCCGCCAAACGGCGTATATATCACAGTGTCCTATTTTGGGGACAGATGCTACAAGGGAATCACCAACGTAGGTTATAAGCCCACAGTAGGTGAGAAATTCCTCGGTGTGGAGACGTATCTCTATGGCTGCGAGGAGGACCTCTACGGGCAGAGCTGCCGTGTGGAATTCAAAAAATTCCTGCGTCCGGAGCAGAAGTTTTCTTCCCTGGAAGCATTGAAGGCACAGCTTCAGCGCGATGTGGCAGGCGGCGAGGCGTATTTTGACAAAATCCGGTAGACAAACATGGGAAATTCATTTATAGTTAACAATGGAATGTTTTGTGGACACACGACAAAGCAACAAAAGATACAAGGGAGATAATTGAGGAATGGCAGAGATTATTCTTGGTTTAATGGGAGGTTTGGGCCTCTTTTTGTTTGGTATGAAGCAGATGAGCGACGGCCTTGAGAAAGCAGCCGGAGCCAAGATGAGAAGCATTCTCGAGTTTTTCACCAAGACGCCGCTTCGCGGAATCCTGGTGGGTACTTTCTTCACTGCAGTCATCCAATCCTCCAGTGCAGCCACTGTCATGGTTGTCAGCTTCGTTAATTCCGGGCTGATGAATCTATACCAGGCTGCGGGAGTCATCATGGGTGCCAATATCGGTACCACAGTGACCTCGCAGTTGATTTCATTTAACCTTTCGGCTCTGGCACCGGCGATCGTTATGGCCGGCGTAATCATGGTTATGTTCTGTAAGAAGACAAAGGTGCAGCGTATCGGCGAGGTGCTGCTGGGCTTTGGTATCCTCTTTATGGGACTCAGCACCATGTCCACGTCTATGTCCGTGCTGAAGGAATCACCCCAGGTTGTAGAGATCATGGGGTCCTTGACCAGCCATTTTCTGGCTATCATAGTCGGTATTGTAGTGACGGCCGTACTGCAGAGTTCATCTGCCACAGTCGGCATTATCCTGCTGCTGGCAAACCAGGGACTTCTGGACATCCGTATCTGTCTCTTTATTATTCTGGGCTGTAATATCGGCGCCTGCGTATCTGCGCTTCTGGCCGGCTTAAACGGCAAGCGTGACGCAAAGAGGGCGGCGCTGATCCATCTGTTGTTTAATGTTCTTGGAACGATTATTATGTACATAGCCCTGACGGTAGCTTTAGAGCCGATCACTCACTTTATCCAGAGCATTTCCGGAGCCAATCCGGGACGTGAGGTGGCGAACGCCCACACACTGATCAAAATCGTGGAGGTTGTGCTCCTGGCGCCGTTTATCAAGCAGATCGTCAAGCTCACCGCTCTTTTCGTACGGGGAGAGGACAAGAAGCCGGCAGAAGCTTTCGAGCTTCATTATATCGGGGCAAAGTCCGTGTTTTCGCCAACTACGGCTGTATTTGACGCAACCAGAGAGATGGAGCGTATGGGACACATGGCCATCACCAATCTGGAACGCGCTATGAATGCACTCATTACACTGGATGAATCGGATATTGCCGAGGTATATGAGGTGGAGAAGCAGATTGATTTTCTCAATCACTCCATCACAGACTATCTCGTAAAAATCAACCAGACAACACTTCCAGCAGACGATGCCAAGAGTATCGGCGGATTGTTCCATGTAGTTAACGATATCGAGCGTATCGGTGACCACGCGGAGAATATCGCGGATGCGGCTCAGTCACGTATGGCGCAGAAAATTGATTTCAGCGCCCAGGCAAAACGTGAGCTGTCCGGTATGTTGGACATGGTGATCAAGATCACTACATATGCGCTGGATATGTTTTCTCATAACAACCAGGAGCACATGCAGGAGATTCTCGAGCTTGAGGATAAAGTGGACGACGCTGAGCGTGATCTGCAGGAATCCCATGTACAGAGACTTACCCGCGGGGAATGTACAGCCAGTGCAGGTATGATGTTCTCGGATATCATTTCCGGTCTGGAACGTGTCTCCGACCATGCTACAAACATTGCCTTCTCTCTGCTGGACGATGATCCCATTGAGCAGCAGAAGGAGCAGCAGCGCGCACAGGCGGCGAAGTAGAAGGAAATTCATAGCTGCCGTCCGGGACTTTCATTGTTAAAAAAGTGGTTTACAGAAAAGTTGCAATGTGCTATACTATCCAAGGTGAATAAGCCCATATTCAGTGACTGGAGACTCCGACCGTTTCTTAATATGCGGCGATAATAAAATTTTAAGGAGGAAATCAAAAATGATTTCAAAAGAAAAAAAAGCAGCAATCATGAAAGAATATGCAAGATGTGAGGGTGACACAGGTTCACCGGAAGTACAGGTTGCAGTTCTGACAGCCAGAATTCAGGAGCTTACTGAGCATTTACAGACACACCACAAAGACCATCATTCCAGACGCGGTCTGCTGAAGATGGTTGGTCAGAGACGTGGACTGCTGGCTTACCTGAAGAAAACAGACATCGAAAGATACCGTGCACTGATTGAAAAATTAGGTTTAAGAAAATAATTAGTATGCGGAAGGGCGGATTACCATCCGCCCTATTTTTACAACAGGAAATCAATAGATTTTCTAAAGATACGGAACCACAACAGGAGTTATTTCCGAGACTACTGAAAAGCCCATTCTAAGAGAAAACATGCTGGTCGTCGTTCAGTAGCAGAATGGTTTTTTCAGTTGTTTCGGGCTCCTGTTTTTACGTTCATATAAAATATTATATTTAGTTTGTAAAGGAGAAAAAATATGTACAAAAGTTATTCCATGGAATTAGCCGGAAGAACATTGACCGTAGATGTCGGTCGTGTGGCAAAACAGGCTAATGGTGCAGCGCTTATGCATTACGGTGACACCACCGTTCTGTCCACTGCCACCGCATCAAAAGAGCCGAGAGAGGAAATCGATTTCTTCCCGCTCAGCGTTGAGTATGAGGAGAAAATGTACGCCGTGGGCAAAATCCCGGGCGGTTTCAATAAGAGAGAGGGCAAGGCCAGCGAGCATTCTGTTCTTACCTCCCGTGTCATCGACAGACCGATGCGTCCGCTGTTCCCAAAGGATTACAGAAATGACGTGACACTTGTAAACATGGTTATGTCCGTAGACCCAGAGTGTAACCCGGAAATCCCGGCTATGCTGGGCTCCGCCATTGCTACTTGTATTTCGGACATTCCTTTTGCAGGCCCCTGTGCTACCACCCAGGTGGGTATGATCAACGGTGAGTTTGTTATCAACCCGACATTGGGCCAGAAGGATATTTCTGATCTGCAGCTTACCGTAGCCTCCACCAGGGAAAAGGTAATCATGATCGAAGCCGGAGCGAATGAGATTCCGGAGGACAAGATGATCGAGGCTATCTACAAAGCTCATGAAGTTAACCAGGAAGTTATTAAATTTATTGATTCCATCGTTGCAGACTGCGGCAAAGAGAAGCATACCTACTCCTCCTGCGCTGTTCCGGAAGAATTATTTGAGGCAATCAAGAAGATTGTTCCACCGGAAGAGATGGAGACAGCCGTATTTACCGATGAGAAGCAGGTGAGAGAAGAGAACATCCGCAAGGTTACCGAGAAGCTCAGCGAAGCTTTCGCAGACAATGAGGAATGGCTCTCTGTACTGGGCGAGGCAGTTTACCAGTACCAGAAGAAGACTGTCCGCAAAATGATCTTAAAAGACCAGAAGCGTCCGGATGGCCGTCAGATTACTCAGATTCGTCCTCTGGCAGCAGAAGTGGATCTGATTCCGAGAGTACATGGCTCCGCTATGTTTACCCGTGGACAGACTCAGATTTGTACCGTGACGACGCTGGCTCCTCTGGCAGACGCGCAGAGACTGGATGGACTGGACGAGTTCGAGACCTCCAAGAGATATATGCATCACTATAATTTCCCGTCCTATTCTGTAGGTGAGACGAAGCCTTCCAGAGGACCGGGACGCCGTGAAATCGGTCATGGCGCACTTGCTGAGAGAGCTCTCGTTCCGGTACTTCCGAGCGCAGAGGAATTCCCGTATGCAATCCGTACCGTGTCCGAGACATTTGAGTCTAACGGCTCCACCTCCCAGGCAAGTATCTGTGCATCCACCATGTCCCTGATGGCTGCCGGCGTGCCGATCAAGAAACCGGTGGCAGGTATCTCCTGCGGTCTGGTGACAGGTGACAGTGATGACGATTATATTGTACTGACCGATATCCAGGGCTTAGAAGATTTCTTCGGCGACATGGACTTTAAGGTGGCAGGTACACACGACGGTATCACTGCTATCCAGATGGATATCAAGATCCATGGCCTGACAAGACCGATCGTAGAAGAAGCAATCAGAAGGACTAAAGAGGCAAGAGAATACATCCTCACAGACGTGATGGAGAAATGTATTGCAGAGCCTCGTACAAGCGTAGGCGAGTATGCACCGAAGATCATCCAGATTCAGATTGACCCGCAGAAGATTGGTGATGTGGTAGGCCAGAGAGGCAAGACCATCAACACCATCATCGAGCGTACCGGTGTGAAGATTGATATTACCGATGACGGCGCTGTATCAATTTGCGGCGTGGACCAGAAGAGCATGGACGAAGCTGCTCATATGGTTGAGATCATTTCAACTGATTTTGAATCCGGCCAGATTTTCACAGGCAAGGTTGTAAGCATCAAGGAGTTCGGCGCATTCATTGAGTTTGCACCGGGCAAAGAAGGCATGGTGCATATTTCCAAGATTTGTAAGGAGAGAATCAACCGGGTAGAGGATGTCCTCACACTTGGCGACAAGGTTAAGGTTGTCTGCCTTGGCAAAGACAAGATGGGCAGAATCAGCTTCAGCATGAAGGATGTACCGGAAGAAGCATAAAATATGAGATATCACAATATTACCAAGGACGATATGTTAAACGGGGACGGACTTCGGGTAGTTCTCTGGGTGGCGGGCTGTTCCCACTGCTGCAGAGAGTGCCAGAATCCCGTAACCTGGGACCCAAACGGCGGTCTGCCCTTTACCGGGGTGGAGCGGGCAGAGATTTTTGCAGAATTAGATAAAGGCTATATCAGCGGAATCACTTTTTCCGGAGGAGATCCTCTGCATCCGGCAAATATCACTGAGGTAACGACCCTGGCCAGAGAAATCAAGGTGAAATATCCGAAAAAGACAATCTGGCTCTACACAGGCGCAGTCTGGGAAGACATCCAGAATGAGGAGATTGTCCGTTATCTGGATGTTTGTGTGGACGGAGAATTTGAGCTTGAGAAAAAGGAGCTTCTTCTTAAGTGGAGAGGCTCCGCGAATCAGAGAGTGATCAATGTCCCCGCCACCCTGCGCGAAGGTAAAGTGGTTCTGCACCAGGATTAGTATGTGCTGCAGTCCGTACAGTAGCAGCAGACAATAGCGTATCAGACATCAGGAGGACATATGAAGAGAATCGCTAAGTTTCATAAGGTGAGCGAGAACCGGTTCTATGAGGACTGGAGGGATACCTTTGGTCCGGCAGAGGACGGGGATATCAGGAAAATATATGAGGGCATCCGGCTTCCGAGAAGAGCCACAGCCGGCAGTGCGGGCTATGACTTTTTTGCTCCGGCAAGCTTTATCGTAAAGCCCGGAGAGACGATCAAAATCCCTACAGGCGTGCGGGTTGAGATGGACCAGGAATGGGTGCTTAAATGCTATCCGCGCAGCGGGCTCGGTTTTAAGTATCGTCTGCAGCTGAATAATACGGTGGGAATCATTGACAGTGACTATTTTTACTCGGACAATGAAGGCCATATATTCGCCAAGCTTACAAATGACACCAACGAAGACAAAACATTGGAGATTCCGGCAGATACCGGCTTTATGCAGGGTATTTTCGTGGAATACGGCATCACTGTGGACGACGATGTGACAGATGTGAGAAACGGCGGACTGGGCAGTACTACCGGAAAGTAAGTGTTTTGAGAATAAAAATGCGGAAATGTTCTTTACGTTCCGCATTTTTTTTGCTATAATACTTTGAGAGTCAAAATAAATTAAAAGCAATTAAAATGAATTCGAGATTTCGGGAGGAAGAGTTATGGTAATTGAACCAAAAGTCCGTGAATATATTTGTACGACCGCCCATCCAATGGGATGTGCCGAAAGCGTGCGCAGACAAGCCGAATATGCCGCAGCAGCAGGCCGCGTGGAAGGACCGAAGAAAGCACTTGTGATTGGCTGCTCCACAGGCTATGGACTGGCATCCAGGATAAGCACAATGGTAAACTGTGGAACCGCCACCCTTGGCATCATGTTCGAGCGTCCCTCAAACGGCAAGCGCACAGCAACGCCGGGCTGGTATAACACAGCCGCGTTTGAAAAGCTTGCAAAGGAGCAGGGCGTTTATGCCAGAACCTTAAACGGAGATGCGTTTTCCAGGGAGATGAAGGAGCAGGCTGTAAAGGCAATCCGTGAGGACCTGGGAAAGGTAGACCTTGTTGTATACAGCCTGGCCGCGCCCCGCCGCACAGACAGCGAAGGAGTGACCTGGTCCTCCTGCCTGAAAACAACCGGAGAAAGCTTTACCCAGAAAAGCCTTGACCTGCGCTCCAATAAGGTAGAAGAGAAAACCATCGAGCCTGCCACAGACGAAGAAGTACAGGGAACAATCAAGGTGATGGGAGGAGAAGACTGGTCTGACTGGATTGATACACTCTCCGAAGCCGGAGTTCTGGCCGAAAATGCAGTCACGGTTGCCTATTCCTACATTGGTCCGGAACTCACCTATCCGATTTACTATCATGGTACAATCGGCGCAGCCAAACAACACCTGCACAAGACCGCCGGAGAGATTAACACCGCTCATCCGGGTGTACATGCCTACATTTCTGTGAATAAAGGGCTGGTTACACAGGCAAGCTCCGCTATTCCCATTGTACCGCTGTATTTCGGGATTCTCTATCGCGTGATGAAGAAACAGGGAACACATGAAGGATGTATTGAGCAGATGGTGCGGCTTTTCACACAGAAGCTTTACGGTGAAAGTGCGCCTGTATTAGACGCGGAAGGCTTTATCCGCATGGACGACTATGAACTTTCCCAGGACGTCCAGAAAGAGGTCAAAGCGGAATGGGAAGCCGTCAATACGGAGAATCTGGAACTGCTCTGTGATTTAGAGGGATACTGGGAGGATTTCTACCATATGTTTGGTTTCCATTACGATAATATAGATTATCAAAAGGATACAGACCCGGTGACAGCTATCCCAAGTATAGCAGAATAAGGCTAGATCTATTATGTGTATCGAAAAAAAGTGCCGCTGCCTGACCATTTGGTTAAGCAGCAGCACTTTTTCAAATTGGTTAAATTCTTATTCTATTGGTGCGCCGGATTCCTCTGCCATTTTGGCATTCTCAAGGATGGTATCAAAAGCCTGTGCAGCCTTCTCATATTCGTCATCATCCTCAATATTGTCAAGCATCGGGTCACCTTCCTCAGTGCGGGAGAAAGCGTAGAGGAAAACCTCTCCGTCCTCATTCTGTCCGTTCTCATCCAACGGAAGTAGTGCGATATATTCCTTGTCATCTACCGGATAGATGGTGAGAATCGCGCATTCCACCTCAGAGTCGTCCTCCATGGTCAGGGTGATGGTATGATGCTCCTCATCTGCACCGCAGCCTCCCTGGCAGGATGCACAATCACTGGCACTGCATTTTCCGTTATTAAATTCATCAGTCATAATATTGTCCTCGCTTTTTTCATTATTTGTCTGCGCAGACACTCATGTCTCACAGAAGTAATCGACTTACGTTATGATGCTCCGTACAGGTACGGATTATTCTGATTGTAACAGAAAGTTAACAGGATTGCAATGCTTGGGCGAAGGGAAACCCGGAAAGTTGTTGAACGGTGGTGGAAGGGTACCCCGCAAAGGTGTTGAACGGTGAGCAGAAGGAGATTCGGCGCGGGGCTTGGTCCACGGCTGGCCGATGCACGCTTCCCTTCAACTAATTGCCAACTGCGACTAAGCCGCTCACGAAGAGCGTTCGCGCTGAGTGCACTGACCCACTTATATCTGGCGAAACTCCTTGTCTAATTTTCCATCGGACAGCGTTGTCTTCAATCGCCGATGCCACCGCATCGACTCATTCAGCCGCCTTGCCGATGGGAAATTATCCTACGGATTTTCGCCAGATATAAGTGGGTCAGTACACTAAGTCTCCGTAGGCAATGGATTTTCAGGCGCGCTTACGCAAATCGGCCATCCGTGGACCAAGCCCCGCGCCGAATCTCCTTCTGCTCACCTTCCACTACGTTTTCACCCCTTCCTGAAGGCTGTCGCTTTCTCAGGGAGAGCTTTACCTTGCGAGTAATACATCGCATCGAAAGTATATTGCTTTTGGAGAAAAAGTGGAAGATGGTGTTCTCCGAAGTACGCGAGACTATAGCTATCTGTCAATCGGCATATAAAGGATTAGGTTTGCTTTATTCATTTTATGGATAGATATTGCTTAGCTGCTTTTGTAAAGTCTATTTTCTCTTGACGATGAATTAGTGCTTTGAGGGAAATTCTCTGATAATCTGAATGTTGTTCTCTAACCATTCCTTATTGTAACTCTTGATATGTTTTTTATCAGTTGCTCGTTGAGGATATGTATTGAAGACAATCCAGCCATCCATTCCCAAAATATTACTGATATTTATGATGCGGTTGATTGTTTTGTCGCTTGACTCATTACTCGCAGCTGACGGATTCATACGGATTGCAACAAGTGGGTGTTTTCCCAGCCTGCTTAATCTGACAGATTTAACAGTATAGGTTCCCGTCATCTTTATACATGGAAGTCTTACGGATGTACGGAATGCAAATTTTCTTCTACAAAACTTTTCTGAAAAATAATTCCATAGGCTGGTCAAAAGGCGTATGATTAAATACTAATCCACCGCAATCGATATAACCTAATTTTCGATAAAAATGCTGTGCATCTTCATCAGCTTGTGTTGAAACCATCGTCATCTTATAACCTTGTTGTTTCATCTGATTTTCCCAAAAAGCAAGTGTTTGTGAAGCGACTCTCTTATTACGATATTTTTTATCAACAAATAGAAAGTTCAAAAAGGGAATATTATCCCACAAAACACTATAATGCATTATCCCAACGGGAACATCTTTTTCCCACATTATATAGCCTGTCTTTGTATAAACACGTTTATTATACTCATTATCATTTACGTGCTGATCAATACTCATCACAAAATCCTTATCTTGTTTTTCCATAAACTTCACTATCATCTTTTGACTCCTATTATAAACATGAACAAAGCCAACATCGAGGTAGACAGTACCTATGAACTTTCAATTGTTTGCGCTTACCTCTGATTATACAAGATTTTTCCAGCTAAAGTTATCAAAAGAAGTAGGGAACCTCGGAAAGTGTTGGACGGTGGTGAGAGGATTTTTACGCGGGACAAAGGCACTGCCCTGCCAGACAATGTTTTTTTACAAAATGCCCGGCATAGCCAGTGAGCGGTTTTTGAACCTGTATGGGTGCTCAAACCAATGTCTGAATCAGAATCAAGCGAAATCATAGTATTCCAGGATTTTGATTACTTTTTCCAAAGGGAGCTCCAGCTTTTGTGCAATCACCTCAGGGGATTCTCCCTTAGTAGAAAGTTTCCAAACATTTGCCGCGTCCCGTCGTCCTTTTTCTTCTCCTTCTTCCATGAGCATCTGTCCTAATATCGTCATTGATATCGCCTCCTTAATTTCCTGTAAATCTTTGGGTTTCAGTGTCTTGACTGCCAGAGCGTATAAAACCGCCTGCATTTTACGCAAATCTTCCACGCTCACCTCAGAATATTCGCGGTTCAGGCAGGTGAAGCTCTGTAGGATTCGTTCTTTTTTGGGCGTTTTTCCGCCCATGAGCGGTGTCAGCAGCAGGGGAACCAGGTCGCTTTTATTTATCTGGCTGGTTTCTTTTTCTGACAGTTTTTTCAAAATTGAGTCTGCGTCCGTGTCCTTTAAGCGGACAGGTTTTATCTTATAAGTGTTTAATCCTACCTTGAGTTCTGACATAGGGTGCTTCACTTTGTCGGAGCATACCACTACCGTTGTGATGTCGACACCGTAGATTCTGCTTGTGACAGCCTCATATTCACGGAACCGGCGGAGGTCTTTCCTGGTGATGCTGTCGCTTTCAAACTCGATGTGGAGCCAGGAGCCATCCTTCATCAGGAAGTTGAAATCCTCGTACATCTTCTTGACTTCCAGATGGATCATCTCTGTGGGCATGACCGCTACAGGCTTTTCGCCCATTCCTAGATAGGGAAAAAGCTCATCACCGAAAAATTGAACCGCCGCTTTCAGCGCAGCGTCTTCCAATTGAGTGTACCTTTTCTCCTGATTGCTGGTATCTGTGTCAGAAACGATCCGGGTAGAATATTTATCATTTGTGGTTTGGTTAGTGTTTACGTGCGTCTTTGGGTTTGTCTTTCCCTGCATAATACCTCCTTTTCAAGGTCATGCAGGTTTCTGCCTCTATTATAGTATATGGTAAATAAACAGACAACGGTTTTCTTGTTTTTGATGCGGAAAATTTGTCCGAAATGGACAAGAGATTTCTCTAAGAAACTTGAAACTTATGAACATATTGATAGTAAAATCATCTTGAAATTTAAAATCATACTACAACAGCGACATCCCTGCAGGACCACCGTTGCCTGTTTGAAATATTGTACCATTTAAGAGTCGAGAGGTAAAGAGGAATTTTCGTTTGTGCGGGATAGATGGAATTTTGCTGAAGTGAAAAGTTTATTTCCACGTCGTTTACGAAGCCCCCCCTTTGGAATCGGCAGAGTTAGCTGCATAAACAGCAATAGACTGGAAAAGGGACGGACGAACTAAGTCAGATTATTTTCTTTGCAAACCGTCAATATACGCTTTGACCTTTTCCCTATCAATATCATTTAACTGTCGGTATATATACAAATGCTCTAACTCATCTGCTGACAAATCACTTTGTTTTATTGGCTGTTTTAAATCAGATAAGCCAGCAAGGTAGTCGAGTGACACATTAAAGAAATTTGCAATAGAAATCAAAGTTTCTAAATCCGGTACTCGATCACCTACTTCATATGCGCTAATAGTAGATTGGGAAACATTAAATTTTAAGGCTAATCCTTCCTGATTAAGCCGTCGCTGTTCTCGCAATTCTTTCAATCGTAACATCTTACCACACCTCCAAATAAATTCTACCGCGATGTGTTGTAATTGATACCTGTATTTGATATAATTATTACCTGCAATACGGGTAAAACATTGGAAGAAGGGATGGGAATTGTATGCTGAAAGATATTCCATATAGTGTACTAAAGCAGGATGAACGAGCATATGGGATTATATTGTTTCGTGATCAATACAATAATACCTTTAAGGATGTTGCAAAAGAATTTGGAACATCTGTTCCAAGGTGCAGAGAAATATATTGTAAACAAAAGATTAAGCAAATAAGTTTATACGTAAACCATATTGCAATAGTGCTTGGATACGAAAATTCATCAGAAATCAGAAAGGTTTATGAGGATGCTTATGAATGTTATCAAGATCAGACGTATGCTTGTGCATATTTGGAAAAGCAGTATAAAGATATTTTGACTTTATACAGAGCTGGGGAGCCAGGGATGCCGATACAGTTTATTAGGAGTATACCCCCATTTAAATCCAGATTAAATAAAAAAACAGTTGCTCGAATTATTGAAATGCGAAATGTTGGTAAAATGCAATATGTAGAAATAGCAAAAGAATTACATATTACCCAACAAAAGGCACAGCAAACGTACAACGAATTTTATCATCAACAGGTATTGATGATAGTTAGTGCCCTGCAGGAAAAAGTGAAAAGCAAAGAAGAAAAAATGTCTATAATTGAGTATTGTTTTAGAGGGAACAAGTCTCCAAAAAAACGCTATGATATGATGTTAAAAGAACTACATGATAGTAATATAACAGGCGGGGCATAAGCTTCGTCTGTTTTTGGGTCGGATAATGATATCAATCCCACCCAAACGACAACCTCCACGATGGGAGCGGAAACGTAGAGGAAGGCGAGGGGAAGGAACTCCGGGCGGGGGATGGGCACTGTCGATGTCAGGCATTGCTCGCTTCCCTTCAACTAATCGGTAACTGCGACTAAGCAGCTCACGAAGAGCGTTCGCTGCTTAGTCGCAGTTACCGCTGGATTTTCAGGCGCGCTTCCGCAAAATGCCTGACAACGACAGTGCCCATCCCCCACCCGGAGTTCCTTCCCCTCGCCGTTCACCACATTTCCGGGGAACCCATCTCCTTTTATTAGGCCGCCTGTGCCCCTCCTACCTTCTTAGCATACAATATCTTCAACAAAATCGGCGTGATCACAGACGACACTAAAATCAGCAGAATCACAGCCGTGAAATATTTCGCCTGAATCATGCCTACAGCCAGCCCTTTCTGCGCCACGATCAGCGCCACCTCACCGCGCGTCATCATACCAACACCGATTTTCATAGCATCATTCGTGCTGTAGCCCAGAACCTTGGACATTGCGCCGCAGCCGATAATCTTCGTCACCAGTGCCACAACCACAAAGAGCAGACAGAAAAGCAACAGAGCCGGAGTCATATCGTCAATGGATGTTTTCAGTCCGATACTGGCGAAGAATACCGGGGCAAACAGCATGTAAGAGCTGACATCCACTTTCCGCGCGATATAATCCGAATCCTTAATACTGCAGAGTACGATACCTGCCACATAAGCTCCGGTGATATCAGCGATACCGAAGTATTTCTCGGCGACATACGCCATGGAAAAGGCAACCACAAAGCCCAGAATCGGAATACGTCTGGTATGCGGCCAGCGCTTGTCCAGATACAGGAATAAGCGGTAGATTAGCCAGCCGAACACGATAGCAGCTGCGAAAAATAGGGCAGTGCTTGCAATCACGGCTGTAGGGTCAGAAGCAGGGTCTTTCATACCTACTACAAAAGTAAGCACAATGATACCAATCACGTCGTCGATGATGGCCGCGCTCATGATCGTAGTGCCTGTCTCAGATTTAAGAAAACCAAGCTCTTGTAACGAAGCTACCGTGATGCTCACCGACGTGGCAGTCATGATGACACCGGTAAAAAGTGCGGAGTAAAACTGGCTGCTTCCGTTGGGTGCAAATCCATAATAAAGACAATACAAAAGATATCCACCTGCAAGTGGTACAAAAACACCTGCACAGGCAATCAGCAGTGCTTTCCAGCCGGTACGCATCAAATCCCGCAGGCTTGTCTGCAGTCCTGCGAAGAACATCAGGAGCACCACGCCAATCTCAGCCATGCCGCTAATGAATTCCGTCTGCTGTACCAGGCCAAGGATACTAGGTCCGATCAGCACACCGGCAATGATTTCCCCCACTACCTGAGGTGCCTTAAGCTTGGCGGCGGCAAGACCGCATAGCTTGGCAGAGACCAAAATAATGGCAAGGTCCTTGAATAGTACATAAGTTTCCATAGTATTTCCCCCTCATTGAGTAATGTAACGTAAGTAACAAAGGGCTGACGGCACAGGAGCTGTTTTTGCCGGCACCCCCTTATCACTTACAGATTAATATGTATCTATGAAAAAATTATAGCACTCGCATATTTAGAGTGCAAGTAATTCCGGGAAAGCTGTCGAATTGTGCTATTTACAGAAAAAAACAGAAAATGTGTTTTGTACAAGAGAAAAACGTGCTATAATGAAGCATAACATTTCTTTATACAGACATTTCTGTGAATTTGCCGCACAGTATTTTCTTTTGTATATTAGGGATACTGACGGTATAGCAGATACAAATATGGAGACAGAGGAGAAGAGAATGAAACTGATTTCATGGAATGTAAATGGCATCAGAGCCTGCCTGACAAAAGGCTTTGAGGAGAGCTTCAAAAACCTGGATGCCGATATTTTCTGCCTGCAGGAGACAAAATGTCAGGAGGGCCAGGTACAAATAGAGCTTCCCGGCTATCATCAATATTGGAACTACGCAAACAGGCGCGGATATTCCGGCACTGCGATTTTTACACGGCAGGAGCCTCTTTCCGCGGCTTATGGAATCGGAATTGAAGAGCACGACAAAGAAGGCCGTGTGATCACATTGGAATTTGACGATTTTTATATGGTTACTGTATATACGCCTAATTCACAAAGCGAGCTGAAAAGGCTTTCCTACCGCATGGATTGGGAACGGGATTTTCTCGCGTATCTTAAAAAGCTTGAGGAGACGAAGCCTGTGATCTGCTGCGGCGACCTGAATGTGGCCCATCAGGAGATTGACCTAAAAAATCCAAAGACAAACCACAACAATGCGGGTTTTACCGATGAAGAGCGTGAGTGCTTTACCAAGGTGCTGCAGAGCGGATTTATTGATACCTTCCGCTATTTCTATCCGGATTTGACCGGCATATATTCCTGGTGGTCCTACCGTTTCCGTGCCAGAGAAAAGAACGCAGGCTGGAGGATTGACTACTTCATCGTATCCCCTGCGCTTAAAGACAGACTCGTGGATGCAAAAATCCATACAGATATCATGGGCTCAGACCATTGCCCTGTGGAGCTTGAAATCCAAGCATAGCGGTCTGCCGCTCTCATACAGCCGAAAAAAATGATAAGGAGGGCTTACTATGGCAAGCCAGAAAATGCCCCGGATTGAGCGGGGATATCCGCTGATTCTCGGAGCAAATCAAATGATAAATGGTTTTAATTTCGCAGTGGAGGTTCCGGAGAACGCCAGCGCATCCCTGCTTCTTTATCGCAGGAATTCAAAACTTCCGACAATGGAGATACCCTTTACCGAAGACCATAGGACAGGACACGTGTATTGCTTCCTGCTCCCTGATTTTCAGGCGGAGGATTATGAATATAATTTTGTGATTGACGGGAAAATATATCTGGACCCGTGTGCATACAGAATTCACGGCCGGGAGCATTTCGGCCGTCCGATAGACGAGGATCCGCACAAAATCCGCTGCGGTTTTCTACCACAGAAGCCTTATGATTGGGAGGGGGACCGTACACCGGGCATTTCGTACCGGGATTTGGTGCTCTATAAGCTTCATGTGAGAGGTTATACGAAGCTACAGAAAGAGGTAGGGCGCAATAAGGGGACCTTCAGCGGCCTGGTGGAGATGATCCCGTACTGGAAGGAGCTGGGCATTAACGCCATAGAGCTTATGCCTGCTTACGAATTCATGGAGGTGCCCATGACAGCCGCGGGGGAAGGGATGATTTCCGAACGCCGCCGGGAAGGCCATGTGAATTATTGGGGATATATTCCCGGATACTATTTTGCACCCAAACGTTCCTATTGTGCGACGAAAGAGCCGGAGACAGAATTCAGAGATTTCATCAAGGCGCTTCATAAGGCCGGGATTGAATGTATCATGGAAATTTATCTTCCCAGACAGATAATGCCTTTATTGGGGCTGCGTGTGATTCAGTTCTGGAAGCTTTTTTATCATGTGGACGGTTTCCATCTGCTGGGGGATGGAGTTCCTATGGATTTAATCCTAAAAGATGGCCTGCTGGCAAGCACCAAGCTGATGGTGACCGGTTTTGATCCCTATGCCATTTACCAGGGACAAGCGCCGCAGCACCGCAATTTAGCTGAATATAACACCGGATTTCTGGAAGATATGCGTCGTTTCTTAAAGAGCGATGAGGACGCGGTACAGGGCGCGGCATATCGGATCAAACACAATCCGGATACTCATGCCGTGGTCAATTATATGGCCTGTCAGGATGGTTTTACATTGAATGATATGGTTACTTATAATTATAAACATAATGAAGCTAACGGCGAGAATAACGATGACGGCAGCAGCTATAATTATTCCTGGAACTGCGGTATCGAGGGACCCAGCAGAAAGCTTGCCGTGCGTGAGGTACGGGAGCGGCAGATGCGGAATGCTTTTCTGCTTATGCTACTTAGCCAAGGTGTGCCTATGATTTACGGAGGCGATGAGATTGCCAACTCTCAGGCTGGAAATAACAATGCTTACTGTCAGGATAATCCTGTGGGGTGGGTAGACTGGAAAGGGCTCAAAAAGAACGAGAAGCTATACCGCTTTGTCAAGGAGGCAATCGCTTTCCGCAAAGAGCACCCCATCCTGCATATGCCCGGTGAGCTGAAAGGCAGTGACTATAAGACAAAGGGCTGTCCGGACATTTCCTTCCATGGGGAGCGCGCCTGGTACAGCAGCTATGATAATACCTGCCGTCTGCTGGGCGTGATGTACTGTGGTGCATATGCGGAAAAAGAAGACGGTACGCCCGATGACAATATCTATGTAGCCTATAATTTCCACTGGGAGCCAAGAGAAATCGCACTTCCCAATCTTCCTGAGGGCCAGCACTGGAAAAAAGCCGCTGACACCGGAGATTTAGAGGGTGACGGTTTCTTCCGCGAGCAGGAGGAAGAATATGAAAAGACAATCGAAATCGGTCCGCGCACTATTGTGGTGCTGCTGGCGAAATAGGAGGTCAGAAACATGCATCCGTGGCTTCATTTCAGGACGATCACCAAGCATAAACTGATGGTCATGCGTTATTGTTTCCGTGTGGGACTGTACAGGCAGGGCCTTCTGCATGATATGTCCAAATATTCCCCCACTGAATTTTTGGTGGGCTGTAAGTATTATCAGGGAGACAGAAGCCCCAACAATGCAGAACGTGAGGACATCGGCGTGTCTACCTCATGGCTGCACCACAAAGGGCGGAACCTGCATCATTTCGAGCATTGGGTGGATTATTCCCTTGATAAAGAACACGTGATCATGGGCGCGAAAATGCCCAGAAGATATGTGGCGGAGATGGTGATGGACAGAATCAGCGCCTCGCGCACTTACCTGGGTGAGGAATACAATAACCGCGAACCCTTAAAATACTTTTTAAAAAGCAAGGAAAGGCTTTGGTTCATCCATCCCCAGACAAAGCGGGAATTGGAAGGACTGCTCCGGATTCTCCATGATCATGGGGAGGAAAAGCTGATCTGGTATATCAAACATGTCTATTTGCGTAAAGGCGGCAAAAGACACAAAAATACGTAAGGTTGTTCGGTTTTCTCCTTTTTATAGTTGCATTTGATAGTGATAATGTGATAAAGTGTAAAAGAACAGTCGCTGCTATGGACGCTTAAAATAGGCAGCAGCCAAGCATGCGTGGGTCCAGATACTCTGACCCGCTGCTGAAGTATAACACTTATAAAAGAGGAGGAGAAATTTTGAGTGGAACAACGTTAATCATTTTATCTGCTTTTGTCGTCTATCTTCTGATGATGGTAGTAATTGGTGCCGTCTATATGAAAAAGACCATTAATTCAGAGGATTATTTCTTAGGAGGCCGCGGACTGAACGGCTGGGTGGCTGCATTGTCCGCACAGGCTTCTGATATGAGCGGCTGGCTGCTTATGGGACTGCCGGGCGCTATTTACGCAATGGGTACCGGACAGATTTGGATCGCTGTAGGACTTTTCCTGGGTACGGTCTTTAACTGGGTGTGCATCTCAGGCAGGCTGCGCAGGTACACGATTGAAGCCAACAATTCCCTGACGATCCCGGCATATTTTGAGAATCGCTTTCGGGATAAAAAACGCATACTTTTGCTGGTTTCTTCCATTGTTATTGTAATCTTTTTCCTGGTGTATACAGCGTCCGCGCTGGCAGCAGGAGGCAAGCTGTTTAATACAGTTTTCGGAATCGACTACCATGTGGCATTGGCCATTGGTGCAGGAGTTATTCTCTGCTATACGTTCATGGGCGGATTTATGGCTGTGTGCGTGACCGACTTCATCCAGGGCACCTTGATGCTCATCGGACTTTTGGTCGTACCAATCGTGGCATATATCATGCTGCCGGGCAATTTAAATGACCTTTTAACCCAGAGCGGGGCTGTAGGCGGAGCCGCGTCATTCTTAAATCCGCTGCAGAACGGCGACCGGCCCTATACCTTTATCGAGATTTTCTCCCAGCTTGCATGGGGTCTTGGCTACTGCGGCATGCCTCATATCCTTACGAGATTTATGGCAGTAAAGAGCACCAAAGAGCTGAAGAAATCAAGAGTCATCGCGATTGTATGGGACATCCTTTCCCTGGGTGCTGCCTGCTGTATCGGTGTGATCGGCCGAGCTTATCTGCTCCCTGTACTTCTGGGAGAGGAAGGCGCTGCATCCACAGAGAGTGTATTTATTGAGATGATCAACAAGCTGTTTACCTCGGATCTGGCGCTTCCGTTTATTGGCGGACTTTTCCTCTGCGGTATTCTGGCGGCAATCATGTCCACTGCAGATTCCCAGCTTTTGGTGACAGCCTCTGCAGTGTCCGAAGATTTGTACCATAAGTTCGTAAACAAAGATGCGGATTCTAAAAAGATTCTCCGCATTGGCCGTATCACAGTTATCGCAGTTGCAATTTTAGCCTTTACCATTGCCTGGGATCCCAACAGCAGTATCATGGGTCTGGTATCCAATGCATGGGCAGGTCTAGGCTCCGCGTTCGGCCCAATCGTACTTTTATCCCTGTTCTGGCGAAGAACAAATCTCGCAGGCGCTATCGCAGGTATTGTAAGCGGCGGCCTGACGGTTATTATCTGGGATTACATACCATTCATAGGCGGCCAGACACTGGGAACAGTTACAGGCCTTTATTCACTGGCTGTTGGCTTCCTGCTCAGTGTGATCATGATTGTGGTGTTCAGTCTGGCTACTGCAGCTCCGAGTAAGGAGATTACAGATGAGTTTGACCGCGTGGCGGCCATGAAATAGATCGCGTGCCAGCGATGAAATCGTGGCTGTGCGTTGGAATTGAGACAATTTATAAAAAAATTTGGGCGCAGCGTTGGCTGCGCCTATTTGATTTTGAAGGGTATCCCCTAGATATATTGGTGAACGGCGAATGGAAGAAAATCCAGGGCGGGACGCTGGCGCTGTCTTGTCAGGCATTGCCCGCTTCCCTTCAACTAATCGGTAACTGCGACGAGGCAATCTCTTTTTACATTGGAAAAACCATCCGGTAAAACGACAAGCCTATACGGAGGGGTGGGAACGTAGAGGAAGGTGGAGAGGATGGATTTGGGGGCCGGGGCAGGTGTTGTCCGAGTCAGGCTGATTTGCGGAAAGCGCGCCTGAAAATCCATTGCCTACGGAGACTTAGCCTCGAACGCTCTTCGTGAGAGGCTTAGTCGCAGTTGGCAATTAGATAATATGAAGTGACCACACGATTGCAAAGTCGTGGATTTACCCGTATAATTGTAGAAAACCAAAAAACACACTACAACGGCGGGAGTTACCGCATACAATAGGAGGTCACTTCATATGAACAGGATAATATATATCGGCATGGATGTCCATACTACAAATTTCACTTTTTGCTCTCTTGAGACGGTTTTCGGTGGAGAAGATAAGGTTTTTGGTGTTACACAGTCTGCACCTGGATACAAAAATGTCCTTAAATATATTGACCGGTTAAAAAAACGGTTTGACGATGATACGGAATTCATCTGTGGTTATGAGGCCGGATGCCTCGGTTATACACTATACCGCCAGCTGACTGCCCACGGTGTGAAATGCTGTATCCTCGCACCATCCACAATGTTCGCCAGCAGGGGAAAGCGCGTCAAGACTGACCGCAGGGATGCAAGGCTCATCGCCCAGTGCCTTGCCTACGGGACTTACAGCCCGGTCTATGTACCTACAGAGGAGGACGTTGCCGTAAAAGAATATATCCGGATGCGGGATGACCACAAGGCAGCACTGAAAAAGACCAAACAGCAGATTCTTGCATTCTGCCTGCGGAACGGGCTTGCATATGAGGGGAAGACAAACTGGACAGAAGCCCATCTGCGCTGGCTCAGGACACGGAAACTGGGAGGCATACTGCAGGAGACCCTGGATGGATACCTCCGTGCCTATGCACAGACCAGTGATGCAATCGAATCCCATAACCAGCGGATCGAGGAACTGGCCGCCGGGGAAAAGTATGCAGCACAGGTAAAAAAACTCACCTGCTTCCTGGGGATCAAAACACCCACTGCCCTGGCTGCGATCGTCGAAACGGGAGATTTCAGCCGGTTCCCGAAGGGAAATGTCTATGCATCCTATCTGGGCCTGGCGCCAGGTGAGGATTCCAGCAGCGACGATATCAACCGGGGTGGGATATCAAAGGCAGGCAATTCCCATGTACGGCGCCTGCTGATAGAAGCAGCCCAGGGGATATGCAAAGGAAAGATCGGGCACAAATCAAAGGAACTAAAGGCGAGGCAGAACGGCAATCCCCCGTCAGTGATCGCATACGCGGATAAAGCCAATATCCGGCTGCGGAAGAAGTATTACCGGATGATATCGCATAATAAAAAGAAGAATGTGGCGGTGACAGCTGTGGCCCGGGAACTGGCCTGCTTTATCTGGGGGATGATGACGGACCACATTATGGAGGGCGCATAAACAATGTACAGGATCAGATATCGGTACCACATGGGGATCCCGCTGTCAAGGGTGCAGAGCACCGCTAAAGCGGCAGGCCCTTGACAGCAGGACCCCCATGCAGGGGAGGGGTGGACAAGCGGAAACAGCAGGGGGCTGCCGTTTCCACAGCCTCCATCCACCAGACACCCAGGAGGGTATCTTGAAGGAGCTTTAGTAAACTTGAAGGTTTAAGTCATCTGCGTTTCAACTATGACGGCACGGAGTGATCTGTGATCCACGCACTTAGATAGCAGGGCTTTCGGCGGACCATTAGCCTGTTGGCAGGAGCCTGACAACTCTCTGATCCACGTATAACAGAGTGGCCAATGCCGGGAACTGTTTTAGCTAGGGCTCTTTCAACATGCCCTCAGGGCACATAAAAGATAGAAGAAAAAAAGAAAAATTTCTTTGATTTTCCTCTTGACAAAAGTCACTTCATAACAGTTGAAGGGAAGCGGGCATCAGCCTGACACGGACAACACCTGCCCCGGCCCCCAAATCCATCCTCTTCACCGTTCAACAACTTCCCGGGGACCCATCCCACATTTAATAACATAAGGGCTACCCAATCTTACTTTTATTTGTTATAATAGTAACACTACAAGAAAGAGGGTGTCTCGATGAAAAAATATGATTATCTGATTGTGGGAGCCGGTCTTTTTGGTGCTGTTTTTGCACATGAGGCAGCCAGACGGGGCAAGACCTGCCTTGTGATTGACAAACGCGACCATATCGGCGGAAACATCTATACGGAAGAGGTTGAGGGAATCCAGGTACACCGCTACGGCGCACATATTTTCCATACATCCAGAAAGAAAGTATGGGACTACGTAAACCAGTTTGCGGAGTTTAACCATTTCGTAAATTCCCCCATTGCCATATATAAGGACGAATTATACAATCTTCCCTTTAACATGAATACCTTCCACCAATTGTGGGGCGTGCGTACACCGGCTGAGGCCCAGGCGAAAATCCAGGAGCAGATTGCCAGGATGCATATCACTCATCCCCGGAATTTAGAGGAGCAGGCCCTGGCGTTAGTCGGGCAGGATGTATATGAGAAGCTGGTTGAAGGCTATACCAGGAAGCAGTGGGGCAGAGAATGTAAGGATCTGCCATCTTTCATCATCAAGCGTCTGCCGCTGCGCTATACCTATGATAATAACTACTTTAAGGACCCATATCAGGGTATACCTAAGGGTGGATATACACGCATCATCAAGAAGCTGCTGGAGGGCGTCCAGGTCTGCCTGAACACAGACTTCTTTGCAAACCGTGAGGAGTTGTCCGCTAAGGCTGAGAAGATACTTTTTACCGGCATGATTGATGAATTTTATGATTACTGCTACGGCGAATTGGAATACCGTTCCCTGCGGTTTGAGACCGAAACTTTGGACATGGCCAATTACCAGGGCAACGCTGTGGTCAATTATACGGACTATGAAGTACCATATACGAGAATTATCGAGCACAAGCATTTTGACTTCGGTATCCAGCAAAAAACAGTGATCACCAGGGAATATCCGGCATCCTGGCAGAAAGGGGACGAGCCCTACTACCCGATCAACGATCCTAAGAATAATGAACTGTTTGACAAATATGAGCGTCGGGCCCTGGAGGAGAAGAATGTCCTCTTTGGCGGACGGCTGGGAATGTACCGTTATATGGACATGGATCAGGTGATTGAGGAAGCCTTGGCCATGGCCGATACAGAACTCACATATGAAGAACCGTAATCAGGAGAGAGAGGATAACACAGATGGACACACCGACAATTGCCGCCTATTACCGTGAGCAGGACCCTATGAAGCGAAAAACACTTCTGGAGCAGTCAATCCAGGAGGGAGAGGAACCCGAGGCTAATGCCATCCGCAAGGAGTTATGGGAAATTCGATACCCGGGAAGTTCGGACGCGGGAAATAATGTCCGCGCGGACGCATATCTGGGTTTATGGATGGCACTTGAGTTTAACCGTGACGCAGCCAGAAAAATGTTCGGCATCAAGGGCGCGCGCAAGGAGATCAATAAGCATCTGGATAAGCTTAAGTTTCGGGAGCTTAAGAGCAAGGGCCCGCAGTATGAGGAGCTTCTTTATCGTGAATGCTGCCATTTGGTAAAGCTGTATATGGAACTTTGTGAACAGGACAAGAATTACAATTCGGTTCTCTGTGGTATCATGAGCATGAGCAATGATAAGTCAAAGCAAAAGCTGAAAAAAGATATTTACGAAACCGCAGTTGCGCTGCCGCCGTCCATCAGCATGGAGGATGAGCTGGGGATGATCACCAGAGCCGCGAAAGAGATGTATGAGGTGCATTTCCCCGGAGAAGGCGGACTTGCCGAAGCATGATTTTAGAGTAGATGAACATGACATACCTCCGCCGGGTAACAACGGCGGAGGTTGTTTTCATGTGAAAGCCCCGGGGCAAAATTGGACAATATTCCCAGTCAATGATATAATGAGAACACTTAACGAGCCCGAGCCAAAGGCGAAAGGCGAGTTTAGTGAGACATATACCTGGACACTTAATGAGGCGGAGCCGAATTTAGTGACCATGGTACAATGAGAACACTTAACGAGCCCGAGCCAACAATTGAATCTTAGAGGCAAAGGTATAAGAACTACTAAAATGTGGAAAAATAAATAACTACGTAACTACAAACAAATTTGGAGGAAAACATGAATAAAGACCGTCTGTCCGCTTATGAAATAATCAAGCAGGAAAACCTTGCAGATATCCATTCCGCCGGCTGGCTTCTGCGCCACAAGAAAACCGGTGCCAGAGTCATGCTCATTGAGAACGATGATGAGAATAAAGTATTTAATATTGCGTTTCGTACCCCGCCTATGAACAGTACGGGCGTGCCGCACATCCTTGAGCACAGCGTACTCTGTGGTTCAAAGGAGTTTCCCCTTAAGGACCCCTTTGTGGAGTTAGTAAAAGGTTCGCTTAATACTTTTCTGAATGCTATGACTTACCCGGACAAAACTTGTTATCCGGTGGCAAGCTGTAATGAACAGGACTTTCAGAATCTGATGCATGTATATCTGGACGCCGTATTTTTCCCAAATATCTATAGTAAAGAGGAAATCTTCCGGCAGGAGGGCTGGAGCTATCACTTGGAGGATGTTCAGGGACCGCTGAAATATAACGGTGTTGTTTACAATGAGATGAAGGGAGCTTTTTCTCTGCCGGAGGAGGTTCTGGAAAGAGAGATTATGAATTCCCTTTTCCCTGATACCACCTATGGCTGTGAATCAGGCGGCAACCCGCAGAACATTCCGGAATTGAGCTATGAGGAATTTTTGGATTTCCATAAGAAATACTATCATCCATCAAATAGTTATATTTATCTGTACGGAAATATGGATATGTCCGAAAAACTGGACTTTATAGATAAGCATTATCTTTCACAATTTGATGCTCTTGAGGTGGACTCTGCAGTACGTGAGCAGCCGTCCTTTGCTGCATGCAAGGACATGGTGCTGAATTATCCGGTAGCTGAAAATGAGGGAGTGGAGGACAATACCTATCTTTCCTACAATATGGTGACCGGAAAAGCGATGGACAATACTCTATGTCTTGCTTTTGAGGTGCTGGATTATGCCCTTTTAAGTGCACCTGGAGCACCGCTTAAAAAAGCACTGCTGGACGCACAGGTGGGCAAGGACATCTATGGCTCCTTTGACGATGGGATACTCCAGCCCTATTTCACAGTAGTGGCAAAGGGCTCCAATCCTGACCGCAAGGACGAATTTGTGTCCATTATCCGGGACGTGCTAACCAACATTGTGAAAAACGGCATTGACAAAAAATCTGTGGAGGCAGGAATTAATTATCTGGAATTCCGCTACCGTGAGGCAGATTTTTCCTCATATCCCAAGGGACTGATGTACAGTCTGGATATCCTGGGTGACTGGCTTTATGATGATGAACATCCTTTTGAGACGGTTAAGCAGCTGGGGGTATTCGATTATCTCAAGGAAGCGCTTCATCAGGGATATTTTGAGAAATTAATCCAAGAATATCTTCTTGATAATCCTCATGGCTCCGTGCTTACTCTTATTCCGGAGCTGGGACTGGCTGCCCGCAGGGAGAAGGAACTGGAGGAAAAGCTTGAAGCATACAGAAGCAGCTTAAGTGAGGAAGAGCTTCAGGCAATGGTAGAAAAAACAAAGGCTCTGGAAGCCTATCAGGAAGCAGAGGAGGAGCCGGAAAACCTGGAGTGCATCCCTATGCTTAAACGCAGCGACATCAAGCGTGAGGCATACAAGCTTTATAATGAGGAACTCAGGGTGGATGACAGTCTTTTCCTCTATCATGATGTGTGTACGAATGGAATCGGATATGTGGAACTGCTGTTCGAGTTAAAGGACTTAAATCCGGAAAAAGTTCCTTATCTGGGACTGCTGAAATCTGTGCTGGGTTATGTGGATACAGAGCGTTTCACCTACGGCGAGCTTTTCAATGAGATCAACGCCAGTACCGGAGGTATCCAGTGCGGAGTGGAGGTGTTCGATAAAGCGGATTCCACAGAGGAGTTTAAGGCAATGTTCTCTGTACGCGGTAAAGCTCTGTACCCGAAACTGCCTTTCCTCTTCGAGATGATCGAGGAGATTCTCAGTACCTCAAAGCTTGAGGATACGAAGCGGTTGTATGAGATTATCGCCCAGGCAAAATCCCGTGCGCAGATAAGCCTTGTGAGCGCCGGACATTCCACCGCAGTGCTGCGGGCCGCTTCCTATGGCTCTCCTATGGCAGAGTTCCAGGATCAGATGGCAGGCGTTGGTTATTATCATTTTATTGAAAAACTGGACAAGGAATTTGACCAGCGGAAAGATGAAATTATCCGCGAGCTGCGTGCGCTTATGGTTGAGATTCTCCGTCCGGAATATTTCTGCGTGAGCTATACCGGTGAACGTGAATCTTTAGAGGAGATGAAACAGCTCACTGTTTCCATTAAGAAAACACTGCATACCGAGCCGGTACAGATTCATTCTGCGCCTATGGTATGTGAGAAGAAAAACGAAGGATTTAAAACCTCCGGTCAGGTACAGTATGTGGCACAGACCGGAAACTTCCGTAAGCAGGGCTTGGATTACACAGGCGCTCTGGAAATCCTTAAGGTAGTTTTAAGCTATGATTATCTGTGGATGAATCTGCGTGTGAAGGGCGGCGCATACGGCTGTATGAGCGGCTTTAAGAGAAGCGGTGAGAGCTTCTTCGTATCCTATCGTGACCCGCATCTCGGACGTACGCTGGAGGTTTATCAGGGAATCCCTGCATATATCCGTGATTTCCAGGCAGATGAAAGAGAGATGACCAAATATATCGTCGGAACCATCAGCGGCAAGGATGTTCCGCAGACACCGATGATGAAGGGGGCTGTGTCGAAAACTGCTTATTTCTGCGGAGTGTCTGAGGAGATGCTTCAGCGTGAGCGCGACCAGATTTTAAACGCCACAGTGGAGGATATGCATGCGCTGGCTCCTATCGTGGAGGCAATACTTTCTGCAGGACAGGTCTGCGTGGTGGGAAGCGAGAGTGCAGTAGAAAAAGCAAAAGATACCTTCCTGGAAATCAAACCACTGATTACCTGCTGAGAAGGTATTATGAAATGAGAAGAATTCATGGAATGAAGAAAGGTTCATGGAATGAAAATGGGTTCATGAAATGGGAAGAACTCATGGAATGAAGATGGGTTCATGAAATGAGAAGAATTCATGAAATGAAAAGGATATAGGAGATGCAAAGGATACAGGAGAGGATAATAAATGAACGAAAATTTTAAATCAGGGTTTGTGGCGATCATCGGCAGACCGAATGTTGGGAAATCTACACTAATGAACCATTTGATCGGGCAGAAAATCGCCATCACCTCGAAGAAGCCGCAGACCACCCGTAACCGCATCCAGACTGTGTATACCTGCGATGAGGGCCAGATTGTATTTCTTGATACGCCAGGCATCCACAAGGCAAAAAACAAGCTGGGAGAATATATGGTTCAGGTGGCGGAGCGTACACTCAAGGAAGTGGACGCGATCATGTGGCTGGTAGAGCCATCCACCTTTATCGGTGCTGGAGAGCGTCATATTGCGGAGCAGCTCCAGGATGTGGGCGTGCCGGTGATTCTCATCATCAATAAAATCGACACGGTATCTAAGGAGGAGATTCTGCCCGCGATTGACACCTACCGGAAAATCTGTGACTTTGCGGAAATTATCCCATGCTCTGCACTGCGCGGACAAAATACGCAGGATATCATTGGATGTATTTTTAAATACCTGCCGTACGGTCCTATGTTTTTTGACGAGGACACAATTACCGACCAGCCCCAGCGCCAGATTGTGGCGGAAATTATCCGGGAAAAGGCCCTGCACGCTCTGGACGCCGAGATACCTCATGGTATTGCGGTGGCCGTGGACCGGATGAAGAAGCGTCCTGGAAAACGTGCATTGATTGATATCGATGCGACGATCATCTGCGAGAGGGATTCCCATAAAGGTATCATCATCGGCAAGCAGGGCGCCATGCTTAAGAAAATCGGCAGCAACGCGCGCTACGAGCTGGAACGGATGCTGGAGGCTAAGGTAAACCTCAAGCTGTGGGTCAAGGTGAAAAAAGACTGGCGTGACAGTGACTTTATGATCAAGAACTTCGGTTATGACAAAAAGGAAATCTAATATATATGGAAGTGTAAGATAAAGGAAATTAACGGATGAGTGACTTAGTTACTGTACAGGGGGTAGTGCTTTCAGCCATGCCTATCGGGGAATATGATAAGCGTATTGTGCTTCTGACAAGGGAGCGCGGAAAAATATCTGCATTTGCCAAGGGGGCACGCCGCCAGAACAGTCCGTTTATGGCGGCAGCCAGCCCCTTTGTGTTTGGCGCTTTCACACTTTTTGAGGGACGTACCAGCTATAACCTTAACCAAGTGTCTGTGACGCATCACTTTGTGGAGCTGGCAAGTGCGCAGCCGGGGATTTATTATGGCTATTACTTTCTGGAGCTGGCGGATTATTTCGGCCGTGAGGGCACGGATGAGCGGGAGATGATGAATCTTCTCTATGTGACGGTAAAGGCCATTCTTAATCCCCATATAGAGGACCGTTTGGTGCGGTGTATTTTTGAACTGCGTACCATGACCATTCAGGGACTTATGCCCCAGCTTTTTCAGTGTGCGGGCTGCGGGCGGGAGGTCAATGAGGAGGATGAGCTGTTCTTTTCTCAGGAGGCCCATGGTGTGGTCGGGCGCAAGTGTCTGGGCAGCGTGGCGGACGGGTGCAGGATATCCGGGGCGGCACTGTACGCTATGCGGTACATAGTCACAGCCCCGATGGGTAAGCTGTATACGTTTACGGTCACAGATGAGGTGCTGCGGGAGATGGAGCATCATATTCATACTTATGTGTCCGGTAATACGGACAAGAGATTTAAGAGTTTGGAGATTCTTGATATTATGATTTGAAGGGGTACCCCGAAAAGTGGTTGGACGGTGAGAGGAAGGGAATTCGGAGCGGGAGCGGAGGCACTGGTCTTGTCAGGCAATGCTCGCTTCCCTTCAACTAATCGGTAACTGCGACTAAGCCGCTCGAGAAGAGCTCTCGCGGCTAAGTTTCCGTAACCGCTGGATTGGTTCTTGACAAACTTAGTTGATTTTATGGATATAAAGCTGTATGATTGTCTTATAGAATTCATTTATTAGGCGGTGGTCAAATGGAGCAGCAGCTTATCAAGTTATTAGACAAGGATCTGGAGTGTACGGATTTCAAAATAAAGGATACCCAAGTGATAATGGCAGTCCGATCCCAAAAAAGAGAAGGGATCTGTCCCTACTGCGGACGGCCTTCAACAAGGATACATTCCAGATATGAACGTGAGATCCAGGATATCCCGTTCCAGGATAAGCAGACGATACTCCTGCTGAAGGTGAGGAAATTCTTTTGTG
>JNKJ01000023.1 GCA_000702025.1 Blautia schinkii DSM 10518
CCCTGCCAACTAGCTAATCCAACGCGGGTCCATCTTGTACCACCGGAGTTTTTCACACAAAATCATGCGATTTCGTGCGCTTATGCGGTATTAGCAGTCATTTCTGGCTGTTATCCCCCAGTACAAGGCAGGTTACCCACGCGTTACTCACCCGTCCGCCACTAAGATCAAAAAAACTTCAACCGAAGTCTCTGTTTAAATAATCTCCGTTCGACTTGCATGTGTTAAGCACGCCGCCAGCGTTCATCCTGAGCCAGGATCAAACTCTCTGATAAAGTTTAATCTCTCAAGATAATTACTAGCTATCTCTCGTTTCGTTATTACTGTTTGGTTCGAAAACCGTTCTTTGAATGTAAAGAATTTTCGAGAATCGTATGTGTTTCACTGTTTAGTTATCAAGGTTGGTTTGCTGTTTTGTTTTTGACAGCCAATATAGATTATCACATCTCAATCGGATTGTCAACAACTTTTTTCAGGTTTTTTCGACTTATTTTAAAATCTTAAAACCAGAACGGAGAAGGAGGGATTTGAACCCTCGCGCCGCTATTAACGACCTACTCCCTTTCCAGGGGAGCCCCTTCGGCCAGCTTGGGTACTTCTCCAAATTGCCCTACTTACTATTTTCAGCTCTTATAAACTCAAAAAGCAAGAAGAATTATAACTCATTTTGTTGTATGTTGTCAAGCACTTTTCTGAATTTTCTCAATTCTTTTTTTGTACCTGATAAGCGGAGAGAGTGGGATTCGAACCCACGCGCCCTTGCGGACAAACGGTTTTCAAGACCGCCTCGTTATGACCACTTCGATATCTCTCCAAGTGCGGCTTCACGCCATTTATCTGCGCATCTCTGTCAGCGCAAAATGTATTCTATCATCAATTATTCTGCATGTCAATACGAAAATTCAGTTTTTACCAATTTTTTTTCCGGCAATTTCCACAGACGGCGATTATTCGCGAAAACACAGCCTAAATACTCAGAAACGCTTCGGCCACAGCCAGATCCTCGGGTGTGGTTATTTTAATATTTTGGTATGAGCCCTCCACAAGTTTAATCTTCCTGTTGGTTTCATACTCAACCACCATAGCATCGTCCGTAATGCCATACATATCCTTTTTGCGAATGCTCTCATGCGCACTGAGAATAAGCGGATACTCGAATACTTGTGGTGTTTGTATCGTCCATACAAGGCTGCGGTCAGGCGTCGCCTCCACACACCCCTCCTGGTCTGCCAGCTTCACTGTATCTTTAGATGGCATCCCCACCACACAGGCTCCTGTTTCTTTTGCTCCGGCAAGCCCTCTTTCAAGTATTTCCCCGGTGATAAACGGACGTGCTCCGTCGTGAATAAACACATATTCCGTATTGCTGCACGCTAAAAGTCCCGCATATACAGAATCGTACCGCTCTTTTCCCCCTGCTATCACCTTGGTCACTTTATCAAAACCGAATTTATCCACAATCTGTTCTTTACAATAGGAAATAACATCCTCTCCCGTCACCAGAATGATATCGCTGATAAGCGGGCTGTCCTGAAAACATTTGAGGGAATAGTAGAGAACCGGATATCCCTGTATTTCTAAAAACTGCTTTTGTATCTTGGTGTTCATACGTCTGCCCTGTCCGGCGGCCAGCACAATCGCTGTACATTTTTCTTTTTTCATACGCTATAAACAGCATCAGCGCGCTGACATAAGCGGATAACTGGCTCGTATGCGGTACAGTAAGCGGTACAGTAAAACAAAGCCATGCCATATCCCCCTATGTCAGTACACTAATATCTCCCATTATTTCATTTTTATTCATAATTGTTTCATGCTTTCGTAATTACGAAATTCGCTGCTGAACAGCTGCCCTTATTGAAAAAATCCCTACCGTTCTCCAAGCTTCAGGTTCGGAACCGCATTTAAATCCCAGCCGTGGCGCGTTCCTTTCTGATATTCATAATAAGCCGCAACGCCAATCATGGCTGCATTATCCGTGCAGAAAATCGGAGACGGACGGAAAAACCGATATCCCCTCTTTTCACATGCCTTTGTCATTGCCTCGCGCAGAGTCCCGTTAGAAGCCACACCGCCGGCAATGGCAATTTTGTCCATACCATAATCCTTTGCCGCAAGCATGGTATGCTCCACCAGAACATCCACCACAGCCTT
Organism: Blautia schinkii DSM 10518; assembly: GCA_000702025.1. Taxonomy (GTDB): domain Bacteria; phylum Bacillota; class Clostridia; order Lachnospirales; family Lachnospiraceae; genus Blautia_A; species Blautia_A schinkii. The sequence goes on from JNKJ01000023.1 coordinate 2,155, forward strand.
CTGGAAAGAAGCCGCCAAATCGGCGCGGTTCACCTCTTCCCCCTTCATCTGGGCATTATTCAGATAATTTAATACCGCCGATTTCACGCCGCTGAAGCTGAAATCATAAGGGCAGTCACCAATCTTCGCCTTGGGAAACTCAATCGCATTGGGATTCCCCTCTTTGGAAAGCTTATCAATCTTCGGCCCGCCCGGATAGCCAAGTCCAATAGCCCTCGCCACCTTGTCGAATGCCTCGCCCGCCGCATCATCTCTGGTCCGGCCCAGAATCTCAAATTCCCCATAATCCTTCACAATCACCAGATGGGTATGACCGCCTGATACGATCAGACACAGAAACGGAGGCTCCAGATCCGGATGCTCGATATAGTTCGCGGACACATGCCCTTCTATATGATGCACGCCCACCAGAGGCAGCTTCCTCGCATAAGCAATCGCCTTTGCCTCAGCCACACCTACCAGCAGCGCCCCCACAAGCCCCGGGCCATAGGTAACGCCGATGGCATCAATATCATCAAGCGTCACCTGTGCATCCTCCAGCGCCTGCTCAATCACCTGGTTAATTTTCTCAATATGCTTGCGGGATGCAATTTCCGGCACAACCCCGCCGTATAATTTATGAAGCTCTATCTGGGATGAGATAACATTTGATAAAATCGTCCGCCCATTCTTCACCACAGAAGCAGCGGTCTCATCACAAGAACTCTCAATCCCCAAAATCAAAACATCATCCATACTTACCTCCAATGCCGCATACACTGCGGCTTAATTCAGGGGTGCCGATCCAGCGGCGTACCTCCAGTGCCGCATTTACTACGGCTTAATCATCTTCAAAGTTAAGCTCGGCGCTTTTACCGTCTTTTCCGGGATAGGCATTGGGGAAGAGCTTCCGCACCTGGTCCATATAGTCCTCCGGCCGTACCAGAGACGGACTGTAATGGGTGAGCCACATTTCCTGAACCCTGGCATCTCTCGCCAGCACACCTGCCTCGCGGAAAGTCATATGCTTATAACCCTTAGCCTTGTCCGCCTTATCCTCCTCGCCGTACATGCCCTCGCAGATAAAAAGGTCCGACTCTGCCGCATTGCGCAGAATGGATTCCGTAGGCCTGGTATCCGTCGTATAGGTAAGCTTGATTCCCTTCCTCGGCGGTCCCAGGACCATGTCCGGCGTGTACGTCACATCACCATCCCGGATCGTCTCCCCCTTCTGAAGCGGATTCCAGTACCGAAGCGGAATTTCGCGGGCCTTGGCGCTCTCCGGGGAAAATTTTCCCTGACGAAGAATCTCCAGTGTATAACCATAGCACAGCACATTATGATTCACTTTAAAAGCGGTGATGCGGTAGCCGTTCAGCTCCAGCACCTGCTCCGCCCCGGTAATTTCTATATATTTAATTTCAAAAGGAAGCTCCGGTGCGATCACACGCAGCGCAGTCACCACACGCTCCAGGCCCTTCGGTCCCACCAGTGTCAGGGGCTCGGTACGGTCCGCATTGCCCATAGTGAGCAAAAGGCCGGGAAGTCCGCTGATATGATCCCCGTGATAATGGGTAAAGCATATCACATCAATGGGTTTAAAGCTCCATCCTTTTTCCTTAATCGCAACCTGGGTGCCCTCTCCGCAATCAATAAGAAGGCTGCTCCCATTATAGCGGGTCATGAGCGCAGTCAGCCATCTTCTTGGCAAAGGCATCATCCCGCCAGTCCCTACTAAACAAACGTCTAACATAATTTTCCTCTTTTCTGTTCTGGGCAAAGTTTATCACAATTGCACGGTCAAGACAAGGAGAAAAATGCCCATCCGCCACTATTCACTCTAGTTCACAAGCGGCAGTACCAATGATACCCGGAAATCCCCATCTTTTTCCTCCCAGGTAAGTCTGCCCTCATGGAGAAGCGCAATCCTCTCTGCGCTCTTAAGCCCCACACCGCTGCCCATGGCCGCTCTTCCCATCCGCACACGATTGCACAACGTCAGCCTGACGGAAGAAGCTTGAACGCCCCACTCCACTTGCGAACTATTTTCCACCTGAGCGCTGCCTGCCGCTTCTAAGCTTCTTCCCGCCTGAGCGCCGCCTAACACTTCAGCCTTGATTTCCACCGGAACGCTCTTCTCGCCATAGCGCTGTATATTAGAAAAAAGATTCCCCAGCAATCGTTTCATAAGAAAAGCATTGCCCAAAATCCACCCCTCCACACAATTCTCCGGCATTTCCGCCTGAAATCCCTGGGAACGCAGATATTCCACCTGTTCCCGGAGTTCTGACCAGATTTGCTCCAACGGAAGTCTCTGCCTGTCCACCTCATCCTGACCATCAAACACAAGCGCATACTCAAACATCTTATCCGACATCCCCCGGATTTCCTCTGTCTTAGAGATACAGCGCCGGACATATTCGGGATATTTCTCCGGATTTCCCTTTGAATGGCCGAGAATTTCCAGATAGCCGTAAAGGGTGGTGAGCGGCGTGCGCAAATCATGGGACATGGCACGGATCAATTCCTGGTTTGCCCGGTGACTCTGCCTCTCCTTTTCAATGTTTTCTTTAAGGGCCTGTCGCAGCTCATCAAGCTCCTGAGCCAGGGAGGTGATTTCATCGTTTCCTTTTATGCACATGGGATGGTTCAAATCTCCCTGTGCCATGACAAGCACCTCCGAACGTACCTTCCCCAGATATTTCATCCTCCAATGGACAAACACAAGCACAGGTGCTAAAAAAATAAGCAGGCTGATTCCAATGCACAGGCCGAGATATACGGGGAATATCCTGATGACCCGGTAGCTCTCAACAATCATTGTGGCCACACAATCCTGAAACTGTACATTTGTCTCCACCCGTTCCCCTTGATTGACAAACAGCGGCGTTACGTTAAAGAACCATGAGCCCCAGAAGCTGTCCGAGAGTATCTCCGGCAAATAACCTGTGACATACTTCCCGGTTTCATTATTATACAGACTAAACCCAATATACATATCCCGGTTTTCAAATAAGAAAGGCAGATGCTCCTGATCAAACATCTCCCGGTCTGCCTCCTTTACTGTTGGTTCCAGCGTATAGTTCGGCGCCTCCCGGGAAACCTGGCGGATAAACTCGTCCCTGCCGTCAGTCACAAAATTTTTGCTTAAGGCCCAGTTAAAAACATCGTAACGGCATTCATACAGAAAAAGCATACATCCCACAGCCAATAAAGCGGATACAAGAAGTACCAGGAACATCTCACCGGTAATCTTCCTGGTCTTTTTCCCCTCAATCACATCGATACCCCCTTCCCCACACCGTACGGATAATTGTGGGCTTATGCGGGTCATCCTCGATTTTCGCACGCAGATTCCTGATGTGCACCATCACAATGTTTGCTGCTCCGTAATAATAAGTCTCCTGCCACACTGCCTCATACAGCCTTTCCACAGAAAAAATCTGTTTCCGGTTTTTAAGCAGCAGACAGAGGATTGCAAACTCCGTATCCGTGAGAAAAATCTCCTCTCCTCTTCGCCACACACGGCCGCTTTCTTCAGAAACCTCTACTTCACCGGCCTTTAGGCCCTGCTGTTTTTGCACCTCCGGCTTGCCTTGATAGACCTGGTATCTGCGCACCAATGCCTTGACCCGTCCAAGCAGCTCCTGGTAGGAAAAGGGTTTGGGAAGATAATCATCCCCGCCGCTTAAAAAGCCCATGGTTTTATCCTCCACCTGGCTTCTGGCACTCAAAAACAGAATCGGCGCATTGGTAGTCTTTCGTATTTCCACACAGGTCTGGTATCCGTTCAGCCCCGGCATCATCACATCCAGCAGGATCAGATCATAGGAGGCGCTCCTGATTTTCTCAAGCGCCTCTTCTCCGTCCCCGGCCTCCTCCGTGGTAAAGCCCTCTCCTTCTAACAGAATCGTCACTACTTCCCGGATTTCCGGATTATCATCCACAATTAAAATTCTAGCATTATCCATATACAAAACCTCCAGATTGACCTCAAAGGTTATTTATCCTTCCATGAATCCTCTATATTATAACGCATTTAAGAAGAAAATCGCAGGTTCTTAAGAAATCTTAAGGTTAATCTGAGGTTATTATTAAGGATTTCTCGTTATAATTGTGGTAAGGTAGTAAAAAAGAAGGAAAGAATATTCCGCTGCCGGTTCATAAACGTGAGGGAGACTGCGGCTTTATCTCCCGGAAAGGACTTTTTATGCTACGGAAAAAAATAATAAAAATAAACATAATCCACATCAGTGTGCTGCTTGCCCTGACCTCACTATTGATCTGGCTGTCAGTACCCTCCGGGCATCTTTTCGGCTCAAACACAGACTGGTTCTGCCAGCACGTAAAGATTGCGGAATACATGCGCACTCAATTTTATGCCACCGGACACCTTATCCCGGATTTCAGCGGTCTTGGCGGAGGCAGTAACTTTTTCACGCTGTCCTACTATGGATTTTTGCGGCCGGACGTACTGCTTTCCTATTTTCTTCCGCAGGTATCCATGGCTACAATCATTCAGGGGTATGCGATTGCTGAAATCCTGCTTGGATGTACTCTGCTTTATCTTTGGCTGTGCCGGCAGGGCATCCGCCCGCAATTCTGCTTTACGGCGGGTGTGCTTTACACCTGCGCGAACTGCCTGTTTCAGGCTCACCGGCAGATCATGTTTGTAAACTATCTGCCTTTCCTGATCCTGGCTTTCATGGCGATTGACAACCTGTTGGAAAAGGAGCCGCAGGCCGTGCGGAGATTTCTGCCCCACAACGGTATTGTTTTAAGCCTGTTTATGATATTGCTGCACAGCTTTTACTTTTTTCCGGCGTGCTTCGTGGCCTGTACCGTATATTTTTTCTTCCAAGCAGGGCAAAAGGCACGGGCAGGCGCAGCTATTTGGATAAAGTACCTGTTCTCCACCGCCGTGGCTGTATGCCTTGCAATGCTGCTTCTGCTGCCCACCGGCCTTGCGATTCTCGAGAACGGGAAGGATGTCAAGGGCACAGGAATTCTTGAATTATTGCTGGTAAACCCAAGCCTGCACAGTCTGCTTTACAGCCCCTATGGGTGCGGATTGACAATCATTTGTCTATATGCTTTGTTTTTAAGTATACGAAGAAAAAAGACACGCACCTTTTCCACGATACTCTTTTGCCTGCTGTTTTTCCTGGTCTGCTACTGGATTTTAAACGGCACGCTTTACGCAAGGCCAAAGAGTCTGATACCCTTTACTCCCTTGCTGCTGTTCCTGACCGCGCAAACCTTGGACGAACTGGACGCAGGAAAAATCAGGCAAAGTGTGCCGCTGGCCTTGCTATGTCTCATCCCCGCCATAATCTGTGCGTGGCTGGTAGCGCCCAGTGCAAAAATCCTGATTCTGGCAGACGGAATCCTGCTGATAATTTATGCAGGTAAGGATTATCTGCTGACCTTTTTGCTAAGCCGACGTGCTGCAATCCGACATGTACTCCGAGACAACAGTGTGCTTTCTTATGGAAAAATAGCACTTTTATGTGCGCTGCCCGTGCTCATCCACCTGTCTATTGCACGCACCGAGAACTATGTGTCTGTTGAGAAGGCGGAAAGCGCTGCATTTTCCCAGGAGGAAATCTCAGACTTTTACAAAGACAAAAACTCAAGGCTAGATGTACTGGAAAGCCCGATGACAAATTCCAACCAAGCGGCACTTGGCCTCCAAAATAAAAGCACGGTTTATTCCTCTGTAACCAATACCGCTTATAACGAGCTGATCTACGATACGCTGAAAATGCCTGTGAGTATCCGTAACCGAGTGGCAGTCAATGCGGATGCCAACCCTTTCCAGGAGTATCTGATGGGTGTACGCTATATCCAGACTAAAGAGGATAAGCTTCCCGCCGGCTACCAGGTCAAAAGCAAACGCGGCAAACACGTGCTGGCGGAAAATCCCTCCGTACTGCCTATGGCTTACGGCAGCACCGCACTCATGGCAGAAAGTGATTATGATACTCTGAATTATCCTCAGAACCTTGACACACTTGCAAACCGCACAGTGGTGCCCGCGGAGTCCGTGGAAACCACAGAAGCTTTCCTGCCCTACCAGTCGCAGATGAAAAGTTATCCTCTGCCGGATGATTTCCTTGAGCGCTTATCCACAAAAGAAGAAAAAATCACCAGAGAACTGCCCGTACCGCTTAAAAATGAGGTACTTCTCCTCTCCTTTGATGTGGATTACAGCGGCGAACAGGACATTTCCGTGACCATAAACAGCATTCACAACCGACTGTCCGGGGCCTCGGCGCCATACCCGAACCATAACACAACTTTTACCTACATGCTGTCGGGAAATACACTGTCAGGTAATACGCTGTCAGGAAACAAAGAGCTGCGTGATTTAGACATCACCTTTTCTAAGGGCAGCTACAAGATTTCAAACGTAAAAGCGTATGCGATGCCCATGTCCGCGCTCTCTCACCCCGGCGTGAAGCCCTTTACCTACAGGGAAACAGAGGGCAGACAGCTTTTAAACGGCAGCGTGGCTATGGATAAGGACGGATATTTCGTAACCTCATTCGCATATTGCGGCGGCTATAGCGCCACAGTGGACGGTGAAAAAATAGAGCCTCAAAAGATCAACAAAGCGTTTGTCGGTTTTCCGTTAAAAAAAGGGACGCACGAAATCGTCCTCACATTCCATGCGCCCGGTCTGACAGCCGGAAGCATTTTAAGCCTCCTGGCCTTATGTTATCTTTTTGCCGCTAACCTTATTTCCTCACTGCGGGCGCCTGGTCATCAAGAGAGCGTCCTCCGTGGGATTGGTGTAGTAACCTTTACGGATTCCGTCTCTGGCAAAGCCCATCCGCTCGTAAAGACGAATGGCGGTGGAATTGCCCGCACGTACCTCCAGATGGATGGTGGTGATACCGATACCTTCGGCCAGCCGCACAAGGCTGTCCATAAGGAAATGTCCGATACCCTCTCGCTGGCGGTCCCTGCGCACGGCAACATTGGTCACATCTCCCTCATCAAGCACCATCAGAAGGCCGCAGTATCCGATGATCTGCCCCTTATCCTCGACCACCAGAAACATTGAATCGTTTCTGGTAAGAAAGGTAAAATAACCCGTCCTGGTCCAGGGCACATGGAACAAGTCGTTTTCGATCTCCATTACCTGGTCCAGGTCATCTACCAACATCTCACGTAAAATCATGAACGCTTCCCCGCTTCTCTTTCCGCACGCTCACGTTCTGCCTGGGATACGCGCAGATACTCAGGATTATGGTCCCTGGCATTCTCAATCCTGCCCTCTTTATAATAAACCATCCCAAGACTTGCCACTGCCGCTGCTCTCTGCTTATTCACATGGGCAGGAGCAAAGGAATACGGGATTTTCAACGTCCTAGCGATCACATCACGGAATACCGGGACACCGTCCCCTAAAAAAGTCACTGACACTACCGGTTCTTTTTCGCCTAACTCTTTTTCACCTGATTTTTTCTCTCCCAGCTCATTTAACCGCTCCAGAAGCTCCGTGACAGGCACTGCCATCTGGTCCTCCACCACAGTGAGCGCGTGCTTTTCAAAACGGTAAATTCCTGTATAAACCTGGCTTCTGCGTGCGTCCATGATGGGGCACACCAGGCCTTTTACATCATATAGATTGTAAGCCAGCGCCTCCACCGTGGGCACAGCAACTAGCGGCTTATCAAGAGCTAAACCAAGCCCCTTGGCCGTAGCCGAGCCGATACGAAGACCTGTAAAGGACCCCGGGCCTGCTGCCACCGCAATGGCGTCGATGGTGCCCAGATCAAGCTCTGTCATCTTCACCACCTCATCCAACATAGGAAGCAAGGTCTGAGAGTGTGTTTTCTTATAATTGACCGTATATTCTGCCAGCAGTGTGTCGTCCTCCACAACAGCCACGGATGCCACAATGCCGGAACTGTCCAGCGCTAAAATCTTCATTTTATATCTGCTCCTTCTTCTCCGTCCATCCCCTCTATCGTGATGCGGCGGTAATCAAATCCCTGCTGCAAATCCTTCTCAATCCTTACCTTGATCAGATTCTCCGGCAATATTTCCTCAATCAGGTTCGCCCACTCGATGAGGCAGATTCCCTCTCCGAAAAAATAATCGTCATAGCCAATTTCCTCCATTTCTTCGATGTCCCCGATACGATAAACGTCGAAATGGTAAAACGGCAGGCGTCCGCTCTCATATTCCTGGATAATGGTAAAGGTCGGGCTGCTGATCGGCTCATGGATGTCAAGGCCTGCTGCCACTCCCTGGGTAAACACGGTCTTTCCCACGCCCAAATCTCCCACCAGGGTGTAAATCTGTCCCGGCCGTGCATTCCTGCCAATCCTCTCTCCTAATGCAAATGTTTCTTCAGGTGTTCTCGTCTCTATAACCATGTTCTCCTCCGGCGGCTGTTTCAAAATTGTCCTGCAGCGTACTAAGCTTCCTGTCCTACGGCGCACTCAGCTCCCTGCCCTGCGGCGTACCAGCTTCCTGCCCTGCGGCGCACTCTGCTTCCTGCCCTGCGGCATTTTAAGCTTTTCCTTGCAGAATTGTCCTTTGCATATTATAATAGAGCGAACAGGGAAATACAATACTTTTTGAAAAGGAGAAACAAAACAATGGCAAATCCAATCGTAACCATTACTATGGAAAACGGCGATGTGATGAAAGCAGAGTTATATCCGGAAATCGCCCCGAATACAGTAAATAATTTTATCAGCCTGGTCAAAAAAGGATTTTATGACGGACTGATTTTTCACCGTGTTATCAACGGCTTTATGATCCAGGGCGGATGCCCCAACGGCAACGGTATGGGCGGCCCGGGCTACAATATCAAGGGTGAGTTCTCACAGAACAGATTCAAGAACGATCTGGCACATGACCCAGGCGTTCTCTCCATGGCAAGAGCCATGAACCCGAATTCCGCAGGCAGCCAGTTCTTCATCATGCACAAGGCAGCTCCGCATCTTGATGGAAGCTATGCGGCTTTCGGCAAGGTAATCGAGGGTATGGATGTGGTGAACAGAATTGCAGAGGAAGATACTGATTACAGTGACAGACCTCTTGATGAGCAGAAGATTAAATCCATGACTGTGGATACTTTTGGAACAGATTATCCGGAACCGGAGAAATGCTGATTGATAGATTAAAGCTTTGGCAGGTATAGTCGGCAGGCAGGTATAGTCGGCAGGTACAATCCTTTTGTGGTTGTACCTGCTTTTTATTACGATAAAATTTGGTGAATTTCACAGAGTACGGTTACCTTTCGAAAAGGAGAACTTCTCCGTCCAGAAGAGCGAAATATAAGTCTTTTTCCTTTTGCATGCTTGCGCGGCCGTTCGTGCCCTCGGTAATAGCCTTTTGAACGGACTCAACCTCGCCAAAGGGCACAAGCAGGCGCAGAGTGACCTTGTCTGTATATTCTGAGTCGAGGATTGGAATCTTGCGCTCCCCTGCAATGTACTGGATTTTGCCGATTCCTGTGTAATCGGTGGTCACTTCGAGGGATATGCCATGGATTTTCTCAATGATCCGGCTTTGGCGCAGTCCCTCCTGTACAGCCTTGGAATATGCACGCACAAGGCCGCCTGTGCCCAAAAGCGTGCCGCCGAAATAACGGGTGACTACCACGGCTACATTGTAGATATCCTCTCCCAGGATCACATCCAGCATGGGCCGGCCTGCTGTGCCCGAGGGCTCCCCATCATCGCTGCAGCGTGTGTACTCGCGGTTTTCGCCCACTGAGTATACATAGCAGTTGTGACTGGCATCCCAGTATTTTTTGCGCATCTCTTCTATAAAGGCCAGGGCCTGTTCTTCTGTTTCCACCAGACGGACGGTGGCGATGAACCGGGATTTCTTTTCCACGATTTCACCTGCACCGCCTTCGTGAATCGTCTTGTATTGTTCCAGCATTTTGCTTGCCTCCGAGATTTTATTAGAATGCGTATATAAGAATTATTGTGCTTATATTGTGCTTACGTTGCAGTGCATCCTTATTGTTTTTAATCTTTATAATATCGCCATCCTTTATGTGACGTCCATAATTTTTGCCATTCTTCTTCATTCACTATCGCGTCAAATACCGGCTCCAGGAAAACTTTCATTTCTGCAATAACAACTGAAAAATCAAGTGTTTCATCTTTTATGTTTTTCATAAAGTATTTCCATCGCTTTTGCATGTCCTCATCTTCGAAAAGTGCGGCGATTCGCTTAAAGCTGCTTTTGTCATAAGGCGTACCTCGATTCTGTAAAGTTTCATAAATAGCAGTCTGCAATTTTATTCCCTCAAAATCGAATGTCCTTGAAAGATAGTAAATATCATAGAAATCTTTCATTCTCCCTGTCAGCTCAAAGCGTTGCAGAATAGCGTCAAGCTTTTCAGCTATTGTGCTTTCAAGAGAATAAGTTTTGATAACGGGAGCCTCAAAATTAGGGAGCTGTGTATTGATCGTGCGTTCCTCAGCTTTCGGCACGATTATATCACCAACCCCAATGTCAACATTGAACGGCACTCGTACATTCTTTATCTGACCAATAATTTGCGTACTTATACCGTGGTATTTTCTTTGCGGAGAAATTTCTTCAAAACCTTTTGCCGTCATCTTGATATAATCATTATCTGTTGGTGTATCAATAATTTTATTAATCAAGTCTTTTACATTTTCCATTGAATTAGAATATCCACGAAGCAGGAAATCAACATCAATGGTTGCTCTACTTTCAAAGTTTGTAAGCGTATAAATAAACAAACCACCTTTTAGTATCAGAAAATCATCATATCCGGACTTTGAAAGTTTTCTCAAAAATTCCTCCTGCATAAAAAGCTGCAAGCACTGCTGATAACTAATACCAGAAGCCTTTGCTTTATTTCTGAGCCTTGCCAGAACAGATGCCGCTATATCCGCCATTATAACCACACTCCAATCAATTCTTTTACACGTTTCTGCACGCGCAAAACCTTCGCATATTCCATGAGTTTTGGTATATTCTTTCTTTGGTCTTTTACATAACCCTGCACTGCTTTGTTAAAAATCTCTTTATCCATCTTGTTCATATTCCGCAATACATCGCAGATTGTTCGGTCACGGTCATAAATGCGAACTTCCGTAAAGTCTATTTTACCTTTTGTCTCGCCCACAGGAAGCAGCTCGGGTTCAACTCGATAAGCCTTGACGAAAGGATAATCTATTTTTGTACGGTGCCGGGAAGTATTCTTGTCTATTGCAATATTCCATTCGACAGGGTTTCTGTCACTGTATCTGTAATAAAACAGAGCAGTTTCCATACAAAGCACAGCATCAGGAAATAAGCTATTGATAATTACCACTTCGCTTTTACCATAGTCCTCAATCCAGTGGTAATAGCCCCGCTTGACCTTTTCAATCAATCCATCTTCCAACATCCGCTGAATGTCTCTATAGTATAGTTTTTCCGTGTTAAGCTGAGCTGTTGTCATGATATAATCATAATCCGAGAAAATTTTACCAAGATTATTTATATCTTTCTGTTCGAGCATTATCTCACCTCTGTATTAAACCACACAAAAAATTTTCTTCAATGGTGTGTTTTAATACATTATACTTTATTATTATTTTAAAGTCAATTGGAGTAAATCAAACAACTATACATCTTTGATTTGAAATATCCGTCATTATAGAAAACCGGCAGAGCTTTTTTGCTCTGCCGGTCAATAACTACTTCACTACTAATTTTTTCGCTCCGGACCATTTACTGAAAATCTTTTTGCCGCCTTTTCCTGTACGGTTTGCAGCGTGTGCTCCCAGATAATAGGTCCCCTTTTTCACATTTTTAAATACAATGGCATTTCCTTTACTCTTTTTCACAAGCTTGCCGTAATCCACAGGACGCTTGCCGTATATACTATCATTGGCTGTTTTTTTGCCGAGAACTACATCATAGCTTGTAACATTTTTGATTTTCTCAAAGACGACGGTAACTGTACTTCCCTTAACAGAGATAGATTTTATCTTTGGAGTGACAGGCGTAGTCGCTGTTACAGTGAATTTAAACGGCTGAGACCATCCACCGAATACCTTTTTACCATCTACTTTCTTCCATGCATGGCAATATGCATAATAAGTACCCTTTTGCACATATTTAAAATCTGTTTTGAGAGTTGTAATATTTTTGCGAGCACCATCGTATTTCTTGGTACGAATACAATTCTTGTCCGTACCAATAACAAAATCATACCCTTGGGCCTTCTCCGCTTTTCCACTTAATTGTACAGTGGCTTTATTTCCGGAAACATTCACTGTTTTTAAAACAGGAACACCGACCTTCTTAAGCCCTGCGGCGGCTTTTTCCAATGCAGTGAGGAGTTCTGATGCCTTTTCTGTTGTCAAATCCTTATCTGCTAAGCCTTTTTCAGCATCTGAAAGCGCCTTTTCAAATGGAGCCCATGTTGTCTCTGTATAATCAGCCTTATCGTAAGCTTTATATTTGTCAAAAGCTTCCTGGAGGGATTTCTTGTCTGCTGCTTTTACTAAACCATCTGCTGCTGCCTTTAATTTCTTTTCCGCGTCATCAACTGTAGACTGACTATAGCTGTTGTCTAATGCAGACTTCGCAGTGGTCATTGCTTCCTGGAAGGCTTTCCAGGACTGTGCCGTATAATCAGCTTCTTTATAGCCGCTGCAGGTGTTATAAAGCTGGCGCAGCGAGCTCTTGTCCACTGACGGTGGATAATAAATATATGTCAGACCCTTTATTGCTGTTTCAAGATTTTCATACGCCTTGTCAATTTCTCTCTGAAGTGCACTTTCATTTTCCAGGACCGCTTCTGCTTCCTCTAATGCATGAGCAAATGCGTTCCAGCTGTAAGTGGTGTAGCCGGAGGAGGATTTGTCCTTGTTTGCATTGTACAGAGTCTGAAGATTGGTTTTGTCAATCTTTGTTATGAGAATGGTGCTCTCGCCAATTTCCGCGCCGTCAGGCCATTCAACTAAAAATGTGTAGCCCTTATTGGCTCTTCCCTCGATAACACCTTCGTATATGTTGTCTGTAGAATCAATCCAGGGGTTTATCCCATCATCATCAATCAATTCTACATTAAACCAGCTCTTGACCTTATATTCATATAGGCCATCTTCCTCAGGTATGAATGTTGCGCTGTGATAATTTGCATACGTAGATGTTTCCTCTACCTTCACTTCCTTGTCCAATTCCAGCTTGGTAAAGTTCATTTCCGATCCCTTTTTTACAGAAATCGGAATTTTTTCTGATTTTATATCGGGAAAATCTCTTAAATAGAACTGTACATTTGTTTCGCCAATACCAGCGCCATCCTCGAAATTCCTTCCATTATCTAACGTATAGTCAATACGCCCGTAACGGTCAAAGCTGCTGTAACCAGAATACTGTGTTTCTGATTTACTTTCATCCGACAGTGTAAGCTGGAATTCCCACTTATTAAATTCACAGAAATGTCCGTAGAGTATATCTTGGTACTTAGGTGTTACCGAAAAACTTTTTATTGTTGTTCCTGTTGGTTTCACATCTACTGAGCAGTCTTGCCCTTTATACATAAAGTATATTTTTTCATTCGCTTTCATCTCTCGCACAAAGGATGTACCGCCCCAAGCACCACTGTCAGAAACCCTGCCGTCTTTTAGCAGCCAGAATCTGTTCCAATTGTCTGCATCGTTGTCTTTCGGTGTAAATGAAATCTCATAGATTCCTTGCTGCTCTGCCTCGTAAACAAAACAATATGCATTGTTGTAGTTTACACTGCTTGTAGAGGATATGGGGGTATTCTGTTTCAATTGTGGTAAATCCGTAATATCTGCCGCTTTTTTTACAGTAACATCTTTAAAATAGCTCATTTCTTCTATGTAGGTATCTCCTACATATACTTTTATTTTGCCGCTTGCATAATCACCATCGTCATTTATCGGCCGCTCACAGTTTAGTTCCCCATAGCTGATGCCGTCTCTTTGGATGATGTCCCACACAGCCGCCACAATAGACTTATTATCACTAAATATAATTTTAAATTTTAGTGAGCCGTAACCCTCTGCCTCAAGGAATTCAGAAATATATGCATCCGGCAATACCTCACCATTAGCAAGCTCAATCTTCGTTATATTTGGCACATTCACTACTTTTGCAGTTACTACAGCTTGGGGCTCAGCAATTCCTATATAGATCACTTCTCCCTTTTGAAGTACAAATGGATCTAATTTCCATGTTTTATTCCATTTTAACTCTTGTGAGCCTCTCACTTTTGCAGATTCTCGGGCCCAGAAGTATTCGCTGTCCTGCGTTATATCTTCTCCAGAAGCCTTGATATTAAAATAATATGTTCCCGCCTCCGGAGCTTGGAAACGAAGCCATTGCATATCTTGTGGCCCCTTTCTCAGTGTCTGAGCCTCTCCAATCTTAATCGAAGAAAACATTTCGGAATCAAGGTCTACAATATCTATTGTATACTCAGGTGTCCTTACGCCTGAGCCATCGAATCCAAACGTAATCTTTCTTTTTCCTGCAAGAATATTACCGTGATCATCCCAAATTCTGCTTATATGCAGACTTCCATAATACCTGCTTTGTCCATCATCGAAAAATGAAATTATCTCTGGTGGCGTTCCATCTGTATATTCAACTTTAAACCTACAATCTCCATAAATGAGGAAGAGCCCATAAGACTCCAGAATACTGCGAATAAAAGTTTTGCCATCTATTTCTCCATCTATTAAAGTTATAGATTTAATTGCAGGAATCCTGCTGACCGTTACTTCTACCATTTCCGCGCTCAAATCAGATGCTTTAAGATAGGCACAATCATCTTTTGAAAGCGTAACAAACATCTCATGATCAACATTTTGATCCCCCTGGTACGATTCATCCCAACTTGTAGAAATTTTCCCAGCGTTTTTTATGAGAAATTTAAAAGTACCTTCCTCCGGTGCCTGGAATTTAAAGTAAGCACCGTCCAAGTAAATATCAGAAAGTGGAATACTCTCAGTCTGTTCCAATGGAATCTCCGTTATTCCTGTCGCATTCCCAAAATCAATAACCTTAGGTCCTTTTACAAAATGGCCTTCCTCATCGCTCTGTAAATCTTGATTTAAAGAAAAAATCAAGTTTCCATTACCATCTTCCTTCCGATTAATCCAGCCATGGTTTGGACTAATGTCCTGGATTCCTATTTCGTCTAATGTACCATCTGTATATTTTATTTCAAATTTTGTATCCGGAGAAATCTCAGTGAAATCCCTCACCATCTCCGTTGGAAGTTTTGAGCCTGATGCTAATTTAAAAGACTGTACACCTACCGCAGTCTCCACCTTCGCTGAAATGTTTCTTGTCAGCCCTGATACTTTCGCTCTGACTATATATTGCCTGCCTTCTGTCAGTTCTACTGTTATATTGGGGGATGTATAAACGTCTTTTAAGGGTCGCCATCCTGCTCCATCATCGCTTTTCGGTACCTCATATACTGAAATATGGTTTCCGTTTATTTCCTCCTCTCCAAGTCCAAAAGATATGCTATAAATTCCCGTTGATTCCGGAATGAATTGTACATAATATCTTCCATCTTCATTAGGTGAAACTTGAATTTCTCCGGTGTCCGTACTAATTTTTTTAGGATCATTCTCACTTATATCCTTAAATGAGAGTCCGGTCCACTCTCCGTATATACCTGCTGCCCATGGAAAATAGCAACTGATTGTATCTGCGTAATGTCGAAATTCAAGGAAGCCATACGAAGACTCCTCTTTTGATGCTCTCTCCACTGTGCCATCAGCTTTCGTTATATCGACCACTGCATTACTGTCATCAAATACAATTTCACCTTTGTAAAATATATTTGGGTTATAACTTACTAACTCAAGACGCTCTACATCAATCATCTTTTCAGCAGTCACTGTCACCCTCTCTGCAACTTCACTACACTGAACTGCATAACTTCCAGCTGCCAGTTTTACAACACGGAAATTATTACCATAGCCAAGATTAATTCCTTCAGGAAAGCTCATATCCAGCCACTCAGATAAATTAAACTTATAAATTCCATCCTCATTTGCCTTAAAGGTGAAATCTGCTTTCCCATCTGCATTTCCCGAAAGAGCAATGGACTGTCCTGCTTCTAAAGTACCGGCGTGTCCAGTATTTACTAGCATGTGGGCAGAATCGCCAAATACAGGCTCCTCATCTGAAAAAGCCACAACATCCTCTTCGATATCATTTCCAAACACGTCCTCATCTGTCACATTGTCTCCTGATATCGCACCATTTTTCGATACTGTCTCTGCCTCAACAAGCTGCCCGCTTCCCTCGAATACCTCAACATCGTCTTCTATTCCCGGCTCCTCGTACTGCTCCACCTCCTTCTGTTTAGTTCCATCCCAAACAACATTCCCGGAATCGAACACCTCCACTTCCTCATCCGAGCCGCCAAATGCCCAGGCAACACCTCCAGAATTGCACACTACTGCCAGTGCCAGCATACATGCCAAAATCTTCTTTTTCATGTTTGTTCCCCCTAACTTTATAAAATCCATAATATGGTAATCTTATTTTACCCCCCCCCCTATAAAAAAATCAATAAAATCCCCATGTCATTTGTTACATTAACTTTGCTATTTCTGTCAATCCTAATAGCAAAAGACAGTTATCGCAGAAAAGCACCGCAATCCTCTTTTTATAAAGCTGTCTCAGCCCGGACCGCAGTGGGAAGCCGACAATTTCTTCCCTGATTCTAAAGAAAATGTGAAGTTTTTATTTTGGGGTTTATTTACCTATATAGATTTGATATAATAAAACGGATTATAAAAGGAGGAATAACATGAATTACGGAAAAAAATCGACCTCAAAGAAACGGAACGCCCTGATTTCCCGTTCATCCATGATGGGAAAAAGGGCACATGTTTCGTTTATCAGAGTTTTATTCATATGTCTGATTACAGTCTGTGTCATCGGCGCCTGTCTGGGATTCGGTGCAGTCAAAGGCGTGATCGACAATGCACCTGATGTAGACGATATCGATATCATGCCCCTGGGTTATGCCTCATTCCTGTACGATGACCAGGGCAACCAGATCCGTAAGCTTGCCGCGCCCAGTTCCAACAGACTCCCGGTCTCCATAGACCAGATACCTGTCGACCTGCAGCACGCGGTAGTGGCGATCGAGGATGAACGATTTTATGAACATAACGGTATTGATGTCAGAGGTATTGTACGTGCCGGTGTGAAAGCCATCACCACAGGAAATATCTCCGAGGGTGCCAGTACCATCACCCAGCAGCTTTTGAAAAACAACGTATTTACCGACTGGACCAAGGAGTCCACCTGGATAGAGAAATTCACGCGTAAATTCCAGGAGCAGTATCTTGCAGTCCAGGTAGAAAAAAAGATCAATGACAAGAATGTAATCCTTGAAAACTATCTTAATACCATCAACCTGGGAGCCGGGGCCTATGGAGTACAGGCTGCCGCCCGCCAGTATTTTAATAAGGATGTATGGGATTTGAATCTGTCCGAGTGCGCTACACTGGCAGGTATCACACAGAATCCAAGTAAATTCAACCCCATCCTGAATCCTAAGGACAACGCCAAGAGAAAAAAAGAAGTTCTCGAGCATATGCGTGACCAGGGATATATTGACCAGCAGCAGTACGAACAAGCTCTGAACGACGACGTATACTCCCGGATTCAGGAAGCGCAGGAAGTTAACACAAGCACCAAGAATACTGTTTACTCTTATTTCGAGGATGAGCTTACTGACCAGATCATCAATGATTTCATGAGTATCAAGGGTTATACACGGACCCAGGCCAGCAACCTGCTTTACAGCGGTGGTCTTGAGGTACACACTACCCAGAGCCCGGATATCCAGAAAATCCTTGACGAAGAATACGCAAATCCCGAGAACTACCCGGAATACGTACAGTATGCTCTTGACTTTGCACTCACTGTTACGGATGCTGACGGAAACGAGGTCAACTACAGCAAGGAAATGATGAGGCTTTATTTTCAGAACGAAGACCCGGAATTCGATCTGTTGTTTGATTCGCCCGAGGAAGGCCAGGCCTATGTAGACCGTTATAAAGCAGATATCTTTGCCAACGGCAGTAAGCTTGTAGCCGAACGTGTAAACTTTGCACCGCAGCCGCAGTCCTCCATGAGCGTCATTGACCAGCATACCGGTTATGTAAAAGCTATCGTAGGAGGACGTGGGGAGAAAACCGCAAGCCTGACCCTGAACCGTGCTACCGACTCAACACGCCAGCCCGGTTCCACTTTCAAGCCGATTTCCACCTATGCGCCTGCCCTCAATGAGAAAGGTATGTCTTTGGCAACCACCTATGAGGATGAGCCATTTAATTACCCTGACGGTGCCCCTGTTAATAATGCAACCCGTACCTACAACGGCACTACAACCATCCGACAGGCAATCCAGAATTCAATCAATGTCGTCGCAGTCAAATGTCTGGAAGACATTACGCCTGAGCTTGGGCTTAAATATTTGGATGACTTCGGTTTCACTACCCTCGTTCACGGAACAGAGGAAGATACGGATGCCAACGGAGATGTTTGGACCGATGCGAACCCGTCTCTTGCACTTGGTGCTATTGCAAAAGGTGTTACCAACGTAGAGCTCTGTGCCTCCTATGCAGCAATTGCGAACAGCGGTAATTATATTAAGCCAATCTACTATACCAAGATCCTGGACCACAACGGAAATGTACTCATCGAGAATACCTCTGTTGAGCGCTCCGTGATTAAGGAAAGTACCGCATGGCTGCTCACCAACGCTATGGAAGATGTTGTTAAGCACGGTACAGGTACTGCCTGCCAGCTTGATAACATGGCAGTAGCCGGAAAGACCGGTACTACTGAGGAATACAATGACCTTTGGTTTGTTGGCTATACACCGTATTATACCTGCGCGGTATGGTCCGGCTATGACAACAATGAGAAGCTTCCTGATTATGCCCGTAACTTCCACAAAACTTTATGGAAAAAGGTAATGTCAAGGATTCATCAAGGCATGGCCTATAAGGAATTCGACAAACCAGCAAGCATCGAGAAGATGAGTGTCTGCTCGGAAACTGGTCTGCTGCCACGTGCGGGCTGCCCGGATGTAACAATCGAATACTTTGATATCGGTACCGCTCCTACAGATTATTGCGATCAGCATTTCTATGTAGAAGAATATGAAGAATATGATACTGACGAGAGCGGGCTCACACCGACCCCGGCTCCTGAAATAACTTATCCGCCGGAAGAACCGGATCCAGATAATCCCAACCCGGATAACCCTGAACCCGACCCGGATAATCCTGAGCCTGATCCAGACTACCCAGACCCCGATAACCCCGACAATCCAGGCGGTGACGGTGGTGATGGCGGCGGTGATGGTGGAGACAACGGCAATATGGAGATCATCTACTACGACTAATTAAAATCAAACACAAAAAAAGAACATTCCCGCAGGAATCAAAAGCCTTTACCATTGATTTCCCTGCGGGAATGTTCTTTTTTAATATTATGTATTACGCTTCCTTTATTACCATACGTGCCGCGCCGTAAATACCGGCGTCATTACCCAGGCTTGCCACCACAATCGGGGTATCCTTACACAATGAGAACGCATATTCCCGGTAGTACTTCTGGATACAGTCGATAAGCGGCTGTCCGGCCTTAGATACGCCGCCGCCCACAACAATCGTCTCCGGATCGATCACCGCTGCGAAAATCGCAAGCGCGCCTCCCAGTTCTTCCCCTACTTTATTCATAATACGTACCGCCGCCGCATCTCCATCCTTAAACGCGTCGAGAACCGCCTTTGCACTCAGTTTGCTATTGTTTCTCAGCACACTCTCATCAGAGCTTGCCGCCAGCTCCTGCTTTGCCACACGCACGATACCTGTCGCGGAAGCCACCTGCTCCAGGCATCCCTTATTTCCGCAATTGCAGCTTTCTGTTTCATTATGATTAATATTTGCATGTCCCACTTCGCCGCCTGCTCCGTGATGGCCGGAAACAATCTTTCCATCCACAATGATACCGCCGCCGACACCTGTCCCAAGCGTCACCATCACCACGTTCTTCGCGCCTGCTGCCGCACCCTTCCAGGCTTCTCCGAGAGCCGCTACATTTGCGTCATTGCCTGCCTGTGCTGCCAGGCCGGTAAGCTCGCTCAACTCCCTGGAGACCGCTTTAAATCCCCAATACAGATTTACGGCACAGGGAACCTCGCCGTGCTCATTGACCGGGCCGGGAATACCGATACCCACACCGTCCACTTTATCCTTTTCAATGCCGCGCTCATCAATCTTGGCCTGGATGGTTTTCGCCACATCAGGAAGGATTTCCGAACCATTGTTCTCTGTTCGGGTAGGAATTTCCCATTTTTCAATCAGCGTTCCGTCCGTGAGAAAAAGCCCGCATTTTACAGAGGTTCCCCCCACATCGATTCCAAAACAATATAATCCCATTTCAGCTACCGTCCTTTCCTAATAACTATAAAAATATGTTGCTCTATTATCATTTCTTCATTAATGCGGCTACATGTATGCCACTTACACATCTTACTCCCTACACATCACGCTTCTTGGCAATATTTGCCTGCACGCGCTTATACAATTCCTCCGCTGCATTATATCCCATCTTCTTCTGTCTGTGGTTGACAGCGGCAGATTCCACGATAATGGCCAGATTTCTGCCGGGGCGGATGGGAAGGGAATGGCACACAATCTTATTTCCCAAATACTCGGTAAATTCCTCATGAAGTCCCAGACGGTCATACTCCTTATCTCTGTCCCACTCCTCGAGCTTGATCACCAGATCCACGGACTGTGTATCCTTAACACTCTCCACACCAAACAGGGTTTTCACATCAATGATCCCAATGCCGCGCAATTCAATAAAATGCCTTGTAATATCAGGTGCAGAACCAACCAGGGTCACATCACTCACCTTACGCAGCTCCACCACGTCGTCGCTCACAAGACGGTGGCCTCGCTTAATCAGCTCCAGAGCCGCCTCGCTTTTTCCAATGCCGCTCTCGCCCGTGATCAGCACACCTTCGCCGTAAACATCCACCAAAACACCATGGATGGATATACAGGGTGCAAGCTGTACGCCCAGCCAACGGATGATTTCTGCCATAAAGCTGGAGGTTGTCCTCTCAGTGACAAAGGTCGGAACATTATATTTCAACGCCAGGTCTATCATATCCTGTGAAGGCCTGGTCATGGTGCTGAAAATCACACAGGGGATTTTACTGGAAATAAATCTCTCATACTTAAATTTCCGTTCCTCATCATTTAACTGCATCAGGTAGGTATATTCCACATACCCGATGATCTGCACACGCTCATTGGCAAAATGCTCCAGATATCCTGTAAGCTGCAAGGCAGGACGGTTAATTTCCGCCGTCATGATAAGGATTTCCGTGAGGTCAATCTCCGGAGTCAGGTTCGTAAGCCCCAGCTCCAGCGCCATTTTCGTCAACTGTACACCCTTCATATACTTATCTCCTTTTCCGTTTCATATCTTCATTCCTGTTATTATAACACATTCCAACTACCCTCTTCAATGAAAAAAGTCGTACACCTGCTGCGCACTCCGCATATTCATCGTCTCTGTCTGGGAAAGCTCCTCGAGGGATGCGTCGCGGATATTTTCAACCGCCTTAAACCGCCGCATCAGCGCCTTACGCCTCGTCTCACCAATGCCCGGTATATCATCAAGAATGGAGCGCACCTGCTCCTTACTGCGCAGAGAACGGTGATACTCAATGGCAAAACGGTGAGCCTCGTCCTGGATTCTTGTAATCAGACGGAAACCCTCACTCGAGGTATCAATGGCAATCTCCACATTTTCAAAATAAAGTCCCCTGGTGCGGTGATGGTCATCCTTTACCATGCCGCACACCGGAATATCAAGTCCCAGCTCACCCAGCACCTTAAGCGCAATATTCACCTGCCCACGCCCGCCATCCATAAGGATCAGATCCGGCAGCTTCGCAAAACTGTCGAATTCACCTTTGCTCTCGTGTGTAAAACGCCTGGTCAGCACCTCTTCCATGCTGGCGTAATCATTGGGACCCTGCACCCATTTAATCTTAAATTTACGGTAATCACTTCGTTTGGGCCTGCCTCTTTCATACACCACCATCGAGCCTACGGACTCAAAGCCGCTGATATTGGAAATATCGAACGCCTCCATGCGCGCTACGCCGGAAAGCCCCAGCCAGCCTTCAATCTCCTTCACCGCACCAATGGTCCTGCCCTCCTCACGCTTAATCCGCTCACGGTCCTTGCTCAGGACCATTGTGGCATTCTCCTGCGCCAGCTCCACGAGCTTCTCCTTTGTGCCCTTTTTCGGGACACGGATATGCACACGCTGCCCTCTCCTTGTGGAAAGCCATTCCTCGATAATCTCCGCATCCTCAATCTCCTTCTGCAGCATAATTTCCCTTGGAATAAAAGGAGTGCCCGCATAAAACTGCTTAAGAAAGCTGGAAAGCACCTGCTCCTTCGTATCGCCCCTGGCTACCCGCAGATAGAAATGGTCGCGCCCGATAAGCTTGCCGTCCCGCATAAAGAAAATCTGCACCACGGCATCCTGCTCCCGCAAATCCTGGCTCTCGTCCATAGCCACGGCAATAATGTCCTTATCCTCCTGCCCGTAGCTGGTGATTTTCTGCCGTTCCCCGATTTTTCGGATGCTCTGGATCAAGTCACGGTATTCCACAGCATCCTCAAAGCGCAGCTCCTCAGAAGCAGTTTCCATTTTCTGCGTAAGCTCGTCAATAGTCTCCTGGAAATCTCCGTTCAGGAAACGGATGACACGGTTAATGTTTTTCTTATATTCCTCACTGGTCACGTTCCCTTGACAGGGCGCAGTGCACTGCTTCATATGATAATACAGACAAGGTCTGTCCTTACCGCAGTCCCGGGGCAGAACACGGTTGCAGGAACGCACCATGTAGAGCTTTTTCACCAGCTCGATCACATCCTTTACCGCGGCTGCGCTGGTATACGGGCCGAAATACTTGGCCTTGTCCTTTTTCATCCGTCTGGAAAACAGCACCCTGGGATATGCCTCATTTACCGTAACCTTGATAAACGGATAGCTTTTGTCATCCTTGAGCATGGTATTGTACTTGGGCCTGTGCTCCTTGATCAGGTTGCATTCCAGCACCAGTGCCTCCAGCTCTGAATCCGTGATGATATATTCAAAACGGGCAATATGCGTGACCATTTGCTCAATCTTTGCACCCTTGTTCCGGCTGCTCTGGAAATACTGGCGCACCCTGTTTTTGAGGCTCACTGCCTTGCCCACATAGATGATCTCATCCCTCTCATCATGCATGATGTAAACTCCCGGCTTGGCGGGCAGCTTCTTCAATTCTTCCTCTATCTGAAACATCATTTCCTCCATCCCCGGAGCCGCCGCGCATTGTCTGCTGCTCCCCTTACGAATCTTTTCTTACCAAAAGTAATTTCGATTTCTCTACTCTATTAATTATAATAGGAAAACCGGGATTTCTCCCGGTCCTCTTTTATTTGTACTATCTATTCCTGAGATTTATCCGTCTCAAGTACCGCAGCTCATCTGCCACTGGCTCCTAACGCTATTCAGCCTCAACTGCCATCGGCTCCTAAAGCTTTTCAGTCTCAACCGCCATCGGCTCCTGTAGCTTTTCAGCCTCAACTGCCATCGGCTCCTGCAGCTTTTCAGTCTCAACTGACATCGGCTCCTGCAGCTTTTCAGTCTCAACCGCCGCTGGCTCCTGTGCTTTTTTTGTCTCAACCGCCGCTGGCTCCTGCGCTTTTTTGTCCTCACTGCCCAACTCTTCGAGATTCAGTTCGTCAATGTTCTCCGGAATCTCAATCCCTCGCTCTACCGCACGGAAAATCTTCATAAATTCCTTGCCCGTAATCGTCTCTTTCTTAATCAGATACCCGGCAATCCTATCAAGAGCTTCCCTATGGCCGCTGAGCAGACGTTTCGCCTCCTCATAGGAATAGTGCAGAAGCTGCATGACCTCATGGTCCACCTCTGTGGCAGTATCATCACCACAATTGAGCACTGTATGACCGGTAAGATACTGATTTTCCTGAGTAGCCAGGCCCATAAGCCCGAATTTCGCCGACATACCATACTGAGTGATCATTGCCCTGGCAACCTTCGTCGCCTGCTCAATATCATTGGCCGCTCCGGTCGTAACGGTATCAAACACAATCTCCTCCGCCGCACGTCCGCCAAGATAGCCGACCAGCATAGCCTCCAGTTCCTTCTGGGTGTTGAGATATTTCTCCTCCTCAGGAACCTGCATGACATAACCAAGCGCACCCATAGTACGGGGCACAATCGTAATCTTCTGCACCGGCTCCGCGTCCTTCTGCAGCGCACTCACCAACGCATGACCCACCTCATGATAAGACACGATCCGGCGCTCCTGCGCGCTGAGGATACGGTCCTTCTTCTCCTTACCGACAAGCACGACTTCCACAGACTCCTGCAGATCCTTCTGGCCTACTGCACGCCGTCCGTTTTTCACGGCAAGAATGGCTGCCTCATTGATCATATTTGCCAGATCAGAACCAACCGCTCCCGAAGTGGCAAGGGCAATCTCCTCGAAATCCACGGTATCATCCAGGAGCACATCCTTGGCATGAACCTTCAGGATATCCACACGGCCCTTTAAATCCGGCCGGTCTACGATCACGCGACGGTCAAAACGTCCCGGACGCAGAAGCGCAGGGTCAAGAACCTCCGGACGGTTCGTCGCCGCCAGGATCAAAAGCCCTTTAGATGTATCGAAACCATCCATCTCAGCCAAAAGCTGGTTCAAAGTCTGCTCACGCTCATCGTTCCCTCCGCCGTAACGGGAATCACGGCTCTTACCGATGGCGTCAATCTCGTCAATAAACACGATACAGGGGGCATTCTTCTTCGCCTCCTCAAACAGATCGCGGACACGGGACGCACCCACACCCACAAACATCTCCACAAACTCCGAACCGGAGAGGGAGAAAAACGGTACATGCGCTTCCCCGGCCACAGCCTTGGCAAGCAGTGTCTTACCTGTTCCGGGAGGTCCCACCAAAAGCGCACCCTTAGGCAGCTTCGCACCGATGGTCGTATATTTCCCCGGATTATGCAGGAAATCAACGACCTCCTGCAGAGATTCCTTAGCTTCGTCCTGTCCTGCCACATCCTTGAAGGTAATTCCCGTCTCCTTCTGGATATAAGCCTTGGCGCGGCTCTTACCCACACCCATCACTCCGCCGCCCTTATTCATACGGCGCATAAAGAACATCAGCATCACAAACAGCAGCACAGTCGGCAGAAGCACGCTGAGGATCATAGCAAGAAACTCTCCCATGGCATCCGGCGGCTCTGAATGGAAATTAATCCCCTTGCCCTCCAGACGCTCAGTGAGCTTATTCTCATCCTCCACCTGGTTGGTGTAATACTTCATATCTCCATACGGAGAAAGCTGACTCTTCGGAACGATCGTTAAAGTTCCGGACTGGATCGTGACCTCCTTGACCTGGTCCTTCTCCACCATATCAATGAACTTGTCATAGCTGATTTCACTGGAATTATCCTTGAGCATATTCGTGAAAAGGCTCAGACAAACCAGAGTGACCAGCAGACATATCAGAAAGGCAAGAATCGACTGATGATTTTTATTCGGCCCCTTTTGATTCTTGGGGTCACGATTATCAGGACGATTGCCGTTCGGGTTGTTGTCCAAATGATTATCCATTTTGTTCCTCCTCTTGTTAGTCTGCGCAATGCGCATAACTATTCTATATTATAAAGAGATTTCCCACATAAATCAACTGGCAGATTGTGAATTTCCCATGAAAACACGACATGAAATGTCAAAATAATCACTCCTTATATTGTTAGCGTACTTTTAACCAGAAATATCTGCCCTCTTATATTAAATTCAGGCCTAAAAAATTCCAACAGCAGTTCAGACTAGCCCGAACAGTTACATCCTCAGACAAATTCCAGACAAAAAATTTAAAAAACACTGTTACAAACACCCCAAATTGTAGTATACTAGTGACAGATTATTTTTTTGCGGCCTTTGGGGGCTGCAATTGGTTTTATATCGTTTACACCAGGGAATTTTCATTATCAGGTACGCTTTAGTCACCCGCTTCTGCGTACCTGAATATCGTGTGACAGGAAAGGAAGAAAGAACAAATGAAGATAGGATTTGACAACGAAAAATATTTAATGACGCAGTCAGAGCACATCCGCGAACGCATTGCTCAGTTCAACAACAAGCTCTACCTGGAATTCGGCGGCAAGCTGTTCGACGATTTCCACGCTTCCAGAGTTCTTCCCGGATTCGAGCCTGACAGCAAGCTCCGCATGCTCATGCAGCTCAGCGACCAGGCAGAGATCGTCATTGTCATCAGCGCTGCCGACATTGATAAAAATAAGATGCGCGGCGACCTGGGCATCACCTATGACGTAGACGTACGCCGTCTCATTGACGAATTTACAGAAAGAGGCTTTTACGTAGGCAGCGTCTGCATCACCCAGTACGCCGGCCAGGAAAGCTCCGATCTGTTTAAAAAGCATTTGGAAAAATTAGGCATCCGCGTCTATCTTCACTATCCAATTGCCGGATACCCCAGCAATACCTCGCTCATCGTAAGCGATGAAGGCTACGGCAAAAACGAATACATCGAAACCTCCCGGCCCCTGGTCGTAGTCACCGCCCCCGGCCCGGGAAGCGGAAAAATGGCCACCTGCCTTTCCCAGCTTTACCACGAATACAAACGCGGCATCTGCGCCGGCTACGCAAAATTCGAGACCTTCCCCATCTGGAATATCCCGCTGAAGCACCCGGTCAACCTGGCCTACGAAGCAGCCACCGCCGACTTAAACGACGTCAACATGATCGACCCCTTCCACCTGGAAGCCTACGGCGAAACCACAGTCAACTACAACCGCGACGTAGAGATTTTCCCCGTACTCCAGGCCATGTTTGAAAAAATCATCGGCGAATGCCCCTACAAATCCCCCACTGATATGGGCGTAAACATGGTAGGAAACTGCATCGTCGACGACGAAGTGTGCAAAGAAGCCTCCCGCCAGGAAATCATCCGCCGCTACTACAAGAGCATGGACGCCCTGGTTTCCGGCACGGGCAAAGAAGAAGAAGCCTTTAAAATTGAGCTTCTGCTAAAACAGGCCCACGCCGCCCTCGAGGACCGCAAGGTAGTTCCCGCCGCCCTCGAAATGGAAAAAAACACCGGCGCCCCCGCCGCTGCTCTCGAACTCCCGGACGGTGAGATTGTTTACGGCAAAACATCGGATCTGCTCGGCGCTTCCTCCGCACTTTTGCTGAATGCTCTCAAAGAGCTGGCCGGAATCGCCCATAAACACCATGTAATTTCCCCGGATGCCATCCGGCCTATACAGGATTTGAAGATTAAATATCTCGGCAGCAAAAACCCGCGCCTGCATACAGACGAAACCTTGATTGCACTCTCCGTCAGCGCCGCCAGCAGCGAGGAAGCACGCCTCGCCCTGGAACAGCTGCCGAAATTAAAAGGCTGCCAGGCACATACGTCCGTGCTGCTGTCGTCGGTGGATGTGCTGGAGTTTCGGAAATTGGGGATTGAATTGACTTGCGAGCCGAAGTTTGAGAAAGAGCGGAAGTATCAGTAGGATAAAAAGCAGCGGCAATGATAATCGATGTCATTGCCGCTGTAAATTATTTAATGGCTTTGCAAACCAACGATACTAAAACACAAAAAATGCGGTGAAAATCAGTAAACCGAATACATTTTTCACACCGATAGCGCGACTACAGCCTCTCACAAATCACCTTGCATCGTTTTTTATAAAAGGCAATGCCGTAGGCGATGATATTCTCTCTGCCGTCATTGCGCAGCTTCTCATCGTACCGGCGTGCTTTGATCTGTTCCATAGCCCTTCGCCCCCCTTTCTCAAGGGCTGTGATGCTGGCCGCATACTTCACCTCAATAATAATCCCAACATCCGGCTCTTCTGGCTCTATCAAAATATCACCGAAGCCATCACCTGATTCAATATTGGACATAACAAGCCAACTGTGCTCACTGCGCAGAAGCCCCAGCAACAGGCCATGATAAAAATTTTCTTTCTGTTCATCGCGTGCTTTTGTATCCAAAATGCTGATCATCTTGCTCAGAATCACATTCAACTGGCTCTCAATTCCTTCTGCATTTCCATCCAAAAACGCACGGCAGAAAGCGTGCATGGGTTTTTCATCCTGCACAAAATTTTCCTTAAACCACTCCTGGATTTGGAGGATAAACACCTCCCGCACCTCACGGTTAGGAATGACGAGCCGGTAGGCACCGTCTTTCGTATCCCCTGCACTGGTAAGGTAGCCTGTGGTATAAAGAACACTCCAAAGATTGTCAATACTCTTATCAATCTCTTCATACGTCAATTCCAACCGAATTTTCTTTTCAATATCCTCTCCGGCAATCAAACGCTCAATCTCATTCTGCGTGGTTTTGTCCGCCATTTCCACAAAACGCTTCACCATTTCATTCCCACTGGTGTTAATCCAATAGGCCTGGGGCTTTGCACCCGGCTCTCCACACAGACGGTCCACATGATTAATCACATTCCAGGGGCAATAGACATCTACAGCGCCAAAACGGTATCCATCGTACCATTCTTTTATCTCATCAAAGTACCCGTCCATCTGATAAGCTGCCAAAAGCTGCCTTACGTCCTCGTCTGTAAACCCGAAATACTCGTCAAACCGGGCGTCAGCAACAGACATCACCTTAAAGTTGTTCAGACCTGTAAATATACTCTCCTTAGAGATACGCAGACAACCTGTCAGCACGGCAAAATACAAATACTCATTGGTTTTTAATGCCTGCCCAAACAGGCTGCGGATCAAGGCCACCATCTCCTTATAATAACCGTGTTGGAACGCCTTGTCCAAAGGTACATCATATTCGTCGATAAGCAGGATTGCCTTCTGCCCATAGTGCAGATAAAGCAGCCGTGAAAGCATTTTCAAACTTCCATAAACATCTTCCCGCGTCTCCTTCTCGTCTAAAAAACGTTTAAAAGCACTTTTTTCTGCATCGAGAATTTCTTTACTGTCTGCAAGAAAACTCAAACGGAACATCTCAGTACGCAGGATTTGCCGGAGCATGGAAAACGCATCCTCAAAGCCTAACCCATCCACGCCCTTCAGCGAGATATAAACCACAGGAAATTTCCCCATGTATCTTTCACACAGCTCGGTTTCCCTGCTGATTGCCAGCCCATCAAACAGCGTCTTATCTGCTCCAAACTCAAAGAAATTTTTAAGCATGCTGACACTTAGAGTCTTTCCAAAGCGCCGCGGACGGGTGAACAGATTCACCTTGCCCCAGCTGTTCAGTAAATCCCGGATTAATCCCGTCTTATCTGCATAGTAAAAGCCTTCTTTGCGGATTTCCTCAAAATCCTCAATCCCTACCGGCAACTTTTTTCTATCCATTTTTCCTCACTTTCTTTTGATTGGTGCTGTTCAAAAGAGATACTACATCTTTTACAGGCATATGATAACGTAAGCTATATTCCTCAGCAGCCGTAACTACAATAAGATTTGCTTCTCTTTCCTGTCTGTTCATTTTTAACACCTCTCTAATGAATCTTCTCCGGGATCATCAATAATCTACCCACTTGCTATAGCATGCAATCCTTTAAATCAATAAATTTTAAATTTAATACCATCCCCTACTGGAAGTTTTTCCAACGCGTACGATCTTTAGTACATGCTTCTTAAGTAGATATGGGCATTACTGCCCATATCCCTAATTCAAACCGTACATGCGCTATTAACGCATACGGCTTAACCCTACATTCATTCCAACCTAGAATTTCGCAATTATTGGCTCTTTATTGTCCATACGAAGATTCCTCATGTTAATGTGAGGTGTGTCCCTTCCCTCCACCGTGATTAGCGGTTTCTACGGTACTATGAACACTCGGACTTCCTACTATCCTTTTGACTTCCTCTCTTGTTCCCTCAATTGTACATCATACCTCTCACAGAGGAGATAGTAGGATCTCACCATATCGGTTATACCGGTATGGTCTGCCGTGAATATAAGCACATCGACCATTTCCAACCTTATAATAATTTCCCAGCTCAATCACTTCACATTCGTTTCGGCTCTGTTGCTCCCTGTCCTACGCTTAAATCTCATGTTACCACTTTGATTCCAAGGACTCGGTACAAGGCGGTTGGTTAGACCTTACCTTGGTGGGTTTCCCACTGTATTTTATCAGCTTACCAAAGCTTTGCAGAATTTCTTCCGCTCGCTAGGAAAAATCAGCTACGCTGATTTTGCAGCTCGCATTATTTACATAATTATACTACATTACCTTTTCTTTCATTGCAAGCCAAATCTAAACTTATTTTATCCCAACTGAACTGTAATAACTCCATAAGGAAAGAACAAAATTGATATAATACATAACTAATAAAAATCACTTATAATTGACAGTGCCACTAATCATGGGTACAATAAAAACAACAAAATTCCCGAAAGGAATATTTATGATGAAAATTACTTTTAACCCAAAAGAAACCATTGCGGCTGTTTTCAATACCGCTGTTTCTACCGGAATCCTTGCTTTAGGTGGAACCCCCGAACAGGCTGTTGCTATTAGCAATGCTGCCGAAGGCTTAGCCTTGGGGATTGGAATTAAGAACAAGCCACAGATACAGCACACGATGCAGCTCCTTACTCGTTCGGTGGAACAAGCACTTGATTGCTTTGAGCTTCCTGCTGACTGTAAAGCCCATTTACCAGTTGAAATATTCGAACCGTCAAACATCACATGTATGATTCAATCTACTGACCCATATGTTTGCCTGCAAAACCTGATAACCGAAACATGTCGTTGTTTCCCTGATTGTGATACAACAACACTTCCTATTAAAGAAATTTCTGATAAGATTGCTTCAAATTTACATCAGGCACTGAGCAATGACCCTGTATTAACAGGAATCTATACTTGTTATTTGGTACAGGATATACATAAGGACATCAAAAACATAAGTGAAAGCGTCGATAAGCTGATAAATCCACAAACAGAATATTTCATCTCAGATAGTTGTGCTGCACAACTTTCACTTAATAGTGCAAAAAAATTAATGCAAGGACTTGACAGCTTCTTATTTGCAGAAGATTCTCAGCAGTTCCAAAAAAAACTTTCAGATGTCTATGTGGAATCACATCTTTTCAGTAATGGGAAAGAATACCCTGATTTTTATACCATGTTCGCTGACATTGACAGGAATGAGCCTCTGCTTATAGAAGGGGACGCTGGCATGGGTAAATCCACCCTTGTCATGTATCTTGCAAAGCGTTATCTATCCGGTGATATATTTCCAAATCTAAATATATTTTTTATAAGTGGCAAGGAAATCCGCCACTCTAAAGGAGACCCTATAGAAGATTTGAGTAGAGTTATGGGGGCACCCGCAATCGAAGTTCTTGACAGCTCAGTTTTGATACTTGACGCATATGATGAAATAGCTTATGCATCCCAAAGCCAGGAACATAATCAAACTTACCTACGACAATTGTGCAATCGTCTTGAAGAAACAACTCTTATTATCACAAGTCGGACAGGATATATTCGTAATTTTCCTGGCACAACATCAAGTATACTCGGTTTTGATTGCTCACAACGCCGGGAATTTCTTGTAAAATACAATTACGGAAAAAGTGAAGAAGAAAAACTGGATTCAGAAACAATCCAGGAGCTTTCCAAAGATCATACCAATTCTGATACTGAAAATGTAGACGAACTGTTGATAATCCCTATGCTGCTCTATATGATCGCAGCCAGTAGAATAAATATCCATGAAATCACGGACCGGTATTCTCTGTACGAAAATGTATTTGGGCCTAAAAGGCGAGAAAGTATTTTGCGCCGTAACCGAAAGATATCTAAAAATATCTGGGAAGAATGCTATGCACTGGCTAAAAATATTGCTCACCAGATGTACATGATGAATGATCATTATATTGGCCAGGATAGCGTATTGCAGCAAATTGAAAACTTACAATTGGAAACCAGCCGATCGGACACTTTAAAAAATTGTTTTGGTATTGAAATCTTTCTACGCAGTGAGGAGGATCAACTTTTTACGTTTGTACATAATAGTATCTACGAATATTTTACTGCAAAATGGATTTGTGAGGCATTCCTTCAGATGCTAGAGAAATGGCAACTCAAGGAAATCAATTTTTCAATAATTAAAAAACAGTTAAATACCATTTTTAATGCAAACCAATTTGTAAATACTATTTTCCGCTACATTATGGAAAACATCAGTGCAGGTTATTTTACCCCACTACTTCAACGAAACTCTGATAACCTGCTCAAATTAAACAAATTAATGAACAAGCTAATCACAAGCCAGCTATGTACAAGCGGGGACACCTCCATCCCTTATGCGATTCGCCTAAAAAATATGATCCTATGGGTATTTAATACTTTTAACATGCTTTTTGGCATGGTTACACTTGATGACTATCCTTACTGGGTAAAAACAAATTTAGAGATTGTTTCCTTTCTTTTTCGGGCCAAAGAGCAAAAAGATACTCTTTTTTTGAGTCATATTAATCTAGAAAATATAAATTTAAGCAAGGCTGACCTCGGAGTAACATTTCTGATTGAGGCAAAGCTAAATGGTGCCGATTTTTCGTATGCG
Source organism: Blautia schinkii DSM 10518 (assembly GCA_000702025.1). GTDB lineage: Bacteria > Bacillota > Clostridia > Lachnospirales > Lachnospiraceae > Blautia_A > Blautia_A schinkii. The sequence goes on from JNKJ01000023.1 coordinate 34,877, forward strand.
CAGTGTGATGGTATTTCCTGTATCAATCAGACTTTTGAAAATATCGATTTCGAATTTTCTGATTGGAGCGGAGGATGTCTAGGGAACTGTACATGTTTTCAAACCAGATTAGGTTTCTCCGATTTTTCGTACTCCATTATTGAGAACTCAACCTTTACAGATTGCAGTTTTGCCGCTACTGAATTTACCGAATGTAACTTTATAGGCTCTACATTTAAAAATTGTGACTTCCGTGAAACTATCTGGAACAAAACAAAGATCCAAAATTGTAGTTTTCAAAATATCCGTATATATAGATCCGACCTGATAGAGTCCTTTCCCAATGTGGAAAGTCTGAACCATTTTCAGATATCACCAGATATAGAAGATTCTGAAATTGTATTTTTTACTGTTTCCATTAATAATCTGGTAACTTCCTAGTAATACATCATAATTATTATCTCAAAACTCCTTCGGTACTTTTATATAACATAAATACCGAAGGAGTACTCTTTCAAATATTTCTGTTTTATATCAAATATCCATACCTTTATCCTTCATAAGCAACAGTAAAACAACAATCTTATCTGTTACGCTGCAACCAATCCCATTAGTGTTATTGATACCATGAGCTGTCATGAAATTGTTACACTTCTCTGTCACGCACTTGCTTCAAGTCCTGTCACTGCGTTTTGTTATCTATGGGATGGCGGCACGCCGCCATCCCACACGATTTTTATAAATACAGTCTCATGTTTCATCAGCAAATGGAAGTTCGTCCTGTACATTATCGTCCTCACATTTAAGATGCTCTGGTCGTTTGAAGCGCATGAGCCGACGGCTGCATTTTTCCAGGCCCACTTCCAACGCATCGATCTCATCACGGATGTCATCCATGGCGCATGAGAGCTCATAGTGTAAGATCTGGAAGGACTGCAGGGTGTCTTCCAATCCGTCACGGATATCTGCATACTCATCCAGCAGGTCCCAGATGGAGTCTTCTTTTACGGACATGGTTCGCCACCCCCTAACATTTCGTGCTCGATCACATAACGGACAAGATGCTCGTCTATCAGACGTTTCCCCTGCTGGCTGGCATACATCAGGCTTTTTTCACAGATCCGGTTGACCTGCCGGGCAATTCCGGCGGACTCTTTGTAGATATCATCCAGGGCCTTGTCTGTGAAGATCTCCTGCTTTCCGCCGGCATAGGCCAGGTGGGAGCCGATATAGTTTTCTGTTTCTGCCCGGTCAAAATGCGGTAATACACAGCTTATATCGATCCGCTGCCTTACTGCTGCGTAGCGCTGCAGGCGCAGCTTATCCCACAGTTCCGACTGACCGGCCAGGACCAGCGCCATCGGACTCATGGAATCAAAACGGTAATTCAACAGGAAACGGGATTCCAGCCCCAGCTGGTCCAGCATGCCCTTGTAAAACCAGCGCGGGGTCAGCTTGGAATCGGAAAGGTACAGCAGAAGGTATCCTTCTTTCGGCAGGCTGGAGACAAAACGCCTGATCAGGGTGGATCTGCCGCAGCCCGCATCCGCGGTCACTACGGCAAACAGCTGCCTGTCCGCTGTATAGGCAAGCCGCCCAAGGGTATCTGCCATAGCCGATGATTCGTATAGCTGTGATGGCGGGACATCCCTTACAAACGGGGTGTGCCCCATCTCAAAAAATGCCTCATACATCAGGACCACCATCCTTCCTGTAGATACCGAAGGAGATGGCGTCCGTCCTGCGGGACACGTTTTCTCCGTGACGTTTCTCCAGTACATCCAGGAACCTGGAGGATTCCGCCTGCACGGGCCGCATGGATTCCGGCAGTGCCGGTGCCTTGTCACAGAAAGAGCCGATCTTTAAGGGCTCTGCCTGGAAGGGCTCCATCCCGGCGTAGCTTACGGTGACCGTTTCCGGAGCAGAGGGGTCGTAGGCAATGCCCACCCGGCAGCCGATCAGGGACGGCTTTGTCTCGTACTTGCGCCCCTGGAAGCTGATGCAGGCACCTTTGTCAACCAGGCGCTCCTCATGATGCAGGAACGCACCGGCAACCACGGTGGCGTGAAGAAGGACCAGCGGCCTGCTGTCCCTGTTCCATTCCTGAAGAGGCGTGATCCCTTCTGCCGGGACCGGGCTGCCAAGACTTTTATAGTACTCAGCGATCCCTTCATGGGCATTCTGATGATAATAGTCCTCAAGATAGATATCCCAGTAGCGGTTCAGCTCTTCCAATGTGCGGATCTTGTGGGCTTTCGCTTCCCGCAGGAACGCGTCAACAACCTGATGGAATCTCTCTATCACTCCTTTGCTCTTCCCACTCCGCACGGGTGCATGGCGGATGGAGATCCCCAGCTTTGCCAGTGAGAGCTTCAACTACCGGGCTATATACTGCGATCCGTGATCCAGGTAGCAGGCATCGAACCTTCCTGCCTTCAGGATCACTTTGCGGAAGGTATCCTCAACGACCGCCGCCTCCTGGTTATCATAAAAACGGGAATGGACCACATACCGGGAATGGTCATCGATCGCCGATGATAAGTACGTCATCTTCATCGCCCCGTTTTTCCCGATGGGCAGCTTGACGCCGTATTTGATATCGGCCTGTAGGAGTTCCATCCGGTGCGGCCTGCAGAACCTTTTTGATGAGCTTTTCCGTGCATCGTTCACCATCTGCATCTGCCGGACGCCAAATCCGGCTTTGTACAGGTGTTTTTCCAGGGTCGAGCGCTTCAGGACACCGGGTTTTACCCCCCCCCCTTCTATTTCCAGGATAAGGATGATCTGCTTCACGGAGCGTTTGGGGACTTCCCGTTTTAACTGGACCGCCTGTTCAAGCAGTCTGTCGAAGTTGTCGGGCAGCTTCCGGGAACGCTGCTGCTCCCGGTCTATTGGCTTCAAGCCGGAAAATCCGGCCGCCTTGTATGCCGCTTCATACCGATAGAGGCTCCGCTTGGAGATCCCGTACCTTACGGCTGTCTCTTCCCTCATTTTGATGCGTTTTGCTGCATCCAGTGTCTCGTCGAGCAGGGGGGCGATCATCTGATAGCGGGCCAGGGCCTGCTCCTCCTGCCAGTTTTTACTTAATGGTACCGTTGATATCATGATAGTTTCCTCCTTTAGGAGGAGCCTACCACATCCGCGGCATGACTGCATACAGAAGTCGGTGCATAGTGGACAGCTCAGGCAGGGACAAGGAAGCCGCCTGAGTTATAGATGAACCGGAGGATGATCTCCAGCCATTCCTGGCAGGAACTCCTAAGGTGTGTAAGCAGGGAGCTACCGGTCATCAGAAGTTCCTCTGTGAAGCCCGGCAGGCGAGATCCGATCGATCTGAAGTACCCGTCCATCCTTGATCCGTTTACCGCCATCCAGTGGCGCCAGTTTTGTATGGTTGACTCACATGGGAGGCCGCCCTCGGCATCATCCGGTCCGACCACGCCGTCCAGCACACCTGAGATGAGCTCCGTTTCATAATGTTTGTATGGAGCCAGAAGATCCGGGAGTTCCCGGTGGAGTCTCCCGCATTTGGTGCATTTCAGGCGCCGGAGAGCAACTGTGCGGCGTTCATGCCCCTCTTTGAGCCAGATCCTCGTACAAGAATCCCTGTAACTGAGATCACCGCCACAATGAAGGCAATAGGATACGTCCCTGCTTTTAATGAAAAATATCTTCTTCCTCATTGTAAGATACGCTGTAATCTGATATAATAATCATGGTTTTATACCATGATCCCAGAGGACATATCTTGCAAGGAAGGTACTCTGGGATCCTTTCTTTTGTGCTGTACTAATGACAGTATAAAGAACAATCCAGAGACACGCAAGCGTATCTTGTTCTAGTCAAATGAACTTAGCATTAACACCATTAGATATTTCATCCAACCAGATACCGGGCAAATATAAAATACTAAGGCTTTTCTGAACCTTGGATGTACACGATTGAGAAAATCTCCGGTCAGGTAGTGCCAGTAACTTGGTTGATAGATTGTCTGATTCATTTCATCTTCCCCGCTTTCCTAATTTTATATAAAAAGAGACACACCATTAACTCACGGCATGTCTCTTTTTTACTAATTTATTGAAATTATATCTGTTGCTATCTTTTTTTCATTCAATTGTTCAAATCTTACTATAACTTTATCTCTTTCAGATATCTCTCCTATAGTATTTTCCAATTTAAACTTTATATCTTGCGCTCCTTTTCTTTCAATGTATCCATAACCATTATTGGGAATGATTTTTTTAACTGTTCCTCTAATATAAACGTCTTTATAACGGTTGATAAGTACATCTGTAAATTTTTTTGTTCGATATGCCTCTTTAGTATAGACTTCACTTTGCAGTGTTTCGGCTATTTTACATGTCAAAAAAAGAAAAATTTTTTCTGCTTTATTTTCATCTTTCAAAAGACATATTAATTCTTCACAATACTTATCTATTTTCTTACTTGTAAAAGCCGGCATATCATATCCTCTGATAATTATTCTCAAGAGCAACAAGATATGATATCGATAAATTCTATATTTTTTTCAATCTTATTTTTCTTAAAACATTCATCAAGCCGAAAGAACGCTAGTCCTGCAGTATAATAAACTGACGGAAAATGTTCCTTAACAAATAATGAACTTCTTTTACTTTTTAAGAGTTCACCATAATAACGATGAGTGCTATGGGGTTCATTTAAAAACATCGCTAAAAAACTTTTTATTTGTGAAGTAATTGAAATAATTTTATTTTTTGGGATGGGCATATCGTCATACTGATGAGAGCGCCTTTCATAGTATAATCTGACTTCTGAGGCATTATTATAATACTCTTCCAATAGTTTTTGGTATGGTTCCAAAGCTTCAAATGCCTCATTCGTAACTGGTGTCTGCCTATTTGTAGCTCTTGTAATCTGGTTCATAACTTCAGAATCTCTAGTTACAATAATCTTTATAGGTAAATTCATCACATTTGTAAGTTTATCTCTATGCCTATGTATAATATGACTTGTCTGACATCCGTTTACAATCTGATAATCCCTTATTGTAAATTTAGTTCCTACTTTTCTAACTTCTTTAGCGACAACAGTAACCCCATTATTTAACAATACAAACTTATCATTATTGTTAACATTATTTATTGTTTCTTCTATTTCTTTGTTTACAGGATTATCTCCCTGGAAATCCCTTACATTATCATAGAACAAATTTCTCATCAAGTTTGCGTCTTCATCTGTTATTAATTTCAAATATTCAAAGCATGGCAAGATACCAAGATATGCCTCCTCCACATTTCTTATTGTCGGCATGATAACATGACGCTCGAAATCAATACATCTATCTATTTTGTTTCTTATTTCTCTATAAATGGTTTGTATCTCTGCATTGTCTATAGGATGGAAACAAACTTCTGAAAAAATACCTTTACTTATCAAGTGGTTTTTTTCAAATTCTATCTTACCAAGTAATGTGCCATCAGCTTTCCATACCCCTGTTGTAACATAATACATATGACACTCGGGCAGCGGTCTCAAATCCATAATATTTTCATCATTGTAAATATGATTTTTTACCTCAATCAAATCATTTATCTTGTCATCTAATTTTATACTTTGGGTGTCTTCAAAAAACTGTTGTACCCCAAACAGAAAATTTCCCATCTCTGACATATCGAATGTGGGGGACGTTTTAGACTGAATAAAATTTAACTTCAAGCCGTCCTAAATTTCTTTTATGATATATAACTTCATCGATTGATTTCACCAAATGATCATTCACAATTATATTATCAAACCCTTGTGTTTTTGAAAAATCTTTTAAATATCCATCGAGTATTTTATTATTCATTTTATCTTGTCTCCTTTCGAAAGCACATAATCGCAAAATTCTAATAGCTGAAACTGTAATGTATTTTTCTCAAATATATGTATTTAAATCTGTTACCTTCCTCTTTGTTCAATAATATGTGCGCACTTAACGCCTCACAAAAATGAATCCACAACTGATTGCACAAGGTTTATCTTTCAAATATTTCTTTTATAACATCTATATCAGACTTTCCTCTTTCCTGTTTCCATTCCTCATAATCGTAATATTCCTTTTCTGATAGCTGAGCACTTATAGCCCCGCTTATATCAAAATATCCTTTTGTAAAAGCCAAATCAAATTCATCTATTGGGATAGTGATAATTTCTTTGGTTTCCTCTAATAATTCATTTACTTTTTCAAGCATTGCATCTTGTATACCATCCCATACCTCCTCTTCTAATGCGAATGTATCTCCTGACTTATAATTTTCAATGGTTTCATCATCGTATTCCTCGACTTTTGATGCTACAATTTCCCCTAAAACATCATCTGCATCTGATTTAACTTGTATACAAATTTTTGCTCTAATTGCTAAGCTAAGCATATCCTCCATTCCAAGTAAGATTTCATTTGAAAAAATATCTTGTTCTAATAAGGCTTCTAATAACTCTTTTAACTGATCAAATTTTAGAGGTTCAACTAGGAACGCCATTTTATCTGCATTCTGTAATATAGGTATTAAATTATAAAATGTAACAAAGTCACTTTCTATAATAGATAATAGTAAATTTCCATAATCTTCTTTTTCAGAATACGCTATATTTTCGTAAATTCTCTCAAAACAAATTTGCATTATATCTATGATATCTATCGAGAATATTTTAAGTCTAAACGACAAGTTAACATAATAGTAAAAAACAGAATTTCTAAGTACCTTTTTGTTTAATATCGTTTTATTTAGAATCATTTGTTTTAGATATTCTTTTGATTCCTCCGACTCTGAAACTTTTATAATTTGTTCTACATATAACGCTGAATCTATTGTTTTTCTTTGCTCAATGGCATTAGATTGCAAATTAATATTTAAATAATCATTAACTGAAGGATTTATCGTACCAATCTTGACATTTCCTTTATCCTCTATGACTTTTAATAACGAATCCGTAAGTCTTGAACAAGAGTTTTTAAATATATTAATTGATGAGTTTAAACGCTCGTCCTTAATTCTATTATTAAAAGTTTTTTCCAATATTTCTCTTGAAATTGTTGTATCCGTTAATGAATACAATATGTTCATTAAAATTCTGTCTTCTTCATTGAGCCTGTTACGAAATTCATCCTGCCACACATCTTCTGGTGCATCCAGTTTCCCTATTATATACTGAAAATACTTATCGGAAGAAAAAATACCATAATTTCTTTGCTTTGCAACATATTCAATAATTCGAGGATTATAGTTTTTATGGTAAACAATCTTCAAATACCTTCTTTCTTTTCTTATTTCTTCATAATACTCATTGGGTATACTATTAAAAAACAAGTGATTATAAACAATTTTAGCCTTTTCAATATAAGACATATCATCCAAATTCACCAAATATGTGTATATATCACTTTGCTCCATCAACTCATTAAAAACAATAGACTGTTGCCGTGCCTCATTAAGAATAGTGATACGACTATTTAATATTAATTTTTTATTTATATTCCGCTTTACAAATGCAATTAAAGATTTTATTTCATTAGGTTGGCTTTCTTTTATCTTTAAGTAATGCTGTCCCAAAAAATCGTCAAGTAAAACTATTTCTTTTCTTTCAGGATCTAAAGATAACGTATTTTTTATATTTCCAATCTCATTATCTGTTGTATATCTAATGGAATATCCTTCCTCTACAAATTTTAGAATTAGCATTTTTGATAATGTGCTTTTCCCCACCCCTGGGTTTCCCGTGATAATTATTATTCTATTTTCTATCAATTTTTTCAAAGCTTCATTATATGCTTTTGTTTCAACAAAAAAATTAGTACTATTTTCAATATCATCCAGTAACTCGTCACAATCAATAAACACATTTTGATTTGAAATCAGTGATAAAACATTGCTTGCACAAAGCCATAATTTATAATGTTTTTTAACAATTTCCCTATTCTCATCCTTTGACAAAAAGTCATTAATTGTGCTTGCATCAATAATAAAAGAATTATCTTCCATATATTGACTGAATAAACTGAATATTTCATTTTTATTTCTCTGCGTCAATGATTGACTTGTACATACATAATATTTTTTTAGTCTAATATTTTCACTAACTCTGTCTACTTCCTTCTTCAAGCTTGAAAGCAATTGTTGAAAACTACTTTTATAATAATGCTTTGCCTGGGCTATAATAGTAGGGTGTGTTTTAGCATCGCAAATATCAATTCCACCATCTCTTCCTTTTGCATAGGTATATAATTCAATATCTAATATTTTCTCCAATATGTCTTTACATAATATTTCAAATTCATAGTCATTAAGCGATTCCAAATTAAACATCATTTTAAAATATACCCGTCTTCTTTAATATTTCCGCCACCAACCGCTGCACCATACAAGCCGGCCACATCTCCGATGGCAGCTTCTTCCCATTGTCCACACACTTCTTCAAACTTCTTTCCGCCAATACAACGGCCTGTCCAAAATCACCATACTGCACCAGCTTGCGATAAACATCCCTGTCATTCTTATAATACTTCTGCCCGGTAACCTTCTCAAACTTATCCGCAAACCTGTCACAGCAGGTATAAGACTCCCTGATTGCAGGCATCTCCCCAAAGTACGCATACATCCATATCTCAAAGCAGGGATTTGACCATCCAGCATGTACCCCGTTTTTTTCCGCCGTCCATATAATCTCATCAAATCCTTTCACCTGATCCCGGTCAAATACAATCCATGGTATCCGATATTGTGATTCCTTTCCGACAAGTTCCAAAGCTCTTTTTACCAGTTCTACCGTTTTGGCCTTCTCCACTTTAATAATCAACCGATCTTTTAACTCTGCCGGAATGCTGTCGCGTAGTCCTTCAAAATAATTCTTTTCTGTCTCTTCGGTGTCTGTCACAATCAGGTAATATCCCAGTTCTGGTACTCTCTGCCCCATCCGCTGATTCCGGTCTTTCCTCTTGCCGGCCCTGCGGTCACTGGGCTTTCCTCCACTCTTATTCGCCATCCGTGCTCCTCCCCTTTAACATTTCCATAGGCCGGAGCGCAGGGATAGCGCCATAGCTACCCGTCAGATAATTCTTTGCCAACGCTTCATCACGGCGTACCTTATTTCCGTCTTCATCCTTGAAATCAGCAAGGGAATACAAATCGGAAACTCCATCCTGATTTTTGTCCACCAGCCATATCTCATCCCGGCGCAACAGCTCATTAGATAGCTGCCAGATGTCATGTGTAGTAAAAATTATCTGCGCATGATTGGTATTGATTTCCGGTGATAAAAAGGTCAATATGATGTTTCTAACCAATAACGGATGAAGCCTTGCATTCAGTTCATCTACAAACAGGGTTCCGCCGTTATCAAGCACCTCTTTCAAAGATGGATATAGGGCAAACATCTTCAGCGTCCCACTGGATTCACTTTTCAACGGAATGGATTCAAATTCATCACAATCTGCCATCTTATGCAATGCGTCAATCTTATAACTGAGATCGGACTCTTTTTCAATTTCCCGCTGAACTTCCTCCACTTTAAAATCGCAAATGGCATTATCAAATGATGCAAAATAGTTTACTACATTGCTCTGTATTTCTCTACTGGTGTTAAAACCTTTCGGCAGCACCTGGGAACGGAAAAAGTTCTCTGCAGGATTTCCGAAGTCCACAACCTCGTTATTCAGAAACCAGTCCCTTACCTTTTTTAGTTTCGATATCTTCAGCTTTGCCCCTAACGATACAATCAAAGTCTCCTTTTCCAATGCGACCTTTATATTTTCAATACTGCTCTTTGGCAACCCGTTTACTTCCAGTTCTTCTCCCTTTTTTCGGTAAAAAATAGTCTTATACCGGTTTCTCGCTGTCTTGGCCTTGGAATAAAACCATTCCTCCACCACTTCATCATTCTGCAGCGCAAACCCATACTGATAAATTTTTCCCGTATTCTCTGAATTATCAACAAAGAACACTTCAAAGGTTGACTCCTCACTCCTGCTCTTGCTGTCAAACAAAAACGGGCTTACCCTGATGTAATCCGAATCTGCTTTTTGCCTGCTGTCGCTTTCACCGCCAAACTTAAACGATTCCTCCACATAATAGCTCATGAATTTAAAAGCATCGTAAATGTTAGACTTTCCGCTGGCATTTGCACCGTAGATGGCCGCAACTTTCAACAGCTTATCGTTTGCCATCTCCACCACATGATCTTCATGCTCCGTAATCTTTGTAGCCGATAAATCCAGGGATACCTCATCCCGGAAGGATTTAAAATTTTTAAAGTTAAACTGTATCAGCATGGCACTCTCCTTCATCTCACACTCTTTCACGCTCCTAATTTTATTATATGCCATTTTGCGAATAAATCAACATCTATTTTCGTTTTTTCTGTATTTATTTGTATGTTTTTATTTCCATAAAATAAAAGCTACTGTTTTTACGTCACTATTCGGGTTTTCAACACTTGTAATTGAATGGTATTTTTTTGTCAAATTTTGCTTTGCTTTTTGTTGTATATTTATAATAGTATTCATATTTGATATGGCGGTGATAGAATGAAACTCTTTTATAATAAAAATAGTAAGGATCCAATCTATTATGCTCAGGTTGGGAACCCGAAACGGCAAAAAAGTCACGACCAGAAACGGCAAACGGTTCGGGAAATACTCCGAACTGCTGAAAATAACCGATGACCCGCTTTCCTATGTGAAAGAAGAGATCCGGAAAATGAACGAGGAAACCGTGTCGGCAAGGGAGAATACACCATTTCCACTAATTATAATGAACGGGTGGAGCAGACAGATGACGAGGCTTCCGCATCCACGGGGTTGAACATTGGATACTTTTTCCTGCAGTACTTGATGGGTGGTCTCCGGCTCAAGGATTTCTTTAAAGAAAAGACCGCCGGAAGGAAGCTGACATTTGACTGCCACACCATCCATCGTTTTCTTGTTTATTCAAGGATCATGGAACCGCTTTCTAAATATGCCATGCTGGACAAGCTGGATTCCTATTATGAAAAGCCGGACTTCAGCTATCAGCATATCCTGCGGTTTATGGATCTTTTGGAAGAACATTACGATGATTATCTGGCATGGCTCTACAGACAGAGCGATACGATCGTAAAAAGGGATCCTTCCGTACTCTATTATGACTGCACAAACTTCTACTTTGAATGTGAGCAGGCAGATGACGAGATCGTGGACGAAGTCACTGGAGAGATCATGACCGGATTGCGCCAGTACGGTGTCAGTAAAGAGCATCGGCCAAACCCCTTAGTGGAAATGGGATTGTTCATGGACAGCAGAGGGATCCCCATCACCATGTGCCTGCATCCCGGAAACACCAGCGAACAGCTGACGGCTGTCCCTCTGGAAAAAGAAGTATTAAAAATGATCCCGGGTTCAAGATTCATCTATTGTGCCGATGCAGGGCTTGGATCCTACAATATCAGAAAGTTCAACAGCATGGGCGGCAGGGCGTTCATTGTCACCCAGTCCATCAAGAAACTGAGCAACACACTGAAAGAAGCCGTTTTTAATGACTATGGTTATAAACTTCTTTCAAACGATGAGCCAATCACTATTGAGAAGATGAAAAAATTTGACCGGCATGATCCAGATAACCTTGCCCTCTATGAAGACTCCGCATATAAAGTCATTACAGCTGACAAGATGCTCGACCTGGGACTTTACGAAGATGTGGTCCTGAAAAATGGACGGACGATACAGAGAAAAGCAAACGGAGTCTTAAAACAGCACATCATCATCACTTTTTCCAGAAAAATGATGGAATACCAGAGGGCTGTCAGGGACCGGCAGGTAGAACGGGCAAAGAAACTGCTGGCCCTGAAGGATCCGGAGGAGATCAAAAAAGGTCCGAACGATGTAAGGCGTTTCATGAAACGCGTCTCGAAAACAAGATCCGGTGAAAAAGCTGTTGTGGAATACACTCTTGATGAAAGTAAGATCGCGGAGGAAGAAAAATACGATGGTTACTATGCTGTTGCCACGAATCTTGCGGATCCCGTAAAAGACATCCTTGCAGTATCACAGAAAAGATACCAGATTGAAGAATGTTTCAGGATCATAAAAACGAACTTTGACGGGCGCCCTGTGAACCACAGGCTGGCAGAACGGATCAAGGCGCATTTCCTGATATGTTATACCGCACTGCTTGTATACAGACTTTTAGAAGCCCGGCTTGATGACCAGAAAACACATGTCACGCCAGATAATCTGGTGACGACACTGAAGAACATGAAAGTCACAAACATACATGATATTGACTATATGGCGCTATATAAAGGCAGCAAAACCCTGGATGCGTTGACACAACTGACTATGCTGCCATTGGACAGACGCCACTATAGACCAAAGGACTTAAACAAAATAATAAAAAAATTTTTAAGTTAGTAAAAATATACAACATTTTTAGTCATAGAAAAAGCCGGAATTTCCTTATTTTACAAGGGGTTCCGGCTTTGTTAATTATTTCAAGTGTTGAAAACAGGATAATAGTTTACCACGAAACCTTCCGTTCGGCTATAAAAACTCAACAATTTGGGAACAGCTACCGCGCATTCTCAATGTACTCAACTACTCGTCCAAACCCTTCTTTAATTCCGACCTCCGCATTCCAACCAAGTTCTTTCAGTTTCCTATGACTCGGAACTCTTTCACATCCCACCAACAGGCTGTTTTCTGTATAATGTTCCGATTTGTCACGTACTTTCCTGATAACTCTAAGATTTCTTTCAGGATATAAAGCAGTTAAACACTCAGCCAATTCACGAATACTTACAAACTGGTCTGTATTGCATACATTGTATGCTTCCCCATCTTTGCCCTTTAATAGAATCGTAAAATAACCAGCAACCGCATCTGTAATGTAACAAAAGCTTCTCTTTCCAGTTCCGTCACTTTTCATTACAATATTTTGACCATCCACAATATTCTTCACAAACGAAGCAAATACTCTTGGGTCATTCTGAATATCCATTGTCGGCGCATAGGTATGTGCAATACGTGCAATCTTTACCGGAACATGATACTGCACCTGGAATGCCTTGCACATCGTTTCAGACATACGCTTACTTTCACTGTAACAGTTATGAATATCCAGTGTATCCATACTTCCATAGGAATTTTCATCAATGAGGGTACCGTTAGAGACAGGTGTACCATAAACATCACAGGTGCTAAACAAAAGAAACCCTTTGCATGCTTTTTCTCGTGCAAGTTGAAGAAGATAGTAGGTGCCAAGAGTATTGGGACTCAATACCTCTACCGGACACACGCTATAATACTGTGGACTTGCTAAGGATGCAGCGTGAATAATATAGTCAATCCGACTATCAATGTTCAACGAATGGGACAAATCATCTTGGATAACTCTAATTTTTTCTATTCCCTGCACATTTGAAAATCTATCAATAAACTTTTCTTTATTACGTACCACTGTAATCAGTCTGACATCTATGCTCTTCTGATGTCGCAAATACATCAAATAGTAGACAATGTAGGAAGCAAGCATTCCATAAGCACCAGTCAGCAAAACCGTCTTCCTGTCAAGTTCTCTCCAATCGACATTTCTCGCATAAATATCTTCCATGTCCTGCAACAATATTGGGTTCGTCATGCTGCACACCTCCATCCAGAGGATGTCCGGCACATAGGATCAAAGCAGAATTTTACTCTGCCCCCCCCCATTTTGGTATTTCGCTTTTTCTTTCATATAATGCATAATTTTTTTTACTCCATCTTCAAAAGATATCTCCGGATACCATCCGGTATCTTTTCTCAATTCTGTTATATCAGCACAAAGATTCATCACTGTTCCGTCCGAATACGGAATGTCTCCAATACCTAATGTGCTTTCAGGATTAACAATATTGCCAATAACTTTAATGTATTCTCGCAACGGATGTGCCTGACCACTTCCCAAACAATACACCTTATTTCCATCAGACTTTTCTCCCATTAAATAAAATGCTCTTCCCGCATCTGAGCTGTACAAATAATCCCATCTCTGCTCAGCTGCTGTAAAAGATGTGTGTTCTCCTGAAAGAAGTTTTTGAATGGTACTTGCTATCATTGTTGTAGGCTTATCATATCTTCCATACACACTGAAAATTCTCACCCAGATAAAATCGATGCCAAGCTTTTTTGCTTGCTCAGCCCCTAACTTTCCCGCTGCATATTTCGCAATGCCATACGGTTGAACAGGATTCACTGGAGAAGTTTCATTTATTTTATCCAAATTCAGTTTTCCATACTCTGCCTGTGAACCCGTCCCGATAAACTTCTTACAATTCAATTTTTTTGCCGCACCTAATGCATCAAGTGTGTACTCTATATTCTTTGTTTGTCCCATGATGTCCTGATTTCGATTGGATCCCGTCACACTCCATGCAACATGATAGAACGCATCACAGTCATCCTCGATTAGCTCGGGTAGCCTTCCATACTCTTCTGATGCACATTCAACGATTGTAATTCTTAAATTTTCTGGTAATCTATTCCGTTTTGTAGTATTAGGTCGCACAATAGCATATATTTTCGAAATATTCTCTGATAGACACGCTTCAATTATGGAAACGCCTATCATACTTGTTGCGCCAGTTACAATAATCTTCTTCATTCCTTATCCTTCTATAAGTGGTATATACATGTTTGATTTGAGTTCCTCATCAGAAAGAAAAGGTGCCATATCCTCTAACGGTGCAGATTTCATTTGACCATTTGAAAGTTTTTTACTTGCAGCTTTTGGTTCCGTCACCTGACTAGGCGAAAGCAGCATTTCGCATAAACAAGGCTTATCATTTTTCAAAATCCAGTCAATAGCTTTTTCAACTTCAGCAGAAGCACCACATCTCATATAATCCATTCCATAAGCAGGTATTAGCTTGGATAGATCAGGAAAACTCAAATCTCCACTTTCCGGGCCAATTCCAACCAACGGTTTTCCGAAGTATGTATTCTGTGTCATTCGTATTGAATGATATCCCTGATTATTCATGATAATAACTGCAATTGGAAGTCTGTTCTGAACAATTGTCTGCAGTTCCTGTATATTCATCTGAAAGCCACCGTCTCCAGTACAAACAATTGTCTTCTTTTTTCCTCGTGCGATACAAACTCCTATTGCCGGCGGCAAATCATATCCCATTGAGGCTGTAGATGGATTCGTTATAAAACGCATACCTTCTTTTATCTCACTGGCCTGACTGCCTGCGACACGAGATGTCCCTGCGCTGACGAGCAAACAGTCACTATCTGACATTTTCTGCGTCAGTGTTTTGTATACCGCATAAATGTTGGGTTTCAGATCATCCATGTGTTTCTGCAACACTACCGGATATCTCTTTCGCCAAATCTGACACTGCCGTATCCAATCCTCTTTTCCTTTTATCGGTTCAGCAACCTTTTCATTTAGTTTGTTAATTAATTCTAATACATCACAGCAAATTTTTAGATCTGCGTGAATGCTGTCTTTTTCTAGTTCTTCCAGATCTATATCATTTACAATCTTGTAAGCATTCCTTGCCCACGTGTCATAATTAAAACCCGTTTGAAAGAAGCTCAATCGACTTCCCAAAGATAAGAGAAGATCACTGTTTTGTATTGCAAAGTTACCTGCCCGATCCCCCGTTGTTCCATTCCTGCCGGCATAAAGCGGATGGTCAGAAGCAATCGCATCAATACTGCTCATACCGGTAACAACTGGAATGTTCAATTTTCCAACCAAAGTAAGAAAAGCTTCATGTGCACCTGCAAGCCGGATTCCATTTCCTGCAAAAATAACAGGTCTTTTAGCTTTACAAATCCTGTCCAGAATCAGCTCAATAACAGAATCAGATACATTTTTTTGCTCCTGAAGTGCATTGTAATGTTCCAGTAATACCGTTTCAATCAGTGCTCCCTGAATATCCATAGGAATATCCAGCCAACACGGTCCTGGTCTTCCATGCTTTGCCAGATACAATGCCTTTTCCAAACAATATGCTATTTTCTCTGGTTTTTCAATCAGCTCACAATACTTTGTCATATTTTTCACGGAGCCAACAATATCAAATTCCTGCACCCCCCGCGTTCTGAGCTTAAGCCCGGAAGCATAAACCGTTGTAGCATAACGCGCCTGACCCGAAAATACGAGCATTGGAATCGAATCCATCCACCCGCATACAACTCCGGTTATTGCATTTGTAGCACCCGGTCCTGTAGTTACGCACACTGCTGCAATTCGATTATCAATTCTTGCATACGCCTCAGCAGCCATTGCAGAAGCCTGCTCATGATGATTATAGTAACAATGCAGTTTCGGATGGTGTCCAAAAGCATCATTCATATGCATTGCGCCACCACCCGTAACTGTGAAGATATCATTTATATTGTGCTCTGCCAAGAAATCTGCAATATAGTCTGCAACTCGTTGTTTCATGCTGCTACCTCCTGACTGCTGTTTGGGGTAGCAGATGGTTCGAGATACAGAACTACCGCTTTATTTGTTCTGCCCCCCCCCTAAAAATTTTTTCTTCTTCATTTCAGTATCTCCTAACTGCATCAAACGATCATAAAGTTCCCGGTTCAAAAGCGGCTCCTGATCCTGATTCGGCTTTCCAAACTCCAGTTTAGGAAAAACGTAAGTATCTTCGTTAATCATAACCTCCACAAGAAGCGGAAGATCATCAGCAAACCCAGAAGCCATATCCGGCAAACTATTCATATCATAGCGAACACTCCGTATTCCATAGGCTTCCGCAACTCTTCTGAAATCCGGTGCGCTATATCCGCCACTTGGTTTCGTTTGGTAGTAGTTCCCTTCGAAATACATCTCCTGAAAATGACGAATCATTCCCAATGCATCATTATTCAGAACTACAATTTTTACTGGGATCTTCTCCCTTTTAATAAACTGAAGCTCCTGAATATTCATCTGTAATCCGCCGTCACCCGTTACGCATACAACAGGTTTTCCTGATGCATAATAGGCTCCGATTGCCGCCGGCAAAGAATAGCCCATGGCTCCATGTCCGCCAGAAAAAAGAACCTTCTGTCCTTTTTTCAGCTCTGCCGACTGTGCCACCCATACCTGGTTTTGTCCAACATCGGTAGTAACCACCGCATTCTCAGGGAAGTTGTGGCTCACCCTCTTTACAAGCTCAGCAGTCGTCCGCTTATCAACAACTGACAGCTCCTTCTTAATCACATCACATATCTGAACCCATGTGCTATAGTCATAGTCGCAATAATCTTCTATATGCTTTAGCACCTGACAGGTTTCCTGCATATTTGCCTGAATTGAAATCTCATTTTCATGAACACGGTATTCCAATTCCCCTTCATCGACATCGAAACGGACAATTTGTGAATCCGGAGCAAAGTTTTCCCTTTTTGCACCAACCTGCCTTACGTCCAGTCTTGAACCAATCGTGATCACAAGATCACTTTTCGCAACCACAAAATTAGCTGCACGGTCTCCATACGCACCAACAAAACCATAATTCTGTGAATCTTCACTCACCGCATCAAATGCAATCATACTCGTTACCATAGGAATATGAAACTTATGGCAAAAGTCTTTCACGGCTTGCTGTGTATTGGTAATCTTTACACCATTTCCTATCAGGCAGCATGGATGCTCTGCGTTATCAAGTGCCGTTTTAAGCATCTCTGCTGCCTTATTTACTTTTTCCCTTGAAACAAATCTGTTCTGTAAAATTGTGCCTTGAAGCATATCAGAATCAATTTCCGCACGAAATACATTCATAGGAATATCCAATAGCACAGGTCCCATACGACCTGAAATAGCCTCAGCAAATGCATAGTCCAAATAGTACTTAATTTTATCTGCTGATTCCACATACTGTGCATATTTAGTCACTGGTGCGACCATAGAAACAATATCTGTTTCCTGAAAACCACGCTGACGAACAATATACTGCCCACGTGATTCAAATGTATTCACCTGTCCCGTAATAAAAACCGTTGGGATTGAATCGAAAAAAGCATCGCAAATCCCCGTGATCAGATTCGTAGCCCCAGGTCCTGATGTGGCATAAGCCACACCCGGTTTTCCACTCGCCTGCGCATAACCGCAAGCTGCAAATGCAGCACCCTGTTCATGATAAGTAAGATGCGCCGATATCTGCTCACTATATTTTGAAAACGACTCCATTAGATGTGTGACCATCCCACCCGGATAGCCAAACACATCCGTAATACCTTTTTCAATCAAATACTCAACGATGTAATCTGATACTTTCATCCGTTTTCTCCTATTATTACTGATTCACAGCCTCAATAATTATCTTTGCCATATAATCAATCATCTCATCCGTCATTCCGGGGTATACGCCAACCCAGAAGGTATTGTTCATGATAAAATCCGTATTCGTCAGAACACCTGCAACACGGTAAGCATCAGTACCACGGATCTGATCAAAGCAAGGATGCTTAATCAGATTTCCGCTGAACAGAAGACGGGTCTGCACATTATGGCTTTCCACATAACGAGTCACAGCATTACGATCCAGACCGCTTTCCGGCTTAACGGAAATCAGGAAACCGAACCAGGACGGGCGGCTGTTAGCAGCCGGTTTCGGCAGAATGAGCTTATCAGCAACCGGTTCAAGAGCAGCACGCAGGCGTTCCCAGTTATGACGGCGGCGCTCAATAAAGGACGGGAATTTCTTCAGCTGCTCACAGCCGATGGCAGCCTGCATATCGGTAACCTTCAGATTATAGCCGAAATGACTGTACACATATTTATGGTCATATCCTTTAGGCAGTTCACCAAACTGACCATCAAAACGATGACCACAGAAATTATCCTTTCCAGAAGGGCAGATGCAGTCACGTCCCCAGTCACGGAAAGACAGAATCAAACGGTTCAGTTTCGGATTATTCGTGTAAACACAACCGCCCTCACCCATTGTCATGTGATGGGGAGGATAGAAACTGGATGTACCAATATCACCCCAAGTACCCGTGAAACGAGTCTCACCGTTGATGGTGTACTGAGTACCCAAAGCATCACAATTATCTTCAACCAGCCACAGGTTATGAGCATCACAGAATGCCTTAACAGCAGACAAATCAAACGGATTACCAAGAGTATGGGCAATCATAACAGCTTTCGTCTTAGGAGAAAGAGCCACTTCCAGCTTGGTAACATCGATGTTATACTGAGGAACAGTCACATCAACAAACACCGGAACTGCACCATACTGAATTGCCGGAGTTACCGTAGTAGGAAAACCACAGGCAACCGTAATAATCTCGTCGCCCTTCTTAATTTGGCGGTCACCCAGTTCAGGAGCAGTCAGCGTCATAAATGCAATAAGATTTGCGGAAGAACCGCTGTTGACCAGATGGGCAAACTTCACACCAATCCACTCTGCAAACTCCTTTTCAAACTGATCTGCAAAACGTCCAGTCGTCAGCCAAAAATCAAGTGCTGCATCCGTCAGTGCGCACATTTCCTTCTCGTCAAATACACGGGCAGCATATGTGATACGCTCACCTTCATAATAGGGAGTTTTCTTTTCCTTAAATTCATAGTAGTATTCGGTAACCATTGCCTTAATCTGCTCACGAGCTTCTTCTTCATTTTTCCATATAGCCATTGTATTAGTCCTTTCATATTTTATTATCTTTCATTATAGGGGTAAAAATAAATGGGATTTTCCTATTAACAAATTCAGTTATCGGAATCGCAACCAGCATAAAAGCACCAAGTGATATTAAACAGACAAGTATCACTTGTATTGTAGATGTCGTATTTTCTACCAGGCTCCTAAACTTATAAGCAATAGATACATCTAATGACTGCAAGCCCATAATCAATAAGCTATTTTGAGAAAGCCATCTTATCCACTTGTTATGAGTATCCTTAAATAAGGTCATGATACTCGTCATAATCACAGCTGCACTGAGATATTCAATAATAGGATTCCCAATATATCCAAAACGCATATTGACTCCAATATTAAATTGAACCAGAAATAAACCAATTGCAATCACACATACACATAATATACGTTTCATCATGTTTATATGACTTTCGTTTATTCTCATATATATAGGTTCCATACAATATCCAATGTATTCAAACACATACGCTAAAAGTATACGAATCCCTATTATAAAAACATAGTCTGGTACATTAAGTAAATCTGAATGAAATATTCCAACCATAGTGTCATTCACACTATAGCAGAAAAACGCAATCAAAATGGAAAACAAAAGTCTCCATTTGAAGCGGCAAATCACATAAAGTAACAATTCAGAGAAAAATATTGTAGGCAAAAACCATAACGCACCTATCCCCCACAAGGAACAAGTCTGTTTTACAAGACCTATAATATTTTCAATCGTAATTGGTCGTCCAATCAATACTTTGACAGCTATCTTACATAGTTCTATGAGAATATAGATAATGCTTAGTGTCACATATGGATAAATGATACGGTTCAATCTTTTCAAAACATATTTTTTTGCGCCTTTCTTTTCCGTTTCGTTATATCTAAATTGAATTCCGCTTGCCATAAAAAATATCGGAAGCTCAATTGAATAACAAATTTTGCTTAATATCCCCCCTCGACAAGAACATCTAGAATATGTCCGAAAGAAACTAGAAGAATTGCAATATCTTTACATATGTCCAATCCCACAAGTCTTTTCTTCATTGTTCATCTCCTATAAACTCTGCAATTTCTTTATTCATCTCTGCTGAAATATCGCCACCCGTCAACCAAATCTTGCTAAAACGACATGCCATATCCATGCATTCCTCAATATGCCATCGAGGTTTCCATCCAAAAGTTGCTTTGACCTTGCTACAATCCAGTTTCAGGAAACTTGCCTCATGCGGTGCATTGTCTTCCGCATGGTTTTCCCATCTGGCATCTGATCCCCAATATTTGCAAAACAAGTCGACCAACTCTCCTGTTGTCACGCAGTCACAGTCATCTGGTCCAACATTGTAATAGCCCTGATACTTAGGATCTTCAAACTGTTTCTGAGCAATCAACAAATAAACAACAAGAGGCTCCAAGACATGCTGATACGGACGCGTTGAATACGGATTTCGCACACTGATTATCTGCTTAGCCTCCATTGCACGAACGCAATCTGGGATAATACGATCATTTGCAAAATCCCCGCCGCCGATTACATTACCTGCACGTGCAGTAGATACTGCCACCTTACCATTCATAAAAAAACTATTCTTATAACTATGAGTTGCTAATTCTGAGCAACTCTTGCTATTAGAATATGGATCAAAACCGTCCAATGGCTCATTCTCACGATATCCCCTTGCCCACTCGTTGTTGTGATAAACCTTATCAGTAGTTACATTCAAAACGCTTTTGACACTATCAGACTGGCGAACACATTCTAGGATGTTAACTGTTCCCATCACATTGGTTTCATATGTATAGCGCGGATCTTTGTAGCTATCACGAACAATCGGCTGAGCTGCCAGATGTATAACAATTTCAGGCTTTGCCTCATCAAAAGCAGCTTTTAATGCATCGTACTCTCTAATGTCTCCGATTACCGAATGAATCTCATTTTCAATCCCGGCAATTTCAAACAGCGAGGGATTTGTAGGA
The DNA here is from genome assembly GCA_000702025.1 of Blautia schinkii DSM 10518. Taxonomy (GTDB): domain Bacteria; phylum Bacillota; class Clostridia; order Lachnospirales; family Lachnospiraceae; genus Blautia_A; species Blautia_A schinkii. The sequence continues at coordinate 56,468 of JNKJ01000023.1, forward strand.
GGATTTAAAGAATATCCAGTTACCTCTGCCCCTGCATTCGCAAGAATTTTGCACAGCCATGAGCCCTTAAATCCGGTGTGACCGGTGACAAAAACTCTTTTTCCTTTGTAAAAAGCGAAGTCAATTCTTCCACTCATAAATCAATCCTCCCATTTTTTCCATGGAGCCTGATTTGCTGCCAGCAATTTTTCAAGAGTATCTTTTTCACGCTTATTATCCATACATTGCCAGAAACCTCTGTGCATATAGGACATCAGCTGTCCTTCTTTTGCAAGCTTTTCCAACGGTTCACGTTCAAATACCGTTTGGTCTCCCTCGATGTAATCAAAAATCTGTGGTTCCAGAACCATATATCCTGCATTGATTGGTGCCTTATCAACCTGACTCTTTTCACGGAAAGACTTAACCGCATTGTCACCATCGATATCAAGAATCCCCTTCTGCTGCTCCAACATAACAGCAGTCAAAGTTGCAATTTTGCCATGCTCTTTATGGAACTCAGCCAGTTTCTTGATATCTACATCACAGACACCATCACCATAGGTCATCATGAATGTTTCACTTCCAATATACGGCTGAATACGCTTGATTCGTCCCCCGGTCATCGTATGAAGCCCGGTATCTACAACCGTAACTTTCCACGGTTCACAATGTTGATGGCAAACAGTCATCTCATTTTTTCCATTGCGAAAATCATAAGAAATATCACTATTATGCAAAAAGAAATTATTGAACCATTCCTTGATAATATACTGCTTGTATCCTGCACAGATAATGAACTCATTATGGCCGTAGTATGAATACTCCTTCATGATATGCCAGAGTATCGGCTGCCCGCCTATCTCTATCATCGGCTTAGGCTTATAAGCTGACTCCTCGGAGATACGTGTTCCAAAACCGCCCGCCAAAAAAACCACTTTCATTTTTTCAATCTTCCTTTCAGTTTATTAAGGATTGGATTTAATAATCCGAATGCGAATTTATCCTTCATAAGAAGTAAAACAAGTAAATAAACTATTGAACTGCAAACCACAGTGACTATCGCAATCATGTAATAAGAATTTATAAAATGATTGCAAAAAACTCCACTTACAAGAATCAGCAACGAGCCAACAACAGGTGCCTTCAACATCTCAAATGGTTTGATTAAATGTATTCTTTTGTCCACATATGGCATTTTCATAAAGATGCCAACAAGCTCCGCTGTGGCAGTGGTAAAAGCTGCGGCATAGATTCCCCACTTTGGAATCATCACAAAATTCAGTAAGACATTCACCAATGCAGAAACAATTGAGGATCTAAAAGAAACATTGTATCTGCCAGCAGGAGTCATTATCATGTTTCCCATCCAGCCACTTATAAAAGAAAAGAACAAAGAAACAGATAAAATATTAAGTGCTCCTGCAGCTGGCAAATATTCCTCACCAGCAATCAAATAAATTAATGATTTTGTTATAACATTTATTCCAACCAAACAGGGCAAACCCAAAACAATAAGAAAGTTCGCAGCATAGGATAGCAACGAATTAACCTTATCATAATCTTTCTTTGCAAAGCCTTCTGCAAGTTGTGGGACTACCACCCATGTGATAGAAGCACAAATCGAGTTCAAAAGGTTATATATTTTAACATCAGTGCTATATAAACCGACCTCGTAATCTCCTTTCATCAAACCAAGCATGGTAATATCTGAATTTGTATAAATTGTCTGCGCAACCATTGATGAAAACAACACTATAATTGACGGTAAATGCTTTTTAGCATTCATGTGTCGAGTAAATCGAATCGAGCAATATTTTTTGCGATAGAAAATGTTAAGGATGTTTGCACCACTAGAAGACACAACACTGATGACAGCGTAAATAATATAATGCTCCGGCTGTCTAACAAATATAAACATCAACACAAGTGCTACCAACTGCATCGCTACGGTGCGGATCGTGATATATCTAAAATCCTCCATCGCTGTATTAATCCAGTCTGCTCCCAATGATGTGAACAAAATAGTTGTACTTTGAATGATAATCAATGTTCGGTAATTATCCAGAGAATGAGCAAATATTAAAGTTATTGCAAGTCCAACATACGCAACAATTGTTGAAATTATATTTATAGAGTAAATTTCACTTGCAGTTTTGCTTAATTTGTTTCGATCATCCCTAACAATGGCGCACTCTCTAATTGCATAAGTAGAAACCCCAAGAGATGCGGCCAAAGTAAAATAACTTATAATCGAGTTGCCAAAGTTTACCTTACCAACATTTTCAGCCATTAAGACGCGTGAAATATATGGAAAGGTAATTAACGGATAGATGATGCTAAATACAGATTTCAGTGTATTATAAAAAGTGTTTTTGCCAAGGCTTTTTTTGTTCGCCATTATTATCTCCTAATGAGCCGTCCAACAGCGTTTTTCGTTTCTTTCAGTCTTACGATAATACGCCTTCTCTTATATTGACGGCAATATTCCTGCCAGTAATCTTTATCTTTATATTGCTGATGTACAGCCTCCTTTAAGTCCTCTGTTTTGGAGTACTGTAAATTCTTTGCTCCAAGTTCCCATTTGATAGTCCAGTCCATAAAAAAATTAAACAGAAGATCCTTTTCCAGAAATTCTCTAGTCTCAGCTAAAAGCGTTCCACGGTCAAAATATGGCTGAAGAAGCAAAAAATAGTTTTGGTAAAAGATTTTGTATAATCCATAGCTAATATTTTTCTTTTTAACAGTCTGTCCACCAGTTAAATCCTTATTAACTATAAGAACTTTGTTCGTTTTACTTGCCAGTTCAAGACCTTTTCTTACCTGCCAGAGGAGCAAATCTGTCCCATAGGTATCTTCAGCAATACCATCACAATCCGAGCCCCATATGCCGAAGCAAGCAATTGATGTAATCCAAAAGCTCATAGTATGAAGGTATCCTTCAAAATCTGTCTTATAAAATTCTGTGCAATTTCTTCCGCTTGTCCACACAAGAAATAATTTTTCGTTCTGATTCGATTCTATGATTTTGCACATCGCACTCAATGAATCATCTTTGAATAACAGTGTGTCATTACATAGCCGTCGATAAATACCATTTGCCTTACTTATGACAAGCGGAAAGTTATCATTTGATATGTTTTTTTCGTTCCTATAATATCTGATGTTCTCGTACTTATCAGCATACTCAGTTCCAATATCTTTTGTATCATCGGTAGAAGCATTATCCGAAATCACAACCTCAACCCTGCCATCAAGAAATGCATTCTGCTTAACAATAGTATCAAGATTCTTTTTCAAATATTCACTTCTATTTATCGTCGGAATGCATATGCTAAGTATTGGTTGTTCCATCAATATTTCCTCCTCATTGTATATCGTGCGTAATTTGTAATAAAGACGTTTTTACTTTATCAGTTCTATAACTTTCTCCGCATAATACTCCATCCCTAAATCTCCGGGATGTGCTGCTACGCCGTCATGTTCAATTGTGTGTTCATTTCCATCTGCGTCGTAAATAGTAATCCCAAGCCCAGCCTGGTAGTCACTATTTTCTCTTATCTCACTCAGATCAATCCATCCAACATCAAGTCTCTCTGCATTCAGTTCTTCCACGGCAGCCTTCTTCATTTCCGACTTCTCATCAGACCAGAAATCATCAATAACAATTATCTGTGCATTTGGGCACTTCTCAGCAACATACTCGACCATTTCCTTGAAGTCAGATTGAAATGTAGAAGTATCGCTAACGTTCTCACTCAATTGGATAGTAACAAGATCAAGTTTGTCGCTAAGCATTCCATCCCACATGCTTAAAACTTCGGATCTGTCATTAGTTTGCACTTCCCATGCAAATCCGCTGAAAGCATATGATTGGATATCGGATTGTGTAGAAGATAGGTGTGAACATACAAGATGGAAGTAATCCTTGTCCTTATCACTCGCCGCCATTCCAATCTCTTGCCACCAGTAATCGCAGGTTTCATGCTTTGTGATGCTGTTTCCAATTGCTAAGTAGTTATATCCGTCTCCCCAATCAACTGAATCTACTCTATTTATTTCTTCCTTTAGGAGAGCAACATCACCCTGTAATTGACTAATTGCAGATGCTTGTCCTGCTTCATGCTTATACAGCTTGTACCCTATTCCCCCCCCGATTAGGGCGAGGCAGAAGACAAGTACGATAGAGATGATGGCAGTTGTACGCTTCATATTCTATACCTCCTTTACTTGTTCTCTTTATTAATATTTACGGACTGCGAGAATACACCTGGGTTTCCACATGACAATTTTTGTCCTCTTATAAAAATTCATACCCCAAAATAGCTACTACTTCTATTTCTTTTTATGCATGTTGTTAGAAAGTTTTACTACCATTGCGGCACACACAATCCAACAAGCATGATTACATGCTTACAGTTAAATTGGGATCATACTGACTGATACACTTGAAATTGTTAAGTTCCATTTTTATAATCCATCCTTTCTGCAAAAGATTACCGATAAAGGTTATGAAACCACATTTCGGACTTTCACTTTTCAAATTATTGTAATGTAAGTTTATAGTGATATCCAACACCTTGTATGATGCAGCAACAAAATTCTACAACTCCCATTCAATATCAGTTTTCAAAATTCGACCCGAATCCACTATAGAATTCTCAAGTGTAAAATTTTTCGCAACAACGCTACCCGCAGCAACAACTGAATTATCCGCTATGTGAACACCTTTCAAAATTGTAGATCTACAGCCTATCCATACGTGATTACCGATATGAATACCTCTATCGGGATTGGTCACAACACCTTCTTTTGTAATTTTATGAAAATCCGTATCTATGAATAGACAACCCCAAGAAATCAATACATCATCTCCAAAAGAGGAATCCGTTAAATTAATAATTGATGTGTCTCCGGTTATATTAAAATTTTCACCAAACGAAAGCTGCCCTAGATTTGTGATTTTACATCCTGCACATAGACGAGCATTTCCTTTAAAAGAAATAAAACCGCTATTGTCCCAAATTGTCCTTTGGAACTTAGCATCCACAACAGCTGCATTGCCAAAACCAATCTTAACACATGCAATTTGTGGATTATCAACATTTACATTTCCCTTCAAACACCGAAGAAAGACATTTCGAGAAATCAGGACCTTGGGCTTTACCCCCCCCCCAGCCGAAGTAGTGGATATTAAACCTCAGTGTTTTTACAATGCTTATTTCAAAAAGTTTCTTAATATTCATAACAGTACTCTCTATTCCCCTTTCATCGGTAGCCAACTTAAATCTGTATCTTCGGTAACCGTTTCATACAGTTCATCTATATGATTTCTCACCATATTCTCAGTGAGTTTGCTGAAGTCAATCCTTGAAAGTTTATCAATTATGGGCTGAGAGAAGCGATATTTGATTGTTTTTGCCGGTACACCACCCACAATAGCGTAAGGTGGAACGTCTTCCGTTACGACGGCGCCTGCCGCTATAACTGTGCCCTGTCCAATAGTAACCCCAGAGAGGATTGTTGCCCCGTAACCAATCCAGACGTCATCTCCCACCACAATATCTCCTTTGGAGCTTGCTTCACAATTCTGTAGATGTAGAGTCTTAACTCTATGCGGGTAGGTAGTCAGTGTGTCAGTGTTATGGTCAGCATCAAGGAGGAATGTCACGCTACCTGCTATTGAAACATAATTGCCGATGTGTAAATTGCAGTTATTATTAAAAGCAACTAGGTTGATGTCGCCATAAGAATGCTTTTCCACAACAACGCTGTCCGGATTGAAAAATGCACCTGGTACTGTATCATTGTCAGGATTGTTCTTCCGCCATTGCTTACAAAATTTATTAAACTTAATTTGCATTCTCAAATTATTTAACAATGAATACCGTATGAACATTCGTAATCCCATTTTAATCTCCATTTATAGTATCAATTGCTCTTTTCAATGCTTCTAGATATGCATAGCCATTCGTTTCATCTGGTTCTAAATACGCACCTTCTCCCCACTCATTCCAAGCGGTTAGAAACACAAATTCGCTTTTCTTTTTTTGAGAAATTTTGAGCAACTCACGCATATATTTTTGAAATTTGTCGGGTGTGGCATCACTCATAATACGAGCATGATTGCCCCTCCTGGGTGTATCATCAAAATCCACAAGAGCTCCGAAGAAAGTATGTGCGTATTGACATCTTCGGGCGTTTGCCAGAATCCTACTCCATCTCTTATCATAGCTTTCGATGAAAAGAGAATTTTCCTTTTTCCCTAATATTTCTTTGAGAATAACCTTTGATTTTCTGACAAAAGATGTTGAATGTGATGGCTCGTAAAAAAAATCGTAATCAAAGTGCTTTCTCTTTGTATTTGCATTTGAAAAAAATAGTACTCCATTAAATGCGTTTTCCTTGGCTAGATCATCCCAGTATTTTTTCATTTTGCACAATGTCTCATATCCATTTGTCGGCCGCATAAATCCCATTACTGGCTTATCATTAATTCTGATATAACGCGGATCCTTAAACAAGGGAAGCAAATACTCGAAATGCTTTTTCCAATTTGATTCTGTACCGTATTCTAAATTCGCTAAAACACCATCATTTGAGTTATGCTCCGCAGTATTCTTTCCATCTATATCAGGATTCCACGCACTTCCTTTTACGGCGCTCCATGTTCTCACCCAAGACGTATTATCCCAAATAAGGAAGAAATTAATATCAATATCTTTATTATTAAGTAATAGTTCTACTGGCTTCCAAAGAAAATGCTGGCTATCATTAAACCAATAGTGATAAATTCCAAAGCCGTAAACTCCATATTTTTTTGCAAGTTCAGACTGCCACCTGATCACTTTTTCATCACTAAGATTATAGTAGTTGCTATTCAACGGAACACGTGGCTGAATGTGTCCATCATATAGTGGTTGTGCCTTTTTCACGCCTACCCAATCTGTATATCCTTCACCCCACCATTCACTGTTTTCTTTAGTCTCATGAAACTGAGGCAAGTAAGTAGCTATAACTTTAACACGATTTTCAATACTCATTTAAAATCACCCTTTCACAAGTTGTTGATTTGTCTCCATTGTATTTTTCCCTGCTGCAACCAATACCCTTGTACAGAAGCATCATGCCTTATCATCAGAAAATATCTAATTGCCATTGCAAATGCAATATTCCAAGTTTCGTAAAAAGGACGAAGTGACATACTGTTTAGAAATGTGATGGCAATAAATATAATGATGCAACTCAAATATAAAGCCTTATCACGTTTGTTAGAAACCAATGGTGTCGGGTAAAATATTGTTTTTATATAAATGAAGGAACCAACAAATCCGCATCCAGACAAAAGCATCGCTAAAGGACTATGTGCAGTTGTTGCAGCAAAACCTAGTCCAAACAGTGGTCTAGCAAACGATAATTTGAAAGTCTCATAAGCACTTCCCAACCGAACTCTAACAGAATACTCTAATGCTGAAGTGGCCGTTAACCAAGTGCCATTTCCAATTGTTGTCATCTCTTCAACCAAACTATTAATTCTGCGACCCAAAAAAGAGTTCAATGAAAGATGCTGTGCTATAGTTGGTAAAAGTGCAATAATCAAAACGCAACATCCAAATAAAACTATAAGGATAGTCCACATTCTAAAGAAAGAATTCCCTCTTAATTCTGATACAAGCAAAATTGCAAATGCCAAGACACAAAATAAATTCAAATATGAGCTGAACGACATCATCACAATGCTAAAAAACAGTGACATTATAAGGATTATTTTTTCCTGCCGTGCAGCCTTTAAATTTTTATTACCCTTATCAATCAAGTAGCCTAAGATATTAAAGATAATAATCATCATAATTGTAAATGAATACTGCGATGCTTCCTGCGTTAATCCTGTAAGAGTATATCCGCCACCTCTTGAAAGGACAGTAGAAATAGCACCCTGTGAATTACCCAATATGACATCAACTACCTCATGAAACAAATCTGTCCCCAAAATGTAGGTCATTATAAACTCTACTAAACCGACATATATATAGAACCTAGAATACTTTAGAAAAGCTCTAAACAGAAATTTCCAGTCTTCAATTTCGCAATTGCTCCATGCGCATAAGGCAATTACAATATAAATTATTACCTGTATAATTTCCACGTACATTCCCGAAACAAATCTAATGTCTTGCAGACTCGCAACCCCAGTAAGAATATCCTCCCATGGAACATTCATAGTTGCACCTTTTGCATCAGGTGGAAAAAAAATTAGACCAACCCAACCAATTAAGAGGCATAAAAAAAGTACAGCATATTTGGAGAAGGTTTTTCTTTTAATCGGTTTTTTGAGTAGCATCATAACCGATAGAATAAATAAAAATATTTCTGCTGTTGTTCTATAAGCAATTTGCTGTTGACCAATTTGAATAAAAAAGCCCCGCGAGACAGTAAGTTCAAGGATTATGCAGAAAGCAAAACTATTTATATAAAGGCTCTTTATGCTCCTATTTTTCCTAATTATATTAAAATAAATAAATATAAATAAAATTGAACCAATATTAATCATTTTATTTTCGGCCTTCCTATGTAATCAATCTTTATCTCCAATAATAATTCGCCTGTTCAACCGCATTATAACTTTTTGTCAAATCTATTTTTTCTTCACTTCTTTTTTTATGCAAAGCATCAAATGAGCATATAAATTTAGTTGGATTTCCCGCATACACACCGTTACTCTTCAAATCCTTCGTAACAATACTTCCTGCACCAATAATTACATTATCTCCTATCTCCACGTTAGGCAGTATAATGCAGTTTGCCCCAATCATGACATTGTTTCCGATCCTTATCGTTCCTAAAAGAGGGACAACAGGCTCCTCAATATAATAGACATTTAATGCCGCATGAGACACATCATGAGTAAAGAACAAAACCCCTGCTGCAATTGTTACATTATTCCCAATCTCCATCAACCATGGCTCACTAGGCACAGTAGCTGGATGCCATTGACAACCTTCACCAAAGTAGTGGAACAACTTAGATTTCTTCAAAATCTGTGCTCTCTGTGCACCAGTCCCCCCCACTTTAGAAAGTTCCATTTTAATTTGTAGAATTCTTCTCCTCAATATCCACTTATTTATAAATTATGTACTCCCCTTATTTACTCAGAATACGGTTATATTCTTGGTAGATTTGTTTAGCATGTATCTTCATAGTAAAATTAGCGTTCACATCTTCGCTTGCCTTTTTCCCTATTATCTTTATGCTTTCCCTATTATCTATTAAATGAGATAGAATGTCCTTTAGTTCATCCGTATTTCCGTAGTCAAACAAAAAGCCCGTTTCTTGGTTTCTTATGATTTCAGAATTGGCCCCAGTGTCAGTGGCGATAACGCAAAGTCCCGAAAGCATATACTCAACTGTCACTCGTCCGAAGCCCTCCTTGCGACTACAATTTACACCGATATCATACTGATTAATTTTACAATAAATATCTGAATCGTATCCATACAAAGATATGCATCCAGACAAACCGCTTTTTTTGACCTTTTCTAAAAGAATACTCTTGTATTTATTGATATCATTTCCATAAAAATCAATCTGTATTTTATCCAAATACGAAGGAGACAGTTTCCCTACGGAATCGATTAACATTTCCTGCCCTTTTGCCTGCGTATAACCTCCCAGAAAAATAATTTTAATTTTCCCATTATGCTCATTGTTATCTAGACATAATTTCTCGGTTCGTACACCGTCATAAATCAAAACAATCTTATCAGTGGGGATTCCAATTCCTTCCCATTCTTTTTTAACGGATTCTGAGATGGCAACATAGCGATTATCAAATGACTCCATGTACTTTCCGATGTTTTTAAATACCGAAATCATATCAAAGTCCCCCCCCCCCTGCCCATGTTCTCTAATGTGCCACAGATGGGGCTTGTTGTACTTTTTCGCTAAAATTGCGCCGATATCAATTCTGTTCAAATTAGAATGAATGATGTCAAAGTCAGCAACATTAACCTCTTTTTCAATCTTTCTGATAGCGAAAGGCAGACATATATCGTGTCTGATTCTTAATAGAACTCTCCATAACCAAATCGGATGGTGTGTAGAACTCATGAAGTTTTTATACGGAGCAACATAATTCTCTACACCTATAGAATTCAGCATATCATTTAGTTGATTTTGTTTCCCTGTGAAAACAACCATTTTCACATCATAGTTGTCTTTTAGTTCTACAATTAAGTCATACAAAGCCAACGCTGCGCCGCCTTGACCGACATGATTCATAAAATACAAAATTTTCATACTCTTTGACTCCTTTAGCCGCAGAAGGCTAATTTTATAATTTCAGAAAAACAGCTAGTCTCGTACTCTCCATGAGCCCTTTTAGCGCAAAAGATGGCGATTTTACATGTATACCCATCTGTACACATATTCCACAACATTTTATATACCCAAGTACCCGATATTCCCCGCCTCCCAAGAGCAGCGCATATGTCATAATATCCTTCAAACGAATTTTCATTCTATTCCAAAACTTAATTACATCAATATCCGAGTTTCTTTGTGAAAAATTTTGATGGATCCTTGTATTAAGTGTGCTGAATTTTCTTCCTAATTGTCTCTGTCTTAAACAAAAATACTGATCCACCAAATCCATGAACAATCGCTCATCATATTCGTAATCTTCAAAGATTTTACTTCTGATTGCCAAGCAACTGGATATTGCATTAAACCTACTTTGAAAGATTTCTCGGTCACCTTTATTTAATACCAAGTCGTTTTTTAAGAAGTGGTATTCATTCGGCGAATATATGATGCCATCCTGACCAATTATTACTGGTGCAAAAATATCAATGTCCTCTTTCTGTGATGCATCTTTTTTTAAAACTTTAAAATAGTCATCGGTTATTTCTGTGTCATCATCAAGCAAAACAAACATGTCTGTTCCGTGGCTTGTCTTGACTGCGACATTATAAGCTTTAGATAGACCTTTATTGCCTCTCATATTTATATACAGCAACCCGGAATCTCTGCAATATTTCTCATTTCCATAATCCGATGTGCTATTATCAACCACACAAATGGAAATATCGTTATCTCCAAGCCCCCTCAAATTTTGCAATGTGATTGATTCTTTTACAGATTTATTGTATAAGACAACAACCGCTTCTACTCTCATAAGATTCCACCTAAAATTTCAATATTTATTGCAATTTGACATTACAAATCATTTATACGCCAAAAGGTCTCCTTCAAAACCTAAATGTATCCTTCAGCCCTAGCCACTTCATTTTTTATCACTGAGGTTTAGAGCAGTACCGTCTTCCATCCCGTCTCCATTCGGCAAAATACTACTCTCCTGCGAACACATCCTCATACTTACCACAGATAAACTCCCAGCTGTACGCTTCTTTTATCCGCTTCCTTGCCTTTTCACCCAAGTCTTCCCGCTCTTTATCACTCATCTGATCCGCTCTCTCTATCAATCTACTTAAGTTTCCATCCTCTTTCGTCCAATACAGTGCCGCGTCTTCTGCCACCTCACGATTAAAACCAACATCCAACAGCAGATTCAAATCAGTACTGCCAAGAGCCTCTAACAGGCTCGGATTGGTTCCGCCGACTTCGTGACCATGAAAATAACCATAGGCGTTTTCTCTTATCTTTTTCAGCAGTTCCTCTTCATATACTGTGCCGACAAATTTAATTCTCTTGTCCGCCCTATACCCCAGTTTTTCTTCCAACTCATCTAAAAATCCCTGATTGGTGTTCGTGATGATTGCGAAATTCTTTTCGCTCTTGCTCTTCATAAACTCCTTAATCATGGTTTCATAATTGTTCTCAGAAACGAACCGTCCGACAACCAGGTAGTAATTGAAAGGCGTAAGTCCTTTCCGCTCGTACCAATCCAGCAATCTCTTACTGTCATTCGTCAGTGTGGATTTCCTTGTTTCTGCGCCGTAGGCAATATATGTAGTTTTGAGAGGGTGGGTTTTTTTTGAGCTGTAGCTCTCATGTACGTATTTTTCTATTGTGACGGAGTCGCAGATTACCAAATCTGCATTCCGCACCATCATCTCTTCGCTCTTCTTCCAGTACATCCGTACCGGCTTGCTCCATTTGGCACGTTTCCATTCATGGCCGTCAGGATTGAGATATACTCGTCCTCCAAGCCTATGGATCTCTTTATAGTAGTGCTTCATGAACGGCCCAATACGGCAAGCCATTATGTACACAATTGGGTGTGGTATCTTACGGTTCTGAATTATCTTGATGCATTCTCTAAGAGCAGCTACGTCATAATAAATAGCTTGTGCTGCTCCCAATTTCTCCGGAATATGTATTCTAAAGCACTCAGCATTGTGATATAAAAAATCATGTTCTGAACAGATTCTGGCTCCTTCGGTTTTTTCGGGATCCATGCAACCATCACCATTTGCCTTACACGCCACATGATATTTTATTTTTTGATTATTCTGATGGTACTCTGTCAGCTTATTGATAAACGTCTCATATCCACCATAAGCTCCAAGAGATTTCGCTCCCACCAGAAATACATGTTGTACTTCACCGTTCTGCATGAAAATCTCCTCTCAAAACTGAAAACTATCTTTTAACCCCTACCATATCTAATCCTCTTCACTGAGGTTTAACAGGGTTCCATTTCCAACATTTGTCTATGAACGAAATTACTGCGGATAATCACTTCTTCTCCGTGATTCCCACAGCAGCCTTTCTTCCAATTAAATTTCTATATTCAAATAATCATTTATCAGTAGATACCTGCCCTCAAACACAATCCAAAAGTTTTATAGACTCAGCCCCTGAAATATTCATTTTCTTCTTTAAATAGTCCATTTTCATCAACTCTTCCATTTAGGGCAAACACCTCAAATGTTGAATACTTTATTGACTTCAATCATCCCATTTGGATAGACAGTATTCATATATGGCAATCGAAAAATGACGCTCACGAAACAGCTAATATTCTTTGGACGGACCTGCTGTCATGTAACGAACATTTCTTAAAAGTCCTGATAAAATCTACCTTTCAGCCATGTGGACATCATTTCCGTGATTGTCATCTTACTATGACTTTTGCTTAAAAATGGCGTAATCACTATCTGCGTTTATTTATCCAAAATGAATAATTTCATAATTCTTAAGCCCAACCTGGCTCTCTACTTTCGCTTTATAATAGTTAGATGCCCCGCCTATCTCATCAGACTTTCGCTTTATAATGAAGAAATCACTATCCAAGCCTTTCTACACAAAACCATCTTTTCCAACCAATTTCCATGAGTTTTCCGGTCACCTTTCCAACCAACTAAAAATTTCGGCTAGCCATTGTCATACAGTGCCTTGGACTCTTGCAGGAATTCCGGACTGAAAATGATGTTGTCGCAGTGGAACTTCTCATGAACGCTTGCAGTGTAACCAACCGTAATGGTACTCTTGATGACCATAATGGCTTCCGGATTGTACTCGATGACCAGTTTGATAACTGCTTCAACTGCACTTGTATTAAAAAAATTCTTTTTGCTATCGTAATTTGTCGGTGCAGCGATGACCTCGAAGTCAGCGTCGCTGTATGCTTCCTTAGCATCCAGAGTTGCAGTCAAATCCAGTTCCTTTTCAGCCAAATACTTCTCAATGTATTCATCCTGAATTGGGGACTTCTTGTCATTGATCAGTTCCACCTTCTCCGGAATGATATCCACAGCAGTCACCTGATGATGCTGAGATAACAGCGTGGCGATGGAAAGGCCAACATAACCGGTTCCGGCAACAGCAATCTTTAAGTCCTTAAACTCTCGCATTTCTCTATCCCTCTAATTTCTCTTATTTATAAAACTCTGCGTACCATTCAGCGAAATTACGCAGACCGTCACGCAAACTTGTTCTCGGCTTATAACCGAAGTCACGCTCCAGAGCACTGGTGTCTGCATAAGTCACAGGCACATCATCCGACTGCATCGGAACCAGTTCTTTGTGAGCCTCGAAGTCATAATCCTCCGGCAGTATCTTTGCTCTTATTAACTCCTCGCTCAGAATCTGCACAAAGTCCTGTAGATTTTCCGGGTTCTGATTGCCGATGTTGTAAACTGCATAAGGCGGAATGGGCAGCCTGTCCTCGCCATTCTTTTTATCCGGAGCCTTCTTCATCACACGAACAATACCTTCAACGATGTCATCCACATAAGTAAAGTCGCGCTTGCAGTTTCCATAGTTGAAGATTTTGATGGTCTCACCCTTCACTAGCTTGTTGGTGAATCCAAAGTAAGCCATATCCGGACGTCCGGCAGGGCCATACACTGTGAAGAAACGCAATCCAGTAGAAGGAATGTTATACAACTTAGAATAAGCATGGGCCATCAATTCATTGGATTTCTTGGTTGCTGCGTAAAGGGAAACAGGGTTATCTACCTTGTCATCTGTGCTGTACGGAACCTTCTTGTTGGAGCCATAAACACTAGAGGAAGATGCATAGACCAGATGCTCAAGACTCTCACAGTGGCGGCAGGCTTCGAAAATATTAAAGAAGCCGACCAAGTTTGATTCCACATAGGCATCCGGGTTGGTGATGGAATTGCACACCAGCCTGTGCCGCAAGGTTAACGACCACAGACGACTTGTACTTCTCGAACAGCTCGGTAATCAGTTCCTTGTCGGCAATGTTGCCTTTGATAAAAGTGAATGTGGGATATTGGACCAGCTCTTTCAAACGAAACTCTTTCAGTGCCACATCGTAGTAGGCATTCATATTGTCAATGCCGATGACCGTAGCAGAAGGAGCTTCCTGACAGATTCTCTTCACAAGGTTGGAGCCGATAAAGCCCGCTGCGGTAGTGACTAAAATAGTTTTATTCTCTAAAGTAACTGTGCTCATTTATATTCCTCCGTTGGCTGATTCCCAGATTTTATCTATGCACACATCCCAAAGGATGGTAAAACTCATTTATAAGCCCCTGTGTGATAACCACACAGTAAGCTAAATGTTTTCTTTTGCTGTCATAACCTTTTCCTCATTCCAACGACGTATATTTATGCGTCGTGCTCTCCACCTAAGTGTTAAGTTGTTGAGTAGACCCGTTCTATTACGGATGATTTATTGAATCTTTCCTTGTTCAGTATTTTTGTGATAATCATACAAATACAGTTATCATTCTTATTGCAACATGCACAACAACTTATCAATCTCTTATGATGTCTACACGACAGAAAAATAGTCATTTTTGACCGTTACTCAACACCATGCAGGATAAATGCAGTTATCAGCATTAACACCCTACTGCACAAAACATGATTTTCACAGCTAAAACAGGGCGTATATTTATGCAAAACAGCCGATATACGCGTGTGATTTTCACTCCACCATAGACCATCCGAACGCAACTAATTTTATTGAGCAGACATTCTCTTCATTTTGTTATTTCGAACTTTTACACATTTTTAATGTAAACAGTAGCATATTGTTTAGTACATATCTCTGATCTTTCACATCACTGTGAGCCCGTATTAACCTGTTCAATCTGCCTTCATCAAACGGTACAAGGTTTTTTTCTTTGGTTAATCATTACAAATTTCTGCTGATTTTCTGTGAAATAATTAGTAATTTTACACTTGTCCAATAAACTACATCTTCCCATACCAGAAATGTGTGCTATACGTCCATGCCTCCATGCTCCTAACATTTTTTTCGTGTGATCCACACACTTCTATTTTCACTGGCTTTCATACCGCTATTTTTCCGAAAACTGATGTCCCAATAATAACTGCAGCACCATGCACGGTCACAACAACACGCTTACCGAACAATTTCGGCAACCCGCAAAACAGTGCAGGACCTTCTGCATGGATATGTACCACATCATATTTCCCAAAAGCACAATACAAGGCTGCAAAAAAAGAAGAAGAAACTGCTGCAAGACCTTTTCCTTCAATGGTAGGAACCGCTTTTAAACGGATGCCCTCATATTCATTTTTTATTTTTGCATCGTATTCCGCTCCGCTAACGTGATGACCCGCTCTGTTATAACAAGTGATTTGATAACCACTGCGTACCATCCGTTTCGCTATCTCCTCCACAACAATCTCAATCCCGCCCTCACGAGAGGGAACTCGTTTGTGGCCAAAAATCCCTACCTTCAAATTTCTTTCCAATTTCATCCTGCTTATTCATTTTCCTTTGTTTGAGAAATTTAACCTTTTTATCTATCTGTTATTGCTGCAAAACTCTTGCAATAAATTATAAAAAATAACTTCAAATACTCTCTCCCGCGTCTCCCCATCGGACACCCGAAAATTCTTCGCCGTCTCTCCCAAATCGAAAGACACAGCAGGCGGTATTCAACCCATCAGCGCCTGCCAATGACAAACGCCGCATTTCGCTCTCGCTGTATTCTCCGGAGCTTTGCCCCGAATCATCATATAAAACAAAGCAGAGTAGCCTTACTCCGTATAGTTTAAAGTGGATAAAGTCCGCTCCGACTATCTGAGTTATTGACTCTTAAGGCTATCCCACGTGTTTCCCAAATTGTATCAGGCATTTCCTGCCCAGATTCCTGGCGGAATTCAGATATCGATTCCCCCTATGCCCATCCTCGCAGAAAAATTCATTAGTCTTCTTATCAGTAAAGCTCACTGGTTTTCCGCATACCGCGCACACCGAGCTAATACCGACGGCGTGCACCTCTATAGTGATAATCCCAGCCTTCCACGCTTTGTAGGTGGTGTACTGGCGGATTCTTGTGCTTAAGTGGAGAGGGCTCCAGTTGCCTGTGCTTTTCATCACATATTTTTTATAATTGTCGTTATATTTCGGAAATACAATAATCCCTGCCTTCTGCTCCTGACAAAATCGTACAATTTGTGCACTCACCTGGTGCGCATAAAAATCAGCCAGATGCTTTAAATGCATCCAATACTTCTGATTCGGCTTGTCGAACTGGCTTAAATATTCCAACTCTTCCGAATTGCCGGACTGCTCTTTTCCCAACGACCTCTCCGACTTCCCTATTTTTTCTAAAATCTCACAGCAATGGTGGCTATATTCCTTCCCGCCATTCCAAAACTTAACAGCCTGCTCGTCTCCCTGCGCATTGAGAATACTTCCCACCGCAAATGCATTACTGTTAGTAAACTGAACACTGCACAGATTCCTGTTCTGCTCCATTCGCTGCTTTACCGTTGCAGTATCGCCGCCAAACTCTTTAATCGGCACATGAAGCATAATAAATTTGTGTTCAAAAACTACCGACGGAGACATTAACTGCGCGTCATCCGGGAATTCTTTTCCATAAAGACGGCAACGCATCCATTGCCAACAGCTTCCATCCCACACCTTCAATGTAATTTCCGTTGAAGTAAAGCCGCGGTACATTCCCTTGTAATATACTGTCGACGAATGAAACGCCTGTGCCCGGCGTCCAGGGAACTCTTCCCTGCGTGCCAGATAACTTTTCGCTGCTGCTATTCCTGCATTGGCTGCTGCCCGCCGGAAATACAGTGGAACCTTTTCCCAAGGAAGCGGCGCCATGACTGGCTGTTTGTCTCGGCCGGGAATGCTTAAAACCTCCAGCTCGCGGAGCACCTTTTGACTGCTAAGCTCCCAAAACGCAGGATTTTCCAAAAGCAGATCGTAGTAAAATTGCACTATCTGATTGTAAAATTCCTCCGTCAGCTTAAGCCACTCCGGATGCCTGCAACAAAGCTTGAGCCTCCGGGTTGTAATACTGTAGCCCTGGTTACTTGCCATTGGTGTAATCGAATCCCCTTTTTCTAGACAAATTTCAATCTTGCATCTTTAGAAAAATGATTATTATATAACTTATCCAATATGTATATTTTTTTATCGCTTATTATTCGAATAAGCGACCATCTTTTTTTGCGTTTTATATCGGATATTTATTAGTCATATAAGTCTATATTATGGTAACACCCCCGTAAATGATTGTCAAGCCGGGAATAATGGCTCTCTTTCTGCCTAATCTGACGTTTCTTTCACTTCTGTAACCATTTCATACGGATAATTTCCCTTTGTTTAACCATTAAAGTGTCAAAAAGTGGTCAGCTTTACAGGCCAAGAACCGCATGATACATGGGGTTTTATCTTTGATAGTTCAAAAAGTTGAAACTATTCACAGTCATCACCGGGCCTTAGAGTTAGAATACCTCTATTCTTTGCGTTATTCTAAGCATTTGTCGCTTATTCGAATAATAAGCGGCCATTTTTGCCGGACCTGATATTTTATTTTTATCATTTTTTCATCATATTTTATGTTGATGGGGCTGGTCGAAAGACCCGGGTCCTTCACGGGCGGGGAAGTTCCCCGCCATTTTTTAGGAAGATTGTTTATTAAAGAATTAAGTATTTTCATAGAAGAATCTGGTGATTTTGGAGAATGCCGCAACCACTCCCATCAATACACAAAGAAATACACCCCACCCCAATGCAGCCCAGCTCCGAGAAGTACCATAAGATGCCAAATAAAGTGGCTATATTTCTTATGTAAAGCAAACGGAATCATTCCCAGCGTATAGCTTAATCCTCCCAGCAAAATCATCCACAACAGAGGCCGGTTGTTCGTATACCACCCCGGAAGAAACATCAGCCCGCTCCACCCGATAATGAAATATAGAGCAAAGTGCAGCGGCTTCCATTTAGCCGGCCCGAACACGGCAATCAGTGTAATGCCAATGATGATCACTGTCCAATGAATACAGAACAGCGCAATTCCCACACTATTTCCCCAGCTCACCAGACACAACGGTGCAAAAGTTCCTCCGATAAGGAGATAAATAGAACTGTAGTCAAATCTGCGCCACACACGTTTTACCTTTGAGCCGCTGGCAAAGCTGTGGTAGAGGCAGCTCATGAGCATCATAAGAAAAAGACTGAGGCCGTAAAAGCAGGAAGCTGTCACCTTGAGCGGTGTATCTGATTTCAAAAGAAGCAGGATCATTCCAACCAGGGCCAACACCGCGCCCAGACCGTGTGTCACGGCATTTCCCACCTCTTCTGCTACGGTAAGTACCGGTGGTTCATTTTGTTCCTGTATCCTCCGTTTTCGCTCCTCCTTTTCCCGAACTCTGTCATTCTGAGCTCCGTCATTGCATGCTCTGTCATTGCATGCTCTATCATTTTGTGGCATTTCTAATCCATGTTCCATATTACAATTGCTCCTTGTTACAATTTCTATATTAATTCGTGCAAATCGCTATCCATAGTAACTGCCTATATCATTTGCTGTATAGTACTATCCATACCAAATTCTATATCATTTCTTGTATAGCATTAACTATTCCAACTTCTATATCATTTCTTGTGAATCGCTATTTTCACAAACTTGTACGTCATTTCTTCTGTACCGCTATCTGTTTCACCTTCCACACATTTATCTGCTTTTAATTCCCTTTAAGCCGGAAGTGAATCTGCTTCTGTCCTCCGCCAATGGAGATTTTTGCAATCTCATAATCCCCCAGAGATTTTATAAACAGTGTAAGCTTGGAAAATCCATAATTTCTTACATCAAAATCCGGAAGACGTTTCGATAGCTGATCTCCCAGTTTTCCTGAGGAGAGCCAGCCGTCCTCATCGGAAAATTTATCTATGATTGCATTGATGGTCTTTCGGATGCGGCGGAGTTCTTTCTCCTGCGAGGTCACTTTCTGCTGTTTCGTAGAAGCGGTGCCGGAATTCTTCGTTTCCAACTGTTTCTCTACCAGAACCTCTTCTTTTTCCTGCTTCTGCTGATTGGAGTACAGCAGGTCAAGGTATTTGAACTGGTTGCAGGCAGATATAAAGGGCTTGGGTGTTTTCTCCTCGCCCATGCCGATGACCTGCATTCCGGATTCCCGAAGCCGCGCGGCAAGCCTGGTGAAATCGCTGTCCGAAGATACAATGCAGAAACCGTCCACATTTCCGGAGTACAGAATATCCATAGCATCAATGATCATAGCTGAATCTGTAGAACTTTTTCCGAAAGTATAGCTGTACTGCTGCATGGGAATGATGGAATTATCCAACAGCACATTTTTCCAGGAGGCAAGCCTCGGGCTGGTCCAATCTCCGTAAATTCTTTTGTAGGTAGCTACACCATTATTGGCAGTCTCATCCAAAATAACCTTCATGTACTTATCGGAAATATTATCCGCATCGATCAGTATGGCAAATCTCAATTCAGTATCCATTTTATTCTCCTATGCTTGTCCGGGTTAACATATATTTTCTCTTTTCAACTATCTTTCGTTTTATCCGAAAACTATAATGCACTAATTATAGCCTACTTTTCCAGAATTTTCAACGCCGCGAAGAATATCTCGAATGCTCACAATCAAAGCTTCCCTCGACGCTCACCACCAAAGCTTCCCTCGATTCTCACCGCCAAAGCTTCCCTCGATTCTCACCGCCAAAGCTTCCCTCGATTCTCATCTCCAAAGCTTCCCTCAATTCTCACCGCCAAAGCATCCCTCAATACTCACCTCCCAAGCTTCTCCCGATATTCACCAGGCGTCATATGTATGGTTTCGCGGAATTTCTTAATAAAATAGCTGACACTGGAAAATCCGCTTTCATACGCAGTCTGGGTCACAGACAAATCCGTATTTTCCAGCAGTTCCATGCTTTTTTGCATCCTGTATTCCGTAAGGTAATCTGTAATTGTGCAATTGAGCATTTGTTTGAAAATCCGGCAGCATCCGCTCTTGCTCATATGTATCTGCGCTGCGATCTCTTCCAGGGAAATGCGTCTGTCATAATGTTCATGGATATAAGTCATAATTTGCTTTACTTCCTTATATCTCAGCGATGGTGCCGCTGACGTGTCCAGGACTTCGGTATTCAGGATCAACAATTTCCAAAGCCGCAGCACTTGTATATATACCTCCAGCTCATATCCTGTATCCTTTTTGCTCATCTGCGAAAAGATTTCAAACTGGAGGTCGATAATCTGTCTCTGCCACTCAAGAGAGGGTTTAAATGCCACTGCCTGTATTTTTTTATTCTGTATAAAGGGCAGAAAGTATTTTTGTTCCATTACGCTCCCATGGAAAAAGGTAAGCATATTGGGATGAATATTCAGACACAGATATTGTGCTGGACAATTCTGCTTTGGTCTTGACATGTGGACGCATCCGGTATTGATAAAAATGCCCTCTCCTGTCTGAATACAATACTCGCTGTCCAGGACCGTCATGTGCACACATCCTGATGTGACAACACAGAACTGAAATTCATCATGCCAATGCCAGTTGTTAAAGCCATACGTTTTTTCCCTTAAATCCGTTTCATATACCCGGATGGGGAACTCATAGGGCATGGAAAAGTCTGCTTTTTTATTTTCATCCACTATAATTGTACCATTCATAGCAGCTCCTTATATACTTATGTTCATTTCACCCAAAGAATTTCACCCAAGGAGAACGTTGATTTTTCATACACTCATCCTGTTTACATAAATTTCTGTATATCTACCTTTTATACCTATTATGTCCCTTCCCTGGCTTTTGCGCAAGCGGATAGTTGCTAATATTTTTACATATCCTGGTAATACCTTTATATTTTCTCCCATGAAAAACCTGTATAATCATCCTGTCAGTTAATCAGAGATCCAAAGGAGGAACTTATGTACAAAATAGACTTAAACAGTGATTTAGGAGAGAGCTTCGGGCATTATGAGATTGGGTTTGATGCGGAAATTATAAAAACCGTATCTTCTGTGAATATCGCATGTGGTGTTCACGCTGGGGACCCTATGGTCATGGACCGGACCGTAAAGATGTGTACAAGATGCGGCACGGCTGTGGGCGCGCATCCTGGTTTCCCGGATCTGCAGGGCTTTGGCAGAAGACAGATGCAGATGAACAAAGGTGAATTAAAGAATTACATAATCTATCAATTGGGAGCACTGAGTGGATTTGCAAAGAAAAACGGGACAAAGCTGCAGCATGTGAAGCCTCACGGTGCGCTGAACAATATGATGCCCTACAGCGAGCAGTATTCCAGGGAAATCTGTGAAGCAATCCTGGATTTTGACCCCGAGATCATTTTGGTGGCTCCCACAAACACCATGACACTTCAAATGGCGAGGGATATGGGACTTCGCACGATCAGCGAGGTATTTGCAGACCGGGCGTACCAGGATGACGGCTATCTGCTGCCGCGTTCTTTCCCGGAAGCGCTCTTAACAGATGAGGATGCGGCAATAGAGCGAGTGATCCGCATGATAAAGGAAGGTGTGGTCACAAGTGTAAGCGGCAAGGAGATTAAAATCGAGGCAGAATCCGTCTGTATCCACAGTGACAGCGCCATTGCCTTAAGATATGCACAAAAGGTCCGGAGTGCTCTGGAAAACTCGGATATTGAAATCATCAGTATGGAGAAAATTTGGGCCAAACGCTAAAAAGTAAGGACAAAATCCCTGCTGCCCTTTCAATATGGTCACAGAAATTTTGTCCTTATAAATTTTTTCATCTATTTTATATCAATCTTGTCTTTGGTAATTCATCTCGCCACCTGTAGAGATGGGAAAATTCTCACTTATTTTGTTAAATTACTCATCGTATCCGTTCGGATTGTTAGACTGCCATCTCCATGAGTCTTCGCACATCTCCTTGATTCCGAACTCTGCCTTCCAGCCCAGTTCCTTCTCTGCCTTTGCAGCGTCGGAATAGCAGGTGGCAATATCGCCGGGGCGGCGCGGTTTGATGGTATAAGGAATCTTCACGCCGGTAGCGGCCTCGAAGTTCTTCACGATGTCCAGCACGCTGTAGCCGTTGCCTGTGCCGAGATTGTAAATGTTGAGGCCTGACTTGTCCTCGATTTTCTTAAGGGCTTTTACATGGCCTTTTGCCAAATCTACTACATGGATGTAATCTCTCACACCTGTGCCGTCCGGGGTATCATAATCGTCACCGAATACGCCCAGCTCTTTCAGCTTGCCTACGGCTACCTGGGTGATGTATGGCATAAGGTTGTTCGGAATGCCGTTCGGATTCTCGCCGATGGTACCGCTCTTGTGAGCGCCGATTGGGTTAAAGTAGCGCAGAAGCACTACATTCCACTCCTGGTCTGCTTTCTGGATATCGGAAAGAATCTGCTCCAGCATGGATTTCGTCCAGCCGTAGGGGTTGGTACACTGTCCCTTGGGGCACTCTTCTGTGATCGGAATAATAGCCGGGTCGCCGTATACGGTTGCAGAAGAAGAGAAAATGATATTTTTTACGCCGTGTTTTCTCATTACGTCTACAAGTGTGAGGGTTCCTGCGATATTGTTCTCGTAATATTCCCATGGCTTTGCCACGGATTCGCCTACTGCCTTAAGTCCGGCAAAGTGAATACAGGAATCAATACTTTCTTTTTCAAAAACCTCATTGAGCGCGTCACGGTCCAGAATGTCCGCTTTGTAGAATTTCACCGGCTTGCCTGTAATCTTCTCCACTCTCTCGAGAGATTTCTCACTGGAGTTGCTGAGGTTGTCCAACACCACTACGTCATATCCTGCGTTCTGCAGCTCCACCACTGTGTGACTGCCGATGTAACCTGCTCCGCCTGTAACTAAAATTGCCATAATCTCGTCCTCCTAACTTCTTGCTTGCTGATATATAGTCATCGACCCTGGCTCGGACTTATGTAAAGACTGCCTGCCCAGTTACCCTACTATATTATCACTATTTATATTTTTCTACAATATCTTTCATCTGTGGAAGCTTTTCCTCCATGTCGCTGACCAGCTTAAATTGTGTGCGGCAGCGGTCCAGATTGTGTCCTTCTCTATGGATTTTAAAGTAATGGTCCCCCTCCAGATAATCGGTGAGGAAACGCATTCCACACTCAAAGGTCATGAGAATCGCGCCCATGGGCAGCATTTCCAGCTCCAGGTCAGTGAGTGCGCCCGCGCAGCCCTCGATGAAGCCTTTTACATAAACCTCGTAGAGATGGAGATTGCAGGAAACCTTGGACAGATCCTGCTCATCCTCTGCGCCTGTGCTTGCGCCGAACCGGATGGAATCGCCGAAATCATTTACGGAAAGCCCGGGCATAACCGTATCCAGATCGATCACGCAGATGGCTGCTCCTGTCTTATCGTCGATCATAATATTGTTAAGCTTGGTGTCATTGTGTGTAACACGCAGCGGCAGTTCTCCCTGTTCCTGCATATCACATAAGGTATGGGCCAGGGCTTCGCGGTCCAGCACAAATTGGATTTCTTTTTGTACGCCCTCTGCCCGTTTGCAGGGATCAGCATCCACAGCAGCCTTGAACTTGCGGAAACGGTCCACTGTATTGTGGAAATCCACGATAGTCTCATGCAGGGTTTCCGCCGGATAGTCTGCCAGCAGTCTCTGGAAATGGCCGAAAGCTACCGCACTCTGATAGAAATCGTTGTCATTTTCCACAAGGTCAAAGCAGGTTGCACCCTCTATAAAAATATATACCCGCCAGTAATCTCCCTGAGAATCCACATAATAAGGATTGCCGTCGCGTGTGCTTACCAGATTGAGGGTTTCACGCTCCACGTCACCGCCGGCCTCCTCAATCTTTTTCTTCAGCCAGCTTGTCACGCCGCTGATGTTTTCCATCAGTTCCACAGGCTTGGTGAAAATACTTTTATTCATTCTCTGGAGGATGTACCGCTTATCACTTCCATTCTCAGAGAATGTGAGGCGGAAGGTATCATTGATATGTCCGCTTCCAAAAGGAATACATTCCTTAAGCTCTCCGTCAAGGGAAAAGGCTCCGATGACTTCTTTCAAAATATCTTTCAGTTCCAATTAAGCTTCCTCCCATAATTTCTCCGGATAAAGGCCCTGGTCCTTGAGGCTCTGGATGGCAGCCACCACCACTGGCTTATCCTCTTTATAAGTGACGCCGTACCATTTATCCATAGATTTGAGTACCTTAACGACAGCCTTCTTTTCGCCCAGAAGCTCATCCACCACGAAGGGCAGGAAGTATTCGCATTTGAGCGGGTTTTTCTCCAGGTTCTCATCCAGGAACTTGGCAAATCTGTCCTTCAGCTCCTTTAAAATGCTCTCGGAAAAGCCCCACATGTTCATGGAAACAGTGCTTCCTTCCGGAATCTCCACCCATGTGGCTCCGTCGTCCTCTGTATATGCAGCGCCGCCCTCCCGTTTCTCAATGTGGGTGCGCTCGTTGATTTCCACTAAATAGTCATTCTCATCTGTGACACATACGCCTCTTGCCACATGTCCGTTGTCTGTGAGGGTATTCTCCAACTTGTAGCCCACCATCATATACTGGTAGACACCGCTCTCCTCCTGACCTGCTGCCAGGAAATCGTATGCCATCTTAAATGCATGACTGCCGTAATAATCATCTGCATTGATGACCGCAAACGGTCCGTCCACCTCTCCGATGCAGCTTAATACCGCATGACCTGTACCCCATGGCTTCACTCTGCCCTCCGGCACTTCATAACCCTCCGGTAGATTGTGGAGGTCCTGGAATACATATGACACCTCGACCTGCTTGCTCAGACGGTCGCCGATGGCTTCCTTAAAATCAGCTTCATTCTCTTTTTTAATGATGAACACTACTTTTTCAAACCCTGCTTTGACTGCATCATAAATTGAAAAGTCTATGATGATGTGTCCTGCGCTGTCGATAGGATCAATCTGCTTCAATCCGCCGTAGCGGCTTCCCATTCCTGCTGCCATAACAACTAATACTGGTTTTTTCATGATGTTCATTCCCTTCTTTTATTCTTTACACCATTATACAGCTTACGCTATTTTAGTTCTTTTGTCGATTGTTCTTTTTTTTTATTCTATTGATTATCTTCTATGGTCCGGATTGACTGGGCCGCCTGAGCTGGCTTACGCGGCGGTTTATATCCAAAAAGAGGCACCTTACGCAGGTACCTCCTCCAGTGGGCCAGCGCCCTTGTCTTAACCCTTGATGCCGCCGGTAACTCCGCCGATGATCTTCTCAGATAAGAAAATATAAAGAATAAAGGTCGGCAGGAACACGATGATAACTGCCGCAAACATACCTGCCCAGTCTCCGGTGTACTTCATGGAGTTGATCATTCCGTAAAGTCCGGGAGCAACCGGTTTTAATTTGTCCGAGCTTGCAAAGATCAGGGACAGGAAATATTCGTTCCAGATATTGATAAAGTTAAAAATAGTCACGGTAACGATTCCTGACTGAGCCATCGGGAACATGATCTTCCAGAAGGTACGCATGGGCGGACAGCCGTCAATGGCTGCAGCCTCCTCGTAGGTCTTGGAAATGTTGCTGAAAAAGGTCAGCAGGAAAATCGTGGTGTACGGCACATTGATACCCACATACAGAATGATCAGCGTCGTCTTTGCCACAGGAATGTTATTGAGAATGCCGAGTCCTGAAATCAAACTGAAAAGCGGAAGCACTACCATGATCGCCGGAACACCCATTGCGGACACAAAGCCGGTCTGGATAAATTTGTTTGCAATAAACTCAAAGCGCGACAGTACATACGCTGCCGGTGCGCACACCAGGATCAGCACGGTACAGGAAACGACGGAATACAGCAGGGAATTGCCGAAAAATCCTGCAACACCGGAGCCGTTCCATGCTTTTGCATAGTTTTCAAAATGAAGACCTGACTCAAACTTCAGCGCCTTGCCCTGGAAAATTTCTGCTGTGGTCGAGAAACTGGCCCCAAACACCCAGCCCAGAAGCACAATGGTAAAGATAACCCAAAGAATGAGGATTATATAGCCAGGGGCAAGCTTCAGCTCTTTTTTTAAGTTAAATGGTTTACGCGGTTCTTTTTCTTTTGCCATAGCTCATCCCTCCTTTAGAATTCAAGATCATCGTCTCTGATCACCTTGTTACAGATGGTGAAGACAATTACCACACAGAGACTGAGAAGCACGCCGACCGCCGCTCCTAAACCAGAGTTACGCTCCGTTACCGTATTGCCGCCGCCGAATATTTGGGCGTACATATATACGTAGGGGGTGATGGTCTGCGTATCCGCCGTAACATTGGAAAACAACTGTGACCATACGAAGAAGCCCACTGAGCTTACGGACCACATGGTGATGTTTGTTTTAAACACGCCTTTCAGAAGAGGCATTGTCATATAGCGGAACTGTGCAATCTTATTGGCGCCGTCAATGGTGGCAGCCTCGTAATATTCCGGGCTGATGCGCTCAATACCGCTTAGCCAGATGAGCATATGATATCCCACCATACCGAAGCAGTATGCAAGCACAAGAGCCATAAACTTATGCTCGTTGTCCAGGAGCTGTACCTTCGCCAGGTTATCCAGGTGAAGTGTTTCCAGGATGCTCTTGATCAGACCGAAGCGTGGGCTGTACACATACTGCAGCCACATGGTTGCCAGAGCCACTGCACTGACGATATTCGGCATATAAATAATCGCACGGAAAAACTTTTTACCACGGATACCGCTGGTCAGAATAACCGCAAACAACAGGGATAAGGTCATGACAATCAAACCGCCATATAACCAGATACGGAACAGGTTGAATGAAGCGGTACGGAACAAGCTTGTGTTAAAGAGCTTCACATAGTTGTCCACACCTACGAAGGTCCACAGCTTCATCGGGTCTGTCACGCCTTCGATATTAAAGAGACTCATAATGACTGTACGCACGATCGGATAGAGGAAAATACCCAGGAACAAAATCACCGCCGGCGTAAGAAATACAACAATCATTGTTTTGTTTTTTTCAAGTTGACTCCCTCCTTCTCCTATATTTACTGACTTTCATAAAAAGATGGCGGCAGCGTATAAACGATGCCACCATCTCCTAATAAACTACTTATTTGCTATGCTTGCTGCAAACTTATTAATTATGAATCTCTATTATGCTGCACTCTTCATCGCTTCTACGAACTCATCTGCTGTCATAGTTCCAGCCATTAATTTGATAAAGTTTTCTTTGATGATAGGAGTCATATCAACGTTTGTCTCTACGCCTACTGCCCAGGTGAAACGTGTGGTACTGTTATCGATGAGCGGTTTTGCACAAGCTACCATC
This sequence comes from Blautia schinkii DSM 10518, assembly GCA_000702025.1. Classification (GTDB taxonomy): domain Bacteria; phylum Bacillota; class Clostridia; order Lachnospirales; family Lachnospiraceae; genus Blautia_A; species Blautia_A schinkii. The sequence continues at coordinate 84,458 of JNKJ01000023.1, forward strand.
TCCGGCCACTCTGCGTTTGTGGTGTCTGCCGGGATACCTACGGACATTTCGGATAATTTCTTATCATATTCGCCCTTGGTTATGTAGGTGATCAGATCGAATGCTTCTTTAGCAAGCTTGGTGTCTTTGTTGATACCAAATACCTGTGCGCCGAAGTTGTTGGTCTCAACACCGTTTGCTCCGTTCTCAAGTGCCGGATATGCAAAGCAGCCCCATTTGAAGTCCGGGCCGGCCATATCCTTAACTTCGTTCGGAAGCCAGGAGCCGTTTAAGTACATTGCTGCTGTTCCAAGTGCAAGCTCGGTATTCTGTCCTGCCGGCCATACGTTGGAGCCAACCATCTCAGAATAGTATCCGCTAGTTGCAAGATTCTCGATATCCTGTGCCATCTGAAGAACTGCCGGGTCATCCCATTTGCCTTCTGTTACGATCTCAACTACCTTCTCCTCGCCAACGAGTCTGCCGAGATGATAGCCGATTACGCTTGTTGCATATGCATCGTCCATGGTCATCGGGGTGATGCCTGCGTCTTTTAACTTCTGGCATACATCCAGGAACTCTGCCCATGTAGTAGGCTCGCTCTCGATGCCAGCCTGCTCAAACAAATCTTTATTATAGAAGAAAGCAAATACATTCGGCTGATACGGAATGGTCTTAAGTGTTCCGTCGCCTGCCTCACGGCATGCTGACATCATAGCCGGGATTGCGGTCTCTTCGTAATTAGCTTCTTTTGCTAAATCCTCTAAGTCCAAAAGATATTTGCCGTACATACCATTTACACGGTCGATATCCTCATCGAAAATGTCAATCTGTGTGCCGCCGTCCAGTGCTGGCTGAAGAGCCTCACGGTTGCCGGTACGGCCTTTAAACTGAAGGTCAACCTTCACGCCTGTTTCTGCCACATAAGCGTCAACAGCTTCCTGGATTGCCTGTCCCTGCGGCTCTGTGGACTCCCACATAGACCAGTAAACAAGTGTGTCGTCAGCAGCGGAAACGGTAGCTGCCGGAATTGCCATTGTTCCCACCATTGCTGCACATAAAGCTGCGCTGAGTAATTTCTTTTTCAGTCCCATAAAAAAATACCTCCTTGAATAATGATTTATTAGTTCTGCTCCAACACGGCATTGTCTATAACCCATCAAAACCGCGTCCTTATGTATATAATTTTAGCATTTTTGCACAATTAGTATTTACACAATCATTCATTCGTTTTGCACAATTCGTACACAAAAGGGAGGTGTTTCCACCTCCCCTTGTCTATTATAGCCAAATAACAATTCTTAACCTTTGATGCCGCCGCCTGTAACTCCGGCGATGATCTTCTCCGACAATACCACATAAATAATGAAGGTCGGCAGGAACACAATGATAACCGCAGCGAACAGGCCGCCCCAGTTACCGGTGTACTGCATGGAGGTCAGTACGCTCTTAAGTCCGGGTCCTACGGACATGTTCTTCTCGGTAGCACCGAAGATCAATGAGATAAAATATTCATTCCAGATATTCATAAAGTTGAAGATACCAACCGTCACAATACCGGGCTGAGCCAGAGGCATCATGATCTTCCAGAAGGTTTTCATGGGCGAGCAGCCGTCAATGGCAGCCGCCTCTTCGTAAGTCCTGGACAGGTTTGCGAAGAACGTCATCAGGAAGGTGGTGGTAAACGGTACCTGCATACCTATGTACAAAAGGATCAGGATGATCTTAGTCCCGGTCAGATGGGCCTTGGTAGCCAGTCCGAACAGCGGAAGCACGATCATGATCTGCGGAATACTCATAGCCACGATAAAACTGGAGCTTAAAACCTTGTTTCCCAGGAAAGTGAATCTGGCCAGCACATAGGAGCAGGGCGCAGAGATCAGAATCGTGAAAAAGGTTCCAAGTACTGCATAAATCGCGGAGTTCATAAAGAATACTTTAATATTGTTGGACGACCATGCAGCCGCATAGTTTTCCGGATGAAGCCCTGATGCAAATTTCAATGTCTGACCCTTCATGATCTCAGGTGAAGTCGAGAAGCTGGCAGCCACAATCCACAGAAGCGCGCAGACGGTGAAAGCCACCCAGATGATCAACAGAATATAACCGGGAATCAGCTTCGCCTCTCTTTTCGCGTTAAAGGGCTCCCGCACTTTCTTTTCTTTTTCTTTCTTAGCCATCTCTCATTCCTCCTTTCTAGAATTCCAGGTCGTCTTCTCTGAACAGCCTGTTCACGAGGAAGAAGATAAGCAATACCACAAGTGCCATGAGGATACCGACTGCCGCGCCCTTACCAGGCATACGTTCAGACATACCGGTATTACCGAATACAATATTATACATATACACCACCGGGGTGATGGTCTGACTCTCGGAGTTGACCGGTGACCACATCTGCGACCACACGAAGAAACCTACCACACTTACGGTCCAGAAAGTCAGTATAGTCTTAAACACACCCTTCAGCAATGGCAGGGTGATGTGGAAGAACTGCTGCAGCTTATTTGCACCGTCGATCGTAGCTGCTTCATAGTAATCCTGCGGCAGACGCTCGATGCCGCTCAGGAAGATGAGCATGAAATAACCCACGGAGCCGAAACTGAACGCAATGAGCAGGGACCAGAATTTCATGTCGCCGTTCATATAGTCCGTGCGTGCCAGCTTATCCAACCCAAGAGTGGCAAAAATATTGTGAATCATACCGAATCTTTTCTGGAAAATATAGTAGATCCACATATTTGCGAATGCAACCGCACTGATGATATTCGGCAGATAAATAATCGCACGCCAGAAGGATTTTGCGCGTACGCCGTTGGTGAGGATAACAGCAAACAGAAGTGCAAAAAATATAACGCCAATGCCGCCGATCAGCCAGATCATCAGCATATTTTTCATTGCGGTCATAAAGATGGATGTTTTCAAAAGCTCCGCATAGTTGGCTAAGCCTACGAATTCCCATGTGCTCATAGAATCACTCACACTGGCCATGGTAAAAAAGCTCATCATTGCCGTACGGATTACCGGGTAAAGGAACATGACAAGAAAAACGATTGTCGCCGGCAGGGTAAAACAGATTATCATTGTTTTATTTTTCTTCAAGGATACCCCCTCCTTTCCTCTCTGCATCCAAGAAAAGCAAAGGGGCGTCAGCAAAAACCGCCGCCCCTTACGCATTCACTTACACTTGATAGCTTATTTCTTTGCTGCTGCCAGTGCTTCGATGAATTCATCGGGAGTCTCTTTCTGTGTTGCAAGATTGATCAGATGCTCCTGGATGATTTCTTTGTAGTCTGCATTTGTCTGGAAGCCTACAGCCCACATATAGGATTTTGTTACATTTTTGAAGAAAGGCTCTGCGCCAAGGATAGCTGCCGGCCACTGGGTGTTGTCTGTGTCTGCCGGGATGGAGTTAACAGATTCAGCCATCTTAAGGTCATATTCGCCTGTGCATACGGAAAGTGCAAAGTCAAATGCTTCCTGCTGCATCTCGGATTTCGCAACAATACCAAAGCCCTGAGAACCAACCATGGAGCCTTCGATTCCGTCTGTGCCGCCTTCTACTGCCGGCCATGGGAAGAATCCCCAGTTAACTTCTGTTCCGGTTGTCTGGATGATCTCATTTGGTACCCAGGATGCCTGGAGAACCATGATAGACTCGCCGTAACCGATCTCGCTCTGTCCGTCTGTGCCGTTAGCCGGAGCATATTCGCTCATGTAGCCTTCGGAGAACAGGCTCTGGATTTCTTCTGCTGCTTTCTTAGCTTCCGGAACATCTGCCCATTCGCAGTTGTTGATGATATCCATAACTTTATCCTGGCCTACATATCTGGCAAGCTGGAAGCCGTACAGAAGGTTTACAAAGTCAGAATCACAGGTCATAGGATTCAGGCCGGAACCGCCTTCTTTGATCTTCTTGCATGCTGCAACAAGCTCGTCCCATGTCTCCGGAACATCTTCGTCCGTAAGTCCTGCTTCTTCCCAAAGGTCCTTGTTATACCAAACGCCTGTGGTATATGGCTGATACGGCATAACCAGAAGCTTGTCATCGCCCCATTTTTTCGCCTGGTCGAGAAGTACCGGCATGATGTGTTTCTCATAGTCTGCAGCTGCTGCCATCTCTGTGAGGTCCACGAGATATTTGCCATCCTGCTCTACTACACGCTGGAAGTCATCATCAAAGAGGTCGATTGCTTCACCTGCGTCGAGGGCAGCACCGATCATAGTCTTTACGTCACGGCCTTTCCACTCGATGTTTACATGAATACCAGTAGCTTCCTCATAAGCATCTGCTGCTTCCTGGATCACCTTTGCCTGGTTCTCAGTAGAGTTCCACATGGACCAGTAGGTAAGTTCTTTTTTGTCAGCTGCCTGGGCAGAAACGCCGGTAGCTGCAAAAGTTGTTACTGCCATTACTCCACATAACAGTACGCTCATAATTTGTTTCTTCTTCATAAAATGTACCTCCTTTATTTTTTAGCGCATTTGCATAATTGCGCGCCATTTTATGACTATATTTTAGTCTTTTTACCCAAAATTGTATTTGCACAATTCTTTTGGATGTTTGCACAATAGTGTTTTTCACTTTATTTTTAATATTTTATTCAACTCTTTTGTGCACTTTTTCTGACTATTTTTCGGCATTCTGAGGGGTTTTAAGCATTTTTTTCGGCATTTTTACCAAAATTTTCCATTTGCCATTATGCCCCAAAGTAGCCGTCCACATCATACCATTTGCTCATGAACGGAGCAATGGTAATTTCTGCTGTCCTGCCCTGTCCGTCGTAAACGAGGGTTGTCTGCTCCTCCTGGCTGTTATTCAGCAGGATAAACTTCTTCGCTTCCGGGAAACAGGTGCATTCCACATGAATATTTTCGGAATACCATTTCTTCATTTCATCCTCTTTGCCGGCTGCCCAGAATAATGCACGATGCAGAAGCCGTACATTCTCTTCTGAATACTTCAGCGAGGTAAGATACAGTCCCCGGCCATTGCCGTAGGAATTGGCGGCCATAAGAACATTATCATCATCTGTACACAGTACATCTGTGTTCAGACTTGTGATGTACACACCATTTTTCACATGCTTCAACTCGTCTGCGCATACTCCGTCTTCAGTCAGGAAATGTTCCTCCTGTACCGTGAACGGAAGCTTTGCGGCACTCTTGGAAAAGCCTAATTCTTTATCCACACCCAGCACATCAAAGAGCTGGAAGAAATGTCCGTTTGTCTGGATTGCTGCAGGATCTCCGATTCCGATGAAACCGCCGCCTTTTTCATTCACCCACTGGCGGACTTTAACGGCAAGCTGTTCGTTTTTCCAGTATTCGCCGCCGCTCCAGGCTGTATAAGCGTCCCCCATATTGATGAGTACCTGGACTCTGTCAAGGGCATCCCCTTCCAATACATCTTCGAAAGAAAGGAATTCCACATCTACATTCATACCGGAAAGACATTCCAGAACTCCACCGCGGTAAGGTTTGGTCCAGTCATTGATATCATCATCAATCCAGGAACGTATCTTGCCCCAGCAGTTCAGTATCCCCACCTTAAACGGCGCTCTGTACTTGGCATATGTACGTGCTGTGTCACGGATCGTACGGAATTCTTCTGCCAATACACCTACATAATCTATAAAATCAGGTCTTGTCACAGCCAGGCTGAGATAACCGCCGAATCCAATTCTGTCTGCCGGATTCTGCACCATGGCTCGCCTGATGTTTTTCCAATATTTCTGACAGTCTCCCACAGGATCTCCATCCGGGAAATTAGGCTTTCCTTCCAGGTTAACCGGGAAGAAATATGGATACAAACGCACTTCCTTCACCATATCTGCCGGGACATCCGCCACACGGCGCAGCTCCACACCGCTCATACATGGATTTACAATAGCGTCAAGGCCAATCTCCGGGAAATATTTGCCGTAAGGCTCAGAGCCGATATGATGATCACAGTAAAACATCATTGTCTCTCTTCCCTTAGCATGTACAATGTCTACCCATTCCTTGGCTATCCCGGCTACTGTCCTCTGAATGAAATCCATCCAGTCTTTGTATTTCTTAGTAGGAATGCTGTTCACATCGCTGAAACAGCCTTCACGGATAATATCCTCCGGAGTGAGGGCATAGCCGTACTCCTTCTCAAAATTCTCTAGTGCCAGCGCGCTTGTACAATCGTGATATCCCAGCCAGTCTCTGTAACGGCTGCGGATCTCTCCGTTTACATCCTGGAAGTTATTCGTAAAATGATAGGCAAGGGAGGTGAAACGCACCACATCTGTCTGAGGATTTTTATCCAGCCATTCGTTGAGATACTCTTTTAGATGTTCTCTTGTCTCAGGCTGGTTGGGATCCATAGGACGGATATGCTCGCCTGTCCAGTTGTTTGTTATGTAATTGTACATGGACGTCGTGTCCCAAATCTGGTATGCCAGAAAATTCACTGTGTACACATGATACTTATCTGCGTCATGTATGGTGACTGTAGTGGTTTCCGGCTCATATGACCACTTTTCCTCCGGTACCTTCTCACCGGTGGTACGGTCATAAACCTCATACCATTTACGGCTTTGTTCTCTGTGGTCCGGGCGGAACTGCTGGTCAAACCAGCCTTTCATAATGTTGATCTCCACGGTCTTATCCATTGCCGTAACCGGGTCGGACTGTAAAAATTTCTGTGTAAGCTGGTCCTCATGTTCTCTGGCCCAGTCCTGGTCTGCCCTGGTAAGGCTCAGCGTGGAATAGACCTTAAGCCCCAACTCTCCGATGCCTGCCGGAAGCTCTGTACCGTCACTGTTTCTTACGGCGTCTGCCCCCCATTTCCCGGCAATCTCCTTCAGTAAATCATCCATTCCCTGTTCTACAGGGAGGGTAATATACCCTTTGCTCATGCGCCTTCCTCCTTCTATGACTATTTCATATCATGTTTATTTTTTTACCATCCCTTGTAAATGGAGATGCGGTAATCGACCATACGGCCTCCGCTTTGTTCCCTCCATTGGCCGGGTGCCATCCCCACAAGCCGCTTAAAATTACGGTTGAACGTGGACGCTGTGGGAAAACCAACTTTACTTCTGATCTCTTCTACCGTTTTTTCTGTTTTATCCAAAAGCTCACAGGCTTTTTGGATTCTCACCAGATTGATATATTCCATTGGCGTGGTGTTGACTACCTTTTCAAACAATCGCCGGAAATGGGTTTCACTTACATGGCAGATATGAGCTAAATCCTCAATACGGAGCTGTTCCATATAATGCTCGCCCACGTATTCCAGGGTGCGCATGATCCGTTCCATATTCTGTTCGCTGTTCTGCTGCCGCATAGTATCTACGGGATTAAGCCTTGCCACCTCCACAAGAAGCGCCAGAAGAAGACCTTTTACATTCTCCTGATACATTTCCTTTTTATCCCGCATCTCATCAAGGATACTGCAGATGATCTCTGCCATTTTAGGGTCTGTCTCCTTATCCATGAAATGAGGCATCTTGTGTATCCTTTCAATAAGGCGGACTGCCATCATAGGTTTCTCTTTATATACATCCTTTAAAAAACCGTCCACATCTATAAAAAGATATTCCCACCTGTTTACCATATCATCCTTACTTCTGGTGCAATGCGGAAAATTCCTTGGAATAACGGTATAGGTGCCTTCCCTGTATTCTCTCACATCATCCTCAATGATCATCTGCCCCTCGCCAAAATAACAATAGCCGATTTCCAGGAAGTTGTGAAAATGCAGAGATTCCTTTCCATAGTTCAATATCCACCGTTCACCCAAAAGTGCAATCAACGGTGCCTTTTGTGGTATTTCATAATAGCGAAATTCAATATCTTTTTTATTCTTCATATTTTGGTCATTATATATATCTTTTCACCTGTTTTTTTGTGCAGTTACTACAAGTTTTCCTTTTTGTCTCACTGGAATTATTATAACATAATCCAATTTTTACATGTTTTCATTTTCAATCCCCTTTTTTGCATTTTCGAACATCTTTCTGTCCCATTTATACTTATGTGCCTGTGATTTATATTTTTGGATTCCTGCTTGTCATACCGGCTTCGGAGGTAGTATATTCAAATAATAAGGAGGAAAAACTGCAAATGAAAAAACCAAATATTATCCTGATCATGACCGATCAGCTCCGCGGTGACTGCATGGGCTTTGCAGGACACCCGGATGTGAAAACTCCGTATCTGGATACGCTGGCGAGCAGAGGTGTTTCCTTTGATCATGCCTACAGTGCGTGCCCGAGCTGTATCGCGGCAAGAGCGGCGCTGCACACAGGGATGAGCCAGGAGCATCACCGCAGAGTTGGTTACGAGGACAACATTCCCTGGGATTACCCCAATACTTTGGCGGGCGAGCTTTCCCGGGCAGGCTATTATACGCAGTGCGTGGGCAAGATGCATGTGCATCCCCTGCGAAATTATCTGGGATTTCACAATGTGGAGCTCCACGACGGCTATCTCCATGCCGCGCGTGTGGGAAATGTACCGTACCGTGAATCACAGTATGTGGCGGACGATTATTTTTACTGGCTGAAACAGGAGCTTGGGGCAGACGCGGATGTGACGGATACCGGGCTTGAATGCAACAGCTGGGTTGCCAGGCCGTGGATTTATGAGGAAAAATACCACCCCACCAACTGGGTGACAGACCGCTGCCTTGATTTTCTGAGGCGCAAGGACCCAAGGCAGCCGTTTTTCCTTATGGCGTCTTATCTGAGGCCCCATCCGCCTTTTGACGCTCCGGCGTGCTATTTTGACCTGTATAAGGATAAGGAGCTTGCACCTCCGGCCCTGGGAGACTGGGAGGACACCGCGTATTTCCAGGAAAACGGCCGTGTGTTCGACTCGAAATGCGGACCTTCGGACCCAGAGCTTATCCGGCAGGCACAGATTGGCTATTATGCCTGCGTGACCCATCTGGACCACCAGATCGGACGGCTGATCCAGGCTCTTGTGGAGCAGGGGGAATACGAAAATTCTCTCTTTGTCTTTACCTCTGACCATGGGGAGGAGCTTTGTGACCATCACTTTTTCCGCAAATCCAGACCATATCAGGGAAGCTGCCGCATTCCGATGATCATTTCCGCAGACGAGAAGGTGCTTCCGGGCATCCGGCGCAACCGCATCTGTCATTCTGTGGTGGAGCTGCGGGATGTGATGCCTACGCTTCTTGATTTTTCAGGAGCTGCCATCCCGGAATCTGTGGACGGCCAGAGTATGCTGCCCATGGTCCTTGACACCACGGAACGCATCCGTCCTTATCTGCACGGGGAGCACTCCTATGGAGAATTTTCGAATCACTGGATCGTGACAGAGAAAGATAAGTATATCTGGCATTCTATGAGTGGTGAGGAGCAGTATTTTGTGCTGTGTGAGGACCCGCATGAGCTTCATGACCGGATTGATGACGATAGCTGCCAGGAGCGGATTGCCATGCTCCGCACCGTACTTGCCGAGGAGCTGACCGGACGTCCCGAGGGCTTTACCGAGGGCGGGGTGCTCACTCCGGGGCAGCCTTATCCGACTTATATGCAGCAGCCAAAGGAGGAGTTCTAATGTCTGAAAACAGCAATGAAAGCAATCTCTCCTCTCTCACCTCTGCCCAGGTGTACTGGAAGCTTTTTACCATCACGCTGACCTTGAGTGCGTGCACCTTTGGCGGGGGCTTCGTGATCATCAGTATGATGAAGCAGAAATTTGTCCAGAAGCTTCAGTGGCTTGGAGACGACGAGATGCTGGATATGACCGCCATCGCCCAGTCCTCACCGGGCGCTTTAGGTGTCAATATCGCCATAGTGGTGGGCTACCGGCTCAAGAGATTCTGGGGTGCGGTGGTATCCACCCTAGGCGCAGTGATTCCGCCGCTGGTGATCATTTCCATTATTTCTGTGTTTTATAATCAGTTTAAGGACAACTCTGTGATCGCCATTGCCTTGCAGGTGATGCGTGCCGGAGTTGCGGCGGTGATTTTCGATGTGGTGATTGATTTGGCGAAAAATATAATTAAGACAAAGAGCGTGCTTTGGATTTGTCTGATGATTGCAGCCTTTGTTGCCACCTGCTTCTTTAAGGTGAGCGCGATCATTATCATTCTGGTCTGCGGGCTGATCGGTCTGGCACATGTGAAGGCTGAGGATGTAAAGGAGGGCCGGAGATGATATATTTACGGTTATTTTTTGCTTTTTTTCAGATAGGATTGTTCAGTTTCGGCGGCGGGTATGCAGCCGTGCCGCTGATCCAGAGTCAGATCGTGGAGGCGAACCACTGGCTGGAGATGAGCCAGTTTGCGGACTTGATCACCATTGCGGAGATGACGCCCGGACCCATTGCGGTAAACAGTGCTACCTTTGTGGGCCAGCAGATTGCCGGACTTCCGGGAGCACTTGTGTGTACGCTTGGGTGTATTCTTCCTTCGTTTATTATTGTGCTCATTCTCTCTTTCCTGTATATGAAATATAGGAGCCTGCGCACTATGCAGGGAGTTCTCACGGGTCTGCGGCCCGCAATTGTGGCGATGATCGGCTCCGCGGGGCTCTCGCTTCTTTTGCTGGCGCTGTTTAATGCCTCGTTATTTGAGCTGCAGCTCGGGGATTTCCGGGTGGTGGAAGGTGTGCTTTTCTGCATATGCCTGTTTCTTCTGCGGAAGTTTAAGGTCGGACCGATACCGATCATATTCGGATCAGGGGTTGTGGGAACAATCGCATATTTAATCATCGGGAAATAGATTTTGACAGGCCCGCTGCCCGCGGGATTCCTGTATATAATAGTAAAAGGCGGCCAGGGATTGTTTAATCTCTGGCCGCTAGTACAACGAATAATAAGTTGCTGATACATTGACGCAGGATGATTGCTTCATATGCAAGGCGGAGGAGTGAGTCGTAGCGGTGGCTACGGCGATTGACGACAACGCAGCAGATGAAGAATCAGACAAGTCAATGTGTCAGTTACTTATTATTCGTTGTACTAGGTATTCTAAGCGTGAAATTGCGTATTGGAAAAAATCTTGATAGGAGGTGCACCAGCGGTTTACAGCACGGCCCTCTCTCGTTCGGCAGTCATACATGCAAGCGCCGTCATTATCGCTTTGGCAATCACTTGTGCAATCGCGTCGGCAGCCGCCACGGCAGAGGGGATACCAACGGCAGGATGCGCAGTCCTCCCCCCGGATATCCCGGTCCTTGAAAAATGGTGAACCCGCGGCATCCGCAGCGATTTCACTCAACTCTTCAAAGTCGTGCTCTCTGATGTTTCCCATGCAGAATTCATCCAATGCATAAAAATCACAGGGGTATACGTTTCCGTTTGCCTCCACCACATTCTGCATGGTGCAGCGTCCGTACATGGCGCACGCCTCCGGCTGGCCCCCGCGCAGCACATGCAGCCAGTTATCCAGCTCGCGCACATAGACCGGCGTACCAGTGAGGCGGTCCTCAAACCACAGGTCAAATAAGGTTTTAAGCGCTTCTCCGTATTCCTGTGCACTTAAAGAGTATGCGCTACTGCACCCGCCAGTCTCCAGCGGCTCCAGACAGGGAATGTACTGCTGCCAGTAAAAGCCCTGCTTTTTGAGCGTCTGATAGATGGTACGGATTTTCCGCGCGTTCTGCTTGGTGAGCACGCAAAGGATATTGACAGGCACACCCTTTGCCAACAGCATCCTGGCGTTTTTCAGCACACGGCTGTACGTGCCTTTTCCTGCGGCGTCGCGCCGGTTCATATCGTGCAGCTCCCTGGTTCCATCCAGAGATATCCCCACGAGAAAATTTTCCCGCTTAAAAAAATCTGCCCATTTGTCATCCAGAATCAGTCCATTTGTCTGGATAGTGTAGGATATCTGCTTCCCGGGCTGTTTTCCCGGGTGGGCTGGGCTGTCCGTGTGGGCCGTCTGGCTGGTAGTCCGGTTAGCCGTGTGGGTTGCGGTCTGGTTGGTAGTCTGGTTTGCCATCTCCCGGACTATATCTGTAAAGTTCTCATAAAAATCAAGCCCGGCCAGCGTAGGTTCTCCTCCCTGGAATCCAAAAACACAGGAATCTGCGGACTTAAGCGCCTTTTGCACTACAGTCCGCACAGTTTCCTGTGTCATCTTTCCATAGGAAGGAATTTCCCGGTGTGCGGCCTCGTCCATGTAAAAACAGTAGGCGCAGCGCATATTGCAGTCCGCAGACACCGGCTTGAGCAAAAGCTTAAGTTCCTTCATCATTTTATTTTTCGATTTCCTTCCAGATGATCTCACCCGGCTGCATGGTGTATTCCGCTGTGCGGCCTTCTCCGTCATACACAACCGTAGTCTGTACCTCTGAGGTGTTGTTCAGGATTGCGTATTTGCCTGCCTCCGGATATGCATGTACCTCACAGTTGAGGTTCTGGGCAAACCATTTCTTAAGGTTCTCTTCCCTGCCTGCCGCATAGTAAAGCGCACGCATCAGAAGTCTGGTATTCTCAAAGCTGTACGGAAGTCCCGCAATGTAAACGCCGCGTCCTTTTCCGTATTTATGAGCTGCAATATGCACCTCTCCGTTGGAGTATTCCACAATCTCCGTATCCTCGGAAAGCGCATACACATTCTTCATTCCCTCACCGAAGTCATAACCGCTCACACGGTCCTCAGCAATAAAGTGGTCCTCACACGGTGTGGTGAAATACTTGTCTGTAGAAAGCGTAAAGCCCAGCTCTTTATCAACGCCCAGCACATCAGCAAGCTGGAAGAAGCGCCCGCCTGCATGGTAAGCACTCGGCTCTCCCACGCCCAGAAAACCGCCGCCATTGTATATCCATCTGCGGATTTCCGCAATCATCTTCGGATCGGCCCATTCTTCTCCGCCGGAAAATGCGGTCATTGCGTCTCCTGCATTGATGATCACATCCACATCCGCAGGAATCCCGTTCTCCTTCACTTCCCGGAAGCTTAAGAAACTCACGTCAATCGCTGCACCACTTAAGGCCTCCATCACGCCCATGTAGGAATAGCACTGTTTATACCACAGCTCATGTGCCACCATATAAGCCTGCCAGGAGCGCAGAGAGCCCCAGGAGTTCAGTACAGCCACTTTCAGTCCGTTATAAGGCTTGATGCCCTTCACATTGTCATAGATGAGGCGGAATTCATCTGTCACACTCTCAATATAATCCACGAATTTCGGGAATTTATAGGCCAGGCTTAAATATCCGCCGTAACCGATACGGTCAACCGGCTTTCGCATGATCGCACGTCTGGCTGTAATCCAGTTCTTCATTGTCTCAGGTACCGGGTCGTTTCCTTCATAGAAGGTATCCGGGAAGAAATACGGCAGAAAACGTCCTTCTGTGTATTTCACATGAGGAATCTCGGAAATCAGACGCAGGCTCACGCCTCCGCCCACGCTGCCCACAACTGCATCCAGGCCAATCTCACCGAAATACTTGCCGTATGGCTCTGTCCCGATCCAGTTGTCTCCCAGGAACATCATTGCTTCTCTTCCTGCCTCATGGACGATTTCCACCAGTTCCTTCGCTTTTTTCGCCACAAATCTCTGGATAAAGTCCATGTAATCAAGGTACGCGTTGGTCGGTACACGGAAAGTGGAATTATAATAACCGTTGTCCACAATATCCTCCGGACGCAGGGCGTAACCATATTCCTTTTCAAACTCCTCGAGTGCTTTTACAGAAACAGTGGCTCCATAACCGAACCAGTCCACAAATTTCTCCTTGGCATGGTTATTGAACACCAGCGTAAAATGATAGAAAAAGGTAGTAAAACGTACAATATCAGTCGAGGGATTGTCTTTCAGCCACTGTACCAGGTATTCTCTGGCAAACTCGCCTGAGGCTGCCTGACGCACATCGAACGGTATCTCATGAGGTTTGTCACCCCAGTTATTTGTGATATGATTGTACATCTGTGTCGGATCCCAAATTGCGTATACCAGGAAGGAAACCGTATAATCATGGAACGGCTCTGCCTCAGGAATGAGTACCTGATGCTTCTCCTGATCCAGCTCCCAGCAGTCCGCCGGCACCACCTGCTGCGTGGTACGGTCGATCACTTCCCACCACTTCTTCGGGTCATGAAGATAGTCCGGAATCACCTGCTCCTGATAATAGCCTTCCATAAAGGAAATACAAAGCTTGGTATCCACAGCTGTATTGTGCCTGGACATCAGGTAAAGCTGCTGACATTCCTCCATATGCTTCTCTGCAAATTCATTATGGCCGCGCGCTACAAAATATGTAGTATAAATCTTCGCATCCAGGGCCTTGATGTCGTCATCTAATTTCGTACCGTCGCTGTCTCTGAGCGCATCCGCGCCCCAGCGGTCCAGCATCTCCTTTGTCTCATTCAGGAAATTCGATTCACTTGGAAGGGTAACTCGTCCTTTGGTCTTTGCCATTGCTATTCCTCCTCTGCAAACATTTGTCTGATTACTTGTTATGGTGATAACTAAAAATATCTGGTTTGTTTTTATATCTACAGTATACTCCATTTATGTGGGGCAAGACATTACACAATTGTGGTTTTTTTTTATCCAAATGCCTGGTTTTTTTTCCTCAAGTACGGTATACTATGTAGGAACCATTTGAATGCAGTCATCCATGGGATTATTATTTCGGCCTATAGGCCAGGCAGATGAAAGGAGGATGCAGGACAATGGCATTTGAAAGCCTATATCTGGAAGAAGATATACATATTGAGAGGATTTTTACCGTACATTATTTTGAGTACCGTAATGATTTCCATTTTGCAGGAGAGAGACATAACTTTTGGGAATTCCAATGCGTGGACAAGGGCTGCGCGGAAGTTCGCACGGACAATGGCACCTACATACTGAACCGCGGGCAGATCATCTTTCATAAGCCCAACGAATTCCACACCCTCACTGCCGTGGGCAAAAGTGCGCCCAATATCGTCGTGGTATCTTTTGAGTGTACCTCCCCGGCCATGAAATATTTTGAAAACCGTATGCTGAATATTTCAGATTCGGAGCGCGGCCTCATGGGGATGCTGATTGCGGAGGCAAGGCGGTGTATCGCGTCTCCTCTGGACGACCCTTACCTGGAGAAAATGGATAAACGTAAGGACTGTCTCTTTGGTTCCCAGCAGCTCATCCGGTTGTATCTCCAGCAGATGTTGATTTATATGATACGCAGGGATACGGTTCCCCAGCTTTCCGCTCCGATCAGTAAGCTGGTCAATCTGAAAAGCAATTCCGCAACCTATAATAAAATTTTATTTTATCTGGAGGAGCACATCCGTGAATATGTATCCATTGAGGACATCTGTCACGACAACCTGATCGGACGTTCCCAGCTTCAGAAGCTGTTCCGGGAGCAGCACCACTGCGGAGTGATCGACTTTTTCTCTCAGATGAAAATTGAGTTTGCGAAGCAGCTTATACGGGAAAACCAGATGAATTTCACACAAATTTCTGATTTTCTGGGTTATTCCTCAATACATTATTTTTCCAGACAGTTTAAAAAAATTTCCGGCATGACACCTTCGGAGTATGCTTCCTCCATCAAGGCGCTTTCTGAGCGCGAGCAGTAAGCAGCATTCTATAGAGAGACATGCCTCTGTTATTTCGGTGATTAAAATATTATATATAAAGGAGAGGTAAGAATTATGAAAATTTACAAAGTGAAGGATTATCAGGAGCTCAGCCGTAAGGCAGCCAACATTATTGCAGCACAGGTGACTTTAAAGCCGGACTGTGTGCTCGGACTTGCCACAGGCTCTTCTCCGATCGGTACCTATGACAATCTTGTTGCCATGTACGAAAACGGCGACCTTGATTTTTCTGAGGTGACTACCGTTAATCTTGATGAGTATAAAGGTCTGGATGCTTCCAATGACCAGAGCTACCGTTATTTCATGAACCAGCATCTCTTCACCAGGATCAATGTTCCCATGGAGCACACCTATGTTCCGGACGGAACCATCGCAAACAGCGACGAAGCCTGCGCTGCTTATAACGAAATTCTGCATAAAACAGGACCGGCCGATCTGCAGCTTCTGGGCCTTGGCCATGACGGACACATCGGTTTCAATGAGCCGGCTGACCATTTTGCAGATGAGACACACTGTGTGGATTTAACTGAAGTGACCATCCAGGCCAACAAGCGTTTCTTTGCCAGCGAGGCAGATGTTCCACGCCAGGCTTATACTATGGGTGTAGGCACGATCATGCGTGCTAAGAGCGTTCTTGTGATCGTGAGCGGCGAGGACAAGGCTGATATTCTGAGCCAGGTGATCAACGGACCGGTCACTCCTCAGGTTCCGGCCTCTATCCTGCAGTTCCATCCGAACGCGATCATCGTTGCTGACGAAGCTGCTCTGTCTAAGACCAGCTTATAATATATAAGCCCTGAGAGGAGGGTTTCTTATGAGCAAAAACTATCGTGCTGAGCTCACCGGAGTGTTCGGCGACCCGGTGGATGACAATCCTACCGGAGTTGTGGAGGAGGCTGGTTTCGCGGCCACGGGCCTGAATTACCGTTACCTCACCATCCGCATAACCGACGGCGAGCTTAAGGACGCTATGAACGCGGTACGTACCCTGCATATGAAGGGCATCAATCTCACTATGCCGCACAAGGTTAAGGTACTGCCCTATCTGGATGAGCTTTCTAAGGCCGCTTCCATCATTGGTGCAGTCAATACCGTGATTGCATGTGACGGGAAGCTTTTGGGAGAGAATACAGACGGCAAGGGCTTTTTAAGGGCTCTTAACGATAATCAGGCATCTCCGGACGGTAAAGTAGTGACCATCCTGGGAGCCGGAGGTGCTGCCCGGGCAATCGCAGTGGAATGCGCACTGGCTGGTGCGAAGCAGATCTACATTGTCAACCGTACCCGCACACGCGGCGAGGAGCTGGCAGAGCTGATCGCATCCAAGACAGCAGCCAAATCCGCCTATATTCCATGGGAACCGCATTTATGCGTACCCGCGGACACTGAGATTCTTATCCAGGCTACCAACATCGGCCTTGCGCCGGATGTGGACGGCTGCCCGGATTTAGATTATGACAGTATCAAACCAGGCATGACCGCCAGCGATGTTGTGTTCAACCCGCCGGATACACCCTTCCTGAAAGAAGCGTCTAAACGCGGTGCGCTTACCATCAACGGCCTGGGAATGCTGGTGAATCAGGCTGCTCTTAATTTCACCTTATGGACCGGAGTGGAAGCTCCCTATGACGTTATGTATGAAGCTCTAAAAGCAGAATTTAATTAGAGCCATGTCTTCCGTGAAAGAAGAATGAAGTGCCCTGGCAGGATTAGTAGGACTAATATATGAAGAATCCCCGCAAGGATCTGCACACAATACAGTTTGTGTCCACAGAATCCCGCGGGGATTTTTACATTTTAATAATCATAAGCTTGTACAGCAGAATCTATCCTTTTCAGACGGACTTACAGAAGCACGCCCGGAAATTACTGCCAATTCTTGCACACATCCACCCATCCAAGGCTGTTGGAATACTTCTCCATTTCGTCGAGAGTCAATTCTATGGCACTGCTTGCACTGCCTGCTGCCGGATATACCGATTCAAAACGTTTCATGGACTCGTCCAGATACACCCGCACGCCGTCCTTGATGGCAAAGGGACAGACGCCGCCCACACCGTGTCCAATCAACTCATCAACCTCATCCATGGAGAGCATCTTCGCCTTAGTGTGGAAAAAGGCTTTATATTTGGTATTATCTACCTTCGCATCTCCTGCGGCCACCACGATCACCGGCTCATTATCTACCTTAAATGACAAGGATTTCGCAATTCTGGCCGGAATACATCCCACTGCCTGTGCTGCCAGCTCCACTGTGGCTGATGACTCCTCGAACTCCAGTATTCTTTCCTCCAGACCGTATTCACGGAAGAATTCCTTTACCTGTACAATTCCCATTTGTCTCACTCCTATGTTGTTTTTATCATTTTACTTTTGCGGCACGGTTTTCACTCCTGCCGCCTTTTATTCTCCTTTGGCTCGCGCTCCGTGCTCTTAAGTATGGCGCGGTAAATACCGATCAAAATATGGATAAATAAAAATACCGCCAGCACAAACACTGCATAAAGAAAACCTTTCATCTCCGTAAGTGAATATACCAGGGTAAGCAAAAAAAGCAGCCCAATCCACATACAGGCTATGGCCGACCAGTAATACTCCTGTCTGGTGGCTATTTTTTTCCTTTCCTTGGGCGTGGAGGCTATATATTCCGCGGACCAGATTGGTCCTCTGCAACGGAACTGCATCACCGCCCCCGCCAGGAATGCCACTCCCAGAATTCCTGTTAAAATCTCCCCAATCATTTGTGTCTCCTCTGTTTCTTATCTTTCGTAATTTCAGAGCTATCATGTCAGCTTCTGTTCAGTCACTCTGTTAACCCTGAGTTTATTTTACTACAAAATTCTTCCAATGGAAATGGCTAGTTTAATTATTTTGTAACATTCACGGAGAATTTTTGTGTTATTCTTAAATACAAGAGCCAAGGAAAGGAGAACATTGATGAAAGAAGAATTATATAATATACCGCTCACAGATGCATTCCAGGCTGAGGACGAATGCCCTTTCTGTTTTGTGGAGCGCAAGCTGGAGGAACATACCCTCGATTTTGTACTGGGGCCGGGCGCGTCCTATATGGAGGACGACGTACGGGCAGAGACGGATTCTTTCGGGTTCTGCCGGGCACATTACAAGAAAATGTACGAATACGGCAACCGTCTGGGGACCGGTCTGATTCTGAAAACACATTTCCAGAAGCTCAATAAGGAGCTGGACGAGCAGATTAAGATGTTCGCGCCATCCAGAACCTCTCTTATGGGCCGCCTCAAGGGGCGTAAAAGCCAAGATACTGCAGCAGAGCGCACCTCGCTTGGGGCTTGGGCTAACAGCCGTGAAAAGAGCTGCTACATCTGCAATTTTTATAAAAATACTTATCAGCGCT
The DNA here is from genome assembly GCA_000702025.1 of Blautia schinkii DSM 10518. GTDB lineage: Bacteria > Bacillota > Clostridia > Lachnospirales > Lachnospiraceae > Blautia_A > Blautia_A schinkii. The sequence goes on from JNKJ01000023.1 coordinate 103,363, forward strand.
ACCTGGATACTTTTTTTGAAATGTACCGGAAAGACCCGGCATTTAAAGAGCTGTTTCTAAAGAGCAAGGGGTTCTGCATTCCTCATTTCGGCGACCTATCTGAGGAGGCGGACCGCGTACTTCCGGATAAAGAGAAGAAAGCATTTTTCGACCAGCTTCTGCCTCTTATGAAGAAGAACCTGGAAAGACTTTATAATGACCTGGACTGGTTTTGTGACAAATTTGACTACCGCTTCAAGGACGCGGACTGGAAAACCTCCAAAGATGCACTCCAGCGCGGGATGCAGAAAGCAGCCGGAGGTTATCCCGCCGACCCGCCCTACACATCTGCAAAATAGCCCTGGACCAAAGGCAAGAAAATATGATTCTATTCCCCATCTAAAAGATAAGTTCCATCTTCGTGCCGCGCCCAGGTTCACTCTCCAGATTGATCCTGGCGTGGTGAAGCGCTGCGCCGTGCTTTACAATGGACAGACCAAGGCCCGTGCCTCCTGTCTGGCGTGAATGACTTTTGTCCACACGGTAAAAGCGCTCAAAAATCCTAGCCTGCTCTCCCTTTGGTATTCCGATACCGTCATCCTCCACACAATAGAATGGATGCCCGTCTGTCTTTCCCACCAGCACATTCACATGACCGCACTCCCCCGTATATTTCACCGCATTGTCAGCCACATTATAGAACATTTCATACAATACCTGCCGCACGCCGCGCACAGCCACTGTATCCCCGGAAAGCTTAAGGGCAATCCCCTTCTTGGCAGCCTGACTCTGGAGATGAAATACAATGTCCTCTGCCAATTCATACAGATCCACAGCCTCGTAAGGCATATCACTGTTTTTCTCATCCATCCGGGAAAGCTGGATAATGTCGGAAACTAATGTACTCAGCCGGCTCGCCTCATGGTAAATCCGCCCGGAGAATTCCGGGACATTTTCCTGCTGTACCATGCCGTTCATCATCAGCTCCGCATAACCAGAGATGGACATGAGCGGCGTTTTCAGCTCGTGGGACACATTCGCAGAAAACTCCCTGCGCATGGCCTCGGCTGTTTTCAGCTCCTCCACCTGGTTGGCGATCTGCTTATTCTGCTGGTCCACCCGCACCAAAAGAGGGCGAAGCTCTTCATAACACACGTTTCTGAGCGGATGCTCCAGGTCGAGCTCATTAATGGGCGCGATCAAATCTCTCGTCTGCTTCTGCACAAGGAAAAATTCCAACAGCAATATCGCCACCATCAGAACTCCCAGCAGCGTAAAGCTGGAAAGCAGGGTGAGAAATACGCTGTCCGTGGTCCTGCCCACCCGGATGATCCTGCCGTCATCCAGACGCAGCGCATAATAAAAAGTCTGCTCCGAGAGGGTTTCGGAAAAACGGACCTTCTCCCCCTCCCCCTGGCTCATAGCCTGGACAAATTCCGGGCGGTCACTGTGGTTGGGAAGCTGCGCCGGATCCGCCTCACTATCAAACAGAACATTACCCGAAGCGTCTGTAAGCGTCAGTCTGCTCCCGGTAAGGTCCTTATTATCGGATAAAAAGGCTTCCCCCGCCTCTTCCATTCCTGCGCGGATATAACGCGCCTCATCCCGCACGCCCTCCTCCATATAGGTGCTGAATTTTCCATACATCACAGTGCTGGCAGCCACAAACGTGAGAAGCACCGACAGCACCACCAGAAAGCTTACATGATTCAGTATCCGCTGCTTCATCTCATTCTCCCATCCGCGGCGATTTCAGCCGCCCTTATGCTCCGATCCTGTAGCCAACTCCGCGGACAGTTTCCACCATCTCTCCCGCCGCTCCCAGCTTTTGGCGCAGCGTCCTGATATGTACGTCCACGGTCCTTGTCTCCCCGTCGAAATCATACCCCCATACATGACAGAGGATCTGGTTCCTGGAAAGAACAAGCCCTTTATTTTCCATAAGGTACTGCAGCAGCTCAAATTCCTTGCGGGTAAGCTCAATTTTCTGACCGTCAAAGCGCACTTCATGACGGCCTGCATTGACCCGCAGCGCACCGCAGTACAGCTCCTTATCCTCATTCTGGCGGGCACTGCGGCGCAGCACCGCTTTCACCCTGGCTACAAATTCCATCATACCGAAAGGTTTGGTGATATAATCATCCGCACCGCCCTCAAGGCCGCGCACCTTATCGAACTCTGCTTCTTTGGCAGTGACCATGATGATGGGGATATTTCTGGTGGAGGATGCACTTTTCAGCCTGTCAAGGATTGCATAGCCATCCTCTCCCGGAAGCATGATGTCCAGAAGAATCAGTTCCGGTGTCTCCTCCTTCAGAGCACTCCACAATTCTCTGCCCTCGGAAAAGCCTTTGGCCTGAAATCCGGTCGTCTCCAATGTGTATACAAGAAGCTCCCTGATATTCCGTTCATCCTCCACACAGTAGATCATCTCACTCGCCCCTTCCGCATACTGCAATCTATTTTTAAGTATACTTGCTTTTGCCAATTTATACAAGTCTCCTTCGCTTACAGATACTCAGGGAAGAACATATTTCATACGCACCTGCTCCAAATCACGGTAAAAGGAATCATCCGGTGAATTTTTCATAACATCCAGATGGCTGTGTGTGTCGTACAAGTCCTCCCGGACCTGGGTCACGCATACGCCGATGTTTGAGCAGTGGTCCGCGATACGCTCCAGGCTGGTGGTGAGGTCCGAAAGGATAAAGCCCATCTCTATGGTACAGGAGCCTTTCCGCAGACGCTGTACATGGCGGCGTTTCAGTTCCTGGCTAAGCTCATCCACTACCTCCTCCAGCGGTTCGATTGCTACGGCCAGACTCACATCCTGGTGGGTGAATACTGTATATGCCATATCTACAATGTCTTCCACGGCTTTTTCCAGCACACACAGCTCCTCCATCGCCTTCTCAGAAAAACGTACGCCCTTTTTGTGCATTTCCTGAGCGGATTCCATAATATTTACGGCATGGTCGGAAATACGCTCAAAATCACCGATACAATGAAGCATGATAGACAAGCTGTGGCTGTCCTTTTCTGTCAGGTCTTTATGACTGAGCTTTACCAGATATGTGCCAAGCTCATCTTCATAGCGGTCCACCTTCGACTCCATATCCTCCACGCGTTTGGCTGCTTCCTCCTGGTAATTATCCACCAGGCCTAAGGCAGTGCGCAGCGCTTCATGAGACTCCAAAGCCATTTTTCTGGCAGCATTTCTTCCCTGCTCCATGGCAAAGGCCGGTTTTTCCAGAAAACGAGATTCCAGAATCATGAATTCCTGATCCTCAGCGGACACGGCAACTTCCTCCGCGGTATCACGGATAGTGAGACAGGCCAGACGCTCAAGCATTCTGTTAAATGGCAGTAAGATCACAGTGGCAGTTATATTAAAGGTACTGTGCAGCACAGCGATACCTGCCGGTGTGGCAGCCTGCTCCATAAAGGAAAAATTTGTCACTGCATGAAGCAGATAAAAACCGCACATAAATATAACAGTACCGATCAAGTTAAAATATAAGTGCACCATGGCCGCACGCTTTGCATTTTTGTTTGCGCCAATGGCGGATATCAGGGCTGTCACACAGGTACCGATATTCTGTCCCATGATGATGGGCAGAGCCACATTATAGTGAATGGCCCCTGTCATACAAAGAGCCTGCAGGATACCTACAGATGCTGAGGAGGACTGGATCACGGCTGTGAGCACAGTACCTGCCACCACGCCCAGAATGGGGTTGGAAAACGCGGTGAGGATGTTGGTAAATTCCGGCACATCTGCCAGCGGTTTTACTGCACCGCTCATGGTCTCCATACCGAACATGAGCACGGCGAAACCGATTAAAATCCCTCCGATGTCCTTCTTTTTGGGGTTTTTGAGAAACATGAGGAAAATAATGCCGATCAATGCCAGCACCGGGGCAAATGAGGTGGGCTTTAACAGGCGGATGAAAAAGTTCTCGCTCTCAATCCCTGCGAGGCTTAATATCCACGATGTGGCTGTTGTTCCGATATTTGCGCCCATGATCACGCCCACTGCCTGGGAAAGTTTCATAATCCCGGAGTTTACGAATCCGACCACCATGACTGTGGTGGCTGAGGAGGACTGGATGACAGCCGTCACTCCTGCGCCTAAAAGTACTGCTTTCAGGGGATTTGAGGTCAGGTTTTCCAGAATTTGTTCCAGCTTGCCGCCGGATACTTTGGCAAGTCCGTCTCCCATTACCTGCATTCCGTACAGGAACATGGCAAGACCGCCAAATAAGGTCAGTATACTAAAAAAGTCCATGGTTTCTCTCCTTTTTCTTATCCTTAATATGACCTTATTTTAAAATAGTTATGTAAAATCATCGGGAGGGGAATGTTAAATTCCTGTAAAAGATTTCGAGGGGGATAATCTGGGAGGTGTGTGCGCCCGAATGCCAGTTCGAGGGGGGCAATCTCAGAGTTGCGAAAGCCCGAATGCCCCCTCGAGCTCCCCCTGTTGGGCACGCTGGGTTGTTGTATGTTGTAGGTGGTTGGATTTTAGCGTTTTGTATGGAGGTGTTGGGATATGAAGGGGTCGGAGTATGCTTTGGGTGGCGGCGGTAGGGGATTGGTTATAGCGTTGAGTATGAGGGCCGGGATTTCGGGGAAATGTATTATATGTTGCGGCTAAGTATTAACATTTATAACAGCGAAGCTGAAAAGGGGGTTGCGGCTGATGGCGCACTGTTAGAATTAAAAGAAGGAAAGACAGTCCTAATGGGCTGTCTTTTTGTAATCCTGGTTAGAATCCGCGGATGGATTCGTCTTCGGTGGTGTTTTTGGTGATGGTGCGGATGAGGAGGTGGTAGGTGTAGTTGTCGTTTACTTTTACTTCTACGCGGTCGCCTACTTTGTGGCCTTTGAGGGCCTTTCCGATGGGGGATTCGATGCTTATTCGGTTTTGTAGGGAGTTGCCGCGGATGGAGGTGACTAGTTTGTATTGTTCGGTTTCGCCTTCTTCTTCGAAGAGGACTTCGATGATATCGTCGATTCCTATTTCGTCAGCACGGGAATTGTCGGCTACGATCGTTGCGGTCTTGAGCATGTTTTCTAGGTAGCGGATGCGGCTTTCGTTTTGGTTTTTGTGTTTTTTGGCTGCGTAGTATTCGAAGTTTTCGCTTAAATCGCCTTGGGCTCTGGCTTCTTTTACTGCTTCTATGGCCTCTTTGCGTACTACTAGTTTGCGGTGCTCAATCTCTTGCTCGATTTTCTCCACATCTTTTTTTGTAAGCTTCTCTCTCATGTCGGTGTCGTTTTTAGTCCTCCTGCAGCTTCTGGATCAGCTTCAGCATTGCGTCTACAGAGTTGAAATTCTCTGGTTCGATGTCGTCGAAGGATACTTCTACGTCAAAGTTGTCATTAATCTCGCCAATCAGGGATACCATGTCAAAGGAATCTAGGATTCCGTCGTCTATCAGTTTTGTCTCTGCTGCAAAATCAACCTCCGGTCTTAATTCTGCAAGAATTTCCATTAATTCTTCTCTCATTGTTTTTTATCCTTTCTTTTTCATTCTTTGCTTTCTTTTTCATTCTTTGCTTTTTTGTTCTTTGTTCTTTTATTCTGGCACGGCAGATATTCTTTTTCTGAACATACGCTGCCTGACGATATACCCGGTGAATGCTGCGATGCAAATTCCTTGTAGGATCCCTGCTGTAAGATATCTGGATGCAATGCCTGTACCTCACTGCTGGGTATTTGGTTATACTTCCAGGATGTATTGTCTGGAAATCATACCGTCGTTTGCAAAGCCGGCTTTTTTATACATTTCGACAGCTCGGGTGTTTTCTTCGTCTACCCAAAAATTTACTCTCTCTGCCTGGTGTCTGTCAAGTACAAAATCAACTGTTGCGCTAAAAAGTGCTTTTCCCATACCTCTGCCACGTAGTTTGGGGCTCACGGCCAGGTGCTGCAGAAAGGATAACCGGCCTTTTTTGATTGCTCTGTTGACTGCGCCGGGAGTTCCGTCTTCCAGACGTACGCCTATGATCTCGCCTTTTTCACAGGCTTCTGTGTATTCTGACTCATCGGGCAGGAAAGTGCTGTACACATCAAGGCTGCTTTTCCAGAGCTTGGACACTTCCTTGAAATCTTTTGGTTCAAGGTCTGTTATCTGGAAATCTGACTGCTTCTCCCTGTAATGTGCAGGCGGGGAAAAGCTCTCCCTTGTGCATTCCATTCTATTGTATCTTTTATAAGGAGTGAAACCAATTGTCTGCCATTTGGCACAGCCTGCTGCTTCGAGTGCCGTGTTCTCCTCCCCACGAAAAACATAGTCGAGAAGAACCGGCTTGTTCCATGCTGGCATCACTGGTTTCGCTTTTTCATCTAAAAAATAGTACAGGCGGCTGCATGCATCCTCCTCCACAAAGAATATAAGCCCGTCCTTCTGCTGCTCTACACAAAGCTTTTGCTTGTTTGTCATTTCCGTCACCTCTGAGGGGAGGAAAAAGCAGTTGGACTGCACGGTCTGGTGTGTTTTCTTAAACTCGTTGACAAGAGTGCTGAAACGAGCAGGTGTATCAACTTTTACCATTCGTGATATACTCCTCCTTTAAGCGTCCTCTGTCAATTTTACCGTTTTTGTTAAGCGGAAGCTGCTCTATATATACATATTTATTCGGGCACATATATTTGGGAAGAAACTCCTGCAGATCACCTATGATTTTTTTGTCGCAGCTCTCCTGCGCCTGGTAAAACATATAGATTTTTTCTCGTTCTCCGTCATAGATGCAGCAGCTTCTCTCCAGATAATCAAAACCGTCGAGGACTGACTCGATTTCGCCCAGTTCAATGCGGTGTCCCATGTGTTTGATCTGGAAATCTTTCCTGGTCACGTAATAAAGCTCACTATTATGGTATCTTCCCAGGTCTCCGGTGCGGTAGATCAGCTCCGGGTAATTTTTATTCAGAGGATTCTGGCAGAATGCCTTGGCAGTAGCCTCTTCATTTCTATAATATCCAAGCGCCAGGGAGGTTCCCCTCACGCAGATTTCTCCAATCTCATCATCACCCGCAGGCTCATTCTGCTCGTTGAGCACCATGATCTCGGTATTTGGAAACGCCACGCCGATGGGCAGTGTCTCCTTGATGGAAAATTCACGGTCAACAATATAATAGGTACAGTTACATGTAATCTCCGTTGGGCCGTAAAGGTTTACGAACATTACCTCAGGGAGCTTTTCCCTCCAGTAATTCAGCACCTTCACAGGCATTACCTCGCCGGAGAACATGATCCTCTTCAGATATTTCGGCAGTTCGCGCTCCAGTCCCTTAAAGTTCGCGGTAATCGCAAGCGCAGACACTGCCCAGATCAAGGTTGTAATCTTTTTCTCATTGAGATAAGGAATCAATTCTTTTGGGAAAGAAATCATCTTCTGGGAAACTACACACATAGTAGCCCCATTCCTGAGTGTGGAATAAATATCTTTTACCGAAACGTCGAAATCATAAGGTGCCTGATTTCCAAATACATCATTATCATCAAAGCCAAAGCAGTCTGCAAACTGTTCAACCAAATCGATCACGGAACGATGACATACCAACACGCCCTTAGGTGTACCCGTAGAGCCTGAGGTATACATTGCATACAGAGGATTCGTGTCAATATGACGTCTGCGGATATCCGCAAGCAGAACCTCGTCCGACGGAGTATCACGGATTTCCTCCAGCGTAAGAATCTCCACGTCATAATCCAGACTTTCTACAAATGCTCTGTGTTTCTCCTGACATATCATAAGAATGGGTTCCACACTGTCAAGAATCGCACGAATCCTTGCAGGAGGAAGCTTCAATCCTACGGGTACATAGAAGTTATCACTATATACAACGCCCATAAAAATTTCCAGACTTTCGATATCACGGTCAACTAAAACAGCCACTGGACTGCAGGTCAAGCCCTTCTTTGCAATCCTTGTCCCGATCCGTTTGGCAGCCGCAATGCATCCGCTGTAGGAAATCTCATGCCGGGCATCTGCGAACACTGTTTTATTTGGAGTTTTCTCTCCTGCGCGCTCCAAGTAATCAAGTACATTATATATCATCTGTAAGTTCCTCCTTTACGCCTGAACACTTTTGCTTACCGATATTCTGTTATAAAAGCGTCCTTCCAATTGTCTGTCAATTTTTTTATAGCGTTTTTTATCATCCTTTAAAATAGCAGATGCTTCTTCCTTTGTCAATTCTCCTCTTCTGACTAAGACGGCCAGCTCGCCGGTCCGCACAGGATATCCGCGTTTCACAATACTCAGATGTTCTGCCATTGCATGAGCCCAGCAGTCCGCATGGGGTACCTTACTGTCTGGACGCTCCCAGCCGATTTCCTTTACCAGAAACTCCATCGTCTCTTCCTCCGTTATATCATGGTACGCAAAATAAGAAAGAGAGGTCACCTTTGCCTGCGGCAGATAATCCACCTTGCCTCTTCTGTCGAGAAGCTCTATCAGATCACCGAACATCTGGTACTCAAAGTCCTTCAATCCTCTGGAAATTTCAAATGGTTCAATCCCCCTGGTATTCACCGCAAATTGCATAATCTGCCCTTTTGTCCTGCCGTTTATGACCAGCGGAATGCCATACCTTTCTGCTACCTGATGGCAGTAATAAAATCCAAAATGAAAACATACGGCACAGAAGTTTTTCATCACACCCACACATTTAGAATAATATCTGCGCAGCTCTTTCTCATTCATACGCACTGTTATATGATCAACATCCAGCTTCTGCAGTACATTATCGATGTTTCTTCTGCCATAATCAGTATGAAAACCGTTCTGGAAAGTAACCGCCAGCACTCGCAGACCATAAGTTTTTTTCATCTGCCATACAATATAGGTGCTGTCTTTACCGCCGCTCAGACCGACTACACAATCATAAGGAGCATTTGTTTCTTTTGCTCTTTGCTTCGCCTGCTCTACCTCTTCAAGAAAAATCCGATGCCTGGATTCCTGGTCCTCAAGTGTATCTCTGTGCTCATCGTAAAAATTACAAAAATTACAAACTCCCTCTTCATCAAACCGAATACCTGGGTATGTTTCCGGAAGTCCGCACTTAGTGCAATATTTCATAAAGATTCCTCCTTATTTTTATCATGTATCACCCTCACGCATTAGTTATACTTTGATAAAGTGTAATCTTTGTGAAATATTTGCTTAATATTTTTAATTTATTTGTATTTTTTGATATAGAGGCCAAATTCAACGCCGTTTTCCTTATTTTGGACACTCACGCCGCCTCCGTGGGCCTCTGCAGCCTGTTTAACAATAGAAAGTCCAATGCCGAAGCTATGCTGCTCACGGGTACGGGCCTGATTGACCTTATAGAAAACATTCCAAATTTTGTCCTGCTCTTCCACTGGAATTTGTTCTCCCTCATTAAATATAGAGAACCAAATAAAACCGCTGTCTTCCCACGCACGAATGACAATTTTTCCATTTTCGTAGCCGTACCGAACTGCATTTTTCACATAATTATAAAGCGCGCGCTGAAGTACCTCGTAATCCGCACAAATTTTATCATTTACTTCATTTATAATCTCAAAAGTATCCTTGCGCTCAGGAAAATCGTTTAGAAAATACTTGTAAATGCCTTCCAATAGCATCTGTACGTGGAAATTCGTTTTTTGAAGAACCTCTTCCCCGAATTCATAAGAGGAAGCCTCCAGCATCTGCTGAATCATGGAATCCATACGCTCACATTCCGCGGAAATAACCTCGCAGTATTTCTCTAGCTTATCCGGCTGCTTACGGGAAATATAGGGCATGTTCTCCGCATACCCCATGATCACGGCTGTTGGGGTTTTAAGCTCATGGGCCATGTTCCGTACAAGCGTCTTACGAAGCTCCACATCCTTTTTAAGGTTATTCATAGCCTCCTCTAGCTTATCAGACATCAGATTTACCGACTCGGCCAGTGTGCCCATTTCGTCCTTTGTGTTTACGGAAACAGTCTCAGAAAAATTAAGATGGCTGATCTGCTTGGTAACTTTATTAATCTCCAGAATGGGACGGGCCATTTTGCCGGAAAGATAGATGATCACAGGGATTCCCAACAACAGAGTCAGAAACGCGGCCAATGTATAAGACACTTCCATAATCTGAATACTACTGTTGATTCCGTTGACAGAACGTTTGATTATAAGATATCCATGACCGCCAAGCTTATTTACCTGGACAAAGAGCGCTTTGTTATTATCGTCAAAATTACTGGAAAAGCTGCTGCCCTCCTCCTGTATTTCACGCATATGGTTTCTGACGACAAACATGCTCCGCTCTCCAAGCTTCTGCTGCGCAGCCTCGCGATTACTGGTTGTGGCAATGATCTTGAAATCCTCATCCACGATCGTAATAGAAAGATTGTTTTCAAAAGCCAGGCTGTCCAAATCTTCCCGGGAAAAATCCCAGGCTTTGTCCGCAAGATCCTCTACAAGCTGTACCGCGAGCGATTCCATACGCTGTTTATTCCAGTGCTCCAAAAGCCCATCCTTAAGTATCATAGAAATTATGAGCAGAGCCGCCAAAAACCCGGTAATCAGCACACATCCTGCAAAAATATATTTTTTGCGCAGTGAATTCATCATATACTTTCCTCCGGCTGAAAGGAATAGCCGATTCCCCTGACCGTGCGGATATAATTCCCGCATTCGCCCAGATCAGTGCGCAGCATCTTGATATGTGTATCTATGGTACGGATATCCCCTTCATAATCAAAGCCCCAGATACGCTCCAGCATCTGGTCCCTGGTGAGTACAATATTGCGGTTCTCCATGAGATAGAGAAGAAGCTGGTATTCCTTATGCGTAAGCACTGCCTCCTTGCCGTCCGCCATCACCCGGCAGCCCTTCAGGTCCACGGCGAGCTTACCGAAACGGCGGTATTCCTGGGAATTCTTGCGCTCCCCCTTATAATCCAGAGCAGCCCGTATCCTCGCCATCAGCACCTCTCCGTGAAATGGCTTGGACACGTAGTCGCTTGCGCCTCTGCGGAATCCTTCGACCTCGCTTTTGCTGTCCCCCAGTGCAGTCAGAAGCAGCACTGGCACCTGTGAGCTCTCCCGGATTCTCTCCAACACTTCCAGCCCGCCAAGGCCCGGCATCATAATGTCTAGTATCACAAGGTCAAAGTCTTCCCTGGCGCGAAAACACTCCAACGCCTCAATCCCATCCCCGGCCTGAACCACGTCATACTCTTCTTTCTCCAAAATATCCGCAAGCAAATCCCGCATTAAGTAATCATCATCCGCAATTAAAATTCTCTCTCTCACCCTAAGTTCCTCCATGGTTTGTGGTTATGTGTTTGTGGTTTGTAGTTATGTGTTCGTCGTGATGTGTATTTATATATTTGTGGTTATGTGTATTTATATATTCGTGGTTTTTATGATTTGTACTTTGGTTTGTAAATTTTTTTTGGGCGATATAAATGCTTTCTTTAGATTATACACGATTTCCACCGATGAAACAATAATTAAGGGGACCCCGGAAGGGTGTTGAACGGCGGGGAGGAGGAAATTGGGGGCCAGGGGAGGTGTTGTCCGTGTCGGGCCGATGCTCGCTTCCCTTCAACTAATCGCCAACTGCGACTAAAGCGCTCAAGAAGAGCTTTCGCGCTTAAGTCTCCGTAGGCGCTGGATTTTCAGGCGCGCTTCCGCAAAATCGGCCCGTCACGGACAACACCTCCCCCGGCCCCCAATTTCCTCCTCCCCGCCTTCCACTACGCTTCCACCCCTTCATAACCGCTGTCCTTTACACCGGATGGTTGATTGTTTGCGGAAGGTTGATTGTCTGCGGAAGGTTTGCTTTTCCCTTGTAAGTTATTGATATTCCACATGTATAGTTGGCAACTACCAAATAATTAATCTATCTTGGTACAACGACGTAATCGCGGTGAACACGCCAATCATTACGAAGGGGGCTGGAACGTAGTGGTAGGCGAGGCGGAGGAATATAATGTACCCATAAGTGTGGACACATTGAAAAGTGGGGGGCCCCTCTCTTTAGACAGACCTTCTCGTCTGACCCTTAAATCTAAACATCCCCCTGCATTCCCGTCCCCTTATAATGTACACCCTCTGCAGATGTACCCGGTTTTTTGGACTGGCCCCACGGAGTTCTGCCCCGGCCCTGTTTTCTTTAGACATATCCACCGTCCCTATGGTATTCTTAGATCAAGAACAATAGGAGGAATATCATGAGCAGAAAACCCTTTACCAATGAGCAGATGCTGATACTGCGCCAGAACCCTTACACCTA
>JNKJ01000024.1 GCA_000702025.1 Blautia schinkii DSM 10518
CACAAAAGAATTTCCTCACCTTCAGCAGGAGTATCGTCTGCTTATCCTGGAACGGGATATCCTGGATCTCACGTTCATATCTGGAATGTATCCTTGTTGAAGGCCGTCCGCAGTAGGGACAGATCCCTTCTCTTTTTTGGGATCGGACTGCCATTATCACTTGGGTATCCTTTATTTTGAAATCCGTACACTCCAGATCCTTGTCTAATAACTTGATAAGCTGCTGCTCCATTTGACCACCGCCTAATAAATGAATTCTATAAGACAATCATACAGCTTTATATCCATAAAATCAACTAAGTTTGTCAAGAACCACTGGATTTTCAGGCGCGCTTCCGCAAATCTGCCTCACACGGACACAGCCTCCGCCGCCACCCAGCTCCCTTCTCCTGACTTTCTCGCTTCATTTGCACCTCTTTGGGGGCGGGGGTGTTTTCGCCGGGAGGTTGGTCGGGGGCTCACACTTTGAAATTTATTTCGCGGCCGGTGCGGCTGTATTTGTAGTAGCGGATGCCGGCGGCGTCTAGCATGCGTTTGGAGGCTATGACGGATGGGGTGTCGGCGTATTTGTCGGAGTCGTAGACGACGGTTTTGATGCCGCATTGGATGATTGCTTTGGCGCATTCGTTGCAGGGGAAGAGGGATACGTAGAGTTTGGCCCCTTCGAGGCTGCCGCCGCGGTAGTTGAGGATTGCGTTTAGTTCGCTGTGGGTTACGTAGAGGTATTTGGTGTACAGGGGGTCGCCTTCTCTTGCCCAGGGGAATTCGTCGTCTGAACAGCCGATGGGGAAGCCGTTGTAGCCCATGGACAGGATTTTGTTGTCTTCGCTTACAATGCAGGCGCCTACCTGTGAGTTTGGGTCTTTGGAGCGCATGCCGGATAAAATCGCCACGCCCATGAAGTATTCATCCCAGGAAAGGTGATCGGAACGTTTCTGACTTGTGTTCTCCATTATAAATCCTCCTATCTGTATTGTTTGGTATGCCGGACGGTTGTGTTTTATGGCTGCTCCGGCACACTGCTGACTGGTTACTCTGTTTCCATTTGTGCGATTCGGTTTTTGTGGCGCTGGTCACCGGAAAATGGGGTGTTGAGGAAGGTGTCCACAATTTTTACTGCAAGGCCGGGGCCTACGACTCTGCCGCCCATGGCGAGTATGTTGGCATCGTTGTGTAGTCTGGTCGCTTCAGCGGAAAAGCAGTCTGAGCAGAGTGCTGCGCGGATTCCTTTGAATTTGTTTGCGGTAATGGAAATGCCGATTCCGGTTCCGCAGATGAGGATTCCTTTCTCGCATTCTCCGCTTAAAATTGCGCGGGCAACTTTTTTTGCGTAAATGGGGTAATCGGTGGCTTCCAGGCTGTCGCACCCGAAATCCTGGTAAGCTACCTGGTTTTCATCTAAGTATTTCTTGATTTCTTGTTTCAGTTCGTAACCGCCGTGGTCACATCCTAATGCTATCATTGTTTCTCCTCCTGTACTTTTATTATTTTATGCCCTGCGGCTTTTAACAGGCGGTTCATGATTGCCTGTCCCATCCGCGGGGTGTAGAAAGCTTCTGAATATATGGCGCTCACCTGATACTGGTCGAAGTCACGGAGTACCTCATAGAGATGGCGGGCGATGGTTTCTTCGTCTTCGCGGCTTCCGATGCTTTTGACTACGCCGTAAGGGTATCTTTCCATGGTCTCGTCCGTGGCAATGATGCCTACCTGAAGTCCCTGCTTCTCGGCCTGTGCTGCGTAAGAATTGATTGCGGCCACCACCGCGTCCGTATCTCCCTCCACAATGGAGAGGTCGGCTTTGGGGGCGTAGTGGCGGTATTTCATGCCAGGAGCCTTGGGGCGCACGGTACTGTCGGATTTGATCAGCCCCTGGTCCATGCGTACTTCGCCAAGGGTGTCTCTGAGCATTTCCAGGGAAATGTATCCCGGACGGAGCACCACCGGGATCTCTTCTGTGAAATCTACGATCGTGGATTCCAGGCCGATTCCTACTTGTCCGCCGTCAATGATCATGTCTACTGCATCGCCTAAGTCCTCTTCCACATGGCCTGCTGTCGTGGGGCTGGGCCTGCCGGAGGTGTTTGCGCTGGGAGCAGCCACGAATCCTCCTGCTGCCTTGATCAATGCCTGTGCGATCGGATCGCTTGGGAAGCGCACAGCTACGCTGTCTAATCCGCCTGTAGTCTCTTTGGGCACAATGTCTGCTTTTGGCAGAATCATGGTGAGTGGGCCGGGCCAGTATTTCTCTGCCAGGACTTTTGCGCCTTCCGGGATTTCCGCGACGATCTCTGAAAGCTTTTCCATCTCTGCGATATGCACGATCAGCGGGTTATCGGAGGGTCTGCCCTTCGCCGCATATATTTTCATGGATGCCCTGGGGTCCAGCGCATTTCCGCCAAGTCCGTAAACGGTCTCTGTGGGAAAAGCCACAAGACCGCCTTCCTTGAGAATCCTTCCGGCCCTTGCAAGGGTTTCCTCATCCGGATGCCCGGCTGTCATACATACAATTTCTGCTCTCATCTTAATACCGCTTTCTTATGTTTTTCTGTTACGCCCGATTATCCCATATCCTGGCACTTCCGTCAATCCTAGCGTTTCCGTTAATCGTGGCGCTAACACTGCCGACAATCATGGCGCTAATACTGTCGCTAATCTTGCCGCTCCACCAATTCCTTACGCTTAATCTTTCCGTTAAAGGTCTTGGGTATTTCGTCGATTTCCACGATGTGCTTGGGCAGCTTATATGGCTCAAGCTTACCGGAGAGAAAGATACTGAGCTGTGCTTTGTCCACCGGCTTATCTGTGACAATGTAAAGCTTAGGCACCTCGCCCTGGATTTTGTCCTTGGCGGGTACACACGCACAGTCTGCGACTCCGGAATACTGCTTGGCAGCCTCCTCCACCTCACCGGGTGAAACCTTGTTGCCGCCCACATTGATGACATCGCCTTTTCTGCCCAGAAGGTACACATTCTCCCCTTCCATGTATGCAATATCATTTGTATAAATATACGGTCCGCTCATGACCTTGTCTGTCTCTTCCTGGTCCTCATAATATCCAAGCATGTTCATCCCGCCGCTGATTGCCAGAAGTCCCGGATGCTCATGGTCTGTCTTTTCAAGAGGGCGGCGCTCGTCATCCACCAACAGGAACTTGGCATTGTAGGCCGCATGACCGATACATCCTGTTTTGCCCTTTTCTTTATTAAAGTCAAGGATACAGCAGCAGCCGCTTTCCGTGCTGCCGTAGAAATTATAAAGTCTCGTATCAGGCAGGAGCCGGCAGAGCCGTTCCTTGTCCTCCTCGGGAAGAGGCGCTGCTCCGAGCTGAATATAATCCAACTGCTCCCGGTAGTCTCCAAGCTTATCCTTGGACAGCTTAAATATGATAGACAAAGAGGATGGCACCAAATCCAGCGCGGTCACGGGGTACTCATCCAGATATTTGAAAAACTTCTTGATATTGAGAATCCCATCCATGAGGATCACGCTGCTGCCGTTAAACATATTTCCGTAATATCGTCTGAGGCCATGGGAATGATTCAAAGGCACCGGAATGATCTCCAGGTTGTCCGGTCCCATTTCCACGCCGTATTTCACATTTTCCGCAAGGGAAATATCATTGCCGTGGGTCAGACGGATTCCCTTAGGTTTCCCCGTGGTTCCGGTACTGAAAAGAATCTCCGCCTCGTCCTCCCTGGCAGGAAAGCAATAATCTTTCATAGGCTCTGCCTTCTCCACCAGTTCCAAAACATCCTTATCACTCAAAACCGGAATCTCACAATCTATCTGCTGGCTGCTGATGATCAGCTTTGCCCTGGTCTGATGTGCGATATCCACAATCCGCTCAGCCGCACATTTGCGCTCCAGGGGGACAAAAATGCCGTTTAACAGCTGCAGTCCCATCTCATAAGCAAGGTAAGCCACACTCTGGGAAGCCTCCACCACCACGCAGTCCCCTGCGTTTGCGTAATCACTCAGCACAGCTGCGGTTCTTCTGATATAATCCCAGTATCCGGCATATGTCATTTCCACCTTACTATCCATAATACAGCGCTTATCCGGATGCCTCTCCGCATATGACGCCACACACTCCACAATCGAATTCATTTAAAAATAACCTCCAGTGTCTATATTGTGCCGAACATCGGCCAGAAATTCAGTAATGCCCAGCATAAAAGCGTGATCACCACAATAACCACCGCCGTGATACCAATACCTTTTCTCAGCATATACTGGGGACTCAGCCCGTAGCCTACCGGAATCGCGCGGATGGAGGTAGGAAGCATAAAGGAAAGGTTCACGCCCACGGAAGCCACATAAATATAAGGAATGGGATTAAGTCCTGCACCCTGGGTGATGCTGATCACAATCGGCATGGCAATCGCCGCAGTCGCCGTATTACTGGTGACATCTGACAAAAGCAAAGTGAACACGAATATTACAAAAATAGTCACTAGACCTCCGTCAATTCCCATATTCGCAACCAGCTCGCCTAAAGCCGCAGCCGCGCCGCTGTTGTTCATCAACGTACCTGCTGCCAGACCACCGGCAAAAATAAAGATCAAATCCCAAATGATTTTCTTCTGCACATTTTTCCAACGAAGCAGCGGCTGTCCGTCCTTCTTTTTGATCAGGAAGGATATGATCGCACAGATAATAAACACATAAGCAGGCTTTAAGCCGGGCAGTAAATCCTGGTATAACTGTCTGGTAAACGCCAGCACTGCTGCAATCACGAACAGCAGGAAAGATGCCCGTTCACACGAATCCATAGGCGGCATCCGCTTGAATTCCTGACGGAAATACTCTTTGGAACCGCCAAGCTCGCTCCCCTTCTTGGAAAACGCCAGGAGGTAAAGGATATTTATCACCACCAGAGCCAGGAAGATAGGCAGGAAACGCACAACCCAGGAGACATAGAAATATTCTGTTCCTGTTAACTGCTGAAGATAATCCACTGTTACCAGGTTCATCGCACCGCCCAAAGGTGTGGCAAGTCCACCCACACCTGCCGCGTAGACGATCGTAAGGAGCAGTAAGGAGCCCTTCTCGCTCTTCCCAATCTCACCCTCGCCCACATAACGCAGCATGGACACCGCAATCGGCGTAACCGTGGCACAAACTACTGCATTCGGCAATACTGCAGAAAGCACTGCGGAAAGCAGATACCAGAAAATAATCTGGCTGCGCATACTGCTGCCGATCAATGCCAGAAAACTGGCCGCAATTCTCTTGTCAAGCCCTGTCTCCTCCCAGGAAATAGTGAGGATGGATGCGCCAAGCAGAAGAAGTATTGTCTCAGACGCATAATTCTGGATTACGGCCGACATATCGACCATACTGAACAGGCCGTTGAGCGCAATCGGCAGAAACGCCGTCACTGCAAAATCCACCGGCCCGGTAATCCACCAAAACGCCATCCACGCAATCGTACCCACCGCACTTTTCTGAGCCATCTCCGGAAATACTCCGGAAGGCAGCAGACACGTACACAGCACAAAAAGCACTGGACCCATTAAAAGTTTCAACCATCTGTAATCTTTTTTTCTTTCCATTATCTTTCCCTTCTGACGTAAAGCCATTCTCATAGGTTTGTACATATCTAAATATGTGTGCGCCATAAATGTCATCAGACATATCTAATTTTATCACACGTTATTGTAATAAAGCAAGTAAGTCCTTTCAATCAATTTTCACAATAAAGGTAGAGGAGTTCTCATCCTTGAATACCACCTCTCCCAAGTTTTCAAGGAGCTCAGCGTTCAATAACTCTCCATATTTTTCTTTCTCTTTCGTTCCTACGAAAACATACGACACCTGATACCGCTTAAGCAGCAGTTCCACCTGTACAGCATCCTCCCCTGTGTAGATAGCTTTAATATCCGCGATTTTTTCATTCAGGTCCGCCACGTCGTTTCGCCACAGCCACTCATGCACATACCAGCCAAGCACCGTAGGCAGGCCCGTCATGGCAGACACCCTGGAAAATCCGGTATAGCTCGTCCCGTCAGTTTCCAGAACAACAGGCGAGCCCTTGACATTTTCCTTCAGCCACCGCACGCCTGCCGCATCCTCGGAAAAATCCTTTTCCAAAAAGGCTGTGGCATTGATTCCTTTGTATTCCTCCGGTTTCCACACCTCCCCGAACCAGGAATGGACACTGTTTCCAAAATATCCAACCGTCCACAAAAGCAGGACCAGCCCCACAGCGGACACACATTTTGCCACCTTCTGACGTGACACGGTAAACATGCGGAAAATCACGTAGCTCATCATCATCCCGAAAAACATAAACGCCTGATAGGTGAGTTTAAACATCGTATTCGCCCTGGCATTGCTCTCTTCATAGATATCTCGCACATACACAAGCTCCGGAATCAACACCAAACCAATCGCACAAAGCCCCAGCACAACCGCAAACAAATCCGGTATGGAGATGGATTTCAGCAGGCGGTATACACCCCGGTTCCGTTTTACCCGCAGCTTTTCCCAAAGAAGGGATACAAGGAAGGTTAAAATCAGAATAACAGGAAGCCCCCAGAGTACCAAAAGCTGATGCGGCAGAGAATGATACTTGGCAAGTGCAACGCCCTGGATCATAGCCTTAAACTGGAGTGTAAATGGCAGGATTACCAGATAAGACACAGTCAGCACCTCCACTGCCTGAGCCGCAGTGACAGCCAGCACCTGTTTCGCCTTTCCCTGGAAACGGATGATGTTTGTAAAAAGCACCACTCCTCCTGTCACTACGAAATAAATTACAAAATCCCAGAAATTCGTCCACTGGAACATCCCCAGCAGCACACTGACCAACAGGATGTGCGGCATCAAAAGCTGTCTGTGCCAGAATTTCGCCTGTGTTGTTTTCTCCACCACAGCCTCTCTTGTGCGGATGCTGCGTGTCCACGCGTAAAGAAGCCCCACCACAAGCAGTACAAACATGATATTCACCACATGAGCATGAAGATCTCCCAGCACAAAGGAATAACACGGGAATTCGTGTATGGTCTTATCCGGCACATCCGGGTCAAAACCAATATAACGGGTGGCATCCGGGAACCAATAATTGTCAATATAAGATTTCCCCCGCAGTTTATAAAACCATGGTATCAATTTACTGTATATCACATAATGCATATTTCCCGCTATGGATACGGAAATCCCGGCCAGAATACCGGACAGCGCCGGAATGCACACTCTCTTTCCGGAAAGGCGCCCAAACATCCTATCCTTTGTCATCTGATAAACAAGGGAAAACGGCATGGCAAAGGCCAGACCGGCCACAAAGGTACGCATAAGATTATACGTCATCTCCACCGTACTGCCGGAAAGCTTCGTGAGAAACACGGCGAAATACTGCCCGCCGTAATAATAGTTGATATTCCCTTGGGAATACCAGATATCCTTCGGCGGCAGCGTGGTGCTGCGCATCATGGCCTCCATAAAGCCGTAATCCATGAATTTCTCCGTCCCGTAGGCCGCGGGACGAAAGCCCGCCAGATATGTCCACAGTAAAAAAGCCGCAATAAAAAGTATCTCTTCCCAGAAGATCAGAGAAGCATGTCCGGTTGGAAAGCAGTCAATATTTTTCTTTGTCTGTTGATTAAAAAGCAAAAGACATCCCACAGCACAGATTACACACACGATAACACAAACCGTCGTTGTGAAAGGCACCAGCTTCACAGACACCAAAAACCAGGTTAGAAACCCGGTCACCGCAATGGCCAGGACCTTAGAAAACATCCAGCCCTTATCATCAAAGCCCGCAAACAATCTGCCGGTCACCGGCATGGCGATCATTCCCATCAGCGCCGCAAGCAGCCACCAGGTCCAAAACGTCCATACATCGCTGCCCAGAAGAAACGCAGAAATCCCTGCCAGCACAGCCGCCAGGGCAATTTTTGCTCCCCATCGTTTCATCGGTAACTCCTCCTTGTTTCAGATACTCCGCCGCAGGCGCAGGAATTCACTCCAGGACTTACGGCCGATGCCAACAATACGTTTCATATTCAGAGAATTCTTACCACCCTGCCTCGGCCGGAAGGTAATCGGGATATACTGCACTCCTAAATGGTGCTTCTCATAGATTACCGTCATGAGCACATTAGATAGATTAAACCCATCGGGAATCCGTTTCAGTACCTTGTCAAGCTGGGACGCTTTCATCAGGCGGAACGGCGTATTCGCATCCTTTACCCACACGCCAAAAGCTAAAAACAGCACCAGCCGCAGCACTTTAGTGACAAATATACGGGAAAGCCCGTCCTTACGTCCCCTGCGGTATCCGATCAACAGACCGCAGGACTGTCTTTTATCCCAGAACTGCCAGAATTCCTCCGCCAGCGTCTGGCCATCCGAATCTGTCTGAAACACATAATCCGCGCCGGATTCTACTGCATAGTGGTATCCGCTTAAAATCGTAGGACCATGTCCCTCATTTTCTTTATTAATACCGATAAGCCTGGGATATTTCTCCATGCATTCGCATATTTTGTCATAGGTACCGTCCTTACTGCCGTCGTTTAGGATGACCAGACGGCTCTCACCGCCGATTTTCTCCACCACCGGGTACCAATGCTCGATCACCTTACCGATATTCGCCTCCTCATTGTAAGCAGGCATGATAATGTATAAACAATCACGTTTCATATATTCTTATTCTCCCGTCCTCCGAATTATATACCATCGGATAGGTTTCTGCAATGATATCTTCCCGGCATTTCTGTTGTTCAAACTCCATATTTTCCTCAAAAAGGATATAAGTGATCCTTTCCTTTTTAACCGTCTGTCTGAGTACCTCCGCATTCTCAGTTGTATAGATGTCCACTGCCCGGGCAGCCCTGTAATTCGTGTCATAGCCTGCAGACCATGCATAATAAGGCCAGCCGCAATAGAGCATCACTCCCGACATGGTGACCTCGTTGATGCTGTATTCCGGCGTAAGGATCAGATCGTTCTTATCCAGATTCTCCGCAAGCCAGCGGGAAAGATCACTGTCCATATTCACCGCCACCCTGTGCCCCGCGTCATTATCCTTAACTATCACCACAAAATCGTACACCCCCGTAACCGTCAGGCACAGCACCAACACTACCGCCGCAGCCCGGCCAGCTATCCGGCGCTTACTGCCATATCCGCCAGAGAGCCTCACTGCCGCCCCTGCCCAAAATATGGTCAGGAATGCATACGATATCATTACATACTTATGGTTCACATTGATATCCGGTGTAAGTGACACAAGAAAGGCAAACGCCGCCGGGAAAACAAAGCTTATCATCACCAGTCTCTGTCTGCGCCTGAGAAACAGTACCAGAAGCAATAACCCCAGGAAGAAGAAACCGCTCACCTGTACAAGATACCACAGTACCCCTGCTGCACTCTTATCCTCAGCCAAAAATCCCCAGTAAAAGGCCGGACTCATAGCCTCCCCCACAATAAAAATCTTAGATTGCAGCAGAGAAAACCCAACAGCCACAGTAGCCGTCACTGCATAATCCAGCTTCCCATCGGAAAACAGCCCAAAGCCCATGAGGATCAGAAGCCCGCCAATGACCGCTGCCCCGTTCCAAAAGGCGGCAAGTCCCAGCACCATCCCCAGCACCAAAGCCGTATCAAGACTTTTGCTCTTCCATGCCTGCTTCGTAAACAGCCTGTCCCAAAACCAGCGGAGCCCTTTTTCTTCATGGTCTGCCCCGGCCCACAGCCAGTCCAGATATACCCACACTGCAAGGGCCACAAGCAACAGTCCGAATGCCAGATGTCTCTGGTTCAGATACACATTGAAATTCCACAATCCCCAATCCTCATTCACCGTATATCCGATGAAGGACGTATTGTCCGCCAAGGTTTTCCACAAATCCCCGGCTGCCAGATGCTCCGCCGCAAACCGAAAAAATGCCAGACCGCTCCGGAACAGAAAAAGCCCGGAAGCCAGAACACCCGCAGCAAAACTGCCCACAATACGCCGCGCAAGCTGATACACCAGCATGAGAAAGCCCAGCAGAGAAAACACACTGATGCTATTATATGCGAAATCAAGGCGAATCCCCAGATACTCCAGATTACCTGCCAAAAACTGAAACATAAAATGATACTTCACATCTGCCCCGCCGTAATGAGGATACTGCGTAGGAAAATTATTGCCCCAGGAAAAAGAACGCATCATCGCGGTATGCGGTGCATAATCCCCGTACACCGTAAATCCGGAAAAAAGATAACCGTCTTTTATATGAAAAACATAAAACATCATCCACGTAAAAAACACAAAAAGCACACCGAAATACACAAGCTCCTTGCGAAAAAGCTTCCTATCTGCAACCAAATCCCCGCTCTGCATTCTCCATAAAACACGTGCAGAGCGCTTCCCCCGCCTGTACATAACCGCCGCCAGCCCGGCCGCAGTGAGCGCCAATACAATAAGATTTCCATAAAAAAGAGGGCTCTTTGCCCCTGTACACACACTGACAGCCCAGGATACCACATAGACACCCCAGGTAAGCAGCAGCGCGCCCACGCCAAACGACGCAGGCAATACAAGCCAGAGCCGGTTTCCCGACTCTTCTCTGGCTTTTCTGTGCAGAAGCAAGCCCTCCGTTATTTCTTTTCCCAACAGCACTGCCAACAGCAGATATAGAACTCCCAGCATAGACACTCCTCAATACAGTACTTCATCAATTATGAAACCATGCGGCCACGTGCTTATACGGCAGCGCAGTTACAGTTACCGCTTGTCATGGTCTATCAATTCCAGACTCAGCACACTCACAGCCGCAAACACAGCCGCAAACCCCAACAGATACAGCCAGCGTCTGATCACCAATTCTGCCTTATACGCATAAATCTTTCGATATGTCATCTTTGCCGACATATCCTGCAATGTCTCCTTCGGAATAAGGTCAATGAGCACATCCATCCCGTCAAACACCCGCAGCTGTTCCAGTTCCTCCTCCAGCACAGTAGAAGGAATTTCGTTAAGATTCGATTCAATGCACAGTACTCTCTGCCCCCATTTACTGATGGTAAGATTGGAGATGCTGCTTGCCGCCCCGCTCAGGGGAAAGATCGAACCTGATAGGATCAGCTGAATGATCAGCAAAAACGGCATAACCGTCATTGCCGCAGTTGTGGACTTCACAACAGAAGACACGGCCAGTCCCATCATATCTGACGCATACAGAATCAAAAAGAAGCAGATAAACACATCTACGTAAAAATTCCCGGTTACCAGCCCTTTATCCGGAAACTTCATAAAAATACGATAGATGACGATCATCGCGACTGCCTGCACTGCACAGATTGCAGCCTGATAAATCATATGCGCGGCCACATATGAGGTAATATGCAGCCCGGTCCTGTGTTCACGCTTAATGATAGCCCGCTCCCTGCACACAGTCTGTATCGAATTAAAAATACCGATCCACACCATAGCCGACACAATGGCAAACATCCCGGTTCTCGTGAACTCCTTTTCTACAAACATCTTCGGCCCCATAACTAGGGATAAAAGTGCAGAAATAACAACTGCAAATACAATAACCTTCCAATCTCTCTCATTTACAAAAATGCGGAAAAACTTCCCTGTATATACACGGATTTGTCCTAAACGCCCTGCCCGTTCTTCCATCTTTTCCTCCTTCGCACACGCAAACCTGTCAATTACCTTCTAATTCTTCGTATTTATGGATGAACTCATCGGCAAGCCCCTCGCCGCCTTCATCCTCACGATTGATTTTCTTCACGATTCCCTCCAGAGAATCCGTGCCGAAGAACGCCTTCGCCTCATCTACCAGTCCAAAAAACGCCAGCCGGCCGACATTATCTTCATTACTCTTTGCCAGCACAACCACCTTATCAAACAGATCATCCACTCTGTCAGGAGAATGAGTGATCACCATCACAATTTTCTGCTGGTCCGCTATCCTTCTCAGGTTTTCCATCAAAGATCTGGCCATGATCCCGTCAAGCCCGGAATCCGGCTCATCCAAAAAGAAAAGACTGGGGGCCGCGATAAATTCCACGGAAATAGAAAGTCTCTTACGCTGGCCGCCGGAAAGCTTCTCCACAAGTGAATCCTTCTCCCGCTCCAGGCCAAACATTTCAAGCACCTGTGCTATCCTCGTCTCACGCGCCTCCTGGGCCATACTTCTGGGCAGCTTAAGCTCCGCCGCATTATCAAGAGTCGCATACACCGTATCTTCCTCCCGGAGCAGATCCTGCTGCGGTACAAAGCCAATTTCATACTTCATTTGGTTATAATTGCGGTAAATGTCACGATCACCTTCCATAATGGTGCCCTTTGCCTTCTCATACCCCATCACAGCATTGATAAACGTCGTTTTCCCCGCACCTGAGCCGCCAAGGATGAGAACCATTTCTCCCGGACTGATCGTAAGGTTAATATCCTCCAGAAGGATTTTTTTACGGAAAAAGTTCCACACGCTCCGCTCTTCGATATGAATCATCAATTGATTCCGGGCAGACTCCTTATGGCTGTATACAAGCTCCTCCCCACGGTAGAGGAACAGTGTGTCTCCAATACGGATCACGTCCTTCTGACGCAGAGCCGTGTCCTGTGTGATTCTCTGGTTATTCAGGTAAACACCGTATTTTGTATTGTCATCGTGAAGCATCCATCTGCCATTCTCATAACTGATAGAAGCATAATGCCTGGGCAGCTCGGAAATACCCCGGCCTTCTGCAAAAGCCTCATCCTCCCCCGCTTTCTCCTCCTGGCGGCTGATGTATAGCTTCTCGCCATCCTCCTTCAGGCTCAGGGAACGCCATTCCACATTTTCAACATACTTGCGGCGGTAGATCATGACTACACTCTGCTCATCTCCACTATCCACTAACACGTCACCGTCAATGCGCAGCACATCGCCGTCCTCCAGCGGAAAACAGTCTCTCCCCACCAGAGTCCCGGTACCGATGCGCACACCGTTCAGATAAGTCCCATTGCGGCTCCCCAAATCCTGGTAGGAAAATCCCTCCTCTGTCTTTCGGAGCTTGCCGTGCATTCTTGCCGCATATTCAGAAGGGATCGTCAATATCCCCTCCTCTTTCCCGCTTCCGATCAGTATATCACCAGTGAGGGGCACTGCCTGTAATTCCCCTTTACCAGCACAGATCACCAGCTTATGTACCGTATTCTTTTCTATTATATTTGTATCTGCCGTATCCTGTCTTTCCATGGTTTCCTCCGTATATTTTATCATTGATCAAGCTGCGTCTGCACAGCACCCCACCTGGCAGGCTGCTTCATGCGGGCACATTTTATACAATTCAACTCAAGTATAACAAATTTAACCATTTAATAAAAGATGATTTTAACCTACTCGCCCAAATATTCACAGATACCGGCAGTAACTGCATCCGCCACCTTCTGCTGGTATTCCTCGGTCTGTAGAAGCGCTGCCTCATCCGGGTTAGTGAGAAAACCACATTCTACAATATTCAGAATGCCCGGGCTTCGTTTCAGAAGATAATAGCTGGTATTCCCTTTGGCTACACGAGGCCGTTCCACGGCAAGTCCTGTGTTCAGCTTCTCCTGCAGCACCTTCGCCAAAGCCTCCCCGTCAGGAGAGTCCGCATAGTAAAACACCTGCGGTCCGTACACAGCGGAATCCTCATAGCTGTTCTGGTGGATACTCACGGAAAGCAGGGGCTTCGTTTCTTTAATTAAAGAAATTCTTTTCTGAAGGTCCTGCGCTTTCTTATTATGCGCATTCTCCTCATAAAGCCCCACATCCTCCTCCCTGGTCATGACCACGGTAAAGCCGCGGCTCTCAAGGCTGGTCTTAAGCTTCGATGCGATGGCAAGATTAATGCCCTTCTCCTCCAGCCCGCCCACTCCTATCATTCCGGGATCAGAACCCCCGTGTCCCGCGTCCACAACGATCAGCTTCTGGGAGGATAATTCTTTGGAAACATCCGCCGCCTCTCTGGACAGAAAGAAAAAGCAGATAAGTAGCAGACACGCCATTGTTAATTCCATGAAATGTTTTTTCAATAGAAAACACCCCCTGGCATATTTATTTCAATATATGTCCCAGGGAGTGTTTTTAGCATGGTCTTTTTTATGAAAGATTGTCGGTGATGACCTGCCAGATACCGCTGTTCTCAAATCCCAGCTTCCATGCAGCCACACCAGCAAGCCCATATGTGGGCACCAGCTTCACCTTAGCGGCGATGGATTGTGCATCCTCCAGCCAGATCTGATAGCTTGCACCTTCGTTTTCGTAAGAGCCGTAATTCTGTCCTGTATTCTTATCCCAGTAGGTCTCCACATTGTAGGTGGTGATCACTTCCTGAGCCTGGTCCATGCCGATAGCCTGACTGGTAAGAGCACCGCCCTTAACCTCCCAAAGCCTTGTATAGAAAGGAACCGCATTGATCACTCTCTCCGGCGGAACCTCGGCCAATGTGTCCTGGACTCCCTTCTCCACCCATGGCAGTGAAGCCACGGAGCCTGCCTCTGCCGAACCCACGTAATGCTCGTCATAACCCATAATGATCACATAATCCACCACTCTGCCCTGCTCTGCACGGTCGTAGTGACTGGTAAAGTCCTCAGGAACAGGATTGTCCACAGAGACTACCAGATTATTCTTATGCGCTTCTATGGAAAGTTCTCTTAAAAACTGCAGGAAATGGATACCCACGTCCTCACTGAGGCTCTCAAAATCCACATTGATTCCGTCAAGACCCACATTAAGCGCGGCCTCCATAAGCTGTCCGATCAGATTGCGCCGTGAGCTGGTCTTGGAGAGCACCTCTGTGGTGCTGACCTCCTCCGTAAAATTATCAATAAGGCCCCACACTTTAAGCCCCTTCTCGTGAGCCTGGGCCACATAATCGGCAGACGCAATATTGCTCATGTTGCCGCTGTTGTCCTTAATATAAAACCAGGTAGGAGAAATCACATTAACACCGGTCATATTCTGAGTGGCGTCTGCAAAGCCAGCATTCGCCTCCGGCGTGGTAACCTGATGCCATACAAGATTCACCGGCTCGTCCATGGTAAGGTACGTATACTGCTCTCCCTCGAATGCCCGGTCAAACACCGCCTCCGCAGGCTGGGAAATCTTCTTCTTTTCCACATAGCCTATGTAGCCGTCCATGGTCGCAACCTGATCCCAATCTTCCAGTTCAGCCATAAAGATCATCTGGCTGCCCTTCTCCACCTCTGTGAGGACCTCAGACTTGATACCTCCGCGGTAACGCACATACAGATCCTTCTCAGCAGTGACTGTCTGGATACCGCTGAACTTGCACTGTATTGCCACGCGGGCAGGATCCTGGTACACATATGCATCCATATCCGTAAATTTCTGAATATACGGCAGACTCAGGTACACGTTCCCATCTTTAAGCCATACATCACCGCCACCCTCCTCCGAGGCCGGAGCGCTGGTCAGCTCGCTGGGCGTCGCATAAAGAATCTGCTGGTTCTCACTGTCCCAGTAATATCTCTGGTTCAGGTAGCTGTTCACCACATCAAGCGGCAGATACACCTGGTCCCCTGACATCAGGCCTCTCTGCTCCAGCTTCTCGGTACCGATGACCAAGGCAGCCTCCCCTTCGGCCATCTGACCGTAATATTCGTTTAAATCCATTCTCTCTTTTGTGGGCATGTATTTCCCGACTACGTATGTCGCAAGCCCGGCAACTGCCACCACAAAAATCAAAAGGCAGACAACCACTACAGGCATGTATTTTTTCTTCATCTTATTTCTTCCTTTCGGTAAAATGTACGTATTTCTCAATGCCCGGCGATGTGCCAAGCCTTTTCATTATATCACATTTTAAAGAGAATGCATTACAAAATTCGACTTTTTCATAGTTTTTACAATTTTTTTACATTTTGGGGTCCTTCGGATTTCCTGTATGAGTTGGGGGAACTTACCTGGCGCCGAAGGGCCCCGTCAGCATGTTCAGCGTCCCGCCCGGGGCTGATCCTGCTTCTTTTGTTACTTTTCTTCGATAAAATCGAAATCTACACGAGCAATCTGCCCTGTTTCATCTTCTACGTAATCCCGCATATAACCTCCGCCCTCTGCAAGCTGACAGGCTCTTGCAATAGATTTTGGGGTACTGGGTTCTCCATCCAGATAAAGCGGGATTCCATTTGCCTGATAGAGCTTCAGCTCTTCTTTCAGCGGCTTGAGGGATATCTTTTTCTTTTTGGCTCGTGATATATTTTCCGTATGCTGTCCTCCTTTCCTAAAAAATTGATTTTAGAAAACACACATTGGTTCTGGGAAAAGATACCGGCTCTGCAATTCTCTCATCTTTCTGGGATTTCGTCTCTCCGGGGCAGCAGGAATGCTGCATGAAAGGTTTCGGAATACGACGAATGGAATTTGGTTAATACTTCTAGTTGATAGTTGGTTACAGTTCTTTCTTCTTAAAACCGCAGGCCAAATATCTTTTCTTGTTCTCTATTATACGGATTACAGGCTGAGATGCAATAGTTTTCGTCAATTTGTGAAATTTTTTCGATTTTCTTTCCAAATATTTTATAAATAGGTAAATTGAATTTCTTTACATCTTGTGGTTGAATGTTATATAATATAAATTGTAAAACCATAGATGAAAGAAAAGAGAAATCATTTTCAAAGACACAAAAGCATTGCAGTAAGTCATGGACTATATCCCGCCCGGTTATAATCAAATGACAAGGCAGGAAACCAAGAATAGGATGTGATGATATGAAAATAGAAAAAATCAACGAAAACCAAATCCGTTGTACCCTCACCAAAGAGGACCTGGAGACACACCAGATCCGTATCAGCGAACTGGCCTACGGCACAGAGAAGGCGAAACGTCTTTTCCGTGACATGATGCAGCAGGCCCAGCTCCAGTTCGGATTCGAGGCAGATAATATCCCTCTGATGATTGAGGCCATACCGGTGAATACCGACAGCATCATCCTCATCATCACCAAGGTTGAGGACCCGGAGGAGCTGGATACACGCTTCTCTAAATTCGCCCCTTATAAAGGCGGCGAGCAGGCCGAAGCCGTCCAGTTTGACGGAGCGGACAACATTATTGATATATTCCAGAAGCTCTGTGAGGCGAAGCTCAAGAGCCTGCCCAAGAAGCAGGGCGGACAGCAGGACAATGCAGCAGGCGGAAGCAAGAACGCATCCTCGGAGGAGGCGTCTGTGAACCTTATCCGTCTCTATACCTTCCGGGGACTGGATGATGTGATTGCGGCTGCTCACGGTCTCAACGGCTTTTACACAGGTGAGAACAACCTCTATAAGGATGTTTCAGGAGGAGCCTACCAGCTCGTTATCCACCAGTCCTCCTGTACGCCAGAGGAGTTCAATAAGGTCTGCAACATTCTTTCAGAATATGGAAAAGGTAAGGCATTCACCCCCGCCGGAGAGGCTCACCTCAAGGAGCACGGGGAACTGATTTCCAGGAATGCACTCCAGCAGCTTACACAGCTCTAACATGACTTATGGTGCTTCAGTGATAGAAAGCTAATCCGTAAAAACGGACGAAAAAAGGCTGGCGGAAACGCCAGCCCTTTCTATACTCTCCCACATGATCTCACGCGGTTATTCACCAAGAAAATCATTGATCTGCTGTACCAGTACATCTACATCCAGACCATGTACCATAGCAGCCTCTTCCAGGGATTCCATCTGTGCGGACGGGCATCCAAGGCAGTGCATACCTGCTCTCATGAGAATCGGTGCAACGTTCGGATCTAAATTAATAAGCTGTCCAATCAGCATGCTCTTTGTAACCTTAGCCATTGTAGTTCCTCCTTTTCTTAATTACAGACATTCAGGGGCTGTTTTGCCGATAACGACAGTTTTCCCCATTGCTGACATTATAATACGAAATACACATAGAATCAACATCAATATAACCAAAATATGTTTATAATTTTATACTTGTAATCCCAGGTAAGATATATTAGAATGGGGATAGAACCCCATAAGGGGGCGCAAAAGAGATTAAAAGGAGGATATAATTATGGCATATGTAATTACAGAAGACTGTGTTAGCTGTGGAACTTGCGAGAGCGAATGCCCATCCGAGGCTATCTCCCAGGGAGACGACCGTTATGTGATCGACGCTGATGCATGTGTAGACTGCGGTACCTGCGCAGATGCTTGTCCGACAGAAGCTATCAAACCAGGCGAATAATCTAATTTATCATCAGAAGAAAACGACGGGCCGCCGGCTATTCATAAGCCGCAGCCCGTCTTTTTTATATTTGGGGTAAATCCCCGTTCTGCATCCGCTGTGACAACAGGGAATCCGTTTTACCACATCCCCGGCAGATACGTCCAATCAGCTATGTACCTTATGTCTCTTCCTCTGCTTCTGCTTTTTCTCTCCGGCGGCAGCGGCCTCTTTCCTTGCCATCTGCTGCCTGCGAATCGCTGCATCCAGGGAACGGCACCTTGCTTCCTCTTCGTTTTTCAAACGCAGCTCCTGCGTGATCAGGCGCTCAAGAATCTGCTGGAATTCCAGGATTTTCTCATCCTCCGTCTCTGCAAAAAGCTCGTCCCGGAGTTCCTCTGCAGTCATATCCTCTTTCTGCTCTTGTCCCTCGGATGCTTCCTTTTCTCCGTCCAGAAGCTTCACCTTGCTCTCCGTGGAGCCCGGAACAGTCTGGGCGATCTTGGGTATCACATCTTTAATGGCACGCAGCTGCAGACCACGGTTCTTAAGTTCTTTAATATTCAGAAAAAGCTGAATATCATATCCGGTGTAGTAACGGTGGCCCAGCTCATTCCTGCTGATACGCAGCTCAAGCTCGTCCTCCCAGTAGCGCAGGACGTAGGACTTCACCCCTACCATCTCCGCTGCCTGTCTGACGGTGTACCTTGTCTCCATACTACCCCTCCTTATGAAATTCATGATTGCTGTCCGAAGCCGCAAGCCCGGACAGCAATCATCCATCAATTCACTATTGATATTATAACAGGATGGGGCAGGATTGCAATGAAAAGTCATCGACATTATTTTTTCATATTGACGAATTGTGTATATCTCGGCAGCCATACAAGCTCTACGGTACCGATAGGGCCGTTTCTCTGCTTGGCAATGATGATCTCGGCAATGTCCTTTTTCTCCGTGTCCTTGTGATAATAATCATCTCGGTAGATAAACATTACCACGTCCGCATCCTGCTCAATGGCTCCTGACTCTCGAAGGTCAGAAAGCATAGGCCTGTGGTCAGGGCGCTGCTCCACGGCACGACTGAGCTGTGACAGGGCGATGACAGGAACAGATAATTCACGGGCCAGAGCCTTCAGGGAACGGGAGATGTCCGAAATCTCCTGCTGACGGGAATCACTCTTACCGCTGCCGCTCATAAGCTGCAGGTAGTCGATGATAATAATTCCCAAGTTATGCTCCAGTTTATATTTACGGCACTTAGAACGCATCTCCGCAATGGAAATACCCGGCGTATCGTCGATGATCAGATTGGAACGGCCGATAATGTCCGCGCCCTCCACCAGCTTGGTCCAGTCCTCATCTTTCAGATTACCGGTCCTAAGGTTCTGGGAATCCACATGAGACTCCATGGCAAGCAGACGGTTCACAAGCTGCTCCTTGGACATCTCGAGACTGAAGATTGCCACGGTGACATCCTTGCGGAAAGCCATATACTGGGCTACATTCAATACAAAAGCCGTCTTTCCCATAGAAGGACGGGCGGCTATCAGCACCAGGTCTGAGGGGTGCATTCCTGAGGTCTTATAATCAAGGTCTACAAAGCCCGTAGGAATACCGGTTACTGAACCTTTCAGCTTGCTAGCCTTCTCAATGTTGTTGATGGCATTGAGCACAACCTGCTGAATGGGCACAAACTCACCGCCTGTATGACGCTGGAGAATATTAAAGAGCTTTTTTTCCGCCTCCTCGAGGATGATCTCCGTGCTGTCATTTTCCAGATAGCAGGAATTGGCAACTTCCTCGTTTACCTTAATAAGACGCCGGAGCACTGCCTTTTCACTGACAATCCCGGCGTAATATTTGACATTTGCAGAAGTGGGTACGGCGGAGATCAAATCCCGCACATACTCCATGCTGCTGATATCCGGCGGAAGGTCCTTCTCCTTAAGACGGTTCTGGAGAGTGATCAAATCCACCGGTTTCCCTTCGTTGCAAAGCTCTACCATGGCATCAAAAATAATACCATACTGTTTCTGATAAAAATCATCGCTGGTGAGAATCTCCGATGCCACCAGGATGGCGTCACGGTCCAGGATCATGGATCCGATAACAGACTGCTCCGCTTCTATGCTGTGAGGGAGAATCCTCTTGATCAGCGCTTCTTCCATTTATCGTACCTCCTGAGGGCTAATGAAACATACCAGATATTTCCCGGTATTATGATACGGACGTCCTCAGGCTTCTTTCACCCAGACTTTCAGGGTTCCGGTTACCTTTGGGTGCAGGCGCACGGGTACCTGGGTCACACCCAGATTCCTGATAGGACTTGGAAGCTGCAGTTTCTTCTTGTCAATATCCAGGTCAAGCTGTTCCTTGCACGCCTCAGAAATCTCCTTCGTGGACACGGAACCAAAGGTCCTGCCGCCCTCACCAACCTTCAGCGTGAGGATGATTTCCTTCGTGGCCAAATCCTTCGCAAAGGCCTGGGCGGCTTCCAGGTTCTCCTGGGCAATCTTATCTGCGTTTGCCTTCTGAAGCTTCAGATCATTTAAGTTCTTCGGTGTTGCCTCCATACCCAGTTTCTTGGGGAGGATCATATTTCTGGCATAACCATCGCTCACATTTACAATTTCGCCCTTTTTCCCAAGGGACTTAACGTCTTCTAATAATATTACTTTCATTCCTTCAGCTCTCCTTCTTGAATTAATTGATCTATGATGTCTTTGAGCATCTGTTCCACTTCTTCCACAGCAGCCTGTACCTGGGCTCCGGCAATGTTCAGATGGCCGCCGCCGCCCATTCGCTCCATCATCACCTGCACATTGATCTCGTCAATGGCGCGGGCGCTGACGTAAACCTCCTGGTTATAGCTGGTGAGGACAAAGGATGCCTTTACACCGGCAATGTTTAAAAGCTCATTGGCAGCCTGTGCACCTA
Source organism: Blautia schinkii DSM 10518 (assembly GCA_000702025.1). GTDB lineage: Bacteria > Bacillota > Clostridia > Lachnospirales > Lachnospiraceae > Blautia_A > Blautia_A schinkii. The sequence continues at coordinate 21,090 of JNKJ01000024.1, forward strand.
CCACAGTAGGACTCTCCAGACCCTCGCTCGGACATCTGGCAATGGCAAAGTAATCCCGGTAAATCTCCGCGGTGCGCACTGCCTCAGCCCTGGCCTTATAGGAGTCGATATTATCCCGCAGCATCTTACGCACTCTGGCCATATCTGCCCCGTTTCTGCGCAGATAAGCCGCCGCCTCAAAGGTTCTCACTCCGGCTCGGGTAATAAAGTTATTGGTATCGATCAAAATCCCGGCATAAATACAGTCTGCCTCCATATTGCGCAGACGCAGGTCGTCGGAAAAATACTGCAGAATCTCCGCCACCATCTCACAGGTGGAAGACGCGTACGGCTCCACATAAGAGAGCACTGCGTTCTGGATAACCTCGTTGCCCCGTCTGTGATGGTCGAGCACTACGATGGTCTTCGTCATGTACAAAAGGTCCTGGCACTCTGTGTAGCTGGGCTTATTCGTATCCACCACTACGACAACCGTATTGTTATCCACCAGCTCCATCGCCTGGGAGCTGTCCACAAACATGGATGGCTCGTAATCAGGATTTCCCATATAACCTGCCATGAGCGGGCGGATAGAGGTAGTGGGATCATTGACCACAATATGCACCGGCTTGCCCAGAGTCTTGCCTGCACGGTAAATACCGATAGCTGCACCCAAAGCATCCACATCCGTAATCTTATGTCCCATGACGACCACACGGTCCTTGGTGCTCATAAATTCCTTGAGCGCCTGGGCCTTAACTCTGGCCTTGACACGGGTTGTCTTTTCCATTTGCTGGGCCTTGCCGCCGAAATATGTGATGGTATTGCCGTTCTTAATAACCACCTGGTCGCCTCCGCGTCCAAGCGCCATCTCAATGGCAATCCGTGAATACTCATAATTCTGGAGATAGGTGGCCGCATTCAGACCAATGCCGATACTTAAAGTTACCGCCATCTCATTTCCGATATTAACTGTCTTGACCTCATCAAGAATGTGGAACCGCTGCTCCTTGAGAGACTCCAACGAACTCTGGCGCATGATCAGCAAGTATTTATCCTTCTCAAGCTTACGTACTAAACCGTCAAAATTGGAAAAATACTTGGTAATCTTTCTGTCGATAAGCGCAATGAGAAGAGAACGTCTCACATCCTCCACGCTCTCCAGCGCCTCCTCGTAGTTATCCAGATAAGCCAGCGCTACGACGAGCTTGTTGTCCTCATTCTTCTGGATATATTCCTTGAGCTCTGTCTCATCATAGAGATACATGGCGATGAGGCTCACCTCACCGTCCGTGCTCTCCAACATCTCGGACTGCGTGATCACATCCCGAAGAGATACCCTCTGCATGGAAATCCGGTAAATACGGTCTCCAAACTGGGTACTGATCTCAGATATCTCCCGCTCTTCAGGGACGGGCAGTTTGTCGGGAGTGATTTCCGGAAAAATCATACTTACATTTTTTTTATAAAATTGATCTTTGCCTGTGAGCTCGGAAAATATCTTGTTTGACCAGATCATTTTGCCCTCAATGTCCATGATGGCATAGGGCAGCGCCAGCTCCTCCAGTATCCGTTTTTCCAGCAGATCATATTGGTTGGCAAAGGCAATGAGGTCATTCACTATCATCGGCCTGTGATAGCGGTATAATCCCAGAGAAAGTGCGATATATACCAGCAGGCCCAGGGAAACCAGGATACCTGCCCTTAGATTCACAAGGTAGACGAGTACGTTCAGGCCAAGCAATAAAATGGAAAGGTATAACGGCCACTGTATAAAGCGCTTGATATGCCCTCTTAATTTCAGTTTATCATTCATACTTTCTTTCCGTTCTTTTCTAATTTTTTAGCTGCAATTACTACCTATACGGGCCATAATCATTTTTCATTATATCAGATTTACGTGGATTTTACCATATATTATCCAGAAAAAGATTTACCAAACGAAAAAAGAGAGCCAACGGCCCTCATTTTCCTGCATCTGCATTTTTCATTTTTGACTTATTTCTGTACATTTCCATATCACTGCGGCGCATGACTGTATCCACGGAATCGTTTACATAATCATTCATTTTCCCGAAACCCGCGGCCATTCCATAAACTTTGCTGCCGCACCTAAAAAACCCGGAACTCATTTGCAGCATTGTCTCCCGATACAGGCGCTCGGTATCCTCCGTACAGCCGGAAAATAACAGAACAAATTCATCACCGCCGGTGCGGTAAATACCGATTGATCCGCTACCTGCCTCACGCAGCACCTCCGCGGCTCTGCAGATAAAAGCATCTCCCATCATATGTCCGTAGGTGTCGTTCACCTCTTTTAGATCATTGATATCAAATACGATATATGTAAAAGGGCTTTTCTCTGTCTTTAGCCGCTCCAGATCCTCATCCAATGCTCTTCTGTTCTTAAGCCCGGTCAATTCATCTATATATGCAATTCTTTTAAATTCTTTCAGCTCATCTGCCATCGCATTACTGCGGGATAATTCTCCCTCAAACCATACATTTTCCAAAAGTGTGCAGTACCACATAAGCACGATCGCTGCCAGCCCGGCCGCCAGAATCAATCCGCCGGGTCCATAGTCCCAAACCTGTATCATTCCCAACATACAAAAAATAAAGAAAATGAAACCTACGCGTAACGTCAAACCGCTCCAATTCACTCCATCAACTTCCAGAATATCCCGGTATTTTTCACGAATTTTATGGAAGAATATACCTATCACCAGAAGGAGAAGAAAATTCAGACAAATCTTTAAAGGCGCTTTCCCTTTCATCAAAACAACGGCAGACTCTGTAAAAAAGCGCACCGCAGTCTCCGCCGCCCCTATGGAAAGCACGGTAAACCACAGCCGCCCGCCCCGGTATACCGCATTCCTAAAGCAAGACAGAATCCCCAGCACTGCCAGACATGGAACCGCCGCTAACCTATATCCTCTTACAGGATAGTTTCCGCCAAGCCACAGATAACCGGCGCCAACCGCACCTGACAGTATTACAACCTGAATATAATTCTTCTTTTCAGTGTGCGCAGATGGAAAAATCATAATAAAACAGGCAAGAAAGCTGATATAGGACAAAATGTCATTTACCAACTCTATCCGTACATCTCCCATGTCTCACCGCTCCTTCCTGCCATATATTAAATATACTATATTATCCTTTTAAAGGCAAGTATTTCCTTGTCAATTACTTCTCTTATTTCTTTTTTAAAGATAGTATATAGAGAAGATGCAGAGGTATTATTATGATAACAAACAAAGAAATAAGCAGAAATGTAAAGAAATACCGGAAGATGAAAGGCTATACGCAGGCCCAGCTGGCAGAGCTCGTTGATATCTCCACAATCCATATGTCACACATAGAGACAGGCAGTGTATCCATGTCTCTGGATTGCCTTTTAAAAATCTGCGATGCCCTGGACATTTCCCCCAATCATATCCTTCTGCCCGATTTTGCAGTGCCTCTGGACAACAGCCTTCTCCAGGAAAAAATGCAGTTTCTTACAAATGACGAAAAAAAATTTATTATGCAGATGATTGAAGCCTTGGATTCCCTGTGTATCAACCGCTGATAACCAAAACAAAGCGGAGCATACCCGTCAAGATATGCTCCGTTTTATATTCTAAAACTCAACTTCTGTCTGCTTCGTATTCAACAATTGCCAATATCACGAATCATTTCAGGCATTTCCGCAAACGTTGTCCAGATAGGACAAATTCCTCGTTTTTCCCAGTAACTTTTTTGGGCAATACATTTTTGGATCATCTGCATTTTTTCATATATGAATTCCTCATTCTCCAGTAGCTGCTTTAGTATATTATCTTTATAATCCGAAATTTCCCTATTATATTCTTTCTTATCTTTTGCCTTCAAATAATCCAAGTGTACCTTTTCTTTCTCTGGCATATTATCCCGGTACAATTTAAACCTTTTCTCAATCTCATCTCCATAAAGCGACTTAACCAGTGAATCAATGCCCAAAATTAGATAATGCTGTACTTCTGCGCGCTCTTCGCAATTTTTAATTATTCTTCTGAAGTTATAATCCTCACCCGAAAAGCCGATAAATACGCAGGTTGTATTATTTAATGCCTCTGCCTGTATAGAATTTGCCCAATTATAAACCTTTCTTTCCATTTCGTAATAACCGGTTTCCGTAAGAATTATCACCTCTGACTCTTCCGGCTTCCAATCTGAAAACATCTTTATTTTCCCATGTGGGTGATAAACCTTAATAAGCTCGTCGCCCTTTATTCGGCTGGAATCACAGCCTACCCATACCTTGCTTTCCTTTAAACCGCCGATTGTCTCCAAACAGAACTCAAACAAATCATCAAAATTGTAGTTTATGACCGTGCCCTTTTTATGTGTTCCTATGATTTTAGCAAGTCTGCCGATACTCTCATTTTCCAGAGAAAGGGAAGCACAATACCTGTCCCACTCCGCCAAGCCTTTTTGGGGAATCAGCGCATTTCTGATCAAATCCTTCAGGACCATTTCCACAACCTCTTCTGCTCCCGCTGCCTGCGGTGTAATCTCCATGATATAGTTCTGCAGATATTCAGCAGCTTCCAAAACATTCACACGATCAAAAAGCTTTTTTCCACAATCAGCGCATCGTACCTTTTCCTCATAAGACATCCGAAAAGGTTCATTATTCTCCAGCGTTCCCTGTAGTTCCTTGCGGATTTCCGTCAGATAATGTGTGTTTCTATCACACTCCTTAAAACTATTACTAATTTCCATCAGCAATGACCACATTTTTGACAACAATTCCATCCATTGCGGAAGTCCTGCCGGTACGCTGACACCGGCGCCTAATACCCAGGTCAATCGATCATTGCGTAATTTATCACGCAGTTCCTGGCAAAATATATCATTTTGTTCTTTTGCCTTTTTTCCGAACAATTCTTCAATCGTAAGCATTACTTGCCCTCATTTCCCGCATACATACTCCAATATGCGTCTGCTTTTTCCAAAACATTATGTAAATCATCACCCTCTTTAAGAAGCGCCTGACGATATAGGGTTCTTTCATCATTGTATATCGCATCATTGTCATCAATCAGTTTCAAACACTCTTCCAGATACGTTCTCACAGGATTCATAAATTCCCCATAATTGTGGGCCTCATATTCCTCGCTGAACTTATTCATAAGCTTACACAGACTATCGGCAGAATGATCGGGTAAATTTTCACAATAATCGTATCCATTTTCCTGCCACTTGTTTATTTTGGACTGTAATGAACTTAGTTCTATCACAGCATCCCCATAAAGCACATGAAACTCTGTAATTCTCCTGAGTATTTCAAGCGTAATTCCTGGAAAGGCTTGTGTCATGTTCTTATTTTCATATAACAAACTTAGCAGGATATCTTCCTTTTGCGCTCCAAGTATCCTTGCAGCCTGGCAATCCGCATAGCACTCTTTCATCGTCATCCTGATATTATTCAACACATCTACGAAATACACCTCTTCAAAATCGTCATCTACATCTTTACTTTTCGTATCCTTTCCCAAATACCGTTCTAAAATCTCTATAATATATGCACGGATTTCTTCATCATAAATCCCATTATCTAATTGTATCAGTTGGTACCCCGCTGCTTTCTCTAAAATATCAGAACTACTGAAAAAAATACCCTCATCCCTTAGCAACGCTGTACATGCGCCGGAAATATTTTTCTCGTATCTCAAAAAGTACTTATATATGGAATGCGCAAGATTGTCTTCATGCATCACAGGTACAAAAACAGTGTCCTTAGCCTTATTATATATATCATTATAAAGATAGCGTCCAAAATAATTTTCCACCTGATATTTATCAACATCAAGCTCCTCTAAAAGCCGATTTTTTATCTCTTCTTCAAGCTCTTCCTGCATTTTCTGCAATTCTTCCGCTTCTTTCTCCATCAATTTGACCATAAGACTATCAATGCATTTATCATTTAATGTACGTTTCAGGGACCCCTCCAATGCCTTTTTTAGCTTACCAGCCATTATCCCCAGGCTGCGGCTTATGTGTAATGCAGAATACCAGGATATTCCCTGAATTACGTAGTCCAGCCTTTTTATCCTATTCCTTTCACCGCAAAAATGGAGACATTCGTGCAAAAGCCGAAACATAGTTCCATGTATATCAAACAGACTCATCTCCGGTATTTTCAGTATTATAATTGATGCACTATCATCGTCTGCCGGATTTAAATGGGAAAATAGATCATAGGCCTCCGTCAAGTCTACGCCCCCGCTGCTGACAACGAAGGTGTAAGTGCGTTTATGATTTTGTCTCTCCTGTTTTACAAGCTTCTGCGCAATATCATTGATATAGTAATTATAAAAAAACAACAGCTTTGTGGCAGAACCAATAGACGGATGACTTAAACTCTGCCCCTCAATAAAAGACTTGTCAGAACGCTGCATATCCGCGAGATATTCGCCAATATGCTCCCGAAACAGTTCCAATGCTATCCATAAGTTTTCTAAACTCAGCTTTTTTTCACTTTCAAAAAAGGCCTTGTCTTCTAAAGAAGCTGATTTCTCTTGTTCATTCAGATACTCTACCTCTTTTATATTCTTATCAATATCGTATTTTAAGGTTTCAAATGCGTTTCCGATTATATTTTCAAGGTCAAAGCAATGCGAAGATCTGATGAGCTGTTGAAAGCTTTTCATAAGCGTCTGAAGACCATATATAATACGTTTAGGCAGTTTATATTCATCCGCAGTTTTTGTTAATTGATCGATTATATGGACAAATATTTTATCATACTTATCCATATCTGCCGCTGCTTCTATTGTGTAACCATTTTCGATAACATCATCATTCATATACACATCTTCTGCAGAAGATTTTCCTCCGATCCGAACTGAAGAACGGATTCCACATATGTATTTCTTGAAGACAGCATTTTCCGGATTAAATAATTTTTCATTGAAATACAGCGGGATTACCGTCTTAAAAGAGTGCTCGGGTAATAACAGGCAATCGGATTTACCAAACATGTGATAAAATTGAATATTTTTCCCATCCTCTTTCAGTTCTTCTATTGCGTCCCTTACGAAGCATTTACCGGATGCTCCCTCACGGAAATTAATGCGGATTGATATCTTCACATTGTTCAGAGAAAACTTACTAATATTAATCAATCCATTTTTCTCAAACCCTGTAATTGGATAACACTCCGATATAATAATATGTTGTTTTGAGTCCTCCTGGCTGGATTCACGGTCATCTTTTAAATCATCCAAAAATTTCAAAACTGTTTCAGGACTGTTGCTTAAAAACATTATTACAAAATCACAAAACCCTAAAGAAGGCATCAATGCACAATGCAGGTTTTCCATATCGTATCCCGAGCGGGCCGCTATCCGCTCCATGCGCGCAGCTAATTCCCTAAGCCCACGTGAATGTCTCCCCACAAAAAACTTTGATAAATTTATCATAGCAAAGGAGATAAAAGGAAACTCCGCAAACAGAGTATCTAATTCCCCGTTCGGTCTTGCACCGATCCGTCTCCAAATTTCATAAGCAAATCCCATCCTACTTAAGTCCTGCTCTTCCCTGGCAGATGGAAAATATAATTTAATGCAATACTTATCACAATACAAGTCGTCAACAGTGACTTGTCCCTCTATCCCTGCCATCCCTCTCGGGCGAAACTGATACCACGTATCAATATTATGTATATCCAGAGCATCATAGTGGCCGAAAAGCGTAAACTGCCGCTGCTTTGTATCGTCCACACATACGCATTTCATACGTTTTTTCAAAACCAGTGTTAACCCGACGCAATTCCCCATATACAACACCTTCTCTCCCCATCCTATTTTACTATTTTCAATTTGTAAAAAGAAAAGAAAAGCCCTGCACAACATAAAATTTGTACAAGGCTTACTATGCAGTCATATTTACTTTTCTGTCCATCCTACCATCCATGAACTACGACGCTCTTTAAATTTCACTTTTCCCTCGGATTTTCCCGCAGGAGTGGGCGTATCTCCACCAGATGTACGCATGCTGCTCTTCTGGCCAGCCCGTACTCGCTCCGCGCTCGTAGCTCTCCTCACTTTTTCATCTATCATATAATCACCATTAACCTTTTTGTGCGTCCCTATATCATATGATATAAGGTTATATTTATACGCAAAATCCACAAATTTTCTTTGCAAAACAAGACTGTCACTTAAACAGCCTTGTTTGCAAATATTTTTATATCATCTTAAATAATAATTAGTCCTGGATGTACGGCATCAGTGACAGATGACGTGCTCTCTTGATTGCAACAGTCAGAGCTCTCTGATGTTTTGCACAGTTTCCGGTGATTCTTCTCGGAAGGATTTTTCCTCTCTCGGAAACGTATTTTCTTAATTTTGCTACATCCTTGTAATCGATCTCGTTGTTATCTTTGCCGCAGAATACACAAACTTTTTTTCTTCTGCGTCCGCCTCTTCTCTTCATTGGAGAATCAGGTCTTTCGCCTCTATTATTATAAGCCATGATGGTTACCTCCTATTTTATTCTTTTCCTCTATTGAAGCTCTGGAAGTCCGATTCACTAAATTCGGCCTGCGCCTTCGGCTTGTCCTCATTAAGTTCCTTCGGACCAACTTCGCACTAAATTCATTTCCTCGCTTTGCTCGTCATTCATTAAGTGCTCTAGTTGAACGGCAGTTCTTCGTCGATTCCGTCGGGAATGTTCATGAAGCCGTCCGCACTGGCTGCGCTTGGACTTGGCATAGACGGTGCCGGTGCTGCACTCTGCTGCGGGTGGGATGCGACGTAATTGTCACTGGCGGATTTGCTCTCGGCAAACTCCTGGTCCTCCACAACAACCTCCGTGGTATAGACCTTCTGGCCTTCCCGGTTGGTGTAGCTTCCTGTCTGGATACGGCCGGTAATGGCAATCTTTAATCCCTGACGGAAATACTTCTCGGCAAATTCTGCACTGCGGCCGAATGCCACACAGCTGATAAAATCAGCGCTGGCCTCGCCGTCACGGCGGAATCTTCTGTCTACTGCTAATGTATATCTGGCTATTGCCAATGCATTTTCTCCTGCGGAATATCTTACCTCAGGATCTCTTGTTAAGCGTCCCATTAAAATAACTTTGTTCATTCGTTTTACCTCTTTTTTCTATCTGCGTGAACGGGTTCTAATGGTGCTTTCTAAAATCCACTGTAATAAGATTACGCGTCTTTTTTAACGACTAAGTATCTTAATACGTTATCCATGATGCGTACATGTCTCTCTACTTCCGCCGGACACTGTGCGTCTGCTTCAAACTGAATAAAGTAGTAGAAGCCTTCATGCATTTTCTGAATTTCGTAAGCTAATTTCTTCTTACCCCATTCTTCTACTTCTGTGATGACACCATTGTAACGTGTGATGTAGCCTTTAGCTTTCTCTACTACGGCATCACGTACTTCGTCTTCAATCTTGGCGCTCACAACTAATGCTAACTCGTACTTGTTCATGCTTTCTTTACCTCCTTATGGTCTTTTGGCCCTTTGCCTGTCCAAAGAGCAAGGATATCTAAAATATATCACGATTGTTGATTGTAGCATATTTTCCCACGGCTGTAAAGCGCATTTATCCACTTTTTTTTAAATTTTTCGTATTTTTCTCCACCATTTTGCGGGGCACCATGATCTGGCGGCCGCAGCCTGCGCATTTAAGACGGAAATCCGCGCCCACGCGCATGATCTCCCAGTCCTTACTGCCGCAGGGATGAACTTTTTTCAGTGTAACGATATCTCCCACTTCATAGAGAAGTCCCATAGCTTACGCTCCTTATACTGCAATTTTTGTTTCTATCCACACCCGGCAGTTTAACAGAGTACGTCTGCATCTATACATGTATTGCCGAAAATACATGTCCGATGGGTTCCTGTATGAGCAAATGAGCGTATCTATCCCTGGGCGTAGGAGATTTGTTGATCACAACAAGATATTCCCCCTGAAAATAATCGATCAGACTTGCTGCGGGATATACCGCAAGGGAGGTCCCGCCTATAATCAGCACCTGTGCCTTAGCGATGGCGCGAACAGCTCCGTTAATCGTATCGCTGTCCAAGCCTTCCTCATACAACACCACATCCGGCTTGACAATACCCCCGCACTCACAGCGCGGTACCCCTTCGGCGTGCTTCATGAAGGAAAAATCGTGGAATTTCCCGCACTTCATACAGTAATTGCGGTAAACACTGCCATGAAGCTCATAGACCTGCTTACTACCCGCCATCTGGTGCAGATTGTCAATATTCTGGGTAATCACAGCCTTAAGCTTACCGGCACGCTCCAGCTCTGCAAGCTTTTGGTGGGCCGCATTCGGCTTGGCTGTGTCACAGAGCATCTTGTCCTTGTAAAACTTATAAAACTCTTCCGGCCTTTGCATAAAAAACGTATGACTTAAGATCGTTTCCGGCGGAAAGTCATATTTCTGATGATAAAGACCATCCTGGCTGCGAAAGTCAGGAATTCCGCTCTCCGTGGACACGCCCGCCCCACCGAAAAACACGATATTATCATGCTCGTCAATGATTTTCTGCAGCTTATCCGTTTCCTTTTCCATGTAATTCCCTCCCTCTTTAATACGCATATGTTTACTGCACATCCAGCACGTCCACACGTTTCCCCTGAACCACAAACCGAGTCGCCTCATTTCCGGTACAGGTGGAAAGTGTAACAATCTTATCTTTAATGGTCAGCTCTCCCGGTTCTGTGGTAATTTCAGAATAGTCCACAATCTTTTCCAAATATTCCTCGAACTCCTTGCCCGGCCCCTTAAACAGGGTGTAGGTATCACTTGTCACTGACGTGGTGTATGCCGAAATAATCTCGTATCGATAATTTTTCTCCGGCGTTAATATCCAGAAATATTTGCTCTTCTTATAAGTCTCTTCCTTCTGGACAAAATCCTTAAGATTGCCGAACATAGAGCCATTTTTCATATTGTGGCCATAAACCAGGGTATTACAGTCGCTGAAATCCCCTTTATTCTCAAAATCCACAAAAATCGTGCCCGCAAAATTGTAATTTTTCTCATAGGTGGTATGCAGGTAGGTATTGTTGTCCTTGCCCTTTACCACAGGATAGCTGATGCCGTCCAGGGCTTCGATATAAATCCAGCCCACCACGTCCTCATTCACACTTTTTAATGAGGCAAAATCCACATTTAAAGGCGCTTGCGGCCCCTGGGGTGCATCCGGTCCCGCGGGCTCCTGGGGTGCATCCGGATCTCGCTCCGTAACCGCCATCTGGGCGATATGGTTATATTCGTCCGTACCCTTTTTGTATTCCGTGTAAATATGATACAGGTTATATGCCGCGTAACAAAAAACTGCAATTGCCAGTATCAGCACCAGCGTCAGCAGGAAATCTCCTGCCTTTTTTTTCTTTTTAGGTTTTTTATCTGCCATAGTCACACTCCTTTGCCACCATTATAAATAAACCGGGGAATTCTTGCAACCTCTTTTCCGCTTCTATAAAAAGGAAGACAATACCTCTGCAAGCACTTCCATTTCAATGGGCTTGCCAACATGTGCATTCATACCGGATTCCAACGCCTCATGTACATCATCGGAAAATGTGTTGGCAGACATAGCAATAATTGGAATCGCAGCCCCTTGCGGATGAAATGATCCTCGGATGCGTCCGGCGGCCTCATAACCATTCATAACCGGCATCTGGATATCCATAAATATCGCGTCAAAATAGCCCTCTGCCTTATCCTCAAAAGCCTTTACTCCTTCTGCTCCGTCTGACGCACATTCAACAGCCGCTCCGTATACCTCCAAAAGCTGAGATGCAATTTCACGATTTAATTCATTATCCTCCACCAAAAGGAATCTTTTACCTGCAAAAATATCACAGACAGACTGAGTCATAACTCGGTCATGCTGCTCGTCATCCGCTTCCTGTGAAAGAGGAAGCTCTATTTCCACCGTGAAAACTGAGCCCTCTCCCTCATGGCTTTCAACAAAAATCCGGCCACCCATTGCTTCTATAATATTCTTAGAAATCACGAGCCCAAGCCCGGTTCCCTCGACCTGGTTCTGATGCAGCTTCTTTTCCCGTTCAAAGGGCTGAAATATTTTGGGCAAAAATTCGGCACTGATGCCAATTCCTGTATCAGCTACCGTAATCCTGTAAACCGCATGGCCCGGATGCTTCTGCGGAAACTCTTCAACTGTCAGGGTAATGGATCCGTTTTCAGGCGTAAACTTGCCCGCATTGGACAGCAGGTTTAATAAAACCTGATTAAGCCGCAGAGAATCGCCTAACACATATTCATGCCGGATATTTTGGGTATCTGCCGTAAACACCTGTTTTTTTGCCTGGTACTGCGGCTGGACGATCGCAATATTTTTCTCAAACAATTCTTTGATTGAAAAAGCTTCTGAGGTAAGAATCAACTTGCCGCTTTCAATTTTTGACATATCCAGTACATCATTGATCAATTCCAGTAAATGCTTAGAAGAAATTCCTATCTTATACAAACAATCCTTTACCTTTGCGCGGTCGTCAATATTGATTTCTGCCAGCTTCGTCATTCCGACAATCGCATTCATAGGTGTCCGGATATCGTGCGACATATTGGAAAGGAACTGGCTTTTGGACGCATTGGCATGCTCCGCGGCGGCCACTGCCGCATTCAGGTTTTCTTGTATCTGTCTGTCATGGGTTACATCTGTAATGGCAAATATATACTTATCCTCACCCAGCAGCTTCACAGGCAGCTCTGCGATTTGAAGCCACATCTGTCTGGAAAGCAGATCGTTATAAACCGGAATCGATTTCACTATCTTTTTATCTGTTTTCTCTTTCAAAATATCATATAAGGTGCTTTGAAAAGTCCCGGAAACCGGACAGCAATCCTCTTCAAACACCTGAGGCCTGATGCCCAGTATCTTTTCGGCATTCTCAAACGCATACTCCACCCGGCCAGTACAGCCATCCACAATAAAAATAGATGTATCGATATTTTGAGCAATCGCCTCATTGATATTTTGAACATATCGCTCATAGTCTCTTCTTTTTTTGCTGCGCAGAAGCAGGACTGCAGAAATAGCGGCAACAACAAGTGCAATTGCTGCGGTTATGATAACAGCCATCTTGACCGTGTGTTCTATGATCACCGTACCGTCTTTTTCCACCATGCTCAAGGGAATGACCGATACGTAATACCAGTCATCCTTCTGCGTAAGTGGCATAAAGGTCAAAAATTGTTTTTCTCCCTCAAAATCAAATACCGCCGTACCGCTGGCCCGTTTCCCCAGAGCTTCCGAAAATTTTTGAATGGCTTCATCGTCGTTTCCCCCATCCTTTAAAACATCCTGAATCGTACTATAAATCTGGAGATAACTGAAACGCACCGGAGCCAGCACAATTGAGCCGTCCGTTCCCAGCACATAGCTGTAGCCTGCGTCATTGTAGGTGGCACCGCTGTATGCGTTTTGTAGCAAGTCCACAGAATAGGCTTCATAAAGACCACCAACCACCTTATCATTTTTATAAATCGGCGTATGGAACATGACCTGCTGTTTTCCTAATTCTCCCAGAAATACATCCGTAACTCCCTCATTCCCACGCAGCCCTTCCCGGAATAATTCCTTCTTATCCGCAAAGTTCTTATCCATTCCCCCCGTATCCTGATAGGCACCAGTCACATCAATAATCCACATACGGGCAGCTTCATGGCTCTCCTTATAATCCTCAAGCAATTCCGGATGGGCAAAAATATCATCAAAAGTCCCGATATCCGCGGCAAAAGACCGGAGTGCCTGCAATTCTGAACGTATCTTTTCATCCAGAAACTGTGCCTTGCTGACTGTCAGCTCCGTAATGCTCTTCGTTGTTGTACTGCGCACTAAATCCCGCACAGACTGTACGCTTGTAAAACTTACAGCCGCCATGGCTCCCATGACCAGAAGAAAGCAGAAGCAGCTGATATATAACAAATATTTATAGGATTTTTTTCTATTTTTTCTTTTCAAAGGTGCTCACCTGCTTCTCATACCCGGCAATCTGTTCCAACTGGATTTGGTTGTATTTCTCTGCAGCCTCCGGTGCTGTCATTCCGTCAAACATTTCGATACATAATTCCCGCACAACATCCCAGCTTCCAAACCTTAGCTGCATGTCCTCAGCTGGAATCCGGATACCCGACAAATACGTTTCATATGCCGGCCTCATTCTTTCATCGCCCAAAATAAACTCAGCGTTTTCATAAACAGGCAGAATAATGTCCCGTTTTTCCATATTCTCTTTATAATACTCCTCGGACAAATATGCGACAAACTCCATGGCATCCTCCAGGCTTTCACTGTCAGGATTGACACATAGGCGGGAGACCGCCGTAGTCAGCAGCGCCGTTCCTTCCGGAACAGGGATTCCCTGCACATGATAATCAAGCTGGGGATTCGCCTCATCTACCGCCGGAATATATTCCAGCGGACCAAAATAGAACGCCGTCTCCCCGGAGGCAAAATCAGGTATATCCCGCTCACCTGCACGCAGCCCGTCCGCATCCGTTCCGCTCACTCCGTCCCCATACCAGCCCTTTTCTACCATATCCTGAAATATTTGGAAGCCCTCCAGCATATAACCGCCGATTTGTTCTTCTCCGGAATTCAGCCGCTCAAGCTGTTCCTGAAAATCCGGGTCGTCATAGAGCTTATATAAACCGTTGGCTATCGTGGGAACAGCTGTCGCATGCCAACGACTGAGACTGAGCGGTGTCCCTCCAAGCTCTTTTATCTTCGTACAGCAGGCATTAAATTCCTCCAGATTTTCCGGCGGCTGCAGTTCATATTGCTCTAATACATCCTTATTCACAAAGAGCGCATATGCCGTCATATTCATCGGAATACAATATACCGTATCCCCGATGACCGCCTCATCCCTGGCGCTTTTATTCATCTTCTCAAACGCTTTAAGAGAAGACAGATCATAAAAATATCCTTCCTGCGCAAACGTCTTTACACTGTCCTCATTGACAACAAAAATATCATCGCCCTTACCGGTCCGCAGCCGTTCCTCAAGATATTCATTATAACCATCCGCAGTAGCGATACCCTCAAATACAACGTGGACGTCATGACTTTTATTATATTTGTCAATTAATTTTCTGTATGAAACGGCTCCACTGGACTTGCTTTCCACAGGTGCAAAGAAGGTCAGCGTCTTTTCCTGCGGCAGCTCCTTAAGTGTCTCAGGCTCCACAACATTCACTTCATTTCCGGAGCCGGAAGAATGATAGCATCCACTCAGTCCTCCGATAAAGAGAACCAGCGCACCGAAGAAAAAATAGTAACTGGTTTTTTTCATATTTAAAAGCCTGCTTTCTACTATCTAAGATTAGATTAAGTATAGCAAATATTGACAAGGATAGCAATTATTTAAGAGATTTCCTTCCATATCCGGTTTCCTTCAGATGCCATCTCACGACGTGCACCCTTCCTTCGGCTATATCCTTCTCACTACCGGGCGGATTCCGCACTTGCACGGTTGGAAACGTGCGCCGCCAGGTGGATAAAAAAACTGCCGTACCAGTATGTTTGTCCGGGTACGACAGTCTGTATATTTTCTGTTATTCTATTGTGTATTGACATTTATCTGTTTCGTATCTTCTAAAGTGCCGCGTCAGTTGTGGCCCATCTACTCATTTAGCGTAATGTATGCATCCAAACCTGTCGGCAGATCCGGGTTCACACCGCGTACCATTGCCTTTTCAAAAGCGAGGAGCTGAATAACATTGATAAACGGAATCCCTGCAGCCAGGCTGTCGATAAAACCATTGATACAGAAGCCGGCGTCAGCCTGATATTTATTTTCCTTTGCATGAGACACTGTAATGATTTTTCCTCCATGTGATTGCAAATCCTTCAATAGCGACGCCTGCAGTGTTTCATTGTCTTTCTGCATCAAAATAATGTTCATTGTCCGGCAGTCATTAAGCACCATCGGACCATGGCGATAATCCAGAAGCCGGAAGCAGATACCGGGAAGCTGGGCAATCTCCGTAAATGCCAGTGCGCCTTCCTCCGCAATCCCTACAAAGGGTCCATTCGCAAGTACTACAGCCTTATCCCACTCCTCCTTTGCAAGTTTTTGAAGTGCCGGTCTCACTGTTTTCTGAAACTCTGCAACACCCCACACTGCCTTTTTCAAGAGCTCCAGCTCCCACTCATCGCCTGTATAAAAACAGTTTAACATTGCAAGCGCCAAATAAAAATTCGTAACAGACCTTGTCTGACACACACTTTTATCATAGCACCAATCCAAGGTCACATCCAAATCCGTATACGGCATAAAATCATTATCCTGCAGCATAGTAAGTGAAAGCACCTTACAATTCGTCTCCGCCTTAAGCCGCATCAGTGACCGCAGTATCTCCGAGGTTTTCCCTGAGCGTGAGATAGCTATTACGATACTGTCCCGGAAAAGCTGCTGGTAAAAGGCCGGGTTCATCAGATAATCGCCGCCTGCCACCGCATCCGCAGACGTATCCGCCGTTCTGACAAACATACGCTGCCCTGACTTCGCGAGCATATAGCTTGAGCCGCAGCCAATAAAGATGAATTTTTTTCTTCCCGCAAAAAATGCACTTACTTCTTCGCGCAGCCCAGCGAGATACGTATACGTCTTTTCCAGTGCCTCCTGCTGTAATAAAATTTCCTGTTCAGTCAAATACATGCTTCTCCTCCTTACATTTCACCCGTGCACAATACTGCCCAGATGTTCTGTTTCATTTTTTTCACAGGTTTATTCCTGTTTTTTGACAAACATACGGAAGTCAATCTCTCCGGGCGGAGTGCAATGCTTCAGTACATAGCTACGCACCTCATCCTGCGAAAGCATGTTATCGGGCGAATCCAGCATCTTCTGTTCCTGGAAACGGAAAAACAAATCCGTAAGGCTGGTATCACCTTCACGTATACATGCAAACTCACGGGAAAGCACCTGTTCCACAAATGCATATTCCTTGAGTTCCACACCGGCAAGGGCTGCCTGCAGGGTAAGCCGGTCACTGTCCTGACGTTCCGCCGGTAGTCCCCGATAATAATTCCAAGCTTCCTCAAAGCTTCTGTTATCCAGTAACAAATCCATATATTCCTCAGAAAAAATCTTGTCTATTCCGTTATCCTCAATCTCTATACACTCTTTCATCAATTTGAGAGCTTCTTCTACATCCCCATTTAGCCTTGCGTCATAAGCAAGGTTACGCAAAGTAAATGCAGACGGGCAAAGCCCGAAAGAAATCTGCCACTGTTTCACACCCTCACTGCGGGCACCCAGTTCATATTCTATGACTCCCAGATGTAATCTGGAAAGATAATGATTTCCTTTCGGGTGCCTCAGACTTTCTTTCAGCAAAGGATAAAACTTTTCATCTACCATCCAGCTCTCCGGTGCCTGTGAAGGGAGGAGTTCAGGCAGAAAACCGTCGTTCAGCAGACACAGCCACGGATACTGCTCCTTTGTCAATGTATTGTCCGGGAATAAAAGATGCTCAGGAAAATAACCACCCTGCCTTTTCACTCGCTCCCTCTCCAGGGCCCCCCATCCGCTGCCATAGGATAGAATTTCTTCTGCCGGATTTTTTGCCAGCTTTTTATAACATGCATCTCTTTGCACAATTTCTTCAGGGGGTAACGCATTCTGCACCTGGACCTCCACAGCCATACGGGATGCTGCATAATCCTCTCCATAAGCTGTCTCCGGTTTCTCAAGGAAAGTCTCTCCGATTGCCTGTGTAAAGCTCCAAGTGGTTTTCCCCGGGATTTCTATTCCATTAAGCTGAGTAGGGGCTAATCCGGCCTGAAGTTCTACATAGTTCCCTTCTTCCTCTGTCGCCAGATAAGAACACCAGCGCCGGCCGCCTGGATGGCTTCCCCAGCAGAACATTTTCCGGTAACGCAACGGCAGTGTGGAACGCTCGAAAAACAGCCTCCCGTCCCCATACGCCGCGCCGCTCCAGCAATTCTGTGCCATTGGAGGATTCTGGAAGAAGAATTCATTGGAATAGTCCGCGTTGGCAGGGTATGTAGAATCGCGTCCGGGCAAAGTCGGGATATAAGGCAGCGACGCCCTCCCGAAAATTCTCACGGGATTCGTATTGTCACTGATACTCTCCGGATGCAGATAAAGCACCTCCTCTGTCCCGGAAAATACGCGGAGCTTTTCCTCTGCCTGAATGGCAATGTTCGTCCACCAGTACATCGATTTCGGACTCTCGTCCCCATTGATAATCTCCGCATGTACGTAGAGTGCACGGGAGCCCTCAGGCAGATGAAAATCAAGCTGTATAAAGAGCCGTTTCATACGCTCAAAATCATACATACGGACGAATTCCTCTCCGTCCTCTCCTTTTACCTTTGCAAAATTCACCGGGGAGCTGCTATACATCGTATGACCATATTGCGCCGCATTCCACTCCACCCCTCCGGAAAACCAGGCATTTCGAATACCTAAATTTGCAGGCTGAAAAACAGGATTTTTATAAAGAACCTCTTTTCCCGTCTCCTTATTTTTCAGGGAATAAAGGCGGCCTCCGTACTCCGGGAGAAACGCTGCTTTTAAATATTTATTTTCAAGTACTACAGTCTTTAAATATATCTGCCGTTTTTTTCTGTCATATTTATCCTGCATCCGGTAAGGAAGTACACGGTAGCCTGTATTTTTTCCAAGGCCTGCCTCCTGCTCCTTTGTAAGTGAACCATCCCCTTTTGAAGGCTTATCACTTTCCTGGTCACGGAAAATCGGAAGCGGATGCTCCCCCTCTATTTCACAGCCCGTAACGGGCAGAATCTGTGTATATACACTCATGAAATCTCTCCTTTTTATAATCACCTTTAAATATCAAATACAATTCAACATAAGTCCTGAAGCTCATCCACAATTTTCTTTGTGATTATCTGCGGTCTGGTAATACCGGCACCGATGACGACATTGTGGGCGCCCGCTTCCAGCGCTTTTCGTGCCATCACCTCATTCCAGTAACGGCCCTCCGCAATTACCGGTACCTTAACGGCTGCCACAAGCTCTTCTACTACTTCAATTGCAGGCGGTTGAAGCTCAATGATCAGGCTGCTCTTATTTCTTGTATATTCCGTATATCCTGCCAGCGTAGAGGAAACCATATCCGCGCCTGCCTCCACGGCAGCGCGCCCCTCCTCCACTGTAGAGACATCCGCCAAAAGAAGAATATCAGGAAACTGCTGTTTAATCTCCCTGAGCAAACGCTCTGTCGTTCTATCCTCCGGCTTTGGAAGTCTGGTTGCATCCACAGCTACAATCTCACATCCTGTGGTGTAAACAGCCTCCACATCCCGGAGCGTGGGTGTAATATAAGACCAATATCCCTCATAATGATGCTTGATCAATCCAATCACAGGTATCGTCACAAGCTGCTTTGCAGCCATGATATCTCCCAGACCATTCATACGCACCCCCACTGCTCCTCCCATCTGGGCAGCCAGGGCAAATCTTCCCATGATCGCGCTTTCCCGCATAGGCTCCTCTGCTGTTGCCTGGCAGGAAACAATCAATCCTTTTTTCAGTTCTTCCACCTTCATCCCTTTTCCTCCCCCAGCATCTCTAATGCCAGTTTAGCTGCACCCAACACTGCTGCCTGGTTGCCGTTTAAGGCCGCCTGAATCGCCATAGGTGCAAGATTTTTATTTCTCTTCTTCTCTACTAACTCCAGCATCCCCTGCCACCAATATTGTCTCGTATCGATGAGACCTCCGCCCAGCAGTACAGCATCCGCCTCGAAGATATTCTGGATTGATATCAGACAGGTCGCCAGATCATTTTTAAATGCTTCGAGAATCTTCCATGCGTCCGGATTTTTTCTCTCAACCAGTGCAAAAAACTCATAGCCCGAGCTTAGGGGTTCTTCTCCTACAAGTTCATTGTAAGACTGCCAAAGTGCTGTCCCTGAAAGATATTTCTCCACACATCCATTCTGTCCGCAAAGACATTTGCGGCCATCAGGATGAAGAATAAAATGTCCCAGTTCTGCCTGTGTAACCTCCCAGCCTTCACCGCTGTCCTTTTTCACCGCCACAGCACCGCCCACTCCGGTACCTAAAATAAGACTCACCACTTTATGATAAGAAGAAAGTCCTCCCTTCCACAGTTCTCCGCGCAAGGCCATGCTGCAGTCATTGTCTATACAAACCGGCAGATGGAACCGTTCCTCCATCTCTTTCTTAATATTCAGGCCAATATAGTCCGTATAGATGGCTACAGCACTCTTCACTACCCCGGCCTCCCTGTCAAGCCTTCCACCGGCACCTATGGACAGGGCGGAAAAACAGTATTTCTCACTTAATCTGCTGTATATACTACTATAGGTGTCAATGACAAATTTTCCGTTTCTTCCAGTGTTTTCAACACGTATCGGGTCGAAAATATTGCCCTTTTCATCAACTGCCGCACCTGTGATTTTCGTGCCTCCTGTGTCAATTGCCGCTATATACATATCACGCTCATCCCCCAAGTATAGTCTCCGGCATTGCAGTCATAGCGCATTCCATAATCGCCTCCTGAGTAGCCTTGCCGCCTTCAAATTCTCCTGTCTGTGTGCCCTCGGCCAGTACCACAATGCGGTCGCAGCATCCAATAATCTCCGGCAGCTCGGAGGAAATGAGTATGATGGCGATGTGCTGCCTTGCAAGCTCTCCAATCAAACGATGAATCTCAGCCTTAGCTCCCACGTCAATACCACGGGTAGGCTCGTCCAATATGATCAGAGAAGGCTTACATGCCAACATTTTTGCCAAACAGCATTTCTGCTGGTTTCCGCCACTGAGACGCCCGATTGCCTGCTCATCGGATGCCGCTTTGATACGGAATTTTTCCATATACTCACCGCTTAACCCGCGCTCCCGGTCCGTATTCCGATAACCTTTATTACAAAGCTCTTCCAGAGCCGCAAGACATATATTCTCCTTAACACTTCTCAAAGGAATGATCCCTTCCCCGCGCCGGTCCTCTGAAACGTAGCAGATACCATGCTTTAGCGCCTCTTTGGGCGAATATATTTTGAGTTTTCTGCCATTCAGGAAAAGCTCTCCGCTATCATACTTATCCATACCGAAAATGCAGCGCGCAATCTCAGTCCTGCCGGCGCCCATAAGCCCGGAAAATCCCAGCACCTCTCCGGCACGTACCTCAAAGCTGATGGGAGCAAAAACACCCTTACGGCCAAGATTGACAGCCTGGAATACCACCTCGCCAAGTTCTGTCTTTTCCCTGTTGAAAATATCCTTGACTTCTCTGCCCACCATCAGTCTGGTAAGGTCATCCTCATTTGTCTCTGAAATAGCCATTGTTTTCACATGTTCACCATCACGGAGCACGGTGACTTCATCGGCAATCTCGAATATCTCCGGCATTCTGTGGGAAATATATACCACAGCGATTCCTTGACGTTTCATTTCCCGGATAATGTCAAATAATTTATCCTTATCCGCCTCCGTAATCGCAGAGGTCGGTTCGTCCATGACTACAAACCACGCATTTGCAGAAAAAGCCTTGGCTATTTCCACCATCTGCTGCTGGCTCACACTCAGCTCCCGGATTTTTTTCGTGACATTGGAATTAAAGTGGAGCTGCTGCATAAGTCCCACAGCGCTTTTCAGCATTTGCTTCACAGAAAGGAAGAGTCCCTTGCTTCGTAACTCCTTGCCAAGGAAAATATTTTGTACAATATTAAGCTCAGGCACCAGGGCAAATTCCTGATAAATCACGGATATACCCAACTTCCTGGAGTCAACTGTAGAGTGAATTTCCACAGGCATGCCGTCAATCGTAATGGTTCCTCCGTCACGCTGGTAAACACCGGATAATATCTTGATCAAAGTCGATTTTCCGGCACCGTTTTCCCCAAGCAGAGCATGTACCTTGCCGCTCTCTACCTTAAGAGATACACCTTTTAACGCGGGTACCCCGGAAAAGCTCTTGCTTATCTGAGACAGCTCCATAATATGATTCTTATTTTTTTCTACTGCCTCAAGAGCCTTCTCATTGACAGAAGAATCTTTTAAGGTTTTCCCGGCCTTCACCGCATCTTTTACCAAACTCACCATCTGATTAGAGAGCACGGCTACCAGTACGAATACCCCCTGTATAATGTAGTTAGAATAAGAGGGTATATTGATCATATTGATTCCAAGGGTAAGAACGCCCATCAAAAGACTGCCAAGGAAAATCCCGGCCATTGTTCCCACACCGCCCAACAGACTGATACCGCCCATGACCACAGCAGTGATAACGTCAAACTCAAGTCCCGTCCCGGCAAGAGGCTGTGCAGAGCTGGAACGTCCGATGGTAATGATTGCGGCCAATCCGCATAATGCACCTGAAGTCAAATAAGTTTTAAAAATTTCCTTTTTTACATGAATACCTGAAGCATAGGCTGCCGTAGGATTGCCGCCCACAGCGTAAATCCTGATTCCGGTGGCAGAATGCTTCATCCAGAACAATGCAACTATAATCGCCGGTATCAATATCACTGTCACGTTTGGAACAATGAGGGCTCCTATGTGAAACTGACCGCCTCCCAGCCAGTTAAAATATGCATTTTTCACCACGATTCTCGAACCATCAGTTATCATCATCGTCAGTCCCCGGGCAAAGGTCTGCATCGCCAAAGTAACCATAAACGGACTAATTTTCAGATAGCCACAGAGATAACCGTTCGCCGCTCCCACAAGGCACCCCACAACAATGGATGCGGCCATGCCGAGAACTGCACTGACAGGACTCTCTCCACCTGCAGCGTTTATCACCACGGCGGCTGACGCGCCTGAAAGTGCCATAGTTGCGCCTACAGACAAATCAATACCTCCGGTGAGAATTACCAGCGTCATGCCGATTGCTAAGATGATAAGTACCGTTGACTGACGAATCAAATTAGTGATAGTCATCAATTTTACAAAGTTCGGTATTTTGATTGAAAATAGCACCAGAAAGCCGACAATAATTACCAGCAAAAACAAATATCGCTTCTGTTCTGCAGTTAGTTGTTTTTTGTTTTGTTTATTCATTTTCCAATCACGGCCTTTCTTAAAAAGAGGCGTATCCGAAGAAACAGCTTCTCCGCAACACGCCTCTTCATCACTTTACTTGGTTGGAACGAAACTCTCGTTAAATTCCTCTACGTATCCCTCCTGGGAGCCAATCTGCTTTGCTTCTTCCAGGGTAACGATTTCGTATTCGTATCCATCCTCGCCCTTAGCAAGCCCTGCTGCTTCAATAATCGGTTTGATTTCCTCGCCTGGTACCTTATAGGTCGGCAGGTACTGATCTCTTGCCATCTCTTCCCCGTCTGCCAGACGTCTGGCAATTACCATGCCCCAATAACCCAGGCGGCCGTTTCCTACCAGATTTTCAAGGAGATATTCACCGTCTTCCAGATGTTTGAGTGCATCTGCCTCTCCGTCATTGGAGGATAAGGTGATTTCTTTTCCGGAGTTTGCAACCGCACGGTATACGCCATAGCTCATACCATCTGCAATCACATGAATATGAAGTAAATCACTGTTGGCACGAATTAAATCCTCTGCTTTCTGCATAGAAGTGGTGGCATCCCACATACCCTGCTCGGTTACAAGCCTTAAGTTCGGATATCCTTCCATACCCTTTTCAAAGCCTTCCTGACGTTTCTCAGATACAAGATTTCCGGCTGAGCCGACGATCAGTCCGACAGTTCCTTCTTTATCCTTATAGTATTCGCCAACTGCCTTCGCTGCAAATTCAGCATCCACAAGATCTGGATACACCAGGTTGTAGTTTTCTTTACCCTCTACCTTACTGCCCGCGGTAAGAACGATCACGCCTGCATCTGTAGCCTCATCAACAACGGAGATAATCCCGTCCACGTCCACGGAATCAATCCATACAGCATCTACACCCTGTTGGATAAATCCGCGAATAACATCAATCTGGGTGTCCAGGTCACCGTCACAGGCTTTCCAGATAAGCTCCATGTTATAATCCTCCGCTGCCTTATCCGCGCCTTCCTTGATAGCCGCCAGACCTGCGTCAGTGAGGTTAATACAGGACATACCTACTGTAATCTTTTCACTTTCTGCCGCCCAGGTCACGGTACTCATACCCACCAGACTTGCCGCTGCCATTGCTGTGCTTAACACAACCGCCAATACACGTTTTCTTAACTTCATTCTCTTTTCCTCCTTTATTTATGTTATTTTTATATAACTCATTCTTTTTTTGCCCGGTTTATCAGGGCATCAAAGATAACCGCAAAAATGATAATCAATCCTTTTACAGCGTCCTGCGCAATGACCGGCACATTTAAGAAAGTCAAAGCATTGATGATTACGCCGATAATCAATACACCGATAATCGTACCGCCAATGGTTCCTTTTCCGCCCATTGTACTGGTACCGCCGATAACTGCTGCCGCGATGGCGTCCATCATTGCGCCCTCACCCAGGTTCGGTGATATCTGTCCCACACGGCATACAGTAACCAGTGCTGCAACAGAAATACAGATACCATCAAACACATAAACCTTTGTCTCTTCCTTTTTTACATTGATTCCGGAATACTCCGCCGCCTCCTTATTTCCCCCTAATGCGTACACGGCAATGCCCATCTTTGTACGATAAAGAAGAGTAGCTGCAATCACACACATCAACGCAAATATCACAACAGGCATGGGCAGGAATCCCAGCACCCTCCCACTCCCGATAAAGATCGTTGCCGGATGGTTCAGAAACATAATCTTCCCCTCCGAAGCAAAAAGTGTGACTCCCTTAGCTATGGACATCATAGCCAATGTGGCTACAAAAGGAAGAAGCTTCATCCTGGTGATCAAAAATCCATTGATTCCGCCTAAGACAACCCCAAGCAGCAGGCACATGAGTAAAAGTACCAGAAAGTTTTCTCCTGTTGTAATATGTACCACACTTGCCACCACTGCAATCATCGTCAGACCATTGCCGCAGGCCAGGTCAATTCCTCCTGTCATCAGAACAAAGGTCGCGCCCAGTGCTAGTATGCCTTTAGCTGAATTCTGTGCGAGAATTCCCAGTAAATTGTCCGCAGTAAGGAAGGCCGGATTAACAATGGAAGCAACTGCCATCAGGATGATTAGAATCAGTATACTGATGAGCCGGTTATAGGATATATGGAATTTCTGTAATGCATTTTTCACTGTTTTTCCCATCTTCTCCCTTAGCTCCTTTTCATATTTTCAGCGTTTGATTTCCACCGGCATTCCTGTTTCCAAGGATTTAAAGCAGGCATCTATGGTTCTCACTGCTTCCACAGCCCGGTTATTGTCTACCGCGTAAGGTTCTCCGCTCAAAGTATTTGTGACGAAATGAGAGATCTCCTCCCGCAGTTTGCCATGTACATGTCCATAATATTCAGGCCAATAGGTAAGTTCAGGATATTCCACCGGTTTGTCGTTGCGGTAGATGGATAAGCCTTGATCTTTGATGTCGATGTAACTTACCCCTTCGGTTCCCACCACCTCCGCATAGGCCACAAAGTCAAGAGAACCGTCCGGAAGTGCCCAACACAGCTGGATACTGGCAACAATTCCGTTATCGAACGTAATCGTATTAAATACCGTATCCTTGCCGTTATATTTTTTATTCTTTTTGCCTACCCATTGGGAATAAACCTTTACCGGCTTTGCCGGCTCCGCGAAGGTAAGCATGGCCTCGAAGTCATGGACTCCCATATAATGGAACATGGATATCTTTCCGTTTAAGCGCTTCACTGTACCGTTGGTGGAGGAGCGTTTCAGATACATCGAAATCACATCACCCAATTCCCCACGCTTGATAGCTTCTGCGGTATACTGATATCTTCCATCCCATTTGAGTACATGCCCCACCATGAGCCGTACCTTATTCTCTTCTGCAAGCCTGAGAATTTCCAACGCCTCCTCAGTATTTCTTGCTATGGGCTTCTCAACAAGAATGTGTTTTCCTGCCTTGGCAACAGGCTTTACTGCGTCTAAATGATAAGTCTCCGATACGGCAATGGATACCGCATCAATTTCCTCTGATTCAAGCATGGTTTCAATGTCATTGTAGCCTGCGCACCCCAATTTTGAGGAAAGACGTTTTGCAGCTTCCTCATTCACATCACAGACTGCAGCCAACTGCGCATTTGGCAATTGATTGATGATATCTGCGTGCTTTTCCCCAAAATAACCGCAGCCCACCACTGCCATACGCAGTACCTGTCCTTTGTTCATAATACCTTCTCCTTTCTTGATCACAGTTGTTTGTCATCTCTGTAAATCCATCATATAAAAAACTGTAAGTTTTGTATTTGCATTTTTTTAAGAGGATGTTACACATATTTATTTGCTAATTTGATTATTATCCTCTTTTATTTTGCATTATTTATGAACTATGTATATTAAATCAGTTTAATCATTGTCTAATTTTCTTATTTTTTGTATAAATTGCTGACTTTCCACTGTTTTTTGACCCCCTTGATATAACACACTATTTTTGCTATAATTTGCAAAATTTATAAATGACAATTAGGAGCCCATATTTTACTCCTGATATCAGTACCTCATTTTTTTAATAAGGCAACTATAAAAAGGAGGATTCCTGTGATTCAAAACCTCAATCCTTTGACATTTTCAAAATACGGACAGATTTTTACAGCAAAAGAATATGCACAGATGAAGACAGAATCCTCTAAAACACGCCGATTCCTAAAAGCATCCCCTCTCTTCTATACAGGAGAAAATCATCTGTTTCTGGATGTAGTGGAATTTCCAACAATCCTCATGATTATGTACGACCAGTGCGCCCTTACCGCTCAGGATTACGATATCTATTTACTGGACAAACCAATCCGTCTGCAGCCAAGTGTTTATTTCCGCATTATCCCAATGCATGACTGCTGCTCTGTCGAATTTTACCCGGCTTCGGTTCCACTGGACCAATATTTCTATGCGGTCCCTGACCATATAGCAGTAGAATATAAAATTGATGTGCCCAAAATTTATGTTGCCTTTTACCAAGAAAAAGAAAAGGGATTTTACTTTAAAGGAGAACACCACCCCTGCTGGGAGCTTGCATATGTGGATATTGGGGAAATGTATAGTGTGGTCAATAATCAGAAATCTATGGTGCGGCAGGGAGAACTCGTGTTTTATGGTCCTAATCAGCACCATATCCAATATGCTGGGAAGAATATTTCTGTCAACTTTTTCTCCATGACCTTTGATTTGGATTTAGAAAAGGAATCTTCAAAATTTCTGCTCAATCAGAAATTTCAGATTTCCCGCTCTCACGCCGCCCTCCTGGATAAAATTATCCGTGAATCAACAGACGCCGAGCTATATGCAGCAGATATGATGTGCTGTTATCTGAAGGAATTTATGATACTTCTGCTGCGCACACTGGACAGTCATCCCGGAATCCACATGCCGGACAGTACATTAAAGCAAAATTCCGAAGAAAATATGATTGAAGAGGTTTGTAATTATGTGGAGGAGAATATTTTTTCGCCTATCAGTGTAGCTGATATTGCCCAACATGTGAATCTGAGTGCTCCTTATCTCTCTTCCCTATTTCACAAGCGTAAGGGAGTGAGACTGATTGAGTATATCACTCATAAGAAGTTAGAAAAGAGTAAAGAAATGATACGCAGCGGACAATATACCATCACCCAGATTGCTGAAATGCTGGGGTATTCCTCTCTGCACTATTTTTCCAGAGTATTTAAGGCAAACTACAATATTTCCCCGTCTGAGTATGCCAAGGCACTGCGTTAAAATTGTGCATCTCTCTGGTACAAAAAAACAGGTATCCGCAATCCAAATAATCAGATTGCAGATACCTGTTTTTAGTCAATTTTTGTTTTCCAGAAGCCATGAAGGTTGCAGTACGCATAGGCAGCCACCGGTCTGTCACCTTCCACAAGTGCAAAGCAGGCTTTCGGCTCGCTGTCTGCCTTAAGCTCCACATGCTGAAAGCCTTTTTCCGTCTCCAGGCAGATAAAGGTGATGCTGTGCTCTTCGGACATTGGGTGTGCGACACTTCCCACACTCACAGTGACCAGATTTCCTGTGTGCTCTGCAACCGGCAGATGCTTTTCTGTGGCGCCTTCGCTGGTATTCGGGGTAAGCTCCTTCAATTCCTTTCCGCAACAGGAAAAGCATGCCTGAGGTTTGGAATGGAGCACTTCGATGATTGTGTCAAAATCCTCACCTGCATAAAAACGTGGTTCGCTCATATTGAATCCTCCAGTCTTTTTGTGTTTTATATGAGCATAGCTTTCCCTATTCATTACAATTTATTTATATTTTCGTTTTTTTCTGCTTTCAGACTTTCAAATACTTTTTGCGCTATAGTCAAACTGTTGTCAGAAAGCTGCGAATCTGCTAATATATATACCAGTAACCCGGCTAAACAAAAGATAATGGGGGCAATCATGTATAAGGTATTAATAGTTGACGATGAGATCTATGTGGTAGCTTTAATCCAAAAACTAATTGATTGGGAAAAGTTCGATATGCGTGTAGAAGCTACGGCAAATGATGGGATTACGGCTCTGGAGCTGGTCAAGGAGATAAAACCGGATCTCGTGATCGTGGATGTGCGTATGCCTGGATATGACGGTATATCCTTTATGGATAAGGTCAGAGAATTTAATGAGAACGTAAGATTTATTGTAATCAGCGGACATAAACAGTTTGACTATGCCCGCGGGGCCATGCGCAATAATGTAGAGGATTATCTTTTAAAGCCTATCAATAAGGAAGAATTAGAGAGTGTCATTGGCCAGGTCCATGATAAATTAATCATGAACCAGAAAAAGGAAACCCATATCAAAGAGATGAAAGAAGAATTGGACACAAGCAAAAGACGTATCCGCGAATCCTTGATCAAAGAACTGCAAAGGGAAGGCAGTGAAGAGTTTTCACTTAGTTTGGATAAGCTTAACGAGCATTACCTGGTAAACCTGCAGGAAGGGAACTATCAGATGTGCATGTTAATCTTGGATGCACCTGTGAAATTTGACACTTCTGCAGACAGGGATTTGTTATTTTATAAGATTCAGGACAGACTTGCAGGGGAACTAAGGAGATTTTGTCTTGAGGTTATTGATATGGAGCAGGAAAATATCATCTTCTATCTCCTTAACTACAAAAATGGAACCCAGGAAAAAATCAGCAGCATGCTGCATCAATTGATGCGTGAATACCGGGGGCAGATTCAGAAGTTCGGGCAGGTCAGTCTTACCGTTTGTACCGGGACTGTATATGAAAGCTTTGACCAACTTGGCAGCGCCATCCCCGAGCTGTGCCGTCTGGCGGCGTCTCGGTGTGCATTAAGCGAATTGAGAGTTATAGAACCCGGTGATATAAAAACCGAAGGAAATATTCTTCCCGCAATCTGGGAGTTTGGTGAAGAAAAACTGCGAAAAGCGTTGACAGAACTAAATGTTGAGGAGTTGTTACATTGCATTCGGGAAATGTTTTCCAGGGCATTCTACGGGATTGAGGAAGACTCCCTTCTTTATTACAGACTGTATCTGGAGCTTTGTGCAGAGATATATAACTATTTTTCTAATATAGGAATGCTTCAGGAAAGTGAGAAAGAATTTAATCAGCGCATGTCTAAATGTTTCCTGCAGACATCAAACGTAAGATTATATGGAAAACTTCTGTGCGATGAGGTCCAACGTCTGATTAATGAGAATCAGCTGTCTGAAGTCAGCCAGGCAACTCCTACGATTCGTATTGTAAAAAGGTACATTACAGAGCACTATATGGAGGAAATCTCACTAAGCACAGCGGCACAAGTCGTAAATTTATCACCTGTTTACTTAAGCCGTCTTTTTAAAAAGGAGGAAGGCATCAATTTTCTTGATTATGTAAACCAATACAGGATTGAAGTCGCAAAAAAATTCTTAAGCGATATCAATTATAATGTTCTGGAAGCAGCCGATCTTTCTGGTTTTAAAAACACACGGTATTTTTCAAAAATATTTAAAAAAGCAGTGGGAATCACTCCATCAGAATACAGGAAACGTCATCTTGGGAAAGAGAGAGGTTAGGGTGGTTTTATGAGACAAAGGAGGTTTTCCGGAAAACTTTCAGGTAACCGTGTGGCTCTGGTTCTGCTTGGGAATCTGGTTGTAATAGCTTGTGTATATTTATTTTTCGGATGGATTTTAGGGGTACGCAGGGCGGATATGGCAAATAGTATTCCCTCGGGTTGTTTTACATACCGTGAAGCAGCACTGTGTCTTGTTTTTTCGGCAATCATCAATGGCGTGGCTAATTATAAGCTTATCATCCGTCCTCTATGGGATGTCGAAGAATCTGTACGCAGTTACCAAGATATTCTGGTCGATGACGAGTTCTTTGCTGTCCCCAAGGAATTGGAAAGCGGCGATATTAAGACCGCAATCCAGTATCTTCTGAAGCAGCAGAAACTTGCCCATGAAAAAGAAAGAATTGAGGAAAAGCAAAGGAAACGCACAGAATTATATGCTCTACAAACCCAGATTGACCCACACTTTTTATATAACGCTCTTGATTCTATACGAGGTTATGCTCTTCTCCATGATATGGAGGAGATTTCCGATATTACAGAGGCTTTGTCCAGGGTATTTCGAAACATGATTTCAGACAAGCATGAACTCCTTCCCCTTCGACAGGAGGCTGATAATATCAGGAATTATATGAAAATCCAGCAGTTTCGGTTCAACAATAAATTCTCTTATAGTTGTGAGATTGGAGAAGAGCTTCTGGATAAATACATGATTCCACGAATGGTACTGCAGCCCTTGGTAGAAAACGCAATCATGCATGGCCTGGAACGGAAAATGGAAGGTGGATGGGTGAAAGTGCGGGCCTATACCACAGAAAGAAGATTTGTCCTGACCGTCACGGACAATGGTGTTGGTATCAGCGAAGAACGTCAGGCATTCCTCAACGAGGCTATGACCCAGGAACCTAGAAGGTATGAGATGAATGTTGATTCCAATCATGTGGGAATCGCCCTCATTAATATCAACCGCAGGATTAAGTTGAATTTTGGCAAGCAGTATGGTATCTCTCTCTCCAGCACACCCAATGTAAGAACCACCACCGAAGTGGTGCTGCCACTTTTACTGAACAAAAAATAGGGGACACAAATGAAAAAAGAACTTCTTCGAATGCAGAAAATAAAGTTTTCTCAAAACAGTATAGACTTTGTGGAAAACGGATGTTTCCATGTATTTAAAAGCGAAACCGTCGGACTTGTAGGACGGAACCATTCAGGGAAAAGCACCCTTCTGGGGGCAGCTACCGGTGAATTCCCCTGCCAGGAAGGTGATATTTGGGTTAATGAGCAGCGGAAACAGATAACCTCTATAGAAGATGCAAGAAAAGCGGGAATATTTCTAATCAAAGACGGCAGCTCCCTGATTTCAGAATTCACTATCCGTAATACAATGAAACTCAATTTTGCTTTTGTAAAAAAACGTGAACATTATAGCCAATATATGAAGAAATGCAGAGAAACTCTGCGTATGCTTGACGTGCAAGAAGATACAGATACACGAATACGCGACTTGAATTTCCATAAAAGAGTGCTTATAGAAATCGCACAGGCCCTTGTGTGTGACGCTTCTATACTTGTATTTGATAATGTAATCAGTATGTTGTCCAGACCGGCCTGTGAACAAATGGAAAATATTTTTCGCATGTTTAAGGTGCGGGGAGGAAGTGTCATTCTCATTGAAAGTCAGGCAGAAGGTATTTTGAAATATTCGGACAGATTGTGTGTCATGCGCAAAGGCAGAGTTGTGGGTGAACTGGAAAAAGGGGAAATGGAAAGAGATTTAATACTTTCCCTTATGGATGGAGAGCGTTTTGTACCGAAGTTAGCAGCTTTTCAGTTATCCGACCATATAACAAGGGGACGGGAAATACTTGCTTTTCACAACGTATACTCGGCAGATCATGTACTAAAGGGATTGAATTTTAAATTATATTCCAATGAAGTTTTGGGAATTTGGAACAGGAACCGCCATTCAGGAAAAGCAATCCTT
Source organism: Blautia schinkii DSM 10518 (assembly GCA_000702025.1). Classification (GTDB taxonomy): domain Bacteria; phylum Bacillota; class Clostridia; order Lachnospirales; family Lachnospiraceae; genus Blautia_A; species Blautia_A schinkii. The sequence goes on from JNKJ01000024.1 coordinate 53,141, forward strand.
GATGTGCTGGGAGGGGAAAAAGGCATATTATCTGGAAGTATTTCCATTGATGGGGTGGCTTTTGAGGGGCAAGAAGGAATCAGTAACAAGAATATAGGGTTATATTTAATTCCTGAGGAAGATGAGCTTTGCACAAATATGAATTTGGAAGAAAATATCAGTCTTTCCTCACTAAAGAAAAATTCTTATAAGGGATTTGTAAAAAAAGAAGGGGAACTCAGATATCTGGTACATAATTTGACCAGCGAATATATGGCAGGGAACGGATACCGAATCTTTCCCAATCAGGTAGTTCCCGATAATGTGCTCATACAGAAAAAAACTGCACTTTGCAGAGCCATAGCCGGAGATGCAAGGATTCTTGTATATAACAATCCTTATTTGAAAATGGATTACCGGGAACGGGAAATATTCAGCCAGGATATCTTAAAGACTCATAAAAAACAAATAGCCCAATTGATCATCTCAGCACAGCTGGAATGTCTGTATCCTGTATGCAGCCGCATTATTAGGCTGGATGAAGGAAAAATCACGGAAGTAATCAGAAAGTAAACAGATACCGGAAATAGTCATGACCGGTATCTGTTTTTTTGTACAGAAATACTTATATCGTGTCCAAAATCAAAATTAATTGGTTGAAAATGTGCACATATTGTCAAAAATAGTACATGGTTTTGGTAAAAGTGATGCGATACAATACATACAACGACAGAACAGAGAAAGGAGTAAAAAAATGATTGGTGATACAATTTTAAAGTTGAATCACGTCACTAAATTGTATCCTGGAGTAGTAGCGTTGGATGATATGAACATGGAGTTCAGGGAAGGCGAAGTCCATGCAATTGTAGGCGAAAACGGAGCGGGAAAATCCACTATGATCAAGACGATTTCCGGCGCCATCGAACCGACCCAAGGTACTATTGAAATTTCCGGGGAAGTTTTCCATAAGCTGACGCCGAAACTTTCAAGAGAAAAAGGGGTGGCAGTCATCTATCAGGAATTCACTCTGGTTCCGGTACTTTCAGCGGCAGACAATATCTTCATGGGTGAATACATGATGAATGGTATGGTCCTTGACCGGAAGGGTATGGAGGCAAAAGCGCGGGAGTTGTTTGAGCGTCTGCATGTCAACATAGATCCACGTGCCAAGGTAGCAGATTTAACCACAGGCTTCCAACAGATTGTCGAAATCGCCAAGGCTGTTTCCAAGGATGCCAAAATCCTTATCATGGATGAGCCGTCCGCTCCTTTAACCATATCTGAAGTTGAAGCTATGTACGAAATTGTGGACAGGCTCAAATCGGAAGGTGTTACCATCCTGTATATCTCCCACAGAATGGAAGAAATTTTCCGGCTGTCCGACCGGGTTTCAATTATAAGAGACGGAAAATATATCACGACAGTCAATACTGCGGATACCAATAAGCAGGAATTGATCAAACTTATGGTAGGGCGGGAACTCAATGAATCCTATCCAGAGCGGCAAAAAGAGGCAAAAGAAACAATCCTTAAGCTGGATAAGGTAAGCGGTAATGGAGTAAAAGACATCAGTCTTGAGTTAAAAAAAGGCGAAATCCTAGGCCTTGGCGGCCTGGTAGGTGCAGGGCGGACAGAATTGGCGCAGCTTATATTCGGTAGTGAAAAAATCACTTCAGGTGAAATCATTTATAAAGGTAGGCCCCTTAAAATAAAAAACTGCCAGCAGGCTATCGAAGCAGGAATAGCTATGATCCCAGAAGACAGAAAACAGCATGGAGTCGTTCTGGATATGTCCATCATAGAGAATACTACAATGCCCTGCCTGAAACGTATTTCAAAATATTCTGTCATTAATCCTAAAAAAGAAGAAGATGTGACGGAAAGTTATAAAAAAAGTCTCCTGATTAAAACCCCCACGATCCGGCAGCTTGTAAAAAACCTAAGTGGAGGAAATCAACAAAAGGTAGTCCTTGCTAAGTGGCTTGCAATGAATCCAGAGGTTATCATATTTGACGAACCTACAAGGGGTATAGATGTGGGGGCCAAACAGGAAATCTATGACATAATGAATCAACTGGCAGACGAGGGCAAAGCAATTATCATGATATCCTCAGATATGGAGGAATTGATAGGTATGTCCGACAGAGTCGTGGTTCTGTGTAAAGGACGGCTGGCAGGAAGTTTGAGTAAAGAAGAAATCTCCCAGGAATCTATATTAATGAAAGCGGCAGGTGCAGAATAAATGAAAAAGATTGTGAAAAGCAAAGAATTTGCAGTATCTATGGTTCTATTAGCCTTAATCGTGTTTTTCAGCATTGTGTCACCACAATTTATGCAGGCGAAAAACTTCTTTAATATTGCCAAGCAGATTGCCACTGTAGGAATCTGTTCTGTAGGTTTCAGCTTCGTGCTGATCACAGGCGGTATCGATTTATCTGTAGGCTATCAGATATCTCTTGATATTGTAGTTACAGCAGTTTTAATGAATTCTTTTGGCGTTCATTGGGTATTAGCCTGCATCATAGGGATGGTTATGGGCACAGCCATTGGTCTGATCAACGGTTTGATTATTGTGGAAACGCACGTAGCGCCACTTATCGTAACCTTATCAATGATGACAATCCTGAAAGGTGTGAGCTATTTAATAACAAACGGCCTTGCAATTTTCAAGTTTAACGAAACCTTTGTTAAGCTTGGACAGGGAACAATCGCTGAGATTGTCCCAATCTCTTTAGTGTTCCTCTTGGTTATCGTGATTGTGGGTGTGTTCATTCTCAATAAAACAATTTATGGCCGCTATTTCTACGCTATAGGAAATAATGTGGAGGCGGCAAAGCTATCTGGTGTGAATGTAAAACGCGTCCAGCTGCTGGCTTATGGTTTATGTGGTTTTTTCACCTCTATCGGCGCCATTCTCATGCTCGCCAGACTTAATTCAGCCCAGTCATCCACAGGTGACGGATACGAGTTCAGTTGTCTGACAGCATGTGTTGTAGGCGGCGTCAGCTCCAACGGAGGTAAAGGAACAGTGCTTGGAGCTATCATCGGATGTCTGATCGTAGGTGTACTGGAAAACGGATTGGCTATCATGAATGTCAATGAATATGTGCAGGAAGTTATCAAGGGTCTGGTTCTTCTCCTGGCAGTGGTATACGATACCATGTCCCTGAGAAAGAATGAAAAGGTTAAAAAGATCAAATCCATCAATGCAGAAAATTAAAAAAATAAAATAAAAAGTGAGGTAAAGGTTATGAAGAAAAAAGTTTTAAGCGTACTTTTAGGTGCAGCAATGGTTACTGGTATGTGTCAGGGTGTATTTGCAGAGCCTGCCGATACATACACGGTAGGAATGACTCTGAATCTTGGAAATCTTACATGGGCAGAGCTTGCAGAAGCGGCCAAGGAGCACGGCAAAGAACAGGGAATGACTGTCACAGTGCAGAATTCCAATGATAATGCCACCACTCAGGTATCCCAGATTGAAAACTTCATTCAGTCAGGTGTTGATGCTATCATCGTTGCAGCTGTAGAGTCAAACTCTGTGGAGGATGTGTGTAAGGAAGCACAGGAAGCCGGAATTAAGGTTATCGCTTATACCCAGGTAATTGAAAACTCTGATGCAGAATATCTGGTAGATGCATACAATACAGGATATGCCTGTGGAGAAAGAGCTGCACAGTGGATTAAAGAAGTTTACGGTGATGACGAAGTAGAGTGGGCGTTGGAAGATCTGCCTAAATACCCGGAGATTATCGACCGTGCAAACGGCATAAAAGAAGCAATTGAAAAAGAAGCTCCAAACGCTAAGCTGGTGGCAACACAGCCTGCAGAGGTTATGGAGGACGGACAGAAAAATGCAGAAAACTTCATGCAGTCACATCCTGATATCAAAGTAATCTGCTCCATTGGATCCGGCGGCGGTGCTGGAGCAAATGAAGGTGTGAAATCCTACATTTCAGAAGATGATTACGATACATTTGGAATTTTTGGTATTGATGCAACAGAACAGGAAATTATGAATATCATTAACGGGGATCCTCAGAAATCTTCTGTAAGTCTTGGAGGCGGAGCTGTACACGGCGAACGTTTAATTGACATCGCATATAATTTCTGGCAGGGAATCGAGCAGGAAAAAGAGCAGTACATGCCTATTACAGTCATTGATTCCAGCAACGCTCAGGAATATTATGACGAACACTATGCTAAATAATATGTCTGTCCTACGGCTGCAGAAACTTTTCTGCGGCCGTATTAACAGCACTGATAAAAAGGAGAGAATAAAAAATGACTAAAATGATGAAAGCACTGGTATCCTATGCACCTTACGACAATCGTTATGAGGATTTCCCAAAACCCACAGCCGGAGAAGGTGAAATCGTCCTTAAAGTAAAAGCCTGCGGTATCTGCGCAGGTGATGTAAAAGCTTATCACGGAGGAATCCGTATATGGGGGACCTGCGAAGAGGACCGTTATATCGAGGCTCCGTGCGTAGGCGGACATGAGTTTTATGGTGAAGTTGTAGAAATTGGAGCAGGCGTAGAGGGCTATGAAATTGGTGATACCCTTGTCTCCGAGCAGGTAATCCCCTGCGGTGAGTGCGAATTCTGTAAGCAGGGTATCTACTGGATGTGCACCCGCTCTGCTGTTTTCGGATTTAAGCAATATGCAAACGGCGGCTTTGCAGAATATGTAAAGCTTGATAAAAATTGTATCAACCACAAAGTACCTGATGGCTTCACACAGGAACAGGCTGTACTTATAGAGCCTATCGCATGTGGAATGCATGCAGTGGAAAGAGCACAGATCCAGCATAGTGATGTTGTTGTCATTGCCGGTCTGGGTGCGATAGGAACGTCTATGGTGAATCTTGCCAGCCTCGCTTTACCGAAAATGGTGATCGGGATTGACGTAAGAGAAAACCGTCTGGAAATGGGCAAAAAGTTCGGCGCTGATGTAGTGCTGAATCCAACAAAATGTAATGTAGCCGAAGAGATACATAAACTTACAGGCGGCCTTGGATGCGACGTATATATTGAGGCATCCGGAAGTCCCAGAAGTGTAACTCAGGGAATGGATTCTTTGAAAAACCTGGGCAGATATGTTCAGATGGGTGTTTTCGCAGAAGAAGTTAAGGCAGACTGGAATACCATAGGTGACGGCAAAGAGCTCACTATTATAGGTTCACACCTGTCAGCCAAGACCTACGCTTCTGTTATCAAAGGAATTGCCTCCGGAGAGATCAAAACAGAAGGGCTTATCTCACACAAATTTAAGCTTGCTGACTGGAAAGAGGCTTTTGAAACCACAGAAGCGCCAGATGCCATGAAGATTATGCTGGAACCATAATGAGGACTCTATGAACAAAGAAAAATATAAATACATAGGAAATCTTTCTCAGCTCCTGCGGGTGGAAAACTTCCGCATGGAGGGCGGACGCAGTGATAATGTCCGAGCTACAGCTGTCACTAATGAAAACGGACTTTCCTATACTGTGATTGCCGACAGGTGTATGGATATTGCTTATCTATCTTATAAAGGTGTTAATATAAGCTTTATAAATCCTAATGGTATCGTGGGGCCTCAGTATTATGACAGAGTGGGAACAAACTGGCTGAAAAATTTCACAGCAGGATTTCTCACCACCTGCGGACTTGATAATGTTGGGAATCCGTGTATGGACCAAGAGGAGCTGGGACTCCATGGAAGCATTTCCAATACACCTGCCCAGGATTACAGTGCAGTAATCGTTGAGGACAAAGGTGAAAATCAGGTTTGTATCAGAGGCACTATGAATGACAGTACACTGTTTGGCCGAAGACTAAAATTAAACAGAACCATCACCTCCTTCCAGGACAAGGATAGGATAATACTGGAAGATGAGATTGTGAACACTGGCTTTGAACCGGAGGAATACATGCAGTTATACCACTGTAATATAGGGTATCCTTTCCTTTCACAGCAATGCAGTTTGTATATTAAGTCTGACTCCGTGACAGGAGCAAACCCTTTCTCTGAAGCAAATAAGGATAAGTGGAATACCATGGAACCTCCCTCAAAAATCGGAGAGATGTGCTTCATTCACGACATAAAAGATGAAAATGGACTATGCCGTGCCGGAATGTTTAATGATAAGCTTCATATAGGATTTATTTTGAGTTATAAAAAGGAAAGTCTTGACAACTTCCTGCAATGGAGATATCTTCATGAGGGAGCCTACGTGGTGGGACTGGAACCGGCCACAAATCTTATCGGTGGAAAAGCCGAGGAGAGAAAAGCCGGAAGGATTAAAACAGTCGATCCAGGCTCTTCCGTAAAACACAAGCTACAGTTTGATTTTTATAACTGCAAAGAGGATTTTGAATCCAACTTGTTTAATTAAACTTACATTTCATCCTAAATAAAGGGGACTTCCCACGAAATGAATCGTGGGACTGTCCTCTTTTTCTTAACAACATAATATTCACCTTAAAGTTTCCCACTTCTCGCCCAATTTCTTCCATCTTAAAACAGCCAGCATCGCCATCGCACTAACCGCAAGAAGAACCATCATCCCCGCAGTCTGAGACTCGTCCCCTGTTTTCACAGCTTCTTTCTGCTCTGCCCTCTGCGCTTTCTGCTGTGCCGCAGCCGGAGTGATATCTACGTTTTTCTTAGGCGCTGTGGTCGGTGCTATGGTAGGAGATGGTTTCACCGGAGCTTTTGTAGGTGTCTTTCCGGGCGTTTTTGTAGGAACCGGGGTTGGTGTGATATCTGCTTTTGAATAATTTATACTCATAGTTGCATCCAGAAGCAACGGTTCATAATAAGATGACGGAAAGGAAAGTGTTTCATGATAGGTTCCGTCAGGGAAACGTTCGCCCTTGTCATCATATTTTGGCCATACCTGGAAAGTTATACTCTCCCCATCCTTTACCGTAACCAAATCTTGTCCAAGCTCTACAATAAAATATTCATATTCTGAAGCTGAAAATGTGATATCCTGACCACTGTGATTCTCAAAACTCACTTCTGATAAATGTCCCACCTCTAAAACCGGATCGATTGTTCCAAAATCCACATAGGACGGTGTGAACCGAAATGCCGTTGTTTTAGGAATTTGTCTGTTTATCACCGATATGGTTTTTAAAAGCGTTCCGTCATAATTTTTCAGTTCGATAATCTCTTCCTTGAAGTTGCTGCTGAATTTGAACAGGGTAATCCGAAGGGTTGTGCTCTCCTGCGGCTTTAACTGTACCTTATCTGCATCGGCCCGCAAAGCAGAAGAGGTTCTGATATCATCAAGACGTATGGTTTTTCTGCCTGTATTCGTCAATGTCACATACTCGGACTTCTGGTCAGCAGTTCCCGAAATATAAACCACATCCTTCGATAAGGACAAAGCGTAATCCCCTGACCCTTGGCCGTCAGCCGCCTTCACAGTCACATCTGCGGTTACTGCGAGACTGATTTCATCAGGATTGACCACATCAAAGGGAAGCATTACGGTTCCGTTTACGATGAATCTCTGCTCTGCCTTATTACCCGGGTCATAAGGACAGTTCTCCAGATTCCAGTTTATCATGCCTTGCGCGTTCTCCTCTTCTGTATAAAGAACTGCAAAATTCGGCAGGCCTAACGCACCCGGTAGCTTTTGGCACCCATTCTCCACAATCACCGGCTGTGGATTTTCTATTCCCGTAAGAACAGTTGTCTCACTTCGGAATTCCACAGCCGCAATCACTACTTTTTCAACCGAGCCGGTGGAAAAAATCAAACGGCTTCTGAAGCTTCCGGTCTTTTTGGCTGCTTTGGGCTGCACGGTAAACTCTGCAGAAGCCCCTGGCTTAAGTACACTGCCGGAAGCAGGATTTATGCAGAACAGTGCCTCATTATCCTTTGCCTGTACGGTCACGGTCTTTTCCCCTGTATTCGTAACTGTAATACTTTGAGTCTGGGAAAGTGTGCCATCCACATTAACTGCGCCAAAATCCAGATATCCACGACTCACTTCAATCTTCTCTTCTTTTTCCTCCAGCACGTAGGTCAAAGGAATGTTCAGCTCCACTCCGGGCACCTGCGTAAGGATTCTCATATTCCCGGTATTAACACTCTCCAATTGCGTCCAGTCCTCTCGCAGTTCAAGAAGGACAGACTCACCGGGCAGGAGATTCTTCATATCCGCTCCCTCATGAGTGCCATACCTAAAAGCAGATGGCATCAGAACAGTGAGGGCGAGGGGCTTCGTACCTTTATTATATACATTGATCATAGGCCCTTCTACCGGATCCACGCAATTTTCATAATAGTCGTTAAAATCCACAGCACTCACATCACAGGTAATGCGGTATTCTGTTTGTTCCTCTTCATTATAGGCGTTCACGGTCACCGATTGGGTGATCTCTGTAGAGATACCTGACGTATTTAAAATATGATCCGGCAACTGTACGGTTCCCTTTGCAAAAAAAGTCTGTTCCGCTCTGTTCTCGGGGTCATACTCGCATGACTCCATATCCCAATCCAGAAACGCTGTGCATTTCCCCAGAGTTGTTTCAATCTCCACCCATTCTGCAAGGCCGAGAAGCGATGGCTTTTTCCCTGTTCCGTTTGCCGTCCCTGTGACCGGCGGAAGCTGGGGTATGCTCAGCAGCTCACCTGTCTCCCTCTGGTAATCAGAGTATACAGTAAAATAAAAGCGGATTTGGCAGGGATAACCGTAATCATCCTCACCCAAATAAATATAACCGCCAAAATTATCGTCATCACCTTGAGCTTCATCGTGGGCTGGCACCAGCCCGGGCTTTGTAGTAATGCTTAAAACCGCACTTTCTCCCGGAGAAAGCGAGCCTGCCGGGATTCCCTCAACGCTGATCCTGTCCGAAGGATAGAACGCCCTGGAAAAATCCCACGGCAGAGTTCCTGTATTGGTCACAGTGACCGTCTCTGTCTGGGTCTGGGTGTAGCCCTCCCGCTGCTCTTCAAAAACAATGGAGAGTGGATTACAGGTGATCCGATGTGCGCTCTCCGGCTCCTCCGGTTCCTCTTCGTCCTCTGTGGTGCTCTCTTCTGCTGTTGTCTCTTCTGCAGTTGTCTCTTCTGTGGTCATCTCTTCTGTGGTTGTCTCTTCTGTGGTTTCGGCAGCCATTGTCCCGCTCTCGGTACTTCCGGCCTCTGCTTCTTTTTCCACAGTCTCCTCAGTCTCCGGATTGTTTTTACGGGTGTCAGTCTCCTCGGATTCCTCCGGCTCAGTTTCGGAGCGCTCTTCTCCATCTTCTCCGTTCTTTCCGTCCTCTTTGTTCTTTATTTTATCCGAATTTTTCCCGGATGATTTCCCGGTTGGCGTGGGTGTGATACTTAGCCCGGGAGTAACGCCTGCCTCAGAGATAAGACTGGAATCAGAACCGTCTTTCCCGGATGCAGACGCAGGCATAGAAACCGCGGACAACAGGAGTATCGCCGATAGTGCCAAAGCTAACTTTCTTTTTTTCATCTCATTTCCTTCCTTTCCAAAGTGTTTCCAATTGCTCAGATGTTTCCATTTCTTAGGCATCACAGTCAAAAACCCTGCTGCCTGTTAGAGACATCTATAATTTCTCCACTAATTTTAACATATTTCGTAATGTTTTTGTCAATATTTTGTATAATATTTCTAAACTTTTTATAAAATACTTTTTTCAACCACAATAACTGATAAATCGTTTTCGTTATAATACGGTACGGGCAGGCCATAACCAGACACAATTGAGGAATTAGCTTGAGGGATTGAAAAAAATGAGAAATACTTGAGGGATTGAAAAAAGTGAGAAATGTTGACAAATTCAAAATAGAGGAATATAATGCGATTATACACATATAATACTTAAGTAAAGTTAATTGACGCGGGATGGAGCAGTCTGGAAGCTCGTCGGGCTCATAACCCGAAGGCCGCAGGTTCAAATCCTGCTCCCGCTACTCTTTTAAAGGGCTTAGAGGCACTGTTCTCTGGGCCTTTTACTTTTTCTTTCTATTGGATTCCCTGTAGGAGTTTGTATCATGTATCATTACACCAATTACCAACAGAAAAAGAGAAGATTGCATGAGCCTGTACATTGTAATACGTTTATTGGCTCATTTACAGATTTTTATGGATTTTAGAATCCCAACATTGTATAATAATGAAAAAGGAAGGGATTGTTTTGTAGATAGAGTAGAAAGGGTAAAGAAAGTTTACCGGATAGAATGGAGGGACTATAAATGATGTATCCTTTTTTGCAACTGGATGACATGACAGAAATCGTACATTCAGAAATCATGTATGTTAACGAACAAGAAACTGTAAAGGTCTATATTGAAAAACCTGTTGAAAATGGATTCCATTCAGCATACTGTCACCTGCCTGATTATAAATGGAGCAATATAGAAGGATTTACAAAAGAAGAGATTGAAAAATACCAGGAAATCATAGAATCTACAGCGCATTTAATTATCCGCTTTGCCAGACAGGGAGGTATAGGAAATGCCGCAAATTTTTAGGATAGGAAACTATTTGGTTTACTTCTGGGCTAATGAAGGCGACCCTTTAGAGCCTGTTCATGTTCATGTAGCGGAGGGAGTCCCGTCAGTAAATGCCACGAAAATCTGGATTACTAAGAATGGAAAGTGCCTCTTGTGTAACAATAATTCCCGGATTCCCGGGAAGATGCTAAGGGATATCATGGATGTGATTGAAGCACGTTACATGGATGTATTCAATAAATGGCACTCATTCTACGGGGAAATTAAGTATTATTGTTAAAATCGTTATAAAAAGCTGTCAGAGGCAGAAAGTGCAACCCTTATTTTTACCCACTGTGGGCTTAGCGAGAACTGAACCACTGTTCTGGGCTCATAACCCGAAAGCCGCAGGTTCAAATCCTGCTCCCGCTACTCTTTTAAAAGGCTTAGAGGCACTGTTCTCCAGGCCTTTTCATTATACATATAACGCTTATTTCAAAATTTAATGCTGCCTTAACCGTATGCACACACTGGTCAGACAGCAATATTCCCAGGTTCATATAAACGCCATCATGAGTCATACTCCCTAATACAATAAAATGGAGAGAAAAAGCGACTACGATGACTTTGGGCTGGAATATGTCCAGAAAGCATGGGCAGCCGATAACTACTTCATCTTACATATATTTTTTTTCTTTTACCTTCAGCCTTGTCATGGCCCTTGTCATAGCCAGCTGGCCTCTGTAATATTCTTTCCGGCTCTTTTGGATTTCCAGACGTTCCCTTGCCCTCCGGGCTGCTTCCCGCGCCCAGTTTTCATCTACATCCTCCGGGCGCTCTGCTGTATCCACGATAAGAACCGTCTGATTTCTTTCGCTTCTGGCATAGCCCTGTCCCACAATGACCGAATTCCATTGGTCATCCGTTTTATATCTCAACTCACCGATGCAGATACCGATCACCATGGACTCATGGTTTGCCTGAATTCCGTATGCACCTTCCTCAGTAGGAAGAATCATACTCTCGCATGGACCGTCATAAAATGTGCCATTGCACGAAATAATCTTTAAATGGAATACCTCCATTACGGATACCTCCTAAGCATTCTTATTTTTCAGCTGCTCTGCCTTTTTCTTTACATCCTCTGCGGTTCCCACATTAAAAAAAGCACTTTCGGGATAATCGTCCATCTGTCCTGATACAATGGCCTGAAAACCTTTAATTGTTTCTGACAGGGGAACATAAACACCCTTCACACCAGTAAAGGTCTCCGCTACTGAGAACGGCTGTGCCAGAAATTTCTGGATTTTTCTTGCTCTGTAAACGGCTGTCTTATCCTCTTCATCCAGCTCATCCATGCCAAGGATTGAAATAATGTCCTGAAGCTCCTGATATTTTTGGAGAAGTTTCTGTACCTGCATGGCAGTTTCGTAATGCTCCTGTCCCACGATTTCTGCCTCCAGAATCCTGGATGTGGACTCCAACGGATCTACCGCCGGATAAATCCCCTGTTCCACGATCTTACGGGAAAGAACCGTTGTAGCATCCAGATGCGCAAAGGTAGTGGATGGCGCCGGGTCTGTCAGATCGTCCGCCGGTACATAAACCGCCTGCACTGAAGTAATGGAACCATCCGTTGTAGAGGTGATCCTCTCCTGCAGCTCACCCAGCTCGTTGGCAAGGGTAGGCTGATAACCCACTGCGGATGGCATGCGTCCAAGCAGTGCGGACACCTCGGAACCGGCTTGCACAAAACGGTAAATATTGTCGATAAAAAGCAGTACATCCTTTTTTTCTTTATCACGAAAATATTCCGCCATTGTAAGTCCGGTTTCCGCCACTCTCATTCTGGCTCCGGGCACCTCGTTCATCTGTCCAAAAACCAGCGCGGTCTTATTTAAAACACCTGATTCTTTCATTTCTAAATAAAGGTCGTTTCCTTCTCTGGAACGTTCTCCATCACCGGTAAAGATGGAGTACCCTCCATGCTCTGTAGCAATATTATGGATTAATTCCTGTATCAACACAGTCTTCCCCACGCCCGCGCCACCGAAGAGGCCGATTTTTCCTCCCTTAGAGTAAGGTGCAAGAAGATCGATAACCTTAATTCCTGTTTCTAAAACCTCTACTGCCGGACTCTGCTTTTCAAATTCTGGCGCTTTTCTGTGAATGGGCCATCTCTCCTCTGTCTCTGCCGGAGTTCTGCCATCGATATTTTCTCCGAGTACATTAAATATCCTGCCCAGGGTTTTTTTCCCCACGGGGACAGTAATGCCCTTGTCCTCTGCTTTCACCTCCATATTCCTTGACAGTCCCTCACTGGTATCCATCATAATGCAGCGCACATCTTGTCTGCTCATCTGCTGTGCCACTTCCATAATCCGCACGGCGCCTTCTGCCTCTACCGCAAGTGCTTCCTTTATATGAGGAATCCGTCCCTTTTCAAACCGGACATCCACAACCGGTCCCATAATCCGAATAATCTTTCCTGTATATTTCATCATTTTTTCACTCCATCTGATGCCGTGTAGGTCATCCCTGCATCTTTTTCTTTTTTTGTGCCCTGGAACCTGCAATGATCTCGGTAATCTCCTGGGTAATCGTTCCCTGTCTGGTACGGTTATACAGAAGTTCCAAATCCTCAATCATCTCCGAAGCACTCTTAGACGCCCCGTCCATAGCTGTCATCCGGTCATTCAGCTCGGCGCAATAACTTTCTGTCAGTGCGCTGAAAATCACCCCCTGCATGGTCAAGGGTGCAATCTGATTAAACACTGCCTTAGGCTCCGGAAAAAAAGATTCTTCCGACCTTCCTTCCTCACGGCTCACAAACTGGCTTCGTGACAAAGGAAAAAGTTTCATGATCGCCACGTCAGACTGCAGCACATTTTTCATTCTTGTAAAAATCACGAAAATCTCGTCAATTTCGCCATTCCGGAACGGCTCCATCAAATCCGCCGTGATACTTCTGGCCCGCTGCAAGGATGGATTTTGGGATGAATAAAAGAAATCCTTCTCAATCTCCACCCCCGTGTTTTCGAAATGGTGAAGCCCAATCTGTCCGATCACAAACAGCCTTGCCTGAGGAAACTTCATAAGCTCGGCCTCCGTTTTCTTGATGACATTTAAGTTGTACGCACCGGCAAGACCTTTATCTGCAGTAATCACCAGGTACGCCCGTTTCCGGGTAGACCAGTCATTTTTCCCGGCAGCACCACACGCCTTCTCCAAATAGCGGTGTTCCATATCCGGCATGCAGACCAGAATATTTCCAATGGTATCCCGGACCGCCTGAAAATAATCCTTTACCTGTTCCATATTTTTCCTGGCTTTGCGTATTTTGGAAGATGAAATCAGATACATGGCATTGGTAATCTTCATGGTATCCTTAATCCCATTCATACGGTCAAGAATTTCTTTCGTGTTCGCCATAACCTCTCACCTTCTTATATTCTTCCAATGCGTTGAGAACCTCATCTCTGTTCTCATCTGTCAGCTGTCCGGTCTGTCTGATTTCTTCCATCAGGCTGCCGTTTTCCTGCTCCAGCCGCTCATAGAAGCCTTCCACAAAAGATTTTATCTTTATCTTGGGTATCTCAAGGAGTTTTCTGCTGGTGGCAATACACAGGATTATGACCTGCTTTTCCACAGGCAGAGGACTGTATAACGGCTGCTTTAACAGTTCCATCAGCTGTTCCCCGTAAACGATCTGATTTCTTGTGTCTTCATCCAGCTCAGAGCTGAACTGTGCGAAGGATTCCATCTCCTTATACTGGGCAAGGTCAATCCGAAGTGTACCGCTGACCTTCTTCATGGCTTTTGTCTGTGCGGCGCCGCCTACACGGGATACGGAAAGCCCCACGTTCACTGCCGGACGTATGCCCGCATAGAATAAATCACTTTCCAGGAATATCTGTCCGTCGGTAATAGAAATGACGTTGGTAGGAATATATGCAGACACATCCCCCGCCTGCGTCTCAATTATGGGAAGCGCAGTCATGGAGCCGCCGCCGTGTGCATCGTCCATATGACTGGAGCGCTCCAAAAGTCTTGAATGCAAGTAGAATACATCACCCGGATAGGCCTCACGACCCGGTGAACGTTCCAAAAGCAGGGACAACGCGCGGTATGCAATTGCGTGCTTCGACAAGTCATCATATACGATCAGCACATCTTTTCCCTGATCCATGAAATATTCCCCAATGGCTGTACCCGAATAAGGCGCAAGATACTGCAGCGCAGCCGGGTCACTGGCAGTTGCCGCAACCACCACGCAGTATTCCATTGCCCCATGCTTCTTTAAATTAGAAACCACCTGCGCCACTGTTGACGCTTTCTGTCCGATGGCAACATAAATACAAATGACATCTTTCCCTTTTTGATTTAGTATCGTATCAATGGTCACTGATGTTTTACCTGTCTGTCTGTCACCAATAATCAGCTCCCTCTGTCCTCTTCCAATGGGAAACATGGAGTCAATTGCGAGGATTCCGGTCTGAAGCGGTTCATTGACGGGCTGCCGTTCAATGACTCCCGGGGCCTTCCTTTCAATCAGATACCAGTCGTCTTCCGGTATCTCCCCTTCTCCGTCAATAGGCGCACCGAGAGCATCCAATACCCTTCCGAGAATTTCCTTTCCCACTGGGATACCTGCGCGTTTTCCGGTACGGATTACGCGGCTGCCTACCTCCAACGTCTGTTCATCACCAAGGATCATACACAGGGTTTCCTTTTCGTCAATATTCTGGACAAGTCCCTTTATACCGTTCTCAAACAATACGATTTCTCCGTATACAGCCCTGGAAATGCCAGAGATGGCTGCAATCCCATCATGCAGGCTTGTAATCTGTCCGCCTTCCTCTATGGTAAAATCACCCTGAAAGCTTTCAATATCACTCTTTAAAACAGAAATGACGTCCCCATTCCCCTTTTCATTTTTTAAGTTTTCTTCTAATTTTCCGAATGCTGCCTTGACTGTATTGTCGAAAATCTTATCCCCCGCCTGAAGGATATAACCGCCTAATAAGTCGTCTTTTTGCACCTCATCCAGTATCACTTCCGTGGCGCGATAAGTTTCCAGCAACTTCTTTTTTAAGTCTTCCAGCTTTTCCTCTGACGGACGAATTGCATAGCTGATAGTGGCCTTTAAAATTCTGTTCTCTTCAAAAAATTGTTCTGCAAAATTATTCGCCATTATTTCCTCCCGCCTCACTTAATAGCTGCTCAAACAAGCGGCGCTCTTCCTGCTGACTGATATGAGCACCCGCCAGCCTTTTTGCCGCCGACAGTGCAATCCCCGCAATTTCGTCTCTGGAATCGCTTAATAGTTTCTCTCTTTCTTTATCCGCACGCTTTTGGGAATCAGCGAGAATCTTGTCTGCTTCTTCCTGCGCCTGTACAATCAAAGTGTTATTTCTTTTTTCCGCCTCTTCTAAAATGGCTGCTGCCTTCTGTCTTGCCTTTTCATCGGCATTTTTCAATAAGCTCTGAGCTTCTTTCAGCTTCCCGGCAGCCACCTTTTCTTTCTCTCTCGCATCCTCCAGCTGTCGATTCAGCATGTTTTCCCTTTCCGCCATGATATTTTTCACCGGCCGGAACAGAAACTTCTTTAACAAAAGAAAGAGGACAATCAGATTTACAAAGGTCCATATGATATTCCAATTCAATGTAAGCATCTTACCATCTCCTCATCTGCTTCGTTTCTCATCTGCTTTTCTTATCCCAGAAACAGGATGATCAGCAGCGCGATTACGAATCCGTAGATAGCCGTAGCCTCTGCAAGAGCTGCTCCAAGCAGAAGCGATTTACTAATCTTGCCCTCTGCCTCCGGTTGTCTGGCAATAGCCTCGCAGGCGCCCTTTGTAGCAAGACCGATACCAATCCCTGCTCCGATTCCTGTGATTACTGCAATCCCTGCTCCTAATGCGATCAATGTTGACATAATATTTTTCCTCCTACTTGTTTATTCCATAGATTCTTTCATAAATAGTGACGTCAAAAATACAAATACATATGCCTGTATCAGGCCGTCGAATATATCAAAATATATACTGAAAGGAATCGGCAGAAATGCTGGCATGATAATTTTGATTAATTCCATAACCACAAACGCCCCCAAAACGTTTCCAAATAAACGCATACATAAGGAGAGTGGTTTGATTATAATTTCCAAGATGTTAATGGGTGTAATAACAGCCATGGGTTGTGCAAAGCTTTTCAAAAAACCTTTTGCCCCCTTTTTGTGAAGGCCCGCATATTCAATGAGCATAATACTCATAATGGCAAGCCCTGCCGTCACATTCAAATCCTTGGTCGGCGGTTTTAAGCCGAACAAACCAATCAGATTTGCGCAGCCGATATAAAGTACCGCCGCAATAAGATAGGGGATATAGCGTTTCCCATGTTCTCCCAATATTTCTCCAAAAAATCCTTCTGCCTTGTCTACGCAGAACTCCACAAAAATCTGACGTTTGGTGGCGGGAACTACCTTGAGATTTCTGGTGAGCAGGGCAGATACTATGACCAGAACCGCCACAATGAGCCATGTCACCGCCACGGATTCCGGTATGGCAAGCCCGCCGAACACCGGTATCGTAAAAGCCGTCTCACACTCCAGCTCTGCCATCAGTTCCTCTGCTAAATTTCCCATCTTCTTCACCTCCTCATTTTATAATATTTTGTTCTTCTCAAATTTATCCAACGACAGATATTCTATCATCAAATATTCTCTTTTTTGAATTCAAAAATTATTATCATTATTAATCTAATTGCATTAATATTTTTAAGTTTTTGATATCTGTGATTGTTTTTTTGAGTATTTTGTTTTTAAACTGGAATTTACCTGCTGATATTATTTAATATGTATAGGTTTTACTTTATTGATTTTGGATTCAAATTACGGTATTATTAATAAATAAATTGTATTAATCGAGGTAAAGGAGAATCTAATGACTATTTTTCAAACTGAATGCTTTCTTGCTGTTGCAGAATATTTAAATTTTGCTAAAGCCGCCCGGCAAATGAACATCTCCCAACCAGCCATGACCAGACAGATCCAGTCGCTGGAGGAAGAGCTTGGTACAAAACTTTTTAACCGCAGCACTCGAAACGTAAGCCTTACAGTCGAGGGAAACAGTCTTTTAACAGACGCACATATAATAGTCGGCACCTCCAAAAGGGTACTTAGCCGGTTCCAAAAACAAGATGAAGAAAAAATTGTCGACTTCCATATCAGTTATTCCAGCGCATCGCATATAGAACTTTTAAAAAACGCTCTGGAAGAATTAAAAAACACTTACCCCTTTGTTCATCCCTGGCTTCACATACTACCTGGTTCTCAGGTCGCGGATGCGGTATTTGACGAAACCATCGATATTGCATTGACTTACCGTTTCTCCAAGCCAAAAAGCGCCCTCATTTTCAGGGAACTGAAAAAAGTTCCTTATATCTGTGTCTGCCGAAAAGATTGTCCCATTGCCCGCCTTGACATAGTCTCGGTTGAAGATCTCAGCCCCTATCCCATGATCATGCACGATCCTGGAAATATGCCGTCAGACGTGATTGCCGAACAATGGGAATGGGCAGGGGATAAAAAACCCTCCATGCTTTATTTCACAGAAAGCGCAGAAGCTTCCATGCTATTAGCCAGTGCAGGATTCGGTGTGACTGTTGTTCCCAATATTTGTGTTCCGTCTGACCGGAATCTGGCAACATGCGAATTGAATAATCCAAAACAAATTTCATTTGGTCTCTATTATAAGACGGGACGGGAATCCCCTTGGCTTAAAACCTTTGTAACACTTATGAAAAAGCTATGAAAAAGTCTTCAAAAATTTATTGACAAATTCACTTTTTTTGCCTATAATTATATAGTCAAGCAGCGAACAGCGTAGAATTTTGATTTTCTACGCTGTTTTTTTGTTTGTTCTAAGTTTTCAGGTAGCTTTTCTTAAATAAAGACTCCATAAGATATTTAATGAAATAATTTACGTTTTTTAGGAGGAATGAAATATGGATTTTTACATGAAATTACCGCGTAGCAAGAAAGAATTTGCTATATTTATGGGGATTATTTCAATTATCTCTGTAAATATCATTGCCCCATTAATCACTTGCTTTGAAGCAGGTTTTCATTTGTATGTCTGGAAAGATGTTTTAACTGTCCTGCCATTTATCTGGTTAAGCGTAATTGCAATTGTTCTGCTGACCTATATCCCGGCGGAGAAAATGACTGCAGCAATCGTTGCCGAAAAAGACAGTTTCCGTTCCCATATTGTAGTTAATATTTTGTGCACTGTTTTTTTAATGTCCATTTTATTAACCGTCATTGGGACGTGGATCGGAACCCGATCTGTTACTTTAGAACCAATACGTATGTTCTTCTACAAATGGCCCCGGAATTTTGCCATTTCACTGTTCGTCGAAATGTGTATTGCACAGCCGATAGCAAGATTCGTTATTTTTAAATTACATGTATGGAAAGACCCTCAAAATAACATATCTAAAAATGGAGCATTGGAAAATAATGCATCAGAAAATACGTACAACTAAAACAACTAAATATTCGTGAAAAAAATCAGCAGTTTATGCTAAAATCCGCACACCTCTTTCGTACATGATATGTTTATACCAAATACCAAGACAATAAAACAAACATCCGAAACGAGAAAGGTATGAGGTAAACAAAATGAAAAAACAGAGATTATGGGCAGCTTCTCTATTGATAATAATTATCGCTGCCTCTCCATGCAGCGCCGCCGGCTCAGATAATTATGCCCTTACTTATTCAACCGTAACGCAGGAATTTGACTGGGGAGCGTCGGTCAGCAAGATTATCGTGGATTTCGGAACCGAAATAAACAACAGTATCCGCTTATCAGCAGACGACATTTCCGTGGAAGTATACAAAACCTATCAAGGCACGGATACACCTGCCCAGCTCATGGATTACACCTCCGGCAGATACGCCGATTCCCCCTTGAGCCAGGGCAGCCGGCAGGTTGAAGCCGTATACCTGTCCGACGAGGAAGGAAATGCAAAAGAAGCAGACTCCAATTTTTTAACGATAGAATTACGCTCGTCCCCCACGGAAGGTCTCGGTGATGTACTGGGAACAGAAACAGAATCCGGATTAAATATGAACGTACTGCTGGATTGCCGCTACACAATTAACTTCACAGGAATTGACGGGAAACAATATATATGCAATACTGAGAATGAAAACAGCGTATACACTTTATCGGATAAATTTACCCACAATCAAATTTACACAACAAAAACGCCCCAACTATTAAATGATAATTTTGAAAACGAAACCTTATATTATGCCAGCTACGAACCTGATGATTCGGAAAAACATCCTCTGATCATCTGGCTTCATGGGCTTGGTGAAGGCGGCACGGATACCAGAGGAACAGTGCTGGGCAACCGTGTTACCGCACTTGTGGATGATGAAATCCAGGATGTTATGGGTAGTGCCTATGTTCTTGCCCCTCAATCACCTACATACTGGATGAATACCGGCAACAATTTTAATGGTACAAATATCTACATTACAAAAGAGTCCCTGAAGTCTATCTATACAGACACTTTAATGGAATTGATTCTCCATTACGTTGATACCCACTCCGGCATTGACACAAATAAAATCTATATTGGTGGATGCTCCAACGGCGGATACATGACTATGAATATGCTTCTTTCGTATCCCGGCTATTTTGCGGCAGCTTACCCTATTTGTGAAGCTTACAGTGATGAATTTATAACAGAGGAACAAATCGAACAGCTTAAAGAAATCCCGATATGGTTCACACATGCCGCAAACGACACGGTTGTACCTCCTGAGGCAAATACAGTCCCCACCTACAAACGTTTAATAGAAGCAGGTGCAGAAAATGCACACTTTACGTATTGGAAAGATGTGCACGACCTTACCGGACAATTTATAGACCAAGCAGGGAATCCGTATCAATATTTCGGCCATATGAGCTGGATATACACGTTAAATAACGCTTGTACCGCAGACAATGACTATGAAGATGGAAAACTCACAGAAAATCCCGGGACCGGAGAAAGCATTTTTAAATGGATGGCTGCCCAATCCCGGTAGGCAGGTTGCTCATTGTAGAAACATTTGTCAGGAGTAATCAGTTCTTATGTGAACCGCTCAAACAATTCACCGAGCACCAAAACAGAACATGCAAAACCAAAACACCCAAAATCAAAACGAGGTAATAACATGGACGAACAACAAAATGTGACAGAAAAACTAAAAGAACTAATTGATACCTATGGATTTAATACACACACACTTTCAAGGTATTTAGAATTATCCAAAGATGACATAGAACGTCTGGCATCAGGAAACGTGGACTTTTTGTCTGATGAACCAATGTATCGCTTTCGAATTTTCAACAAAATTATGTTTCTATATCTAAGCGCAATCGAGAATAAAGATATGAAACTATGCGCTTTTTTAGAAGTTCTTATCTCATATCATGAATTGTCAAAAGAAACAATAGCTAAAATGGCAGGTGTTGAAGTTCATGATATTGAAAAAATTTTATCCTATCCCCAGAAAAAGGTAGCCGAAGAAATTAAATGTAAGGTAGCAGTTACGGTTATGGCATTACGATTTTTCCTGAAGGACTGCGAGCCTAAGCAGTGATGCAGCAATTTGACGGAAAGGCTTGGAATCCACATCTTCCAAGCCTTTCCTTTTTCCAAAATCACTCCAGCACATCCAGGCACGCCTTTCTCAACTCCTGCTCCTGCTTACGGCAGAGGAGGCTTTCACTGCAGCGGAAGTACGCCTCGCACCCATGCTCCCCCATAAATTTCATTGCCCGCGCATTCCTGGTAAGTCCGGTGACAAAGAGCACCATCTCCTGCTCCTCGCCAAAGCTGTCTGTCATAAAAGCAAACCCTCTCTCAAGCTGTACGTGAATCCTATGAACCATACTCAACCGTTCATCCACCACCTCACGGAAAAGCTCCCTCACACGTCCAAAGCCCTCCTCTGTCTGATGGATATGCTCCGCGCGCAGAACCGCGTCATACCCGGATAAAGTCCCAATCACATGCTCCTCAACCGCCGCGTCCTCCTCACTAATCAGCTCTGCATCTCTCTTCACCTCCAGACTTTTTCGCCTGGCCTCGATAAACTCATGAAAGCACTGCATATCCGTCTGCTTCTTAAGATAACTCTTCAAATGCCTAAGCGCCTCATGCAACGCTACTGTCCGCGCATCCACCCGCTCATACTCCGCCAGACAACCGTTCAGCGCATCCAACAGCAGCCCAACCACTGTAAACCGCTCTTCAAAGGAACCGCTCTTTGCCATAGCAATTTTTTCATCATACGCCTCATCTCGCAGCTCTCCCGCAAGCAGCTCCGAAATCCCATAATCCGTACCGTATTTGCTGTAAAGCTGATAGTAAACAGCAAAGTCCCCAGCAATCTCCTCCTTCTGTAAAAACTGGACGACCAGCTTATCCGACACCGCCGCCCCTATCGCCTCGTAGCTTTTTAAGATTTCCGACAAATCCTCCCACCCTCGTGCCGTGACGAAAAATTTACCGTCCACCGTATTTTCCGCAGTATAAAAATTTTCTTCCTTAATCTGCAGATACGACAGAATACTACCGTGTACACCATTTTTCCACGCATACTCCATCCACACGCCGCAATCCACATCAATATCAATCTTCCGTACACGGTCCAGTGTCACGATATCGAATTCACGCACAGATTTATTGTATTCCGGAGGATTTCCCGCGGCCACGATCATCCAGCCCTCCGGCACCTTGTGACTGCCGAAGGTCTTATTCTGGAGAAATTGAAGCATGGTCGGCGCCAGAGTTTCCGATACGCAATTAATCTCATCGATAAAAAGAATTCCCTCTTTATTTCCGCTCTTTTCTATACAATCATACACAGAAGCAATGATTTCACTCAGAGTGTATTCTGTTACACTCACCTCCCGGCCTTCATAGCATCTGCTTACAATCCTTGGCAGACCGATGGCGCTCTGGCGGGTATGATGGGTGATGGTATAGGCTACCAGACCCACCTTACACTCCCTGGCCACCTGCTCCATGATCGCAGTCTTACCGATTCCCGGAGGTCCCATCAGAAGAATGGGCCGTTGGCGCAAAATCGGATATGTATACCTTCCCCGCTCATCCTTCCGGTGGTATGCCCGCAATGTATTGATGATTTCAGTCTTTGCTTCTTTGATATTCATATCGTTACTCTCCTTCACGCTGCCGCAAGCCATAACAGCAGCTATATTTCTCACCCGGTCAGAAGCCTTATGCCCCAAGGCGGCACCAGATCCATTTTTGCTGATTCCTTCAGAAAAACGAACGCCGTCTCGTAATCGGGCTTACATCTTGGATAAATGCCGTCTCCGTCTGTAAAATAAATCAAAGCCTTGAGCCTGCGAAGCTCTTTTTTCTCCTTCAGCTCTTGAATATACCGGAATACCGGACGGAAATCCGTACCGCCCCGGCCCTGAATTTTAATATTTTTGCTGCAAGCCTTCCATTCCTCCTCAGAACGGATGACCATTACATCCTGCACATAACAGTCACATTGTATGAGGAAAACCTTCATTTTTTTGAAAAAGTTCTCTTTCGCACTGAGGATTTCATAAGTCTCAGACAGAAACTGCCGCACTGTTTCCGTGGAACAGGAGCCGGAGGTATCTATGGCGATCACCAGCTCCTCCAGCTTATTTACCTCCTTATATTCCAGCGGCTCGATTAACGGCATATTCCCATAATGCTCCATACCATAATTGTAGAAAATGTAATCAAAGCTTTCGCTGTCAAGCTCCACCTCTTCCCTTGGCGCGGCAAACTGCTTGAGAAATTTACGGTAATCATACTTACTTTTTCCAAGCTTTCCAGCCGCTTCTTGGACAGCGCCTTTCTTTGTCCCTGCCCTCTGCTTCTGCTCCTGCTTATTCTGTCCGGTGTACGCGAGGATCCGCTCCCATTTCTGCTTCGTTTTCGCAGCTTTTCCCTGCTCGTGGCTGCGTTTCCAAAAACTATGGTCATCAAAGACAAACGCCGCTTCCATCTCTTCCATAGAATAAGGAAAAACATCTTTCTTAAGCATACTATAAATCATTTCCGCCGAACCTGTGTTTCCGGCCATACGCTGAAAGCACTCCTCTCGCACAGAGTTAAGCTCACAACTTGACACGGGGCTTGACTCAGAGCTTGACGCGGGAATTGACACGGAGTTTGCATCAAGCGCCAGTCTTCCTACATTCTCGCGCTCTATCACCAGCTCCACTGCTATATCACAGGCCAGATTCCACCATCTTTCCTCATATTCGCTCTCGCGAAAAAGATGGAGGTACACACAGTGGAGCAGCATATGCAGATACCCCCTGCATACAGCCCACGGATTTTCCGCATAAGCGCGCAGCAAATATTCCGGTGAGAAATAAAAGAAATTCCCCTCCGTACCCATACGTCCGGTTTCCCGGGAGGCACATCCGGTCACACTTGCAAATGCCCCGTCCAGGTACGGAAAATACCCGTACAGCTCATTGCGGCAGTTATGCAGGATACGTATTCCAAGTTCCGCCTGCCTATTATATAATTCATCCCCTGCCATGCTTACTTCCACACCTTTCTATCCACTGCTGCTCTAAATCTCTTCCAGTTACATTCCGGTTATGTTCTCATTACGTTCCGGTTCCAGTTCCGGTCCCACTTCCAGCCTACTTTCACAAGGTGAAATCCCTGTCTCGAAAACCATATTTCTCATTTTTCAAGTGCATAAGCCACATCAGCACCGCGGGTCGGTTATGTTCACGCGCCCTGCAGATAAAGCTTTCTAGCTCACGCTCATGAAACCATCCCATCTGCTCCAGCTTTTCGATTTTTTCCACATCATCCTGCTCGATAAGATGCTCCACGGCGGGTCTGATACGTTGTTTAAGATACCGGCCATATTCCCCTCGCTCAGAATCCTCCACACCCTCCTCAAGGAAAAATCCCCGGAGCGCAACTGCCAGCCGTACAGGCTCTTGCCCTGTCTCTTTAAACTTCGAGAATAACTTCCGAGCCTCAGACGCCCGCTCCTCCCTCAGTGCCCGAAGCTCTAGGGCCCGCGCTACCACACCCACATCCTCTTCAAACCTCATGTCCTCTTCCATAATCCGTCTCCGCTTCCTATTCATCCAAGTTCGAATCTCATCTTCCCCTAATATACCACATTTCATCCGCCCGTTGAAGATATTACATTTACACAAAATAATCCCACATTTTTACAACATTATGATATAATAAGCCTAAACGAAAATAATCTGAGGAGGTATTTTTATGGAAAAAAAGAACTTGATTGTAGGCCAGTCCGGGGGACCGACCGCAGTCATTAACAGCAGTCTCTACGGCGTGGTTTCAGAGGGGCTTAACCACCCGGAAGAGATTGGACATGTGTATGGCATGGTAAACGGTATTGAGGGATTTTTAAACGACACGATTCTGGATTTCCAGGAAGCATTGCCCGGAGAAAAACTGGAATATCTGAAGAACACCCCCGGCGCTTATCTTGGTTCCTGCCGCTACAAGCTGCCGGAATCGCTGGAAGATCCTGTATATCCAAAATTATTTAAAAAATTCGAAGAAATGAACATTGGCTGGTTCTTCTACATCGGCGGAAACGACTCCATGGACACTGTGAGCAAGCTTTCCCGCTATGCAGCACAGACCGGCAGTGAGATTCGCGTGATCGGAGAGCCTAAGACCATCGACAACGATCTCGTTCACACCGACCACACCCCAGGCTTCGGCAGCGCTGCCAAATATGTAGCCTCCACTGTCCGTGAAATCATTCTCGACGCCAACGTATATGAGAAAAAATCCGTGACCATCATCGAGATCATGGGCCGTCACGCA
Source organism: Blautia schinkii DSM 10518 (assembly GCA_000702025.1). Classification (GTDB taxonomy): domain Bacteria; phylum Bacillota; class Clostridia; order Lachnospirales; family Lachnospiraceae; genus Blautia_A; species Blautia_A schinkii. Next base: position 78,485 of record JNKJ01000024.1, read on the forward strand.
GGCTGGCTCACCGCAGCAAGCGCACTGGCGCGCAAATATCCGGGTGACAATCCGCTGTTAATTTACCTTCCGGAGACTGCCTTTGATGTGGAAGATTTCCTTGCCAGAGTGGAGAAAGCATTTGAGAAAAACTGTAACGTAGTCGTTTGTGTATCCGAGGGCATCCATGATGAGAAAGGTACCTTCATCTGCGAATACGATAACTCCGTTGGCACAGACAGCTTTGGACATAAGATGCTGGCCGGATGCGGCAAGTATCTGGAGAATCTTGTACGTCAGCGCTTTGGCGTAAAGGCCCGCTCCGTAGAATTCAACGTAAGCCAGCGCTGTTCCGCCTCTATGCTATCCGCCACAGACCAGCAAGAGGCAGTGACCGCAGGTGTCTTCGGTGTACAGGCAGCATTAAAAGGCGAAACCGGAAAGATGGTATCCTTTGTTCGTAAGGAAACCGCTGACGGCAGCTACCACATGGAATGTGGCCTGGAGGATGTAAACGATATCTGTAACGCCGAAAAGACAGTTCCTATGGAATGGATCTGCAGCGGCGGCACAGATGTAACCAAGGATTTTATCCGCTACGCCCGCCCGCTGATCCGGGGCCATGTGAACGTGCCCCTGGGAGAAGACGGACTTCCGGTATTTGTCTATCGTAAATAACAAACGCAAAAATAAGTATATCAAGCAGGGCCCTGTACCGATATCTCCGTACAAGGCCCTGCATGTTTATTTTTGTAATTATTTCTGTAATTATTTCTGTGATTATCTCTTTAACTATTTCTGTAACTTTTTTAACTTTTTCTGTGACTTTTTTAACTTTTTCTATGACTATTTTTTTGATGATTTCTTCGCCTAGTTCTGTGCGTCCTTCACAAATTCCTTATGATCCTCTTCAAGCTTACTCTCAGCGTTTTTTTTAATCTGCGCCTCCTCTTTCTTTTCATCCCGGGACTTGGGCAAAATAATATTCAGGAGCACAGCAATGATCGTCGCCAGCACAACCGGAGATTTTCCGAAAATAGTGGTGACCCATGTCGGGAATGTAGCCAGCGCTGCTGTAGCCTGAGAAACACCCATACCCAGTGCTGCCGCCAGTCCGACGATAGAAGAGTTCCTGTAATCCATCTCTGCAGATGCCACCAGCTTCATACCAGTCATGGCAATGGAAGCAAATACAGACACCGTAGCACCACCCAGCACACACTGAGGAATCGTAGTAAGCACCGCAGAAAACTTCGGCACAATACCGGCCACTCCCAGAATCAATGCTGCCAGACCCAGCACCCAGCGGTTGATAACCTTTGTCGTGGTCACAATACCCACGTTCTGGCTGTATGTAGCTGTGGGCAGACCTCCGAAAAGAGCTCCTGCCACATTGGTAAGTCCATAAGCCACAATACCGCTCTGCAGCTCCTGATCCTTAGGCGTACGGTCCATCGCACCGATGGTAGTAGCCGAATAATCGCCGATGGCCTGAATCGAGTTGACTGCGAACAGAATGCCGATGGCCACACAGGAGGAAATCTCAAAGTGTATACCAAAGTGCATAAACTGCGGAAGCTGGAACACTCCCGCCTGCCCCACGCTGGTGAAATCCACCATTCCAAAAGGAATAGAGAGCAGATATCCCGCGATGATACCGATAAGAATGGACGCCAGCTTCCAGATTCCTTTGCCGAAATGATTCAGCGCGGTCACTACTGCCAGGGTAAAAAATGCCACAAGCCAGTTCTGCCAAGCGCCATAGCTCTCGCTGCCCACTCCTCCGGCCATATAGTTGATTGCCGTTGGATACAGGGACAGACCAATAGTAAATACAACGGTTCCGGTAATCAGCGGTGGAAAAAATACCCGGATCTGGCGAACCAGAAGCCCCATCACAACAGCCACCACGCCGCCTACAATCTGGGCACCGAGGATTGTAGCAATCCCGTATCCCTCCGCAATTGCCTGCATACTTGGCACATAGGCAAAGCTCACACCCATAATCATGGGCAGGCCTGAGCCAATGGGAAAAGCAAACCGTTTCCCTCCGATGGGAAAAAGCTGGATAATCGTGGACACCGCCGCCACTACCAGCGCAGCCTGGATGAGAATTACCTGGTCCTTGCTGCTCAATCCCCCGCCGCCCACAGCTCCGGCCACGATGATCGCCGGGGTTACACAGCCCACGATCATTGCCACCACATGCTGAAGTGCCAGCGGCAGCGCTTCACCTAACCGGGGAATTCCATCCAGTTCAAAAATACTACCTCTTTTCATGATTACCTCCCAATCATTCTGAAACAGTCCAGATACTCCGAACTGCTGCATCATTCTTTCTTCTAACAGTATAACAAATTAGGAGGCCAAAAACAATTAGGTATCCTAAAAATTTTTGTCTAAAACATTCACAAGAATTCATCGTGACTTTTGGTCAATATTTCAGGTAAGCAATTCAAAGGTATGATACAGATCAAGCCTTCCATATCCCCATTCAGGGTTTGGATACTGCATATTTTCCTCTCTCCGAGCACCCCTCTGCAGATAAAACTTCACACTGTTCCCAGAGAAATACGGTTCATTTCCCCTGATAACCGCCCACTCGAAGAGGAGCGCAGCCACCCCCGCTGTTTGTGCCGCGGCGAGACTGGTACCCGACGCACTGCCGAATTCACCGTTTAACAGAGGTACCTTTATATCTACTCCCGGCGCTGCAAACTGCGGCGTAATAATCCCATTTGGCGCAAATCCACGGCCAGCCCTGAGATAGAGACTGTTATCCCTGTACTGGTACGCAGTCACCGTAATACTGTCTATGGAATTTCCAGGTGAAGTTATGGTATTGTAGGGCGAAGATTCCAGAAAATACGTGTCCTCAGAAATCAAGCCCTCCACAGGCAGCCACATATGGAAATCCGCTGTCTGATTATCTCTGCTGCTGACTAAAATCTTCCATATGCCCGCCGCAGGATGAAGAAAGCGGAAATATACAAGTGTATTCCCTGTCTGCCGTTCTATAGATACATAATTCACCATAACTTTTGTCTCTACAAACACAAAAGAAAGCTCCTGGGTCCCCGCCCCCAGCGAATTGCTCACATTAAGAGTTTCTCCTGTAGGTGCCTGTATGGATATATTAAAGAATCCAGGCGGCTGTCCCCAGAATTCCAAATTAAAACCAGGCTCATTCTCACCGATTCGGAGCTCCGCAATAGACAAATTGTTTGGCGAAGACAGACTTCCTACAAAATGATGCTGTGCGCTGCCCTCATTTCCCGCTGCAACAGAGATAGATATCTGTGAAAATCCTGCCGAATAGTCTACATATTGACTCAACGGACTGTCTCCCTGGTGAGCGCCCTGGCTGCTTCCGATGCCCAGACAGATAGAAAGCGGCATCTTCAGTTGTTGTGCGGCTTTCATTGCATATGAAATAGCCATCATCACATCATTTTCCTGGACCACCTCCACATTAGGCGGAAACTGGTAAAAGTCACGCAGATACATTTTTGCCTGTTTCAATTTTACCACGATCAAAGTGGCGTCCGGCGCTGCTCCGGAAAAATTCTCACGGGGGGCCATGCCTCCGGCAGCCACACCGGCCAAGGCTGTTCCATGCCCATTTGTATCTGTGGAAGGCACGACGTCCAACGGTTCATCCGATGCCAGCGCCCTGTCTATGTCCTCCTTGGTGAATACTCTGCCATAAGGCACGGGTTCCGCAGCATCACCCACAAGGCTCTGATCCCACAGCCAGGCAATACGGCTACCATTCTCATCCCGGAATAGTGGATTGCGGTAGTCGATTCCCGACTTTGTCAATGCTCTGTGGTGAAGTTTTCCACCTATTTTTCATACTAACCAGAAAAACCCATCTTTTTTAACCATTTTGGGGTGTATGCTGTTATGTTACTGCTAGTATTTTTGCTGCGAGATGTTACTTAACTGCACGCAATACGGATATCGTGGGTTCAAAAATCATCCTCCATGCTCTGAATAGATGGATGTTTGAGGACTTCTATTTTACAGCTATGCTTTTTAGTCGCTTTATCATAACTGATTCCTACAGCGAGAATTCTGCCGGTATATTGCGGTTTCATACCAAGTTTACCGGCAAATCGCAGCGCATAATTCTTATTCCTTATTTGAAGAATCGCATCGTCTGCAGAAGCATTGACTTTCAACTCCAGTATAATGCAGTCTTCATTCATATCTGCTATCGGATAAAAAATGAAATCCACAAATCCAACCCCTGCCTTATCTTCACGTTCCATTCGATAATAATCCCTGGCCGATAAATAGGCGAGTGTCACAATTGCAGCCAATTCGACTTCATGATTATACGAATAAATCGGGGTTTCAGTATTATGGACATATTCTAATATCTCTTCAACTGTTTTCGTATCTCCTGCCTTGGTCGCCCTTAACATGCGGTCAGATGTCCGGGCAATCTGGTACAAATAGCCCAACGAGCTTTCTTTACAGATCATATCAGCGAATTTATCAAGCAGTTCTTTGTTTGGTATTGTCACCTTTCCCTTTTCATAGCTGAGAAACCCATACACAACCATTGCCGAAAAAATTTCATCCTTCGTCTGCAGATTCATAGAAACTGCCGCGTATTCCTCGATTCTGGCAGGTACGGCCTCACCGGCTATCATCACAGCCAAATCGTCTCTGACATCGGCCACATTTTTCTCAATATAATAAAAAATCTCATCGTAAGGCCCTGAACTGGTCCAATAGCTGGCAAGATTGTTAAAACGGAGAGCCTGAACAACCGAACGTGGATTATATACATTCTCCCCATCTGCCGTATGATACCCATTGTACCATACTCTCAATCCTTCTCTGGAAATTGCAGGATTTTGTGTGATACTTATATACCGGGCATAAATTCTATCTACTTCTTCCTCAGTAAATCCAAAGTAACTGCTGAAAGCCGGTGATTTTGCCATAGTAAATTCGGTAAACATATTAAGCTCCGAACCGCTGGAATACTTTGCAATTGGCAAAATGCCCGTCATATAGGCCAACAGAACATACGGTCTGTCCTTCAAAAGATTTCTGAGAAAAAGCAGATAGTCCCTTTTCTCACTTTCACTCACAAAATCCTGATGAAATATAAAATCCCATTCATCCAAAACAAAAATATAACGCTGTGTATCGTCCCCTTCAAATATGTTTGAGAATATATCCCATACTGCCTCTTCCGTCTCTAAGTCCAGCTCAGGGTATGCTTTCACTAAATCACTTTTTAAGCGTCTTACAATACGGGCAATATATTGCCTATAAGACTTACATTCTTCGGGCATTTCATTAAAAGATATAGATATCACATGATACTTGTTTCGATGTTTTTGATATTTTTCTGTTTTTGCAATTTCCAATCTGTCAAAGATATCTTTGCTATTCACGTCCTTATTAAAGAAAGCAGATATCATATTTGCCATGATCGTCTTACCAAAGCGGCGCGGACGGGTAATGCAAATATAGCTGCTGCTCTCCTCCAATAAAAGGGAAAGGTCATAAAGCAGCATTGATTTATCAACAAAATAAGGTTTTGCCGCCTCGGTTTTATATAAAGAATAGGGGGCTACAGCATTTAAATACATTCCCATTTGCACGATACTCCTCTCTGGGCATAAATTGCTTTGATTGACTCTGTATGTTTGCGTTTATCTTACTGTGAAGGAGGGATGGGTGTCAAAGAAGAGTTCCTTCGTAAATCAGACCTCCATTAAATCTCAATATGCTCCTCATCATACACAATGATTTTAAATCTGCTTTGGCTGTCTGGAGCCGATAGCACACAAGGTCTTTTTTCGTTCCGATATTCTCATTAGGCTGCTCCATACAAAACCACTCCTTCTTTATTAATATTGGCATAAAACGGATAATTCACAACCCATTTTCTAAAATGTTGCTCACTCTTAGCGATAGGTTTTATATCAATACCATTATCCAAATTAAAATCATACGTCATGTAGGAAAGCTGTTGGCTATATTTTTTTAGTTCTAAATCAGACATATCCAACAATATCATAATATCAACATCTGAATCAGAGCTAAAATCTCCTCTGGCATAGGAGCCATACAAAATCACCTTACGTAAGTGCTTACCATATATTTTCTTGATTTCTATAGTATACTGTTCAATTAAATTTTGCATTGTCTGCGGCATATCTACACCTCCTCACCGTCACAATAGCAAGCTTTGCTAATTATATTATACCCTTTAGACACTTGCTCCACAACCAAAATATCGTAAATCAGACCGCCATTCAATCTCAATATGCTCCTCATCATACACAATGATTTTGTGGATCAACTCATCTGTTAACTCTTTTGTAAGCTGCAGTTTTTCCCGGTTAATATCTTGAACAGATTTTCCCTTATTCACAGGTATCTTTGCTTCTAATTCCTCGATTTGCTTATTAATCTCATCAATTCTCCTCTCCGTCTGCACAATCTCCTTATCATCCTTGTCAAACTTAAAATCTGAAAATACAGATTTCTCGTAATCTTCCATCCGCTTTCTGAACAGCATATCTTTTCTTTTTTCAAGCCTATCCCTATTCTTCTCAAGATCACCAATCTTTTTATGGATATCCGCATTTATTTTTGCGTACAATTTCTCCAGATTATCGCGCGAACATAGCACCTCTTCTATCTTAAAAAGAACATACTGCTCGACAAACATAAGATTCGCTTTACTTACACAGTTCTCCCCATTGGCATAACTGTACCTCCTTTCACACGAAAAATACGGATTTAAAGATGTTCTCAGACACATTGCATGTTTACAATTTCCACATACAATTTTCCCCTGCAACGGATGTCCCGATAGCTTTCTTTTTTCAATTCTCTGTCCTTTTTTACGATTCTGTATCTCCTCAAATACCTCCCTGGAAATAATCGCATCATGATGATCCTTATAAATTTCCCATTCGCTTCTGGGTTTTATATGGTTCTTCCCCCCTACTTCGGCTCTGTAATACTTATTATAAACCATATCCCCTATGTACACAGGATTCCTGAGAATTGAACAAACAGCAGCCGTTGTCCATTGGAATTTCTTTCCTAACGGCACCCTGTTAATTTGTTTCTTTGCGTTTCTAAACTCCAATGGTGTATTTATCCGTTCCTGGTTAAGGATTCTACTGATTTCTGTTGACGTTTTACCTTCCAGCGCAAGTGAAAATATTCTTCTCACAACCTCTGCCTCATCCTCTGCGATGATAAGCTTATGTCTGTCTGCCGGGCTTTTCATATATCCAAATGTCGTATTGCCGCTGGCATATTGTCCCTGTTTCTTTCTAGTCTCCAGAGAAGACTTGACTTTTAAAGACAGATCTTTTGAGTACAGATCATACATAAGGCCTTTAAATGAACTATTCAGATCATTTGCATTGCCCACAAAGTTCCTGCTGTCATAACCATCATTTAAAGAAATAAACCTTACCCCCAGGAAAGGAAAAATATGCTCCTGATAAGAACCCAATTCTATATAATCCCGGGAAAATCTGGAAAAATCTTTTACTATGACACAGTCAAAATCCCCATTTTGTATCTGAGATAACATCTTCTGGATTCCCGGACGCCGAAAGTTCGTCCCGCTAAAACCGTCATCTACAAATTCAGTCAGACTATAGCATTCAAAGTTTTCCATAACGTATTTTTTCAGCATGGTTCTTTGGCTGCTTATGCTATTACTCTCATCCCGCATATCCTCGTCTTCTTTTGATAAACGAAGGTAAATCGCTATCCGATATCTTTTTTGCATCCGCTCCCCTCCCAGCTCAAAAGGTCATTTTTTCTATAATTAAAGACAATCTCTACCCGGGAGCCATTATAAACGTAAATCCGGTCAATCAGGCTTTCAACCAACGTCCTGTCCAGTTCTGCCTCCTTCTTGTACTTCATCAGTCCCCGGATGAAATGATTTCTTTTCTCTGCCTCCTTCACGATCCGATACTCCTCCTTTTCCAGCTCGGCAGACCTTTTACTGAGAGTCTCCTTTTCTTTATCCACTTTTCCTTTTTCCTCAAGAAACGCCTCTCTGGATAATTCGTTTTCTTTATATTGAAGATAAAGCTTACTCCCCTTTAAAATCAACTCCTCCTGTCTTTTTACCGTCTGTGCCTTCAAACTCTTTATATTGGCTTTCCTCTTCTCTGCTTCCTTTTCGTTTTGTCGGCAATAATACTTTGGACGCATTTTTGAAAATGCAAATTCTTTTTCTAATATGGATTTTATTATTGTCATCAGCGTTTTCTGGGGAATTCTTTCACTTTGACAGGCATATCCGTCCACTCTGTATCTGTTCTGGCAGGAATAGTAATAGTTTCTTACAATATTCCCCTTGAGCAGTGTCTTTGTATTAGAAGTTCTTTTCATCTGCTTTCCACACTCACCACAATAAATCACTCCTGCAAATACATCCTCACTTTGCGGAACCTTTTTGGAAAATCCGCGGTTATTTGAATATCTGCTTTGTCTCTCAAACCGCTCCGCCACCTTAAAAAACAAATTTTCCGATATAATTGGCTCATGCGTATGCGTCACAATGGAGATATTATCCTCATGAAGCTCACTCTGCTTATTCTGTCCGGCATACCGTCCGTCTGTAGTAGCCTGAAAAAGCGTGCCTACATAGCAGGGATTTTTTAGCATATCCTTTATTGTTTCATCTGTCCACTGCAGCAGCGGCTCGCCTTCGGCACAATAAACTTGTTTCGTCGCGTTGTATACCGTTGGCCGCTGGATTCTATTTTTGTAAAGGTACTCTATAATAGCTTTATAAGTGCTCCCTTGTTCAAACATCTCAAAAATTTTTGCGACTATGTCTTTTGTTTCCGTTTGCGGAAAAAGTACAATCTTATCTCCCACAGCTTTCGAATAATATCCGTATGGCGGAGCGCCCCCTGTATAACTCCCCATCCTCTGCTTCATCTTTTTTGCAGTTCGTATCCTCTCTCCAATATCCTTTGCGTAAAGCTCATTTACAATATTTTTCAGATTCATGGACAGACGAGCATTTTCATCCGTAACCGATTCACTGTCAAAATCATCCGTAACCGCAATAAAACGCACTTTCATAAAAGGGAATATCTTTTCAATATAGTTTCCTGTCTCAATATAATTTCTGCCGAATCGAGAAAAGTCCTTTACAATCACGCAGTTGATCCTCTTACACCGGACATCCTGCATCATCCGCTCAAAGCCTTCCCGTTCGAAATTTGTTCCGGTCTTACCCAGATCAACATAGCAGTCAACCAGCTCAATATTCCCTGATTGCTTGATATACTCCTTAGCAATCTCTATCTGTGTATCTATGGATTCATTTTTCCGCTCATCATTGGCAACCGATAATCTGGCGTAGATGCCAGCTCTCCAGGCAGCACCTGTTTCCGCCGTCATACCTCGTCACCTCCCCTGGCTTTGGATTCTACATAGTCCTGGATCATCAGCATTTTCTGAAATTCTTCTTCACTTTTAAACTCTACATAAACCCTTTTATCTTCATAAACCTCTACCCGGCTGACAAAGCTTACAAGAGTATCACGGTTCAACTCTGTCAGCTTCATCACGTTCTTCAGTTTTTCCAGCCTTACACCGGATGCAACTCCGTTACGGAATAACTGTTTGATCATCTCCTTCTGCCTCTGCAGGGCCGTTTTTGCCTCCTCATACTGCTTCTCATAGATTGCCCGGAAGTTCTTAAAGTCCGCTTCCGTTATCAATCCTGACTTTAAATCCTGATACAGGCCCGCACGGAGTTCCAAATACTTCTCCTGTTCCTTGGTAAGCCGTTCTAATTCCTTGTCAAATCTCGCCACTTCTGCAAAGTCGACTTCCATTTTCTGTATATGCTCCAACTGGCTGCACACATCCAGGAAAACCGCAACATACGTCTGCACGATCTGGAACACAACAGATCTCAGTTCCCCTTCATGTATGCTATGCCTTGTACATCCCTCACCATTATTTCTGGTGGAACATATATAATAAACATTTACTTCCTCTTTGTACCGGTTGATTCTTCTGACCATTGGCGCCTTACAATCTCCACAGAACAGAAAGCCAGAAAAAAGAGGCGCACATCCCGTTTTTGAATCCACTTTTGCCTGTATTGGCAAAAGCTTCTGCACTGTCTCAAAATCTTCTGCAGAAATAATCGCTTCATGGGTCCCCTTTACCCGGTCCCATTCTTCTTTCGGTTTTATCACTTCTTTTTTCGACTTATAACTGACTTTTTCATACTTTCCCTGTACCATCACACCAGTGTACATTTCATTCGTCAATATCCTTTTTACTGCTACTGGCGACCACTTCGCTGCTGTTCCGGTCCGAAAAGACGTAGATATATTATCTCCTCGGGCTCTCTTATATTCAAGTGGGGAAAGAATGCCAAGCCCATTGAGTCTCTGGGCAATTGCCGGCATACTTATCCCTTCCAACCTCCAGGCAAATATTTTGCGGACAACATCTGCAGCATAATCATCAATAGAGAGCTTATATTTATCATCCTCCGACTTCTTATAACCATAAACTGCAAATGCACCTATATATTTCCCCTGCAATCTCTTCATTTTTTTCTGACTTCTTACTTTTTGAGAAATATCACGGCAATAGGAATCATTGATAAAATTCTTCACCGGAAGTACCAGGGACTTCGTATTATGATCTGCGGTCTGGCTGTCAAAACTATCCGTCACAGCTATAAAACGCACGTGAAAAGCCGGGAAGGTCTTTTGAATCAACCGCCCGGCTTCAATATAATCTCGTCCCAATCTGGACAAGTCTTTCACTATCACGCAATTCACATTTCCCGCTTCGATGTCGGCCATCATCCGTTTAAACTCCGGCCTGTCAAAATTGGTTCCGGAATATCCATCATCTACATAGATGTCGAACAATTCCATATCGTCATGCTCTCTTACATAAGAGCGAACCAATTCCCTCTGCGAGCTGATGCTGTTGCTTTCTGATTTACTGGTTCCGTCAATATCCTCATCATCTCTCGACAAACGAAGATAAATCGCAACGGAATACATCTGTTCTTTCATAATGCGTCACTCCTAACTTCATTCTCTTATTCACACGGTTATGTGCTTTCAGTTAGCGAACCTGTCCTACGAGGTCTGCATTCTTTCATAAAGCTAGGATTTTGCTGTTTAATCCTGCTTATAGGTTACCATAACTCTGTATTGATGTAAAGATTTTAAACACACTCTAATACTTTATTTCTGCAACTTTTCTGATATACTGCTTCATTCTGTCGTTCAAGGTTTCATTGCAGTTGGAGTATCCGATCTTTACCACATAATCCCCAACTCTTACAAGAAAGGGATTTCCTACCTGCCTAACGTAATTCTCGACCCTGGCTGAAACAGATTTTTTCATATCAATTTCAATATTACTAATATCTACAAGTGTCTCCGGCTTCGCTTCTCTTATGTCCATCTGCTCCATCTTCTGTAATTCTTCCTTTGACAAATACATATACATCCCTCCGACACTATAATGTATTTCATACAGGGATTGTCCTATACACGCAAGTTATTTTACAAAGATATCCAGCATTTGTTGAAATGCCCTCTCCTGCTTGTTGCATTGCTCTATGTATGCGCCGGCAATCCCTCTATCCGGGCTGTCACACCCGATCCGCTCAACAATAACTCCATAGCCATGAAGTCTGTCGAAAAAACGGAAGGTATCTTCTTGATAATAAGTTTTTTCATTTTATTGCAAACACTCGGAAGGCGTTAATAGCTCAGAGCCAAAGTCCTACATACGTATGATACAACGATAGACCATTTAAACAACATCATATTGTAAATTATGAGTACTATAAGCATTAATAAGCAGCTACCATATGGCAAAATTCCTATTTTACAATGACGGTTTATCCACATTGACAGATTCAGAATTTACAGACATTATCCACTCTTGATACTGAGTACCGTACATTTTCAAATAATTTTTTAGTAAATAATCTTTCAAAATAAAGTTTGTATAAGTTAACTGTGAAATAACGACCTATATTCATCTGCTAATAAAAATAAGCATAAATAAAGGACAAAGTAATTTTCCTCTTTGCCCTTTATTTAACACTTCAAAACAATGTTCTCATTCTATAATCTTATCATTAACATATTTACAACTATAAATGAGCAGATATTCAGATTTTCGCAAAACCACCCTACCAATTCTAATACATCCTCAATTAATGCACCATTTTTAATGAACTGATACAGGTTTCCCAGCTGTTCCTCTTTTACCTACTTCCGCATATAGGAGTATCCTTCTTCAAATGTACAGTATTTTCCTGAATGCATGCAGCATAGATAGCGGACCAGTGACATGATCAGTCAATACCTATGGATTCCCTGCCTAGAACGGATCTGATATTTATCCAGTCGAGCCTGCTTTTGCTTTGGTGGAAAAATAATTCGATTGACCTGTGTCCAGCTTCACGGACAATCTCCGAATCACTTAAACTGCAATATGTGCTCAGCAGGTACAGGCATTCACTCTTTTTATTGCGGTTATAGAAATGGAAAAATCCTTAAAGCATACAGGTTGCATGCTTTAGGGATTTTCCCATTTTTATTTTACTAATGCCATCTTAACTTCATCCAAGTTTCCATCTTTTAATTCATAAACCTTATCAAATTTATTTAGATATTGTAGCTGGTGAGTAATTAATAAGACTATTTTATCTTTAAACAATTTTAACCCCTCAGAGAAAAGCCATTCTTCAGACTCTTGATCAAAATTGGCAGTTCCCTCATCTAATATTAAAATAGGTGATTTTTTAAGTACTGCACGTATAATTGCTATCTTTTGTTTTTCCCCTCCTGATAAATTTGCACTCTCAACACCAATTTTTGTATTAATACCGTCGGAAAGATGTTTTAATAACTCTGTCATTCCTAATAATGAGAATGTTTCCAAAATCTCCTGTTCACTATAATTTCCAAAACTATCAACATTTTCTCGAATAGTTTCTTGAAAAAGATAAGGCGATTGAGTAACTACCGAAAAGAAAGAACGATAGATTGCCAAATCTATTTCTGTAGCATCTATACCATCTACGAGTATTTTTCCTGATTCCGGTTCATAGAGCCGAAGCAACAGATGAAGCAGGGTACTTTTTCCACTCCCGTTTTCACCTATAATAGCTATTTTTTCGCCCTTTTTCATCTCAAACGATACATCCGATAAAATTTTCCGCTGATTATATCGAAAATCAACTCTATCTATTAATATTTTGTTAGGAGGCATTACAGAACTAATCGGAGAATTCTTTTCCTCTTCTAAGTTAAAAAACTCTTGCAGACGGGAAAATGACGGTCTGACCTGAGCTACAATCATTTTAATATTAATTAGGATGGTAATTGGGCCTGTTACATTACCACTGTAAGAAATAAATGCCAAAAGACTACCAAGTGTGATTTTTTCTCTGCAAACAAAATACCCTCCTATAAAATAGAATATGGCTATGACAATACCTTCAATAATTGTTCCTATAGAATTATTATAAAGCTCTATCATATCTAGTTTACGTTCACATTCTAAAATGTCTTTTTTCTTAAAGGAAAAAGCACTTATTTCTTTAAAATTCCTATTTAACAATTTAATTTCTTTAATGCCTGCTATTCTATCTGCCATCCATGAATTAAAAATTTGATTTTCTTTAATATATTTATCTGTCAATTTCTCTTTTTTATCACTAAATAAATATATGAAATATATCTTAACTGGAATACATATAATAATACATAATGCCATCTTCCAATTGATATAAAATAATCCCGCTAAACCTGTGATAACACGCAAAACATAATTAAAAATATGTATAATACCTTTATCAACTAATATACTTGTACAATTAATGTCAGTATTTAACTCATTTATAATACCAGCGCTATTTCTATTAATAAAATAATCTATTTTCAACCGAAGTAATTTCTCAAATCCATCCTTATGTAATTCGTGTTGTAATTTTATTTTCAAAGATAATAAATTTCTACTTTGAGCTATTTCTAAAATTTGAATACAAAGAATAGTAAATATTAATAACATAGTTGATATTGCTATAACTCTATAATCTAATTTTAACAAACCTTTATCTGTAATATTTCTAGTAATTAACGGTTGAAAAAAGGACATAAGCATAGATAAAACGCTGCATGCTATTATAAGTGCAAATTTTACTTTATACGGTTTCAATACACTCCAAATTTTTATTAGTATTTTTTCCATCGTGTTTTCCTCGTCCATGCTAAAGAAAAATAAAGTTTAATAGGATATCATTATATCATTAACAAATAGAGATTCTTCTAAAATTGTAGGGAATATACTACGAAAAGAAAGCCAAAATGTAATCTAAAACACTTCTTATTTTCAAACATAACTTTATTGAATCACTACTAGTAATTATTATTGCTTTCCCTTTATTTTCAATTATAAGATCTATATTTTCCCATAAATTATTAATTTGATACCTAAAATCATTCAGATTTAATATAATAAGATCTGGTAAATAAATTCTTTCAATTGTACAGATAAGTTTACAAGAGACTTTTTCATCTTTATGACAATATAGGTGAATTGGTATATCACCTTGTCTATCGTAATCATAAAATATTAATGAACTATACCCTAAATCCTGCAACTCTTTTTGCAATCTTTTAGCTATATTAAAATTATTAATACATACTATTGGAATTTGGGAATGTAAATCTTGATTTTCTACATGTAAAGTAATATTATCTCCTCTGCACAATGGTACGCAATTAGTTCTTAACTTTGAAAGCACCTTTTCAAAATCTGCATCTTGCATATATTTCAATATATTTGATATTTGTCCAGTTATTATTGGAGCTGCAAAGCTATTACCATCTGATAAGAAAGAATTATCACTGAACAAAGGCGAAGAGTAATTTGCAACTAATGAATTTTCAATATTTAGGTTATCACACATTTGAAAACCATATTCTCCAAACTTCAATATTTTACTAATATCTCTTCGGACACCAAATACCTTTTTGCAAACTGCTGGAAAAGATAAAATATTATTATTACAAAAAGCTGAAACAATAAAAATATTATTATTTATTAGATTTTCTATTACTGGTTCCATTTTTTTATAATCTATATAATTTTGTGTTCCGCAGCTCATATTTATTACGGCTACATTAAGATTTAAACAGAATTTCAACATTAAAATAACATCTTCAACATCTGCACTACCATTCCGAAATATATTTAAATCATATATCTCTATTTCCTTATTAACTTGATTCAAAATGCGGGCACACATTGTGCCATGTTCTCCACAACAGTCCTCCTCTAAAATTTTATTACAAATCACATTACCATTTTCAATCTTATAATGCTTAATATTTTCCCTCGCTAAATTCGAGTTTCTCTTTACCCCATCATCTATTAATGCAATTTTTATCATAGTCCCTCTTCTTTATCTAGCACAATGAATAATAAATAACTGTCACATTGGCTTGTCTTATTGTTTATTTTCCACATTGTCGTCAATCGCCGTAGCCACAGTTACAACTAATGTGGTCAACTTAATTGTAATTACTCACAAAATACTTGGCTTAATTTTAGCTAAACATTCTCATCCATTGCGCAGCGGGATGAGATTGATTTCATCATAGATTACAAGCCTTGTAATCACAAAGGACCTGTAAAACTGCGTATTGTCCGGATTATACTTGATGACGGTACAATAGAAACCCTTGCAACAAATTATTGATTATACTAGAAACTTTTACTTAATTCTATTTAAAAAGCATACCTTTTCAGGCTTTTGATTTAGCTCTACTATCTCTAAATCAAAAGCCCACTTTAATTTTTTCTATATAATTTTGATATTTCTTAAGTGTCCTTATTGAGCCAAATAATTACCACCTACCCAACTCTATTTCATGTAAGCCAGCCAATAAAGAGACCAGGAAATCCAAGTTCCGAATTATTGCCAATGACCCATATACTGTTTATGAGAAACCGTATATGATCCCTCTGAATCATAAACTAATCTGTACTCATACACATTCATGTAATCCCAAGATGGAACGCTTCCACACCCCTGACAATTCCCTTTGCATCTGCAATTACATGCATATAATTGTAAAGTGTTTTGAAATGGATTTCTTTGTTTTGTCAATACTTTTTTCATATTCTTTATCTCCTATCATTAACTAATTTAAGTTGCAAATTTAGCGTTTACTGCTGCTGATCCAGCGCCGTGATATGTCTTACCGTCATTTACAACATTCATCCAATCATACGAGGGAACGCTCCCACAAGAACAATTACAATTGCATTGACACATACAAGCAGAATAGAGCCGAAATTTACTTTGCCCTCTAATTATACCGACCCTAAGTTTTTTTTTCATAATTCTTATCACTCCTTTCATATTTTTCTCAATTTGTTTTAAAGTTAAAAAATGTATTCTACTTCCTCTGACACGTATTTACATATGGTAACTGATAAGAAACCTATGCCTCTAACCATATTTTCTTACTGCACTATGTAAACCACTAAAATGGTATGCTTCATCAAGATTAACAACATTCAACCAATCTGATGATGGAACACTACCACAAGAACAATAGCAACGATAATTATCACAATAGCAACCATCATATAGTTGCATTGTCCCATTAAATTGTTTTCTATGAATCTCCAACTTTTTTTTCATTTTTACACCTCCCTTATCTTAGTTTATATTTTTCGCAAATAAACTTATCATTAAATTGTTTATCTTTTTTTATAATATAGCGTTAGTAGTTAACAGGAACGTATAGGCTATATTATGTCTAAACTAAACCAAATCACTACCTATGGTCTAAAAAAATTGTTATGGGAAACCGCATATGACCCCTCTGAATCATATACCAATCTTCGCTCATACACATTCATATAATCCCAAGAAGGAACACTTCCACACCCCTGACAATAACCACTGCATCTGCTGCAATCACACGCATACAATCGCATTGTATTTTGCAATTGCTTTCTTCTTTTTGTTAATATTTTTTTCATTTTTGCCACCTCCCTTTTATACTTTTGGTTCACAGTTAAGTAAAATCTTCAATATTTGGTTATACGTGTCAAATTCCCCTTTTGTAATATACGAATTATCAAAACTAACTTTAAATCTATCTTCTATTTCATATAATAACACAACTAATTCACGAGCTTTCATATTTATCTTCTGTCCAAATAACTTTTCACCTTTTAATAGACAGTTTTCATTAAAATCTATCCCTATTAAGTCCACAAAAACCTGATTTAATGCATTATCAACACAATCACTATTTGTCATCTTATTCACCCCTTATAACGGTTATAAAAAATCAATTATTAATTCACACGCTTTTTCAGCGCCTCTTTTTGATGTCATATCAATTACTATCTCATTATGATAACTTTCTATTTTTTTACGGACTATTTGTTTCTCTATTGTTATTAAGTTTCTCTTCAAATTTTCGTAAATATCTTGAGTATCAGGCACTACTGCGGCTATATGGCAACCCAAAATGTTAAATCCAAATCTAATGTCTACGTCATGAATAATATCGCTATAATCACCAGAAAAATATTGGTTATACGGAAAACACATAATGGCAGCATCACATGGAATCGCCATGGAAATTTCGTATGCAAGAATCCCAAAATCATTATGGTATATTCCATCATAAGGCAATATTCCACCAGGTATACCAATAATAATCAAATCTGGTTTTTCAATACTTTCAATTAATTTAACATAATGATTATACTGAATAACCTTATCTGATTCCCTCAGATTACCATCAAACATAAAATCTGGGATTGAGTGCATTCCATATAGTTCGCTGTCTCTCCTTGATGAAACTGCAGAACATTTATATCCTTTTCTTTCAAACTGGTCTATTAATTGCATTTGGACTTCAAACTTATCAGTTCCTTTTTCTGCACCTAGCACGACGAGCGTTGGGGTATTAATGCTATATGTTACCTTCATAGGATATAAGTCTCCGACTCCAATTTTACAAGGTGTAATATTTAATTCTTCAGGTATTAATTCATGAATTTTCAAAAAATCCGCTTTGCTATCATTGTAGCGTGTAAATACCACTTTTTTATTATTTTTTATCGCCAGTGAAACTTTTTCTAACAATATATTAGTTGGTAACGCATAGCGTCCATCATCCACAAACCATACTGTGGTGCACTCAACTAAGGAATTGATAAATTGATCAGATATAGTTAAATACTTTTCTCCACATTCAACTGTGTTATTTACAAGCCCCCAGCCCCTTGGACTTACTATTGAAACAATAACTCCATCTGTTAAGAAATTCGAATGCTTGACGTATGGTTCGTAATCTTTACTATACGGATATATCATAATCTTTTCCAAACTATCCCTCCTTATTAAACATCTAGTTCATAATCATACCCTAATTCTTTTAATACTAAATAATCTTTGAATTGTTCTTCTACACGATATCTAGTGCTATCACACAAACTCAATATTTTATCTCGAGAAATTTTTTCCCCGTCATCTGCCTGTGCCACGCACATATCACAATAACTATATGCCCAACAATTTCTACAATCTTTAGATGTCACCTTTTCTATGTTAAGCAAAGCTAATGCTTTTTCTATATCAACTCCTGTATCAATATGTCCAATGCGACTAGCTCTTGATGTTTCACTTACTCTTTCGCAGGGATATAGCCATCCATCTGTAGTAACAAATAGCTTTCTAACACCTGGAATACATGGCCCCCCTCTATGACCTTTTATGGGCAACTCACTTTGTGAATACATTTCTAAAATTTTACCTGTACGCCTTAAACTAGAGAAATGTTGTCTCATAAGGGGAGCAATATCTTGCTCAGCTAAACGCCCAAGTTTCCATAAAAAGGTCAAAAACTTATAATACTCATATTTTTCTAAAAAATCCACCGAAAATACAGTCTTGTTTTTAGCATAAATATCGTTCACAACAGTAGATGAAAATCTTGAGTTTTTAACGATCTCATTACATGCTGTAAAATCACATATCTTAGATAAAGATACTGATGGATCCATTACACTATTGAAGGCTACATTTTTATTATAAAAATCTGGGTATAGTTCTTTTAGCCTTTTCACATTCTTCATCATAACCTTAAAAGAACCTTTACCACTATTTGCAAATTTTCTATTTTTATCATGCACTTCTTCGGGCCCGTCAAGGCTAATAAGTATAGAAAAATCATGTCTCACAAGAAAATCAAATTTTTCTTCTGTTAGCAATGTTCCATTAGTTGTAAAATTAAATCTTATTACTCTTCCTTCAAACTCATTTTCAGCAAACTCGACACACTTTTTTATTAATTCAAAAGCTAGAAGTGGCTCACCACCATAGAAGCTAATGGCCAAATGTTCTGAATTGCTAGAATGTAGTAAAATGTATTCAATAGCCTTTTTTGCCATATCATATGACATTATTTTGTCTGAGTGAGTCCTGTTATAATAATTTCCAGAATATACACAATACTCACAGTTCAAATTACACTTTTGCGTAACCTGTATTGTAATTTGACTTAAGTTATGATCAAGAAAAGATTCATAATATTCATTAATAGCATGTTCGGAAATTTTTACATGTTTGCTTTTTAAATATCCTTTTTGTTTTAGCGTAATTAAATACCTATTTATTTCTAAGTTTGCAACATCTTCTATCTGATTAGTCTCTAGGCATTTATAAATATTATCCGAAATTTTAATAATTTTATTTGTATTCACATCGTAAAAATATTTTCCGAAAATTGTACTGAATAAATGAATAAATGGCTTCTCATTATTTATTTTCATATTACTCCCCTTCCTGAAACTTTGTTATTCACCATACAAAAACCCGATATGATATTATCCAAACAGGAAATATTTTCAATATATATATTATAATCTAGATATCGTATATTAATTATATATTATAAATATAACGAAGTAAATTATTTTTATAATATTTATAATATTTCTCTATAATATACAAAATCACGTTTCATTATTAGTGCATATTCAATATATTATTTTTATTGAGTATGAATTTTAGTAGTATTTTTTTGCATTGTTAATCTAAATCCTTAGAAAATTCCTATGTCGAATATTCTGTGGTGGTGGGGACACCTCAAATTTCAACTCAAAACATGCTGTCTGTTATCAGGAGACTACAATCCGATGGCGCAAGTCATGCTATTGCTTTGGCCATAAGGGGAGACTGTCCGAAAATCACAGTGAGTAACTAAATGCCAATCAAACAATGAGATTAAACCATCTATATAGGGATGTTTAACATAGATTCCTTTACATTGAATACTAAATAAAACACACAGATAATAATAATCTTCAGCCGTAAATATAGTATAACGGATGCAGAAAAAACTGTATCCAGAGGTGAAGGAATATGCCATATGTGCCAAGTTTCAACCATAATCAGATGATGAAGTATTCCTGGTATTCTTTTGTAAATCCAGAGAGTGTCGCCAAGCTGATAGATGTTTTTGTGACAGCCTGGATTTATCACAGCATAAGATAAAGGAATGCACGAAAGAGGCAGACCAGCCTACAATCCGAAGGGAATGCTGAAATTGTACATATTAAACCGCAAAGGTATCCGTTTCTCCCACAAGCTTACAGAGGGCTGTAAGGTGAACTCGGAAGTAAAGTGGATGATTGGAGAAGTGCAACCAGACTTCCGCACCATCACAGATTTCAGGAAAGAGAACATAGAAAGCCTGATATGTGTAATAAAGCTTCACTGTGAAAGTCTCACGTTTATGTAAAAAAACAATGGTCCAATGACTATCCTTACAAATATTACACAACTAAAATTAATTTTCATTTATTATAGCTCCAAGTTTGCTGGCATGAGGTAGTCGAAACCACTGGTACTGATTAGAATTGCATTTTAGTCCTTTAGATATAATCAATATCCCTTAGACGTTCTAGAAAGTACTGCTTTTGGTTGCGTTCCCAAAGATATTCGTTATTTCTAAGAAAAGTGAACGGATATGAGAGAGCTCTTCCGTATATGATTGTACTTGACTGACGCCTTCAAAATAGTATGCCGCCCGAACTCGGGAGCAATGCTCATCTTTGGCGGTAAGAGGGTCGGGTACTGGGCTCTAAAGCTTTGGCACTATTTGAAAATCAGACTAGATGTTTTTATAGGCCAATTATGAGAGTCCTGTCATAACCAGTCTACCATGCGCTTATTATCTGGTTATTGTGCATAGCAAGCTTGTTTTATGTAGCGTAATCCTGAAACAATGCACAATTTAGTAATTCTTTATGAAAATAGGCATTATCAAGTGTGACCAAGCAGAAAATTGATGCTTCTGCAGAGAACAGCATACTAAAAACTCTATTTTCCTCCAAACAACCAATTCCTTTCCTTAAGCAGGGTGCTGTTCACTAGATTTTGAAACTCTGGCAACTTATTTTTCAATGTACTAGAGTACTGCCAATACCACCTCTATCTTTCAAAGCAAAGTATTTGCGCAATCATCCACAAGGATTATTATGCTTTGGTAAGATGGCGCTCTACAGCGTATTGTCCACTTAAGCCTCGCGTCTCTCTTTGACAAAAAAAAGAACGCTTTGTATCAGATTGGTTTGGGTATCTCTGGATTGCCGGAATTCTCACCGGCTCTTTTCTAGAGAAAAATGTCCTAAACAAGAAATTATACTATCTCCATGAGAGCATCCTTTTTAGAGATCAGAGATTTAGATATGTTCAGCATGAATCAAACACAAGAAAACACTTATTTGCTAATACAAGAAACCTAGATTAATTACACTTGCTTTACATGTTTGCAGGATTAAAAGAGACTAAAAAACGAGTTAGACCAACTCTATTTTTTAGTCTCATAATGATTCTCAAAATTCACTTTTGAATTCTTAAACAACAGGTATCCATTCCCCTATATATTCACCTGACTTTATATTAAAAAGCCGCTTATATAATTTGCCATCAATAAATTTATATACCCATTCATAAGCTGGCTCTCTGGTTGACATTTGTGCCCCAACAGTTATACCAGAAACATCGGTAGATGCCAATACTGACACAGATGGTACACACAAAGCTGTAGCAATTAGCACTAATGCTAATCTCACTCTCATTTTCTTCATCTCTTTTCATCCTCCTTAAAAATTTTTACTTGTATATCATTAAAATCAGAAGCGTTTATAAAACTAATATCATCTGTAGTAGCTAAAAACTCACCATCCATATAAACATCATAAACACCATTTATCTGTTCATAAATATAGCATGAGTATTTACATGGTACCCCTTCCTCTGGTGTATATTGAGGTTCTATCAGAATAAAATATGAAAATACAAATAACACTATAGTGACTATGCACATAAGTATATTTCTTAAACCCCATTCAATTTTTTCATTAATAAATACGAAACGCTTCTCCATTGTACTAAATTGTTCGTGAATAAACGAATTAGTTAATGCATTGTTGTTATAACTTTTACCAGAAATTTCACACAATTCATACAGAAGCATCATATATTGTGTTTTTTCATTTTCTTCCATGTTCTTAACTACATTCCAGTCCGCTCTTATCTCCATTGCTTCGTATACTTTACGTTTTATTTGTTTTATAAATGGCAACCACCAGAAAATACGGCTGAAAGTTTCTAATATAATTTTTGTTATACCATCTTTTCTCTTATAATGCATCCATTCATGCTGTAACACCATATGAAGTTCATCTTCTGCGCGAGAAGATATGTAAAATGGGAGTACTATAGTTGGGTTAAAAACACCAACTATAAAAGGATTATGCTGAAATCTGCTTATCTTATATTTAATAGCTTTTGTTAATATACCGTCTTTTTCTTGCTGCCTTTTTATATACAGCAATAAATGGTCTGGAACATCTTCACATAATGCTACAACTCTTAATATTTTTATATAATCGTAAATTAAGTCATACAACTTTTTCAGAGATACAATGCCCCATATAAAAAATATAATCATCCATAAAGAAATTTGGGTATTTTCAATGCTTGTAACCTTATACCTTAAAATAGTATCTATCAAAGGAAATATCCGGGGAATATATAAATCGGTGGCTGCTAAAAGCTCAATTGGAAATACAACTCTTAATAGTATTAAAACACCACAAAAAATTACCGTTGTTGGTTTCACCACGTTATATAATTTATTTTTTCTAGTTGTAAAAAACAAAAAACTAGACATCGCACTAATCATTATTAGAGCTGTCCAAAATCCTGATATTGTTAATCCCATTTACTTTTCCAACCTCTTATCAATGATGGATCTTAATCTAGACAATTGGCCATCGGACAAATTCTCTTTTTCCAATAAGGCAGAAGTAAATTGAAAAACATCTAATTGCGCTATTTTAGAAATTTCTTTAAATGTATATTGCTCTTTTGTGATAATGGGCGTAAAAGTCCTAGCAAAATTTTTTGTAGTCTGCGTTATCCCTTCAACTCTTAAAAATTTTTCATCCAACATTGTTTTTAAAGCTTTTCTAACTGTTATTTCCTTCATTTCAGGATTTTGTCTTAAGATTTCAGTTGCAGACATAGGCCTTGCATTTTCCCAAAGTGTATTTAATATTTTTATTTCTGTATTTGTCATTTTAGCTTACATTCCTTTCGTGTTGCTCAAATATATATCGTAAAGTGTCTGAGCTTCTTTCCTATTTTCCGAGTTTCTGTTGCTCTTTACTTTTCAAAGACACATTCAGGGGTCAGGGTTTAAATTGGCAAACCGAGCCACTTTGTAAGTGGTGATAGCTCTTGGTCTGTATAAACAAAAATAGAGACATAAAGCTGTTCGGCCACCATAACAACGGTAAAACCAATCCCACAATACTTTTACGGCTTCTAACATTGCACTTTCTTCATCTCTCAAACATACTACTCCTACATACGTTTTCTTTCAATTATATACTATATGCATAATAATGTAAATACTCTTTTACTAGACATTTTCATTAATTAGAGCTTTTCAAAATCATGGTTTATCAATCCCCTAAGCTTAAAAACCATATCCAACTCACTTTCCCACCGGTTTTTCATTTCCAATACGCTTTCGAATATGTTTGGAATTCAAAAGAATGCAAAATGAAATGTGATTTGACACTTCTTGTTATTCTAACGTATAAACAAGTGAATTTTGTGTATTGAATCCATGGACAACCGCAAACCAAAAGCCATCACTGCAACGATGTATTCCTCAGACGTGCTTGTAAGCGACGTCTTCCATCATTTGTCACCATTACGCTTGGACTTATTCGTTTTGCTTTAACATCCGTGGCTTGGCACTTAGACCACACTGTTACCTCCCGCAGTTCCAATTTTACAAGTTTCCTCTTGGCATTTGAAAAAAATATACCATCGCTAGTCCTAAATTATCTGGCAGTATATACCACTTTACAAAGAACGGAATACCCATGTCTTGTCAATAATGGAATCAAGACATCCAGGGATCTGAAAATCCTGCAAATAAGAGCAAGATTCGCCAGAGTAACTCAAAACTCACTTTCGTGACTTTTGACTACCCGGCAATCTTGATGGGGATTCTGCTCCCCATAACCTCAGCTAATGCACATTTCCCCAATGTGCAATTTTAGCTCCTGTCAAGTACAGTCGCAGCGTGATGATAGACATCACGGAAATTTCTAAGATATTCACAACAAAAAATCCTTTACTATTACCATTTTGCATCCCTGAATTGACTTATATATAAGTATATTTTTAGAAGGGATTATAATTATGGTAAGACCAAAAAAAGAAAAGAACCTGCAGCACAAGCACCAGATCATGCTTCGTCTTACAGATACGCAGTATGAAATCATATCCACTAATGCAAAAACACAAATCTTTCACTGGCGGAATATGCCCGAAAGCAGCTTATGAATAAAAAAGTGATCGTCAAATATGAACTTGTAGCCGACCTGCCTGAGCTGAAAAAGTTGATTGCTGAGTTTGGCAAAATTGGCAGCAACCTAAATCAGATTGCCCGTCATTTCAACAGTGGCGGTATCCATTTACAGGAGATTAGAACTTCAATCAACGAAAGCATTGCTGATATTTACGAAATGAAGTATTAAAGTTAGCCAGAGACTTCACAGCGTTTGCCAGCCCATTCAAGGATACCACCGGAGGAAAATCTCATGGCAATACTAAAGCACATAGCGAGTAAAAATGCAGATTATGGAGAAGCACAGCGTTATCTCATGTTTCAGTATGATGAGTATACTGGCAAACCAATTCTTGATGAAAATGGCAGGCTGCTCCCCCGCAAAGAATATTATCTTGATGGGATAAACTGTGACCCGTTTGCTTTTGATTTGGAATGCAGGGAGCTAAATGCGCAGTACCATAAAAATCAAAACTATGATGACA
The DNA here is from genome assembly GCA_000702025.1 of Blautia schinkii DSM 10518. Lineage (GTDB taxonomy): Bacteria > Bacillota > Clostridia > Lachnospirales > Lachnospiraceae > Blautia_A > Blautia_A schinkii. Next base: position 103,944 of record JNKJ01000024.1, read on the forward strand.
TCAAGTCCCACCACTACATTCTCAGCTTTGATCCAAAAGATATAGAAAATGGTCTGACCGGGGACCAGGCGCAAAAACTCGGAATGGAATACGCCAGAAAGAATTTCCCCGGACATCAAACGCTTGTCTGTACACATATGGACGGAAATAATGAGAGCGGCAACATCCATGTACATATCATTATCAACAGCCTGCGGAAATTGGATGTAGAACGAGAGACTTTCATGGAGCGCCCCTGTGATTCCCGTGCAGGATACAAACACCACTTGACAAAAGATTATCTCATTCATTTGAAACAATCCGTAATGGATATATGCCGCCGGGAACATCTTCATCAGGTTAATCTATTAGCACCTGCCGAGAAGAAAATCACAGAGCGGGAGTACCATGCCCGTCGCAGGGGACAGAGGGATTTAGACAAACATAATCAAAAAATGGTTTCAGAAGGCATCACACCACGAAAAACAAAATACCAGACTCAAAAAGATTATCTCCGGTCAGCGGTGGATGAAGCTGTCGCTTCCGCCTGTACTTTAGATGGATTTAAAAAACTGCTTAAAGAAAAATATCATATTACACTCAAGATCAGCCGTGGCCGTTTCAGTTATCTCCATCCGGAACGTAGCAAACCAATCACAGGACGAAGCCTGGGTACTCATTATGATGAAAAATATCTGCTTCCGTTGTTTGAGAGAAATGTGAAGCATAGTGATGCTGCAGTGAAATCCGAACCTACTTTTGTTTTTATCAAATCCAATCTCCGCCTTGTGGTAGACCTGCAGCAATGCATCAAAGCACAACAAAACGCAGCTTATGCTCAACGTCTTAAGTTATCCAACTTACAACAGATGGCAAAGACCGTGGCCTATGTCCAGGAGCACGGGTACAATACACAGGAGGAACTGCTTAAAGCATTCACAGAAGCACATACACAAATGAATGATGCAAAAAAATCCCTGCGTTCCACTCAACAGCAAATAAAACATATTAATGAGAAGATCCATTACACTGGTCAATATCTGGCCAACAAATCTATTTACCGTCAATATATTCAATCGGCAAATAAGAAAAAGTTCCGGGATGAGCATCAAACCGAGATTGTGCTGTACGAAACTGCACGTAAGATTTTAAAGGGACAATCCGGAAACACCAGATTACCTTCGATAAAAGTTCTAAAGGAAGAAAAAGAAAAACTCAATATTTTAAAAAACTCTCAATTACACGCTTATAAGGATATTCAGCGTTACCAAAATAAATTAAAGACCGTATGTGCAAATGTAGATACTATCTTGAATGGAGGTAGTTCTATCCATTATGAGCCACAAAAGATCCATGATAAAACTTAAGGATCCGGAAATTATTTTACTGTAAAGCAAAGAAGTATGGTATTATAATAGACAGGTGATATTGAATGAAAGAACCCAAAGCACAAGTAAGCATTACGATTGATGAGGACGTCTTGATGCGTCTAAGACAGCTTTCAGAAGCGGATGAACGTAGTCTGAGTCAATATATTAACAGGATTTTAAAAGAACATATTAAACAGGTTAAAGAGAGGGAGTAAAAATTGCGGCTTGTAGAATTTTCAATTGAAGATAATGGTGTATTTTTAGAAATTGGCAAAACGTATAAGATCAATGAGTTTCAGTCGGCAAATTACTACTATATGCTTGAAAACGCATGGGGGATGAGCCGGCCGATTCCTGCGAATCAGCGTTTAAAATCATCATGCGGCATTTTAAAAGAAAAAAAAGAGACTCTGACGTCTAAATTAGCCATCTTAGAGTTTGATGAATGACTTGGGGATATTGTAAAATTAAAACGAGTAAATATCGTTCATTGATGGGGGGAGGGCGCTGTTTCAGCAGACAATCATCTGCTGGATAACGTCCCCCGCTCTAATTATTTCGGCCCGTATTCCATAGCTTAGCTCTGTATTTCAGTCTTTGCGCCCTGCTCACCTACCTCCGACTGTTTCAAATGCAGACGGTCTAAAACCGATATACGGTCCCCTATTATTCTAGGCTTAGGCAGAAGGGATGGTGTGTTTTCCTGTTTCTTCGTTTCTGATACAGCTAACCCCGAATTTAAATACGCTTTAATCTTCTCCTGGATTTCCTTATCAAATCCGTTGCTGACATGATCCACTACGAGTTTTCCAGTTTCATCCAGCACTACGTTTGCGGCGTCATTTCCATAAGTGGTATGTTCCATAAGAAAAAACTCTTTACCATTTATAACAATGTTGTCAAAGGCAAGCCAGGTACCTTCCTTACCCCCAATACAAAAATCTCTTGTATCAAAAGAAATAATAGCACTGGATGATATATTCCGGATAAATCCATGGATAACAGTAAATCCATCCCTTTCCACATAATAAGAGGTGATTACTCCTGATTGATTTAAAACCATCACGTCACTCACACTGATAGAATGTCCGGTAAATATACGTGGAGTCTGTTTTTTTAAGCGTAACCGGATACTCTCTGACGTATCCCCAGGCAACATCCGTCCAATATATTTCTGTTCATAATTCTCATAGCGTATCTGGATTTTATTTTCCTGTAGAGTTTTATAAGAGCGGAACCGTATACCTCGGATTTCCGATGTCTGTTTAAGCTGATAAATAGCATATTGATTTATCTCCATGATTTATAATTCCTTTTCTACCTTTTTACGTTTTTGTGCCTTTTGGGCTTTATCCTTCTGTGCCTGTCTCTTTAACTTTGCCCGACATTCCCGCATGGTCTCTAGCACAGATTCCCGTTCTGTTCGTAAAGGCACTTGCTCCTTTTGCTTATATTGAGAAAGAAGATTTTCCAGATCAGCGACTGCTTGTTGCACCAGAGGACTTTCTTTATAGCGGGGTAGACCAAGCATATCCTTTGATAATACATCTGCTTTTAACAGTACATGGTCCCCGTCATATTTACTGCCATCCTCCAATCGGATACCGATTCCTTTGATTCCATTGATCCGCTCTACCGGGATCTTCTCATATAACTCGACAGCCTCCTGCAATGTCAGATTGTCATGATATTCGCCTAACACAGGATATTCCAAGCACTCAGCCACATAAAAACTAATCTTTTCATCCACTATTTCCGGCTCATTTACCATTTCGGCCCTGTTCTTCTCCTGGATCTGTCCTATCCTCTCCAGTAGCTTTTTTGCATCTTCTACAACATCTGGAAAATCATCCTTATTATCTGCTACGATCGTTTCCATCCAATCCCGGATATGGTCCATCTCTCCAGATTCAAGGCCTGAATATATCTTTGTCCTATGTCCTTCCCTGTTCTGGTCATCAACATACCTCTTCTGATCATAATGGAGTGAAAACTGTTCTATATCTGATGCAAGTTTCTGAAGCTCTTTAACATCCAGATACTTTTCCGCGTTCTCCATAAATTCTTCCAAAGACGCATCCTTATCTGTCATGATCGGTTTGATATCCAGGTGAAGTCCAGCCGCATTCAGGCCATTGTCATTTATCGCATTAAAAAAAACATCTTCACGTATATTTCCGGTATATAAAAGTACAACATCCACGTCAGAATCTTCCCTATACAATCCTTCCCTTGTCCGGCTGCCATAAACCCGGGCACCCAGAATCTTTACTTCATCTATTAATCCCCTTTCCTCAAGCTTCTCTATGCCATAGTAATAAACCCCCTCTTCTATTTCTCCACGGGATAACCACCCGAGCGCCTCCTCCGCTCTGCTGCACTCTGATGTTGGTGTAAATTTGCCTTCCTTTAACCTCTCTTTTTCCTTCAGCAAACTCAATTCCTTTAGTTCTTCCACATCAAATGGCTCACACACTAACTCGAATAGCTGTTCATCTTTCAAAACCCATCCCACCGCTTCTTCCATAGTGGCTTCCGGGTTTTCATAAATATACCCCGTGACCTCATGAAAATCACTACCATAATCTATATAATTATAACCTTCTGGGATTTTTTGCACGTACACATACCCATAACCACAGATAAATGCAATCTCATCTTTGCCACTGTTCACCAGATCCTTTAAGGCCGTATAAGCTCTTAGTGGAAACGCTTCAGCACGCTCCACAGCCGATTGCAGTTCTTCCAGATCTACCACCCTGCAATCCTCAAAAGTCGCTTCCATATAGTGATCTAAAATATCTTCAAGTGCTTCCTTGATCGACAGATCTGGATTTGTATATACACCACCGTCCTGTTCAAGAAGATCCTCATTATATATAGTGTAATCGTACCCCCTACTGACCGTCTGGATAATGATATGCTTATCTTTTACTTGATAGGCGATTTCCTGATCATGATTATCCAGGTAGAACTTTGTCCTCCGTACTGCATCCCGATATTCCGGCTCCCTCCATTTTCCATCTCTCGAAGCTTCTCCTATATCTACCACTGCATCCATTCCATTCCTGCATATTAAAAGGCTCACCCGTGATGACGGTTGTTCCCTGTTTTCTATCCCGAGTTCTTTATCTAAATGATTTGGGATCTTAGCATACGCCGTGATCGCTGAATCGAGATCGGCAAAATACTGATACTCCTGCTCTACTTTCAAGCCATCAGCTTTATTTAGTACATAATACCGAGCAATAAACGGCATTATCGTCTCTGTTTCCTGCTCCTTTTCCATATCCGCGGCTACTGTGAGATATTCTCTGATGGCTTCCAACGCACCGCCATCAAATCCGTTCCACAAATCTTCCGCCACCAGCGTACCTTCAGCATTGACGATAATCCCTGCCACAGAATCCGTATACTCGTCACTTTCCATCAGATAAAAACTTTCGCCTCCATATGCCCGGGTTTCCTTGATATGCCAGCTCCCTGTATGTCCATCCACCTCAAGGCCGGATGTCCGCTCAGACACCTTGGTTTCTGTATCCTTGCTGACACTTTCTATTACCCGGTAGCGTTCCCATTCCCTTGCATCTATGCCAAACAGCCCTCCATCTTCCAAAATATCCTGTTCGGTATTCATTATGGTACGGCTCCCATCCGTATGAAGACTGTAGATATTTTCACCGGCCTGGTGTAGTTCTATAGCCCGCCCCATGTTGATGGGAAGTATTGCAGCATCATAATAACCGGCTTGGTGCATCTCTGACAGCCCAATACTGGCATCTGGAAGTGAAGCAATCTCTGCCAATGCATTTTCCCTCACTTCCTGATATTCCCCTCTATCCAGTGCCTCCATTGCCTCTTTCAGCTCCCATATAAGTGCTTTTGTATCTTTTATATCGTCAAACTTATAGGCATAGTTCATGATTAGTTCCCGGTCCTTCTCGCTAAATATGATTTCACCGTATTCCGCCCTGTTGATCAGCAGTTCCGCCTGCTCCATGGTGGACAGTTGTGACGCGTCAGATACCCCGTTTTCATAATCATAAACAATATCATAAAAATTCACAGGATGCTCAACCATAAACCCTGCCGTGTCATACCACGGGATCAGCCTTGCGCCTTTAGCCTGAAGGAACCTGTCAATAGATGTTTCCCTGCTTTTTTTATACGATTCATGGTAATATCTCATCTCTGCCACAAGCTCCGGTTTCTCCATGTTTTCTATAACAAAATAAGATCTGCCTTCATCCGATGGAAGATTTAACTGCAATATCAGATCACTTTCCTCCAGATGTTCCTTTTCTGGCTGTTCCATGATTTCATTTATCTCATTCTCTCTTTTTTTCTCCATAATTACCTCCAGAAAAACATCCCGTCAGTAATCCTGCGGGATGTCAATGCTTTATAACTGCTGTTCCTGTTTTCTAGTCTGCCGCTGTCCGGCTTTTATCTTCTCAGTTATCCTCTCCTGTGCAATTTTCAGTTTTTCTTTCAAAAATGATCCGTCTATACAACATGTGGTTTGGCATTCCCTGTTTTCTCTTCCGTCATAAGTGACTGTTTTGTCGGGCTGGTCTGCTACCTGCGCTGCATCATCCATTCCGATCGTATCTGGTGTTCCTTTTTCGTCCATGTTCAGAAGGGAATTTAATTCTGCCAGGCGTTCTGATTTCTCCGCCAATTCCTGCTCCTTGGGGAACGGTTTTGCCACTTCCTCTTTTGCGGCAGCCAGCTGATGCTGAAGCGTTTCCAGTTTCTGCTCTGTATCTGCTACTTTCTTTTCTATGCCGGCCAATGCATTGCTGATACGCTGGAGATTGCCAAGTATATCCTTGCCAATCTGAATCGTATAACTGCACTTTCTCTTTAACGTCAGCATATATACCTGGTTGAAGCTGTCAAACTCCGCTGACATAGCGAACCCATGGAAATCTCCTACATTTCCTGCGGTATGGACCGCCTTTAGCCCGGCACAGGCCACGATCAACGCTGTACCCGCCTCTTTACGGTCTGTGTAAACCTTTCCTCCAATGGTCATGGAAAAATCGTCTTTCTCCTTATGAAAAAGAGGTTTTACTGCCGCAGCATCGGAACGCAGTCCTTCAAGGCGCTCTTTCACCCCTGTGATCTGCATTGGATAATTCCGTGCGATATCTGTTTCCAGGCGGTATTTCTGGCTGGTATGGCTTGCTTTCATCAGCTTCAGCTTGCTGACCTGGATATCCAGGTCCATCTTTTCCTTGATATAGGGATTGCCCGTTGCCAGGGCTTTGATCTCCGTATAGGATAATGCTGCATCATCCACATCCTCACATGCACGGACAGGTGATTTGCTCGTCATGATCTGGCTGATGAATTTCTGCTTGTTCTCCAATATCTGCCACATATACGCATCAAATGTATTTTCTGTTACATACCGGAAGATCTTAACTTTGGTGTTCTGGTTGCCCTGGCGCAGGATACGCCCTTCCTGCTGTTCCAGGTCTGATGGCTTGTCGAGTAGGTCAGCGGTATTACTACCGCCTTCCCCTCTAAGAACCGTGCGTGAGAGTTTCCCCTCACACGGCTCAAGCAATTCAAAGCATCTACCAATATAGATGCCGGCTAGTCAACTAACGGTTTTGTTTGTAACACTTATCATGCACAAGATAACGGACAGTCTGACCGCTTACTTTCTTTTCTCGTACATTCCATTGTGTTTCAGCAGTAATCTCTTGCCCACATATCGGACACTTCCTCTCCTGCTTATTCCACATATAAAGCAAAGATTTTCTCCCCTTGAGGGACATTAGCATCTTATACGTCATCCGTTC
>JNKJ01000025.1 GCA_000702025.1 Blautia schinkii DSM 10518
ATGATGCTTTCCCTGGAGAGCCGGGAATCAAAGGATACCCGTTCTATGGGGGAACTCTTTTTATACTTTTCTGATGAAATGTCTGATATCACATGGATACAGGCTTTTCAAATGATGCTTCAAATGTTCCGGACACTGCTCGCTGATCAGATTGATATATCTGACGAAAAGATCGATGAGCTGGTAGATGCATTTATGGATGCAATCCCAGCACTGCTAAAATCGAAACTGCAAGCAGCGTGATCCACTGAACATTGACAACTGAATAACTGCCAGGTATTGAATTTTCAAGGTGCATAGCTAATATCTATGTGCGAAGTTTGAGTATCAAACTTATTCACTGACTCACGTTCAAAAAAATTGCAATCTACATAATAAATGCCGTCCTCTGCATCCATCTTCTCTTTTTCCAAAAGCCTGATTATCACCTCACTGGCGCGGTAGCCCATATCGTGAAGGGGCAGTCCCATGGTAGTAAGTGGCGGCTTTTCGAACTCCGCCATCTCTCTGTTATCAAAACCCGCCACGGCGATATCCTTCCCAATCTGATATCCCAGCTCATACAACCTGTCATACGTCCCGCCTGCCATGAAATCATTCATGCAGAAAATCGCTGATACATTTTTCTCTATAAGTATATCGGTATTCCGGTAGCCGCTGGCACGGTCCCACTCCCCATATACTACGAGATTCGGATCATACAGAATATTTCCGCTGAACAAAGCCCTCTGATATCCTTCCAGTCTGGATTGGGTGTGGAGACTGTCCTTCTTTCCCGCAATCACTCCTATCTTTTTATGTCCCTGTGAAATCAGATACCGGACGAGCTGTTCAGCCCCTTTTGTATCATCTACCACGATAGAGGGTATTTCAGGCCTGTTTGTAAACCCATAGGCCACAACCGTAGGTACTGCCATCCTCTCAGGGATGACATTGATCAGCCGCTCATGAGCCGCCACATAGATGATTCCCTCAACCTGCATAGAGAGAAGCTTCCTGATTCCCCTATGGACAATAGTTCCATAGCTATCGTCACGATAGTAAGTATCCTCGAACTTTTTATACAGGCGCAAATTTACCAGAAGGATCTGATAATCCTCCTTTTCACAATACTCCGTGATTCCGTCAATGATATCCGGCAGAGCAAAAACTGTCATATCCTCGGCTATGACACCGATACTTCTACTGTTCTTTGTTTTCAGGTTTTTCGCCACGGAATTGGGGGTGTAGTTCATCTCCTGAATCACCTTTAGCACCCTGGCCCTTGTCTCATCGCTGACGCCGCCCTTATCGTTAATAATATTGGAGACTGTAGCAACAGACACCTCACAAATTTTCGCAATTTCTTTTATGGTAACCACAATTCTGCTCCTTTTGACTTTTGCATCCTGAAACAAGTTTATCATGCTTTTAATTGAGCAACAATAGAGAATTCCTACAGGAACTGCCAAATTACGATAAAAATATATTATGAAGCATTTTACTGTCAGCAGAACAATACCCAGTGCAGTGAACAATCATCCAAGCCAATACGCCAGTTTCTTGTTATTCATTGTACTAATCAGCAAATGTTTTCATAAGGGCTGGTAATTCTTTTAATCACACTTGGCCCCACAATAGAGTACACGACTAACTGCTGTATGGAAAAAAACAGCATTAAAACTATGATAGAATATGGCATAAACGCAAGTATAAGTCCCCAGAAAGCCATAGTCTCCACAATCAGAAGCACACTTCGTTTCCACTCCAGAGCAATTAGGATAAGAGTATTCTTTAACAGATGCTTAACCGGAAGCTCCAGCATGGAGGATACCACAAAATAATAAGAACCAACAAGAACCGCAATCAGCATCACACCTGTTCCGATTCCAAAAATAATATCCTTAAGTCCGCTTCCCGAAAAATTCCCCGCAAGGCTCATAAGATAATAAGCATAAAACCCTAAACCGAAAACAAGAATTCCCGGTACCATATGTTTCCGGATTCCGCCCTTAAATTCCTTCATAAAGTCGGAAAGATTATATCCATAGCCCTCCCGGAACATTTTTCCAAGGTAGTAATTCAGCGCAGAAAGCGCAGCAGGAATGGTAACCACTGGAACACAGCACAACAGGAACAGCAAGTTTACCGCTGCCAGCCTGCCTGTGAAATTCCATACCAGATACCCAATCCTGTGGACGCCGCCTCTGGGCGGCTCCTTTTCATAATCGTTATTCCCCTGATACCAGTCATTAAAACGCTGTGTGATATTCATAAGCATTCCCATTCCTCTTAGCTGTTGTTAATTTGTAATTGTGCAGCAACGTCACAGTTACCGCTTCACGAGATACTGCCGCCAGACATTTAAGTTAATTTTTCATTCCCGTCAGAACAATACCTTCCACAAAGCTCTTCTGCCCAAGTATATAAATCACAATACCCGGAAGAATCGTCATAAACGTCGCTGCCAGCGCCACGGGCCAATTCGTGCCAAAGGAACCCGTAAAATTAGTCAATGCAATGGCAAACGTGAACTTATCCATGCTGTTGATGTAAATAATCTGCTGAAGCAGGTCATTCCATATCTGGATAAACAGCATCATAGCAACCACGACCACCGCCGGCTTGATAGACGGCACCAGAATCGTCCAAAGGATTCTCATTCTGCCGGCCCCGTCAATAGAAGCCGCCTCGTCCATCTCCATAGGAATCGTCATCAAAAACTGCCGTATCAGAAAAATATTAAAGAATCCGCCGCCTGTAAGAAACGGTAAAATCAACGGCCAGTATGTATCTCCAAGCCCAAGTCCCTTTGTCCAGAATACATAAAGCGGAATCAAAGTAACCATGCCGGGAAGAAGAATCGTGCTGACACAGATATTAAAGAACAGCTTCTTGCCCCGGAAGCGCAGCCTGGCAAATGCATATCCGCAAAAAATCGCAGTCACGGTACCGAAGGTTACCGCCGGTATGATGATCGTAAAGGTATTTTTAAAATACAGCCAGTAATCAAAGGTTTCCAATGCTTTGGAATAGTTAGACCACAGCCACTCATGAGGGATAAAGGACGGGGGATATTCATTTAACGCGCCAATGCTCATCAGTGAGGAACGGAAGATCCACCAGATAGGAAGAAGCACCAGCAAGGCAAATATCAATACGATCAGCGTGAACAGCCAATTCAACATATTTTCTTTCTTTTTGCTCAGCATCTTTATTCCCCCTCTCCGAAAATCTGTGATTTCTGTGTCTTAAACAGGATAAATGTAAAAATACCCACCAGCACGAAAAATACTACGGAATATGCAGCAGCATAACCCAGCTTATTCTTTTTGAAGCCATACAGGTAGATTACATAGGACATAAACATTGACTTCTTGCTGGGACCGCCGTTGGTAAGCGCCAGCGCCGGGTTTATAACCTGCAGATGCGTGATCAGAGCTGTCAGCACATTATAGAAAATAACAGGGGAAATACTCGGAACTGTCACATGCCAAAAACGCTGCCATGCATTTGCGCCGTCAATCTTAGCTGCCTCCGTGTAAACACGGGGAACATTCTGAAGTCCCGCCAGAAAAATGACAATCAGGTTTCCGCTTGTCCATACCGCAATCATGACAAGGCTGGGTATGACCTGACTGGCACTGTCCAGAAATCTCTGGGGAGGAAGGCCCAGCATCCTCATTATAAAATTGAAAAGGCCGAAGTTCGACTCATACAGCCACTGCCATCCCTTAAACACACCAATCGCCGGGAGCAGATAGGGAATGAAAAATATAGAGCGGAACAAAGTTCGTCCTTTAATATTCATATTCAATAACAATGCAATAAACAGTGAATATAAAACTGCCCCTACCACTGCAAGAAACGCGTAAAAGATAGTAGCCTTTACGGAATCTGCCAGGTATATATCCCTGGTAAAAATACGTATAAAATTTGAAAGTCCGGTAAATTCCGGCGTAGTCAGCCCATTCCATTCAAAAAGACTTAACACAAACACTGCCAAAGTAGGCAGATAGCTGATACATGTAACACCTATAAATGCAGGAATAAGACACAAATATGCTGTCCTTTCCTCTTTTTTGCCGGCTCTGGATTTAATAACTGTTTTCGTCTTTGATTTTCTCATAATAACAGCACCCCTTTAATTATGAGGGTGACGCGCATAAACGTGCGCGTCACCCAATGACTTGCCTGTTACATATTGTTTTCTTCAAAAATCTCATTCAGCTCATCAAAATTTTCTTCGATGGCTTCCTGCATGGTCTGATCGCCGGCCCATACGCCTGAGTATACTGATTCAAGGGTTGCATTAAACTCCTCTGTTCCATTTACATAATACCATGCGGTAGAGATTGCGTTATCCTTTGCATAATCAACAACTGCGCTCTTGTACATATCTTTGTCCGGATAATTCGGATTGCTGATCCATTTGTCTGTCTTTTCAGCATCTGTATACCAGGAATCAAGGATTGGCATCCATGTACCAGCCTCGATCAATGCCCAGGAATTCTCTTCTTTATAGTACCATTTCAGCCATTCCATTGCTTCCTCGGGATGTTCCGTTGTTGAGAATACAACATTCGGTCCGCCTGTACAAATGGTAACCTTTTCTTTCATATAAGGAAGTACGCCTACGCCATATTCAAAGTCAGCATTCGGTCCAAGGAAGGTTCCCACATTCCATGCACCGTCTGTAGCCATAACAACCTTCTTGCTGCCAAGGGAAGACTCCAGAGCATTTGCCGCACTGCTCACCGGAGGTGCGCAGTGATATACGTTTGACAGATCAGCGATTTTCTGAAGTGCATCTACAGTAGCCTCTGAATTAATGGTACATTCGCTTCCATCCGCGCTGAAATATCCACCGCCGTTTGACAAAGCCCAAACCTCAAGCTGCCACGGAAGTGCATTGATCGTACAGCCGTAAACATCAACATTATTGGCATCAAATTCCGGATCCAGGGCGTTCTTTCCGTTCACATCCAGGGTGAGCTTCTGAGCCGTCTCCACGAAAGTATCCCAATCCCAGGCTGCATCTGCACTTGCAGGCGGAGTTACCTCAGCGGGGTCGATTCCCTGTTTTTCACAAACCTCTTTCAGAAGATCGTTGTTATACCAAAGATTCAGCACTTCATTTGCTGCGGAATAAGCCACCGGAGTGTCCTCAAAACGGAAAGTCAGATAATCCATAGGTTTCGCTTCATTTTCTCCATACATATCACTGATATCTGCCAACAGTCCGTTCTCTGCGAACTTCAGCACACCTGCTTCGCTCATGATTCCGGTATCCGGAAGCTCGCCGGCTGTAGCCATGGCATTCAGCTTTGTAACATAGGTGTCATGGTCGATCTTAACCACCTCAACCTCGATTTTGTCCTGCTCGCTGTTGAATTTGTCAGCCACTGCCTGCGTGGCTGCCGTCTCTACTTCATTTCCCCACTGGGCATAAGTGATCTTCACTTTTTCGCCTTCTTCTGCATATACCGGAGCCGCTGCACCGCATACCATTGCCCCTGCTAACACCAAGCTTAAAACTTTCTGTTTCTTCATAATCCTTCTCCTTTACTTTTTTTATTATAACGGCTGATTAAAGGCCGTTGTATACAGTTATAGGAAACTTCATGAATTTCTTCTTTATGACGTTTCCTGCGCCGATTTTTGCTGCGTGTAAACGCCGAATCAACGCTTTACTTTCTGCCATACCAGCATCTCGCCCTCACCGCGGTTATTCCACATACAGTAAGGAACTGCTTTTAACGTTACCGCTTCCTTTTCTGTTTGAAAGGGACTGTACAGAGAGTTGTCAGAATGTTTATTCCTTATCCTGACGCCGGAATAATTCATGGACGGGACACCGCCTACCAGCGCTTCTACCGGACTTCCTTCCATAACCTCCGTATTTTCCTCAACATATATCTGGGAAAGCAGGTTTCCGTTGTCAATTTCCTCCAGGCAATACACAAGAGGTCCTTTCACCAGAGCCGTCTTACCGGCATCCGCCCTCACCCGGTCATCCGCCGCCATCCAAACAGGCTTAACGCCAAAATCTAATTCTATCATGTTGGTTCCCTGGGTAAGCTCCACGGTCAGATATCCTGCAGCAACCTGCTGCCTCATTGGCTCATTATCTTTCTTGCATTTCCAGTCCTTTGCATACTCGGGTATGCGGATTTTGAGCTTTCCTTTGCCGGATGTCTCTGCTTTAATGGTGACACAGCCGCTTTGCAAAAGCTCAGATTCTATTTCTAACCTTATGTCACTGCCGGACACAGAGGTTGACGCCTTCGAGGATATAAACTGATGAATATAAACAGCCTCCTCATCCTCGGCATATATGTATTGTCCCAGAGAAGCAAGGGTCCTCGCCGCGTTTGGCGGACAGCAGGCCGTACTGAACCATTGCTGGCGCACCGGCTTCACATGCTGCATATACGTATGAGGGGTACAAAATTCCGGGACCACTTCCAGGGGATTCACATAGAAGTACCTGTCCCCTTCTATATTGACGGCTGCCAGCACCGTATTATATAAAGCCCTCTCAACCACATCATAATACCGTCCGTCTCCTGCTGCCGATGCCATCCTCTGACCGAACATCATCAAACCAATGGATGCGCAGGTTTCCGAATAATTGGTACTGTTAGGCAGGTCATAGTCTGTGGTAAACCTCTCACGGAAGCCGCTTGAGCCGATACCGCCTGTGATATACATCCTGGCGCTTGTCACGTTATCCCAAATACTTCTGCAGGCATTAAGAAGCGCTTCATCCTCATATTCCTCAGATAAATCCGCCATGGCGGCGCACATATACATCAAACGCACTGCATGGCCCTCTGCCGTTTTCTGATTCACGGGCTGTGTGTGAGCCTGGGAGTATTCCAGGTCGTAATCCGTAAATTCATGGAAAAACTGGTATCCTCCCCGCTTGTCTATCTCTTCCTGAAGATAATTGGGTTTTGTCCCTCTTTCCTGTATAAAATACCGTGCCGTCTCCAGATACCTCTGTTCTCCTGTTACCCGGTATAATTTGACCAGTGCCAGTTCTATTTCCTGGTGGCCCGGATATCCGGGAATCTGTCCCTCGTTTTTTCCAAATACGCGGCAGATTAAATCTGCATTCTTTCTGGCGATATTCAGCAGCCGGTCCTTCCCGGTCGCCTCATAATAGGCGACTGCCGCCTCAATCATATGGCCTGATGTATAAAGCTCATGGCCCTCTACCAGATTTGTCCATTTCTCCTGAGGGGCGTTCACGGTAAAATAGGTGTTTAAGTAGCCGTCCTCTTCCTGGGCTCTCCCTATCAGGTCAATGACTTCATCCGCCAAACCCTCATATTCCTTCCCCTGCCGTCCGGCCAGACAGTAAGCAACGGATTCCAGCCACTTATATAAATCCGTATCCTGGAAAACCACACCCCTTCGCTCTCCCTTTTCCTCGCCTGCTGCAATGCGGAAATTATGTATGCAGTAGGTAGGCTCCGCGCCCTCGAGCTGATCATTCAGTATCTTCCATTGATGCGGTATGATCTTCTCTGCCACTCTCCTCACGTATTCACCAAACAGCCTGTCGGTTATCTGGATATTTTTCAATTGTAACTGTTTCAGTTTCCTTCCCATAAATATCCTCCAAGAACACTTTTTTTGTAAATGGAAACATATGCTGCTTCGTCTTTTATATTAATCGTTTAACTCCTTGTGTATAAAAGAAGTTGCAGTATTATTACTCCTTTCAATAGTTTTTCTGCAACATATACTTAATCGTTTTATCTGTTTATGGGTTTATACTAACACAGACTAGAGTTGTTGTAAATAGTTTTTATCGTTTTCGTTATTTTTAATGATAATTACGGCTTATTATTGTGCATATTTTATATTAATTTTGTTAATTAAACGTTTTATTCAATTTTACTTATTTTATATGATTGATTTATGTATATGTCTTGTATATCAGTTTAGTATATGTGCTTTGTATATCTGTTTTATATACTGTTTTTATATACTGCTTCTATATACCGCTTTTATATACTGCTTTTATATACTGCTTTCTCATATCACGTGAGTATCAGCTCTAAACGGCAAAAACGGCTGCAATATAGGAATGCCAGCCTCTAAAGCTTATAACATTTCCTATACGCAGCCGTTCAATTGATCTCGCAGACCTCTTTACCGCGCTCCTTGGATTCTCCTTAACTTTACACCAGGAACTTTTAACTTTCTTTCAGATTTCCCAAGCATCTTATGCATGATCATATAATAAGCCACTGCCAGCGGAACCAACGCTCCCAGCCATGCCAGCGGGTTCGCCATACATGCGCCCGCAAAGCCGAAAGTTTTCACCAGAAGCAGTGCACTTGCCGTACGCATCACAAGCTCCATCACACCTGCAATGGTAGGCACCAACCCTTTCCCCAGTCCCTGGAGGGTAAAACGGTAAATAAACAACAGTGCCAGTATGAAATAAAAAGTTCCGTTAATGCTCAGATAAGTACGGGCAAGAGAAAGCACTTCCGTTTCTCCTGAGCCCACAAAAATAGCCGCCAGCTTACTTCCCGCAAAAATGTTCACCAGTCCCATAATAATGCTGAAGCTTACAGACATCAGGATACACTGGAACACGCCCTTACGTATCCTTTCAACCTTATTGGCCCCATAGTTCTGTGCAGAATAAGTGGACATAGCCGCACCAAGGGAATTGATTGGCATAGTAGCAATGGAATCAATCTTCTGCGCAGCTGTATACGCAGCCACAGACACCGCCCCCAGTCCATTCAGGGCAAACTGAAGAATGAGCGCGCCAATTGCAATGATGGACATCTGGAAAGCCATCGGGAAAGCAATGTTCAAATGACGCACAATTTCCTGCTTCCCGGCCCGGAAATGCTCTTTCCTAACCCACAGCAGTGGCACCTTTTTCATGATATAAATCATACACAGCACTCCGGAAAGAAGCTGGGAAAGGATCGTTGCAACTCCTGCTCCGGCAACCCCCATATGGAACACAAGGATAAACGCAAAATCCAGGGCTATATTTACACAGCAGGTAAATATCAGGAAAAATAATGGCGTACGGCTGTCCCCCAGCGCTCTCATCATATTGGATGCAAGGTTAAACAGCAAGGACGCAGGGATTCCCCAAAATATAATGGTAATATATGCCGCAGCATCGTCAATGATTTCCGGTGGAGTCTGCAGTATTTCCAAAAACGGCCGGGCAAGAAATATAGCCGCCACTGTCAACAGCACGGACACTGCCGCCCCCAGAAGCAGGCTTGTCGCAAAGCTTGTTTTTATTCCTTCCTCGTCCTGTGCGCCGAACCTTTGAGCCGTAATGATTGCCAGACCGGAGGTGAAGCCCATCACAAAGCCAAGGACAAAAAAGGAGATACTTCCTGTACATCCCACGGCCGCCAACGCGTTTACACCGATCGTCCTTCCTACAATAATCGTATCCGCCATACTATAAAATTGCTGAAACACATTTCCCACAATCAGGGGAAGCGCGAATAACAGAATCAATTTAGCTGGTTTACCTGATGTCATACTTTTTGCCATAACCATACCATCCTTTTTTATTTATTCTAAACGTTCAGCATACCTGAACGATTACGACCAGTACCCATTATAAACATCTTGATAAAAAGTAGAATGTAATATCTTGTACTTTGCATGTCTTATGTTGTATACTTTTCCATAGTCAAGCTAAGCCCGGCGGCAATATAACACATTGTGACGGAAAAGCAAACACGCTGTGCAGCCGTAAAGCAGCCTTGCACATGTGCCGGCTTAGTATAATGTTTGCAATATTAATTCACGGTACTAATTCACGATATTCATTTACGGTATTAACTTACTATTGACTTTCAGTATTAATAGAAAACGAGGTGGAAATATGTGTCAGAGTCCTTATGATTTTACATACAATGATCTGAATCCCAGGTTTCTGTTCTCCTGTATTCAAAAAAGGACCGAGGTGGAAACTAACTATCATTGCCATGATTTTATTGAGATTGTGATTATCCTGAAGGGCAGAGGACATTTGCTCGTAGACAATAGAGAATATGCTGTGGAGGAGGGAAATATTATTGTACTTAATCCCGGGACGTATCACAGGAGCATCCCGGACCTTAATGCTGCCCGCACCTTCACAGAGTGCTACTTAGCATTTACAGATGTGGAATTTAAGAACTGCCCGAAAAACCATTTCCCGCTTTTTCACGGTTATGAGCTCATTGCCAAGCTCCCCGATGATACGAAAAAACGAGTATCTTCCTTGTGTGATTCCATTGCCCTGGAGCTTGACAGCCACGAGGCAGGCCGTTACTTCATGCTCAAATCTTATCTTATTCAGGTATTGTGCATTCTGGAACGCTTTCAGCTTCAGACCCAGGCGGATGAGAAAAAACGAGACGCAGCTGCGGGATATGAGTTTAAATCGATCAACAAAAAATATGTGATTGAGCAGATTACCAAGTATATGGAGGAGCATTACCAGGACAAAATTTCCCTGGACCAGATTGCAGCCAATATGTACCTGAGCTCCTTTTACATTTCCAAGCTTTTTAAGAGCGAGACCGGCGATACGCCCATCAATTACCTGATCAGCCTGCGGATGAAAAAGGCTAAGGCGCTCCTGGATGAGAATCCGGAACTTTCCATCAAGTCGGTGGCAGTCTCGGTTGGGTATGAGGACGCTTATCATTTCAGTAAGTTGTTTAAGAAATTTTATGGGATTTCACCGCTGTATTACAAAGCAAGATTGTAAAAACTGCTGCCGCACTGAATATTTTAGTGCGGCAGCTACTATCATTTTGACACACTGTTTGGTGTGTAGTTGGTGGTTTTTCTAATTTGTTTGCCTATTGTTCGTATAATATTTCTTCATATATTCCGTAGCTGCTTTTTTGGAAAGATTGAACTTCTGCTGCATTTTATCCTGTGCAGCCTGCTTTGAAAATCCGAATTCCATGCAGAGCTCAATAAAGGCATGAATTCCTTCCGCCCTGCCTTCTTCCTTATATAGCAGCATTGCGCCATCCCATGCTTTACACACGTCCTTCACCTCCATCCTTCCGTCATCCATTAGTTCGTATTGATCCAGAAGTACCGCCAGGAATTTCCTGGTTTCCAGGCTTAACTTCCGAATTTCCTCGTTATGCTTCTCTATGTAAATCTTTAGTTTTTCTTTATTTCTGCTGTGGGACATCAGGGCAAAGATATCCTTCCATTCGGTCCGGAACAGTTCCGGGTTCTGCTCATGGATGTCCACAACCTGTATTCTGTAATCTGGCAAAAGTGAACAAAACTCCTTTAAGGATTCGGGTATATCCAGCATTTCGAAAAGTGTATGCTTGCTCAGCCACCGCTTCTCACCCAGATACAATACCAGGTGGAATACCGGCAGCAATGGCTTTGTGCGTCCTCTCCGGTGCTTTCCGCCTTTCTTCTTCCTGCACCTCAATTGATCTGAATATTCCACCCCGTCGTATATGAAATTCCTTGCAGGCATATCATAATCCGGTTGGGACTGGCCTTCGCAGGCGACATAGAATCTCTCGCCTTTTTTGTTATGAAGCATAACCATATCTCGTTCCCGCTCCAGATAATGTGCCTGAATTCTTACTTGGTTTTTTGCCTGAGTTTCTGCCTGATTATTTATCTTCCGTAATTGTGCTTTGGATCCTTCTTGATAGATACCTTGGAATACCGTCTTTCTTCTGGTTACTTTTTCCAGATACTCCGGATGAACAACCTGTTTTCCGCGGAAAACTGTGCCATTCATTAGATCTGCATAGCGGGAACAGTCTTCAAGGTATTCTTTCAAAGCCTGGTCTTTACTTCCCAATGCCCTTACTTTACTCCTTTTTCGATAATCTTGAATTCACAGGAATTGTTGTGCCGAACGGCAAGACATATTAGAGTTCCTGAAATGTAAATCAAGATTATCACAAGGCGGCAGTCATTACAAGAGCTTTATGGAAATTTAAGATTTGGCATTTAAATCCAAAATTCCATATAATATCTTTTATGTATTCCTCTTTCATTTTAGCACAATTCGTTCTTTGATACAATGGGCTTATTTTGCTGTTTTTGTAAAACACTTAAGACATCATTGTCTCCAATATTGATTCGGAGACAGATTTTATAGGAAACAGATGCACCAGGAGCCAAGTTTTTTGCAAACCTGGCCCCTGATTTTTTCTAAAGGGACTGGGCGTGCCCAGACTCTTCTCATTCTTATTCGTAACTATCTGCTGCCTTCTTCATAGTCAGCCCTATTTAACCTTTATCGTCTTGTAGCCCGACCACTTGCTGAACACCTTGGCGTTTGTCTCCGGTGTTCGGCTGTAGGAATGAAGCGCCGCATAGATTCTTCCCGGCTTTACATTTTTAAAGGTCACTGTCTTTAAAGTGCTTCTCTGGTTCTTACGCACATCCTTACCATAATCTACCGGGCGTTTCTCACCGTTTACCTTCTTAATGCTTCTTCCCAGGATCACGTCAAAGCCCTTCGCGCCCTCCGGCACGGACACGGTCACAACGACCACTCCCTTTTTCGGATTAGCCACCTTCACAATCGACGGGGTATCCGGCGTATAACCGGGCACTGTAAATTCATAGCCTTCTGACCACTGGCTGAACACCTTCCTGCCGTTGCTGTCCCTGAGCCAGGAATGGCAGTATGCGTAATAAGTATCCTGCTGCACGTAAAACATGGAGGTATTTGTCAGGAGCACGTTTTTGTTGACCTGGGTGTAATCCTTATCTACAATACAGTTGGGGTTAGGGCTTATCACATAATCATAGCCTGTGGCTCCGGCTGTTTCCTGCTCAAGATAGATATCTGCCCTGTTTCTCTTTATCTCTACTCTTTCGATCACAGGTCTTGCCGGGCGCGCATAGGTGCCGTCTCTGCCTACAATGCTCCCGTCAGCCCCGTATATTGTGCCATCCGGCTGTACCTTCGTACCATCCGGATAGGTGATCGTACCATCCGGCTGCACCACTGAGCCTGAAGGCGGCTGCACTCTATTGCCATCCGGCTGTACCACTGTATTTCCTTCTGATGTAGTGACAGTACCGTCTTCGGGATGATATTTGGGACGTTCCCCCGTTTCGGCTTTGTTGACACTGGTTTGCTTTTCCTCCGGATCTGTTCCTGTATTGGGTAAGGTGATATTTCCATCGCCATCAATGACTGTGCCATTCACATCTGTCACATTCTCCTGTTTGTCAATAGACGGCTTCTTTCCGTCTTCTGTCGGTGAAAGGACAGTTTGATCCGGCAGGATAATTGTACCGTCAGGCTTGATTATGGTTCCGTTTGGAGTCTGGATACTCCCGTCCGGAAGAAGGATAGAACCAGGAGGCATGTTGTCAAGCGGAGAGGGTTGAGGTAATGGGACGTAGATTACAAGTCCTTTATAATCTTCCGCCAAAAGATCCACGTAATTGTTCACCGTTTCCTGGTCTTTTTTCGGTTGTCTCCGAATAGCATCCAGCATTTTCAAACGCTCTTCCAGATCTGCTTTTGCTTTGTTGTTTACATATTGGTTGAGAGAGCCTATTTTATTCAATATTTCCTCTAACTCTGTGAAATCAGCCGGATAAATAGTGACGCTATGATTAATATTCATGTCCTCATTAACAGAAATTTTTAAAGTCCACGCATTCTTGGATGAAGTATCCAGTACTGTCCCTTCCACAGGCACTTCTGTTCCCTTCTTATATGCAGCAAGGCTGCTTATTTCAGCAAAGCCTATCCAAGTACTCGGAATCGTTTTCAGGGCGGCAGTAACTGTGATGTTGCTTCCGCTTTGATAATAGTCCAGGTTTCCTTGTCTAACCTTCGTTGCCCCGGTTACACCCACTGTGTACTGTGTGCCCTCTGGCGCTGTTGTTACCTGATAGTAAGTTCCCTCTTTAAGAGATATGTCTAAGGTAATATCATAGTCTATTGCATCTGTGGAAATAGTCAGTATGTTTTCTCCGTTTTCTTGGGAATATGAAAAGTCATTGGAGTGAAAAGAACTCGATAATGTCCAACCACCACTCACATATTTATAATTAACGGCCTCAATCAACCTTCCCGGTGGAAGTTTGATTTTAATCTGCATTTTACGGCCTTCAACCATTTCATTCGGGATTTCCAGGATTTCAACTCCCTGAGGAAGATTAGCAGGCGGTTTGATTGTATGCACTACAGGAGCAGGCACTACCACGTTCGCATCAGGGCTGGGCGCCTGGGTATCTGTCTCCGCCAGCCTGACAGCATAGGTGCCTTCAGCTAATCCTTCGATTTTAGCTGCCCCCGCATTTACTGGTATGTAATCAGACTCTCCTGCCATCTTGTATTCATAAGCTTTTTTCGTATCTAACCCTGTTATCTCACCATCACTGCCGCCAATCGTTGCGGGCGATATACCTTTTAGATTCGAAGGCGCCAGCGGCTTATATTTGGGTCTTGTTATTTCCGCACTATAATAGCTGGTCTTATTTCCATCCTTGGACGTAACAGTAAAGGAAACGGTATTGGTTCCATAGGGGATATTAAATATATTTTTACCTGTATAAGTGTTTCCTTCATAACTGATCGCTGCCTGAGTATTCTCTGTACGGACAGTAATCGTACTTGTATTAGTACTCACAGTTTGTGTTATAGCATAAGGATCATTTTCTGCCCCTGTACCTGTCCATACCGCCCCTGGCATTCCGTCAACAACCACAGATGTACTCCCATCCGATACCGGTGCTTTTTTCACTAATTCCAGAGTACCCGAGGGGACATAACTGCCAACAGAAAAAAGGTAGCTATCTGTCATCTCGTAAAACGGATTATCCTGAAGTATGATTTTATATGCTTTCGATGTGTCTCCCAGGCCTTGGAAAAAAACCTTATACAGCGAATTATATGTATCATAACTACTCATAGCAGAATCTTTATAAACCAAGTTTTCCGGGGTGTTGCCGTCTGTTTCATACAATGTAAAAATCAGTCCGCTAAGGTCTGCCGTATCGTCATATTGACCTGGCTGTCCCGGGATTGGCAGCTTCAGTATGGGCACAACATACTGGGATGCAGACAACAACGGCGCTTCTTCCGCTTCTTCTATGTTCTGTACCTCACTGCTGTTTCCGTCAGTAAATACCCACCCTGATTCTGCGGAGTATCCAGCATCTGAGCCGTCATCAAAATCTTTCACATAGCCTGAAATCCCTTCCGGATCCTGTTCTCCCTGGAAACTGCCAAACAACGCTGCCGGCTCTGAATCTTCTGCTGCATTTACCGGCATAGCTGTAAAAAGCATGGTAAATGCAAGCATACATGTGATTAATCTTTTTTTCATATAATCGTCCTCCCTTTTTCTTTCCAGTTCACACATATCTTGAGCGTGAACGCATATGCCGCTTAAAATTTTGGCAATTTAGGCAGTTCATCTTGGCAATCAGTTCTTTTGCTTTTTCTTTGATTGTTACAGATAAAAGTGAATAAATCAATAGAACATAATCACCCCTATTTAACCTTTATCGTCTTGTAGCCCGACCACCTGCTGAACACCTTAGCGTTTGTCTCCGGCGTCCGGCTGTAGGAATGAAGCGCCGCATAGATTCTTCCCGGTTTTACATTCTTAAAGGTCACTGTCTTTAAGGTGCTTCTCTGATTCTTACGCACATCCTTGCCGTAGTCTACCGGGCGTTTCTCACCGTTTACCTTCTTAACGCTTCTTCCCAGAATCACATCAAAGCCCTTCGCACCCTCCGGCACGGACACGGTCACAACGACCACGCCCTTTTTCGGATTAGCCACCTTCACAATCGACGGGGTATCCGGCGTATAACCGGGCACTGTAAATTCATAGCCTTCTGACCACTGGCTGAACACTTTCCTGCCGTTGCTGTCCCTGAGCCAGGAATGGCAGTATGCGTAATAAGTATCCTGCTGCACGTAAAACATGGAGGTATTTGTCAGGAGCACGTTTTTGTTGACCTGGGTGTAATCCTTATCTACAATACAGTTGGGGTTAGGGCTTATCACATAATCATAGCCTGTGGCTCCGGCTGTTTCCTGCTCAAGATAAATATCTGCCCTGTTTTTCTTTATTTCTACTCTTTCAATCACAGGCCTTGCCGGACGCGCATAGGTCCCGTCCGGGTTTCTCACCGAGCCGTCCTGCACGGTCACGGTACCGTTCTTGTTCACTATGGCTGCCTTTCCTTCGCTGTCCGGCTTCAGTTCTGTCTTGTCCTTGTCATTAAGGATCACGGTTCCATCAGGAAGAGTCACGACACCTTCCGGGGTTTCAAAGCTTCCGTCCGGCTTGGCAATGGTGCCGTCCGGGTAAGTCTCGGGCACTATTTTTAAGAAGGACACGTCTATGGTATGTCCTGAGGTAACTCGTTCAAATTTGTAGGAATCAGCCTTTTCTGCTATTTCCACCTTCTGGCCGTCTACCAGCACCACCGCTGTCTCGTAGCCCTCATCCGGCGTGAATGCGAAGGTCTGGTCTGTATACTCGCGGACCGATATGTTTCCGGACGGTGTGATTGTGCCATGCTCTCCGGCGCTAGCCTGGATGCTATAGTAATAGTCGTAAACATAAGCAGACCATTTTGCCTTAAGTGTCATATCCTGATTTACCGGAGTGGAAGCAAAATCAAAGTCGGAACCATCCTCTGCAAGCCATCCTGAGAAATAGTATCCCGGTCTGGTGGGATCTGCTGCCGGAGGTTCTACCGTATTCCCCGGATAAACCTTGACTGTGGTATTTGCTCCTGAGCCGCCGTTCACATCGAAAGTTATTTTACATGCGGGCTTTAACCATACTTCTGTTAAAGCATTCAACATACGCCCGTCCAGCACCTCCAACTCCCCAGCAGACTGTGGAATAAATGCATTCCAACTTCTTGTTTCATCTCTATCCGCATAATATGTCCAATCAGAAAAATCCGGCCATGCATTATTTTTCTCTGCCATTATATCCGCATCAATACGTAAGACAGCTTCTTCTGAGGCTGTTTGAAGGTTTAATGCCGCAATCCCGGCGTATCCAGGTTTTCCCTTCGCGTAAATCTCACCACCGGCAATACTTAAAATCCCTCTTGTACGAATACCAATATCAGTGCTGCTGACCGACTCAATCTTACCTCCGCTGATTGTCATATCTTTCATTGAATCTAAGCCGGGGTAAAAACCATACGCTCTTATATCCGGCATACCACTGATTTCCACACTGCCTTCCGCAAATATTGCCGAATCATGGCTGCTTGATGCTTCTATTCTTCCGCCAGTGATGGTCACATTTCCAAGTGACTGTATGCCACACCAGTATCCCTCCGTGTTTATATTCGAAGCTCCGCTAATTTCCAGATTGCCGCCCACAAAAATTGCATTGGCATTACTACTTACTGCGTCTATTCTGCTGTCGCAGATCCGCATATCGCCCCCTGACTCCAAACCGCATAAATAAGTCTTTGTCTCAATATCCGATGTGCTGCTGACAGTAAGCTTTCCTTCTGCCCAAATGGCATTGCCTTTTCGTGTAACTGCATTTATCTGGCTGGCTGCTATGATAATGTCTTTAGATGAATACACAGAGGGATAGCCACTTTCAACGTTAATGATTGTTCCATTTTGAATGGACATTTCATCATCACTCATGATACAATTCCCCTCTTCATTCCCCTTAAGCAAAGCCTTTATATCCGCTCCGTCAAACTTTAACTTCCCCGTACTATTTATTGCCTTAAAATATTCTTCGCCTCCCGCAAGTTCAAAAACCATCTTGCTGTTTTCAATCCTAATATCAGTTCCGTTTATTCCATAATATGGTTTAAGCGTATGATCATCTACCTTGTAATTCATTTCCGACCCTTTTATCTTAACCGAAGGTAAGCCGCCACCTATTCCAAAAGTATAATTCATAACATTAATGGTCGAATCGGAGACTGTGAGTGATGAATTCGTATTGACATTAATAGCGGTGAAGTAAATATTGCTATTTTGGCCCCGTACATTTTCATTTTCAAAGGAAATCTCAGTATTTTTAATTGCAATATTTTTCTGGTTGGCAGTAATCCCGGTAAACGTTTTTTCCTGATTATTTCCGCCGCCTTTTACTGTCAGACTGCCATCGCCCGTAATTGTGAGATTAGATTCAGACTGAATACCGACTCTGGATTCATCATCTGTGATACCCACTGTATTCTGTCCATTCAAAACGATGGTACAATCCTTTTCCACATCAAGCCAGATAAATGAATTGCTATGCGAGTGATTATCATTACGTCTTTCTACGGTAGCATTCGTTAATGTCAACGTTCTTGTGTTCACGTTATAGGATGCCGTGCCGCTGCCACACTGTGTTGTATTGTCCGAAGCTGTCAGGAGATTCACATTATTTACCCACACACCCTCCATAGACGATATTTCCACCTCCATGGAACCGGATTTAGTCTTCTCGTAATATACACCTTCTGACACCCTGGCGAAAAAGTAATACTTTTTCCCTATTTCCAAATTGTTAAAGGAACGGCTGTCCTGCCAGTTTGTTACCTGGGCAATGTCATTGACATTACTGTAGCCGTACTGTATTGCTCCATCACCCGCTCCCGCCGAAAGCGCCGCTCCCGGCAAAACTACATTAGAACCTTTTATGACTGAGGTACCTGCGAGGGAGATTGTGCGGGATGCTTTTTTTACTGTCAGATTTAGATTAGCTGTACTCTTCAACGCTGTGCCATCAGCGCCGCTAAACTCAGCCTGGATGGTATAACTCCCCGGCTTCCAGACAGCTCCGGTAAGGGTGATTTCACCACTGTCAGCCTGCCCGTTTGACACATTTACCGTTTTTAACAGGCTTGCCCCTGATTTAAAAGTCATCGATCCGTCATCTAAATCATTACCGGATGCATCGCTCACATTTGCCTTGATGCAGATTGTCTCACCATAGCCGACATCACTAACCGGGTTGTTATTGCTGTCATAAACGGAAACCCGCACATCAGCAGACTTAATCACTTTCCCGGTACCGGTTATAGACACAGAAACCTGATTACTATAATCGTTAATTGTCCCATTATTCACAATACTACCGCTTCCGGTTATCTGACCTTTATTTTCTATAACCCCATTATTTGTATGAGATACTCCATCCGGAATCGTCAATACAGCGTCCTCAGGCACAGTTAAAGTACCGTCTGCCGGAATCGTAAAAGGCTCAGAAACGGGGGCAGTACCATATACCGTTCCCTTATTACCTTCGAAAATTACACCCTGTACCTTACTGATAGTTCCTGCTGCTCCGGCAATACTGCCTTTTCCAATAAATCTGCCGGTCTGTGAATATGTCATCACTAATACATTTCCATTAAAGGTAATACTCTGTACACCTTTGTTGGAGCCGCTGCCAATGGCAGCGCCTGACTGGCCGCCAGTGGCTTCCACAAAGGCATTCCCCTGTATGACTATATTTCCGCTCTCCCCGTTAGAACCACCTCCGATACCAGCCTTGCCACTGCTGGATGCTTTTACGGAAGCATTTCCTTCGATTGTAATAGAACCGCCGGAACCGTTAGCACCTCCACCAATACCTGCACTGTTTGTGCCTCCGGTTGCTGTTACGGAGACATTTCCTCCGATTGTGATCAAACCGCCGGAACCGTTAGCACCTCCACCGATACCAGCACCATTCATGCCGCCTTTCGCTATCAGTTCACCATTTCCGACTAAAATCAGGGTGGAGCCTGTATTAACCTGTAATGCAGCATTCAAGCCACTGCTACTATCCAGTGTGTTTTTGCTAGTCTCAGCCAATGTCAGGTTTACAGTCGCCCCATTCATTTGAAAGGCGCAGTCATTCACCTGGATATTTACGCCATTGAGTGTAATATGATGCTCTCCCCCGGTTATTTTAACTGTGTACTGACTTGTGTTTCCTGTAATTTTATAGCCATTGCTGTTTGGCGATGTAATTATGACACCGTTTGTATCAGTACCCGATACACTATTTTCACCGATCACGATATTGCCTTTGCTGATATCAAGCTCTGTCTGTATGCCATTTCTAAAAAGGATATCCTGTTGCTGATCTTGATTCTGGTCCTCTCCATCCCCAAACTCTACTTCCCCATCTTTGGGAATCCCATACTCAGAAGCAGTAAGTGCATCACTGAATATCTCAGTCTCCTCTTCCTCCTGCTTCATCTCATCCTCAGATTCTCCCACTCCGTCACCCTGTGACAGTGATACCTCACTTTCAAAAAAACCTTCCTCTTGAGGAATAATATTTCCATTTACTTCTTCCGCTCCATCTGTAAACTCTGCCGCCTCCTCGTTTACAAAGTTCTCCTCTGCTGCCATTTCTTCCGCCATTACTGCAGCAGGAAGCTGCGTCAGGGTTAACACTGCACAGAGTAAGGATATTCCCAATCTCTTTTTAACATTTTTACGTTCTGCATTTTTATGCATAGTATCTCCTCCCTTGAGCTCTTGACCTTAACGATTAACCTTAAGAATCGGTTTTCTTTGATTGTTACAGATGAAAGCAGTCAAATCAATAGAATCGCCCTGAACCGGATTTATATGACCTAAACCGTAAGAAAGATTCCGTATATTTTCATTTTTTATGTTATAATTTTAATAACATTAAACCGCGTGCCCGATAGGAGGAATATTAATTATGCTGGCTGTGATTTGCGAAGATATTTCTGAGGATTATGAAATTCTCAAAGATTACTGTGTCCGATATGAAAAAGAGAATAGTATGCAGATTACCGTCATGCATTTCAAGAATGCCGGTATGCTCCTCAAAAGCAAGGAAGCCAGAATGGCTGATGTGATGTTTCTGGACATTTATATGGAAGGTGCGTCAGGAGTAGACGCTGCACGTATCCTGCGTGCGAAGGGCTTCTGCGGAGCTTTTATCTTTACTACTACCAGCCGCGAACACTATGCCGAGGGCTTTGATGTGGCTGCGCTCCATTATCTGGTGAAGCCGATTACCTGGGATGCTTTCTGTGTGGCAATGAGCCGTGTTCTTAAGAAGCCTCAGCCCTCCAGAAAGAGCCTGCAGGTAACCTCCGGTTTTACGGAGCTGGAAGTAGATGTAACGGGCATTCTCTACATTGAGGTGTATGGGCACAAAACTATCATTCACACGGTCAAGGGCGAGCTCACCGTAAGACAGCCCCTGGCGGCCCTGGAGGCAGCCTTGGGCGGAGAACCTTTTATACGCTGCTATCGTTGCTTTATTGTAAACATGGATTATGTACAGCGGATAAATGAGGACAGCTTCTTAATGAAGGATGACCGTGAAATACCTCTTTCCCGGGATAAACGCGCCTTGCTCAGAAGCATCTACCTGTCATACGTGTTCAAACACATGGAGGAGTAAGTATGGAAACATTAGCTGCTGAATATATTGTATGTGTGATTGAAGCTATTTTGACTATAAGCTTTTGCATTTATGTACTGAAAGACCGGCTGGTGGCAGGCCTGCGGTTTTTAATCCCTTATACCCTGCTGCTGGCTTTTGCGGGTAGCTTCGTCAGTATGGCCTCGATGCTCTTTATGGCATCCGTCCTGCCCTGGCAGATCGATTACAGCATGGTCAATATACCTCTGTGGCTAGGGGTTGGCTATTTCAGCATCAGGTACTGCACACAGGAGCGGGGCAGCCGGATATTGCTCATTTTTCTCCTTGCCCAACAGGTGAGCCAACTGTGCCGCAGTGTCACATTCTTTATTTATGGCACATGGTTTCCCCCTCTGGCGGAGGCGGACTTCTCATGGATTGACATTTTAGGCTTCGGGCTTCCCGCCCTGCTGATCACCCCATGCCTGGCCTCTTTATGCAGAAAGCTTTATCAGAAGCTTCTACTGATAGATGCACGGTCTTATAAACGCCTCTGGCTGATTCCTTTGTTCTTTGTTTTGCTTTATTTCGTACAAGTGATACTTTTCCCCATTTATGATTTCGCAATGGCAAACGCTATGAAGGCCATGATCCTCCTGAGTGCCTTCGTTACCTATTCCCAGACGGTTTCCGCGGTGACAAATGCCGTAAAATTCGCACAGGAGGCCCAATACCGGACACAGCTTGCCCATCAGGTTGACCTGCAGCAGGCAAGAATGGAGGACTTGGAAAACCATACGGAAGAAATAAAACGGATACGGCACGACAGCAGGCAGCATGCTGCGGTACTGCGCGGTCTTTTGGAAAAAGGAGCAGTGGAAAAGGCTCTCGCTTATCTGGATGATTACGAGGACAGCATGAAAGCGGCCGTGCAGCCGCCATTATGTGAGAATTATGTGGCAGATACTCTATGCCGCCGTTATGAAACGCTTGCCATGCAGGCAGACATAAAAACCGAGCTTAACCTGCAGCTCCCAGCAAAACCGGGAGTGGCAGGCAGCGACCTGGCCGTCATACTGGGGAATCTGTGGGAAAATGCTGTCGCAGCCGCCGTGGATGCCCAGGGGACACACCGGTTTATTCATCTGAAGGTGCGCTGTGACCGGAAGCAGCTATTGATACATATGGAAAACGGATACAGCGGCATGATCTATCCCCAGGGCGACGGCTTCCTGTCTACGAAGCCCGGCAGGCAGAAGGCCGAGGGCGTGGGCATTGCCAGCATCCGCGCAGTCGCCATGCGCTATGGGGGCATTGCGGATTTTCAGTATACCCCGGATACCTTTTCGGCCTCGGTGTTGCTTTATCCTGAAACTGTACCGTGCAGCGGCGGCTAAAGCATAAAAGCCGCCGCAATAGAAAGAATACACACTATCAAATAGCCGTCAAATAAAAATCTATGCCCAATATGGAACATATCGCCTATTTTGGACATCTACACCAAACCTGTTCTTATCCGCAGCGCTTCTGCGAAATCAAAAACTCCTCAAACCGCTTCACTCCGCCCCCGAGCTGTTCAACCTCCTTTGGCCGCTCGCCGGGCGTCTCAGACACATCGAAGAAATCCCCTGCTCTGGTTTTATCCGTGATCATAAAACTGTCGCTTCCGAAAATCCCTTCTCCGAATCCGATATACTCGTCTCCCCAGAAGCTGCACTCCCCGGCGATTATTCCATGATTTTCTTCCATAAAACCGAGGATTGTATTCACATTATCACTCTTGCTGGAAATCCCAACCTCAAGATATTTCGCGTCTGTGGTGGCAAGAACCGGAATCCCCATCTCACGGCCAATATTTTCCGCCAGCTCCACCAGTCCTTTAAGTCCGCCCACAAAGCCATGTGCCGAAAGGGTTTCCAGAAGCCTTTCTTTTTCCCCCTCCTGCAAAAATAACGCCTCGCCCCGGTTATTCTCCACCATAAGGTCAATCTTACAATAATTCGGCCTGGAAAATACAATATCCGTATTCAGTCCATGCTCGTTCAAAAGATATTTGTGGATTGCATAGCAGACATCATGAATCTGCACCAGCATCTCCCTGTCCGGCAGCTTTTCCCCAAAAGTATACGCCTCGCCGCTCTCGTCAAATCCATAGTTAAACGCGCCGCGCCCAAGACCGAAAAACAGATTCCTTCTTTCTTCTGGCGTAAAGTATGTATACAGTTTTCCTCCGCCAATGTTTTCCATAGTGGTCCCGCTAATCACCGCAAGCTTGACGCCTTCGCCAAGGAGCGCTTTCATTGGTCCGATAATATCGTCTACCGGAGCCTTACGGGAAAGTACAGCGGTTCCATCCCAGTCAAAAAAAATCGCTTTATATTTTTTCACAGTGTATTTTCCTCCGTGTTTATAATGTGTGGCAGCGCCACTCTATAGTTTAAATGCCTTATCAGTCTGCCATGAGGGCTACGCCAAAAACACCGGACCGGCACAAGTTACACGCGTCTCCCGGTCCCCGCTCCACACGGAAAGCTCTTTCCCTTCCTTAAGCTCAAGCCTGGTGCCTTCTTTGGAAACACTGATTTCTACCACGTTTCCCCGATAACGCACCCTAAAGGAATATCCCTCCCATTTAGACGGCAGATAAGGCTTAAGCTCCAGCCTTCCCGCGTTCGTGCGAAGCCCGGCAAAGCCGTTTACAATCGCCTGCCAGGTTCCGGCCATATTTGCCGCGTGGATTCCCGCGTAGAAGTTATTATGATAGTCGTCCAGATCCATTCTTGCAGACTGGGAGAAATATTTGTACGCTTCCTCATAATACCCAATCTCACAGGCCAAAATTCCAAAGATACAGGTGGAAAGCGACGAATGATGCAGCGTCACCTCCTGATAGAAATCATAATTTCTCCGCAGCTCCTCCTCTGTAAAAAGGTTGCTGTGCAGGTACATGCCGAGAATCGCGTCTGCCTGCTTAGACATGCGGTGGCGCATGATAAAAAGCGGATGATAATTCTCATAAAGCCAGGCTCTTTTTTCCACAGGAATCTTTGATTCATCCCATGGCTTACGCATCATAAAGCCGTCATCCAGAGGATAAACCTGCCTTTCCTCATCATAGGGGAAATACATATTTTCGATAATCTGCTTCCAAAGCTCCACTTCCTCCGGGGCAAAATCAAGCTCTTTGCAAAGCTCCTTAAACCTCTTGGGATCGTTGGCTTTCAGATATTCCACCGCCTTTACGGCATCCCGCAGGTGCTCCCGTGCCATAAGATTTGTGTAAAAATTATTGTCCACCAGCACGTTGTACTCATCCGGTCCCGTGACGGAGCAAATACAGTATCTGCCGCCCTTACACTCGGCAAAGCTACCCACATCCGCCCACACCCGGGCCGTTTCAATCAGCATCTCCGCGCCCATTTCTTTAAAGAAGTCCACATCCTCCGTCACCTTGAGATACAGAGATAAGGCATAGGCAATGTCCGCATTAATATGATACTGGGCGGTTCCCAACGGATAATAGGTGGATGCCTCCTCCCCGTTGATGGTCCTCCATGGGTATAGCGCACCCTTGTCATGGCCCAGAATCCTCGCTCTGGCCCTGGCTTTGTCAAGTGTGTGGTAGCGGTATGTAAGCAGTGCTTTGGCAGTCTCGGGCTCCGTATAGATGAGCATGGGCATCACATACATTTCCGTATCCCAGAAATAATGCCCCTCGTAGCCTTCACCAGACAGCCCCTTCGCTCCCATGCCCGTCCTGCCATCGCGCCCTGCCGACTGCATTACATGAAAAATATTGAACCGCATTCCCTGCTGGAGCGCCTCATCTCCGTCAATGCGTACGTCGGCAAGCTCCCAGTAATGATGCATATATTCCTTTTGGAAATTCTCAAGCGCTTCATAGCCCTGAGCGGAAACCTCCGCCAGCAAATCCAGAACGAAAGACTCCAGGTCATCCCGGTTCATATCCAGGTCTGAGGTGTAGCAGATAAATTTTTCAAGGCTTACACTCTTACCCTCACGACACGTAACCTCCATCCGAAGCTCTGCATCCAGTTCTTCCACGCAGGATGTAAACTGCACTGCTGCTCCTCCGTTCTGCTCTCCCACTGAAGAATTTCCCTGTGCCGCTGTGCCGCCATCCTCTCCTCTTACTGTCGAACCCGCATGTCCCGCCGCACCGTCATTCTGCTCACTTACTGTAAAATCCGCCTGTCCCGCCCTGTGGCCATCCCCCCACACAAGACAATGGCTGCTCCCGCACGCCGCAGTCAGCCTGCTTGTCTGGGTAATACCTTCATAATAAAGCGTGTTCCCCTTCGCATACAGCTTCACCGGCTCGAGCTTCCGTCCGAAAGGCCCGTAATCCACAATAGGGTTCGTCTTTCTCGTATGGTTTTCCACATTTGCCTCCAGCTTAGACACAAAAGTTAGTGTACCACTGAAATTCAGAGGTGTTACGCGATACTGCAACGCCATGATATTTTTATACCGGAAAGAAACAAGGCGTCCGATCTCTATTTTTACCCTCCGGCCCTCCGGCGAGGTCCACACCAGGCTGCGGGACAGAATCCCGTCCCTCATTTGCAGGGTCCTTTTATACTCCTCTGTCTTACCTTTGCGCATATCGAATTCTTCCCCGTCAATGAGAAGCCTTGTCTCCTTGAGGTTCGGCAGATTCAGAAGCGACTGGCTTAAAAGCGGCGAGCCGAAGTTCGCCTCTCCGTAGCGGATCTGTTCACTCTCATAGAATCCGTTGATAAAATTCCCTTCCAGTCCGGTATCAATATCAAAGGGATACGCCTCCTCAAAGGTTCCTCTTGTCCCGATATATCCGTTGGAGAGGGCAAAGGTTGTCTCATTCCGGTAATTATTCGCTACATCAAATGCCGTCTCCGTAATCGACCACGCCTCTACCGGATAAATCGCTCTCTTCATTGTATCCATATTTACCTATCCTTTCCCTTATCATTCCGGACATACTCACCCTTTGACCGCTCCTGCCGTCAGACTTTCCATCACCTGTCTCTGCAAAATGATAAATACCAGAATCGTAGGCAGCACCGTCATCACCACCGCCGCGAAAAGAGCGGAGTAATTATTCGCAAAGGTACCCATATAATAGTTCAAAGCTATAGGCACCGTCCTCGCACTGTCGCCGCTTGTGAGCATCAATGCAAAATAAAATTCGTTCCAGGTATTGATAAATTCCAGAAGCGCAATGGTCACCAGCCCCGGCTTGGCAAGAGGCAGGATAATATGTAAAAAGGTCTGCAAAAACGTAGCCCCATCAATATAAGCCGACTCCTCCAGCGCCGTGGAAATCGTCTTATAATAGCTTGTCATGACAAAGAACGACATAGGAATTCCCATAGCCGAATACACAATGATCAGCCCAAGCTTTGTGTCAAATATCCCAAGCTTCTGGAAAATCGCAAACAACGGCTGGGAAATCGCCTGTGCCGGAAGCATCAAAGACGCAGAGATCAACAGCACGATGAGGATTTTTAACTTAAAATCAAATCTCGAAATAATATAAGAGCACATGGCAACAAGCGCCACCGTCACCAGCACGCTACACCCCACGATCACCACGCTGTTTAAAAAGTACTTAGCAATCGGTGCAAACTGAAAGGCTGCCTTATAGTTATCCAGGTTAAAGGTTGACGGCCAGGAAAGCGCGGAAGAGTTAATCTCCGCATAGCTTTTAAAGGAGCTGATAAAGGCCCACACAATGGGACCAACAGCAATCAGCACAAAAAATATCATAAACAGATATTTGAAAATGCCCGCTGTGACAACCGTAGCTTTCGATGTTTTCTTCACTTATTTTCCCTCCTTTAATTCCTTTCTCTCCTGGAACAGCCGCTGGATCAAAAGCACAAGCACGAGTCCCAGAACAATCTGCACTACGCCCACGGCGTTTGCCTTGCCGTAATTATTTTCCAGAGTGGCTGCCTTGTAGAGATAAATCGGCAGGTTCAAGGTGGAATTTCCCGGGCCGCCCTTGGTGGTCATATAAATGATGTCAAACTGAGATACCATTGCCACGGAAGCCAGAGTCACGCAGGTGCCGAAAATGTTTTTCATAAGAGGCAGGGTGATATAGCGGTCCACCTGCCAGGGTCTTGCACCATCCACGGTGGCTGCCTCGTAAATCTCTTTATCAATCGCTCCCATTTCCGCAAGGAAAATGATGGTATTAAACCCTGAATAGAGAATCCAGGTAAACGTAACTGTCCAGAACGCGTACCTGGAGTTTCCGAACAGGTTGGGAACCATGGAATAATCCACCCCAAGAAAATCCAAAAACGGTTTCACCACTCCGAAAGAAGGATTCAGGAGAAGGGTAAACATCACACCGGTAGCCGCGGTTGGAACAATGTTAGGAATCATGTAAGCCGTACGCACAACCTTCCAGCCCTTTGGCTTACGCCGCAGCACAAGCGCCATCAAAAGGCCGAGTGACACGTGGAAGGTAGACTGCAGAACCACCCAAACGAGAGTGTTTCTGATAGATACAAGAAAATCCGTATCCTGGAAAATAGTCACGAAGTTCTTTATCCCGGTAAATACCGGAGCTGAGAATGTCGTATAGTTACAAAGCGAGGTATAGAGCACCGTCACGATAGGCGCCGCGTACACAATCGCAAAAAGAATCATACAGGGTATCGTGAATAACGCGATCCACAGCCCTCTGTTCTTAGTTTTCATACTGAACCTCCTTTAAGATAAAATTAGATTCGCAAGCCTTAACCTGCGAATCTAATTTTTATTACCTTGTTACAGGTTACTCCTGATTCTTTGCCGCAGATTCTGTTAATTTTTCACAGAACTCCTTTGGTGTAATATTGTCATAAGCCAGCTCCGGGAGCTGTGTGGAAAATGCATCGATCGTATTCTGATACCAGTATGCCTGGTTCTGGCCGTAGGTCATCTCAGCCTTACCCTGGATGTCAAGCACCTGAGCCATCAAAGGATCGCTCTCCGTAAGCTCTGACGGAATCTCCAGGTCATTGGAAACCGGCTGCAGACCTGTCATTTCCAGTGCCTTGATCTGATTCTCAGGACTTGTCTCAAATTTCAGGAAATCAACTGCCGCTTTAATCTTGGCCTCATCCTTAGCGCCAACCATGTCTCCGGGTGTGGGAACCATTTCCATTCCCTTACATGGCATTAGCATGATGCCAATCTTGTCGGCAAAGCCTTCCGGTGCTTTCTCAGTCTCGGAAAAGTCCGGAATCATCCATGGTCCGTTCGGGAACATTGCTACTTCGCCGTTAAAGAAATGTGTTGCCATAGGGTCATATTTTCCGCCCACTGCGTCAGGGGTGGTGTAATTCTGGAACATTTTCTGGATGGTTTCTGCTGCTGCCTCTACCTCCGGGGTATTGAAGTCAGTCGGGTACATGGTGTTCATCCACTCGTTTCCGGCTTCCCCGTTTGTTCCGATAAGAGCGCTCATCCACAGGTTTGTCAGCCATCCGGAATCAGCGCTGTCCATTCCTACCGGAGTAATGCCAGCTTCTTTCAGCTTATCGCAAGCTGCGAAGAAATCATCCCAGCTCTCATATGCAACCTCAGGAGCCTCGATACCTGCCTGCTCGAACAATTCCTTATTATAGTAAATATAGGAAATCTCTTTGGAAACCGGAACGCCGTAGATTTTGCCGTCAACGGTGTTGAATTCCAGGGAGGTTTCATCAAAAAGCGCTTTCCACTCTGGGTCTTCCTCGAAATATGGAGTGAGGTCTGCCACCTTACCGGATTTTGCCGCAAGCTCGGTGATGTTGTTGCCGCCGTTAAATACGATGTCCGGCAGGTCGCCGCTTGCGATGAGAAGCTTAATCTTCTGATTGTAGGCGTCTGTGGTAGGAATTTCCTCAAAATTGAATTCCACGTTCTTACCTTCCTCGGTTTTCTGGAATTCCTCAAACAGATAGGCATAATAATCAGCTGCATAATCTGTTCCTACATGGTAGTTGATCACATTTAAGACAACCTTTTCTCCGTCGCCCTCTGCATATACAGGCAGGCTCATAGCCATGATGCCCACCAGGGCTGAAGCGATCACACGTTTTACGAACTTCCTTTTCATTTTGTTCCTCCTTTACTTGCCGCGGCCCGCGATTTGCGTTGCCGCATTGCTTTGACAGTTACTCGGTGTTTCATTTGATGACACTATTATAGCCCGGCAGGCCCCCAATTTTAATAAAATCCCTTGCGCGATTCTTGGGGATTTTCGGCATAAATCACCCCCCGATTTTGTCTCTGCCCTGGTTTTTAAAACAAGCTTTGAAAATTTTGACTTTTTCTTTGGAATTTTCCGCATTCTCTCAAATTGCATTGATGTGAACTTTTAAATATGCAATAATTAACGCAGTGTAATTGTTTTCTATAATAAGGAGAAGGAGGCGTATTATGAAATCAGCTTTAATATTGAAGGGTAAAAGCCCTTCCCTGCGCTCCTTTATCACAATCACAGTCTCTCTCATCGTGACCATCGTACTGCTGCTGTCCACTGTATTTTATTATAACAGAACCTCCGCGGTCCTGCGGAACAGCTCGCAGAAATCCATCATCAGCCAGCTAAACCAGGTGAATGAGCAGATTAAAGACCAGATTGCTTCCATTGACTCCGTAATCCCTCTGTTTCTGTCCAATAACATAATACTCGACGCACTTGAGGACCCGCAGCCGGAAAATATAAACACCAACAACCGCTTCCAGATTGAGCGCCAGATGTCCTTCATCTACTGCAGTACACCCCTTTCCAGTAAAAATTTCACCAACTCCATTTACCTAATCGGTGACGACGGTACAGTATTTCACACCTACACCTCCGGGAATCTGGAAGCCACGGCGGAAAAGAGCAGAGAAATCCTGGACCTTGTCGATAAATCTGAGAGCCGGCTCATGTGCATCACTCCGCCCTCGGATAAGGAAAGTATCTATTTTGCCAGAAATCTCTATAACAGCAGCACCGGACGTCATATGGGAATCATGATCCTCAATATTGATTCCGCCAAATGGGTGCGCTACTGCGCGAAGGGACTGGACCCGGCATGGTTCATCTCTCTGTACAACCAGCAGATCAATGTACTCTCAAACCCCGAAATGACAGAGCAAAGCCGGGAGCTGCAGGCTCTGGCGGCCCCTGAGGGCGAGAGTATTTCCTTCCAGGAGGTCGAGCTTGCAGGAGATACGTATTTTGCTGCCGCACAGACCCTGGACGAAATCGGACTCACCTCCGCCGTCGCCGCGCCCAAGGAGCTTCTACTGAAAGACTTGAACGACACCCTTAAATCCTATCTGGTACTGCTGGCCGCGACCATCCTCATCGCTCTCATCGCTGCAATCATCATCAGCCGCGCTATCACCAGGCCCATTGACAAGATGGTTTACCATATTAATGAGATTTCCGGGGGACGCCGCTCCACCCTGCCGCCTATGAAAATGTACCACGAATTTGACGTGTGGGCGGAATCCTTCAACCAAATGCTCGAGCAGCTTGACATTTATTATAACGACAATTTCCAGAAGCAGCTTCTCTTAAAAAACGCGGAGATACAGGCACTGCAGTCCCAGATGGACCCGCATTTCATGTTCAACGTGCTCAACACCATTGCCTGGAAAGCACAGATGATCGACAACGAGGAAATCTACCAGATGGTGATTTCTCTGGGCGAGCTGCTGAAAATGAACACCATCTCCAAGGACCGCGCCTTTGTCCCTCTGGAAAAGGAAATGGAATACATACGCTTTTACATTTACCTGCAGCAGATGCGGTTCGAGGACAAAATCTCCTGCACCATCCAGGTTCCGCCCTCCCTGCTCCAATGCCAGATTCCCTGCTTCTGCATCCAGCCTCTGGTGGAAAATGCCATTGTGCACGGCCTGGAACCCAAAAAAGGCAAGGGAAAGCTTGCAGTGCAGATTCTGGAGAACAACGACGGATATATGGAAATATGTATTGTAGACAATGGCGTGGGCTTTGCCGAAATCCCGGACGTGCGCAGTATCGCATCCTCCGCCGAGGATTCCCATACCCATATCGGACTTAAGAATCTGGACAAACGCCTGGAGCTTCTTTTTGGTGAGGAAGCAAGGCTTAAAATATCAAGCACACCGAATGTTTGTACATCCATATCCTTTACTATTCCTGTAAAAAAAGAGGAGGCTTCATCATGATTTTCAAGCTGTTGGTGGTGGACGACGAGGCCACCATGCGCAAAGGAATCGCTAATTTTATCAACTGGGCGTCCATTGACTGTGAGGTTGCCGGGACTGCCAGCGACGGTATGGAAGCCATCGATTTTCTGGCATCCAATCCAGTCGACATTGTGATCACGGATATCCGTATGCCCGAAGCAGACGGGCTGGAGGTGGCAAAATATGTGTACGAAAACCATCTCGACATCAAGGTAATCCTGCTCACCGGGTACGCAGATTTCGCCTATGCCCAGACTGCAATCCGCTATAATGTATCCTCCTTCATCCTCAAGCCCACCAACAAAAAAGAGCTGTTGGAGGCTGTCCAGGAGGCGCAGAAGGCCCTCATTGTATCTAAGAAAAACTCCTCCATAGCCAAGGAGGAGCTTGCATTTTTAAAGGACCAGCTTCTCCACGAGCTCACTGTCCGGCCTGTGACCGAAGAGCCTCTTCCAACAGAGCTTGAGGAGCGTCTGGAAAAGCTTGAAATCAATCTGGAGCATTATTATGTGGCAGCCTTCCAGATGGTACCCATTGGCGAGGATATCTCCGCCCTTAAGAAAATCATTATCAATGAAAAGCATAATGCCTACTGCTACCGCTACAACAATCTGATCATGACCGTGTATTTCCTGGACAAACCGCAAAACGGCCCACCCAAGGACATTCTGGACAATTGCCGGGAGATTGCAGAGATAGCCGGAACCTTCGCCTCCCGTCATGCAGCGGTGGGAATCAGCCTTTACCACAGCGGACCTGCGGCATTCGGCGCGGCAGTCTCTGAGGCAATCTATGCCCTCACCCTGAATTTTTATTCTGAGGAAAATGTATCGCTGTTCTGTGCCCCACCTGACGGCAAAGGATATGATTTCACAGCGGAGAATTCTATGGATCTGTTCCAGTTTGAAAACAGTCTAAACGACTGGCAGTTCCAGGATGCAGAAAACATTCTCTGCAGCATATTCACCAAATTTAAAAGCAATCTGGTGAATTCCCGGGATGTAAAGAATATCTGTTCGCAGATTTACTACCTCTGCTCCCGAGTATTAATAAAAAAAGAAGCCGCTCCTCTGGATGCAGAATATCTCACCCGGATTCACAGCTCCTCTGATATTTTTTCTCTGGAAACCTCCACGCTTGAGCTCATGAGCCTCACAAAAGAGCACCTTCTCGGAGTCTCCGGAAGCCAGAATAAATTGGTGGAAAGTGCTGTCAAATACATCCGCAGCCACCTGTCCGGCCAGCTCTCCCTGGAGGCTATTGCCGAGCAGCTTCACATCTCGCCATCTCATTTAAGCCGTACCTTTAAAAAGGTGTGCGACGAATCGCTGACTGAGTATGTGAATAAAACACGCATTGAAAAAGCGAAGGATTACCTCACGAAAAGTGACATCCTCACATATGAGATTGCCGAGCTTGTGGGGTACAATGATCCGACTTATTTCTCGTCTATCTTTAAGAAATACACCGGATTCAGTCCTACGGAATACAAGCAGCAAATGCTGGGGAAGCAGTGAAAACCTGATAACCTCTATCTTTTTATCCAAACAGCTTCTCCAGCAGCTCCAGCAGTTTGTCCACCTGTATGGGCTTGGACAGATGTCCGTTCATACCGCTTTCCAGTGACTTTCTGCTGTCTTCGTCAAACGCGTTGGCGGAAATAGCAATGATGGGGATGGAGCGTGAATCCTCATGCCCCAGGGTGCGGATACGTCTGGAGGCTTCCAGTCCGTCCATCACAGGCATCCGGATATCCATAAGGATGCCGTCATAATACCCCGGCTCATGCGCCTCAAACATAGCAAGCGCCTCGCCGCCGTCATCCGCACATTCCACAAGCATACCCTGCATCTCCAGAATCGTCCTGGCAATCTCCTGATTAAGCTCATTATCCTCAGCCAGCAGAATCCTCCTGCCCGAAAAGTCAAAACTACTCTTTGGGATAACTACGTCGTCTGCCAAAGACTCCCTCCACTCTCCAAATGTAAACGGCAGTGTAAAATAAAATTCCGAGCCTTTTCCCACCTCGCTTTTGACTTCGAGGATTCCGCCCATAAGCTGAACAAGACTGCTCGAAATCGCCAGCCCCAGTCCTGTCCCCCCATGTGTGGCGGCTGTCCCCTTGTCAGCCTGCTCAAATACATTGAAAATCCGTTTTAAAGCAGAGGCCTCTATTCCGATTCCGGTATCCTTCACGGAAAAGTGCAGCCGCACATTGTCCGCATCTGCCCATACCTGCTCCACCTTAACGTTGACTATACCACCCTTTCCCGTGAATTTGACAGCGTTTCCGATAATATTTATCAAGACCTGGTTAAGCCTCAGCTCATCTCCTATAAGCGGGCGGGAAACCTTGTATCCGTTCTCGATCACAAGCAGCACACCCTTCTCCACAGCCTGCGGCCGCAGCAATGTCTGCAGATTATTAACAAGCACATCCATATCTATATTCGCATTATTAAGCTCTATCTTGCCGCTCTCAATGCGTGACATATCAAGAATATCATTTATGAGATTTAACAGATAAGTGTTTGCAGACTCAATCTTTTCCAGACACTCCAGAGTTCGCTCTTTATCGTCAAGCACGGTCTTGGCAATAGCAGTCATTCCGCTGATGGCATTCATGGGCGTACGGATTTCGTGGGACATACGGGAAAGAAAATCCGTCTTAGCCCGGCTCACCGCATCCGCCTTAGCCTTCATACAGAAGGAGGGAACGATTTTCACCAACTCTTTCAAAAGCTTACGCTGCTCATCCGGCCAGTAATGGTTTTCCTCATTTACCTCAAAGCTCATAT
The DNA here is from genome assembly GCA_000702025.1 of Blautia schinkii DSM 10518. GTDB lineage: Bacteria > Bacillota > Clostridia > Lachnospirales > Lachnospiraceae > Blautia_A > Blautia_A schinkii. Next base: position 34,343 of record JNKJ01000025.1, read on the forward strand.
CCCCCACCAGCTCACCGCAGTCCCAGATACCTGCGTGGATTCCTGAGGCCCCGGTAAATATACAAGTATAGGGATTTACGGTACATAACCCCTCTTCATCATAAGAATGCCTGGCCTGCTCCAAATCCTCAACAGTTATGTAGAAATCCTGCCCAAGCATAAAATCACTTCGCCGCCGCGACCACTGGTATGCAAAATGTGCAGTAAGATACTCCCGGTCAGCCTCCAGTATGGACACCCGGTCCAGATGGAAGGTCTTTCCGATACGGGACAAAAGGAGAAATACCGCATCATCCAGTTTCTTAGATTTCCCCAGCAAATCCAGGGCAAAGGATATCAAATCCTCACTTCCGTTGGGCTGCGTACAGTCGATGGTATTTACCGGGTGCTCCTCCACATACAGCTGTGTAAGATTGATACCCAGCTCATTGGAGGTATCAAGGTAACAGGCTGCACTGCCCTTGCCATGCTCCTTCACATATTTGAGGGCACTTTCCGCACAGCGGTAAAGACTGTTATATTCGTTCGCCACATCAGTCACACACATGCCGATGCTTACGGAAACCTGCAGCCTTTTATCCGGCCAGGTAATGATACTGCGCACCTGCTCTGCAATGTGTGGCCCGATGACCGTGGCCTGCTGCTTCGTACAGTTTTTGATAAAAAGCATAAATTCATCTCCGCCCAGACGGATTTGGATATCCTCACTGCTTGTCTCAGCTTTGATAATAGCCGCCACCTCCTGCAAAATAGCGTCGGCAAAAGCATTCCCCTCTATCGTATTGATACCGCCTAAGTCATCCATATCCAAAAGCATAAGACAGCAGCACTCTGCGGCCGGCTTTTTCAGCATATATTCCTGCACCATACGCATACCGGCATCTTTATTATAAAGTCCGGTGAGAATATCACGGGACCGGGCATCCTCCAGCGCAAGCTCCATCTCCTTCTGCCGTGAAACATCCTCCAGGATTCCGATTACCAGATTAGGCCTTCCATCCTCCAGATAGCTGATCACCGACAAGGTAGCCTTGCACCATAGGTCCGTTGTAGTCTTAAATTCCAGTGACGAGGTACGTTCTCCTCTGCCAATCCTGTCAAACACTTCGCAAAAGCGCTCACGGTATTCCTGCGCCACACACACGTGTGCCAAATCGTAAGGCACATTCTCATACTCCGCTTTCGTTCCATAAAATGCACATAGCCTCTGAGGCAGCACGCAAAGACAGCGGTTCGGATAATAATAAAACTCAAAGGTGGTTGTATGTTCAAGGGCAAGCTGCAGTACAACATTACTCGCCTCCACCTGCTCACTGAGTACCCGGTTGCGCTGCTCAGTTTTTTTCCGCTTGTCAATATCAAGAAATACACTTTGGATGATTTCCTGCCCTTCGTTGTTTAAAATCACTTCTGCACTACCTATGATCCAGCAAGGGCTTCCATCCTTTTTCTGGACTCTATACTCATAGGTGTTCATATCCCCAGGCTTACTCAGCCATCCCACCTCTTCAAGAATCCTCTCCCTGTCCTCCTCCACGATCAAGGAGGCCAGGTCCCAATCCTTCTTTGCCCAAAACTCCTGCGCATCATAGCCAAAAATCCGTATTGCTTCACGGTTCGCATTTTCAAATACTACCTCACCGTTTTCATCCAAACGGTACTGTACGATTCCACACAGCACAGACTCGAACAGCTTGTCATAACGGCTGGTCTCCTGCTCCTTCGAACGAGTTGTCCGGTCCTGGCCTGTTTGTTTCCCTATCATAACTTCATCCTTTCCGTATACCGGCCGAACATCCCTAGAGGTCATTCGCCCATTACCTGCACATTGCTGCCAATTCCGTTCTTCCCTCTGCTCTTTGTGACGATAATCTTTTTCTCAATCCGTTCCTTAAGCTCTGCTACATGGGAAATGATTCCCACCATCCTGTTTCCTTCTGTCAGACTTCCAAGCGCCTTGATAGCCTGGTTCAATGCCTCCTCATCCAAAGCGCCAAAGCCCTCATCCACAAACATGGTATCCAGACGGATTCCGCCTGCATAGGATTGGATTTCATCTGACAGTCCCAGTGCAAGGGAAAGGGAAGCCTGGAAAGACTCTCCGCCCGACAGGGTCTTTACGCTTCGCTCCGTGCCATTATAATGGTCAATTACATTTAATTCAAGGCCTGCCTTTTCCTTTTTATTCTCTCCGTCCTGCTGGCGTTTCAGCTCATATTGGCCGCTGCTCATGGTCATCAGGCGGAGATTTGCACGCCTTAGAATTCTGTCGAAATAGGTCATTTGGATGTATGTCTCAAGCTCTATCTTACGTTTGCCGCTGAGCGCACCGCTGGCTGTATCTGATAAAGCCTTCACCCACACGTATTCCTGCTCCACGTCAACCATAACATCCTGTTTTCCTCTGACACATTCATGAATTTCACTGTTTTTCTTATAGGCCGTATATTTCTCATCGCGCTTTTGGGTTAATTCCTCTTTCTGTAGGGACCACTGGTTTTTCCGGACGGAAATTTCCTCCTCGTCCATGTCTCCGGCCTCTTCAACCTGGTTTTGAAGTGTACGGATAGCGGATTTCAGGGTGGTTTCTTCTGTACGGCACTCCTGATATGCCTGCTCCGCCTGCTCTGCCTCCTGTTCAAGCTTCTGCTTTTGTTCACGGTAAAGCCGGAGCTGGGCCTCGATTTCCTCCTTATTTCTGCCCTCCAGAAGCTTTTCCGTGCGGCTTATCTGCTCGTCCAGCTTTTCCTTTTCTGTGAGCAGACGTGTCTTTAAAAGCTCGCACTGCCTTATGTCCTTTTCGATGTCCTTTAGCAGTTTTTCCTGCCCTGGAATCGCCTTTTCTAACTGCAGTTTTCGGTTCAGACTTTGCTGATTTTGCTGAATCAGGGCGTCGATTTTTTCCAGTTCTGAATGAAGTTCATTCTCTGCGAGGATAGCTTTTTGGCGCTGTTCTTCCTCTGTCATTCGCAATATGAGTTCACGATTTGTATTGCCTCTGCTTACATCCTCCCTTTCAGCAATGTTATGGCTCCACGGCATGTCCTCACGCAAAAGACAAGATAACAGCTTTTCTTTTGACTCAGACTGCTTCTCTTTCAAAATCTCCAGGGAATTTTTCAGCTTCTGGATGGACTGCACACACATGTCACGCTCGTTTTCAAGCTCTGCTTTTTCCTGCCGGAAGGACTCGCGTTTTTTAATCTCAGCTTCCGTTTCCCGCTGCTCCCGCCCTGTTTTTTCCAGAAGAAGTTCCAGACCGGAAAGGCCCTCATCCATGGCTTCCAGTAATTGATCATGGCCATCGGAAAGCGCATAATTTATGCTGTCATCCAACTGAGAAACCAGGCCCTTTTCTTCCACCCTGCTCATACTTTCCAGCCCTGAAAAAATCTGCTTCTGAAGCAGGAGACATCTGCCTGTCATAGAATCCAGCTCTTTTCCCAAGGAGGCTATCTGTTTCTCGATTTCTTCAAGTTTTTTCGTAAGCTCCTTATCTTTAACTCCCTCTTCCTCATAAGCTGTATATCTCGCCTCCGCAGTTTTAAGCTGAGATTTTGCTTCGTTTAGCTGTACAGCCAGCATTTGCGCTGTTTCATGGTTCGGAAATACTTTAGAAAGCCGGACTCTTTTATCCTCAAGCTGCCCTTTGGCTACGGCTATTTCTTTCTCCTTTTGGCGAAGCTGCTCTTCCATATCATGAAGCGCCTTCTCCTCGCCTGGCATCATCTTTTCTAATTCAGTGCATAGCGCCTTATCTGCCTCCGCTGCCTGATATTCCTTGGCCCGCTCCTGTTCTCTGGCTGTCAGGCGGGCAAGCTCGTCTCGTAAGAAATTAAAAATCCCGGTAAGATACCTATCACTACAAAGCTTCGATTCTGTTAGGGTTTCTGCACCTTTACCAATCTGCGCCCCCGAAAAGCCTTCCGGCCTCTCTGGCAGCCCCGGCTCCGCAAGACCTCCCGCTCTTTTCAGGATTTCCGTCCCTGCCGCTGTAATCTCTTCCCTCTTCTTCTCTGCCTGCACCTGCAGATGTCTGGCGTCTGCGCTAAGCTGCTCGGCTTCTGCTTCTGCCTGCGTTAATTCCTTCCGCTTTTTATCCAGCTCTCTCTTAGCCGGAACCTTTTCAGGAAGGACTGCCGGGCTGGGATGATGAACCGAGCCGCAAACCGGACACTCCTGTCCCTTGACAAGATGCTGTGCGAGCATCCCTGCCTGGGCATCAAGAAACAAACCCTCCAGCTCCTGATAAGAATCTCGAAGAGCTGCTTTTCTCTCAGAGGAAGCCTGATATGCCTCCTGCTTATCCTGTAAATCCTTGTTTAAAGATTCTAACTCTTGGCCGGACTGTAAAACCTTTTCTATCTGCTGCTTTTGGGAAGCCAGCTCAGACTTCTCCTGCTCAAGACGGGCCAGGTGTAAGTCCGCATTTTTCACCTGCTGCCATTTTTCCTGATGTTCGCGAAAACACCTGCCTTTGTCCTCCTTCTGCTCCGTCAGTTCCAGGTGTTCCTTTTCTGCCTGGTCTACCGCGTCCTGCACTGTTTTTATCTCCGAGGACAGCTCATCAAAGGCATTCTTCTTCTGTTCCAGTTCCTCTATGTGATGAAGACACCTGAGCCTCTCTTCCCCGGAGTCTTTCAGCTCCTCCCGTCTCTTTTTCACTTCCTCCTGATTCTCTAATATTCCGTCTTTCTTATTCTCGAACGCAGAAATGTTTGTGGTGCACTTGGCGATTACATCCTTTCCAGACACCCAGTCCTGGCGGTTATTTAAAAGGCTGCTCTTTTGCCTGCTCAGATCATCCTGCTTTGACCGCACAGACACGACCACCGCATCCAAATCCTTGCGCTTCTCAATCTCATCATTAAGCTTCTCAATAGATTGCGCAAGGGCCTTACACTTCTCCTGGTCAGCCTCCAAACGCTCCATAAACCCGGCGCGGTTTTCTTCCATTTGCTTAAGAAGGCGGAGAAGTTCATGTATCTCTATTTTACACCGCTCAAGCTTCTCTTTTTCATACATCAGCCGGGCTTTCTCCTCACCCACATCCTTAAGAGCTGCAAGCTGTCCCTGCTTCTCCTCTGTATCTTCTCGCAGACGGAAAAGCTCATCTTCCTTCTCTGCCTGCGTCTCATTTGTCTCACAAATACGGTCATCCATGTTCTTTTGAAGTGCCTTATCCTCCAAAAGCATCTCATGCTTTTTCAGGTTCTCATTTCCCTGCTGTATGAGCGAAGTAAGCCTGTCCCCATCTGCAGCGGCAGCTTGCTTTTCCTTTCTGAGTACCGCACATTCCTCAAGCCTTGGCAAAAGTGCGTCTAGGGCTTCCTGCTTTTTTCCAAGCTCTGATTTCAACTGCTGGTTCTGCTTTGCCTTGCCTAAAAGCTGGTCCTCCTCCTGGATTTTCTTCTCCAGCTCTTTCCCTTTTTCCTCAAGTGCGCCGATAGAAACCTTGTCACGCTCTATGATGCTTTCCAAAAGCTCAAGACCTCTTTCCACCTTGCCCTCAAACTTCGCCTTTTTTAATGCCTCCAATTCCAGGGCAAGATCAGGCTCGTCTGTGCATACCGCACCGCTTAAGTATTGGTTGATACTCCTTCGGATTTCGTCATACTCTTTCCATCTCTCTTTCACGGCATCCTTAAGCTTATTCTGGATGTCCTGGTACAACCCTGTATGGAAAATCCTCCGGAAAATCTCTCCACGCTCTGCCGTCCCTGCAATCAGCAGTTTCTGGAAATCGCCCTGGGCAATCATGGCTATCTGCGTGAACTGGCGGTAATCCAGCCCGATCAGCTCCGTAACTGCCTTTGTCACCTCCTTGGACCTGGTGACCGGCTGGCGGTTATCCGGGTACAGCAGCTCAGCGTCGCCCTTCTGGGTGGTAAATCCCTTGCCTCTGCCCTTGGGCCGCAGATATTCAGGGTTCCGGGTGACTGTATACTCTTTCCCCTGATATAAAAACCGCAGCTTCACATATGTAGGCACATCATCCCTGGCATATTTGCTGCGGAACATCCCGGATTCCCGCACTTCCCCGCTGGCCTCCCCGTACAGGGCAAAGGTGATAGCATCAAATATGGTTGTTTTTCCCGCTCCCGTATCCCCGGTTATCAAATAAAGCCCTTGGTCCCCAAGGCGCTTAAAATCTATTTCTGTTTCCCCTGCATAAGGCCCGAAAGCACTTATGATCAGCTCACATGGCTTCATAGTCCTGCACTCCTCCTGTCTGCTCCCGGCGTACACGCACCTGCTCCGCCCCGGCATATTGACATGTCCGCTCTGCGCCCACGTACTGACTTATTTACACCCGTTTCTCCAAAAGTGACTGGATCAATTCCCGGGTAAAATCCTCCTGCTGCTCATTCATGGGTTGATTATTCTGAAGCTCATAAAACTCTTCAAATAATTCCAGCTCTGACTTCTGTTCCACCTCATTGGCGCCCTCCACGGTCCGGCTCTCCCTGGTACGCTTGTTGTCGTATTCCAGCCGCATCAGATTAGGGTAAATAACCCGGAGCTTCTGTAAACCGTCGGGAATATCGTCTTCATCCGTCAGCGTAACCTGGATGTAGTCCTCCGTATTGGTACCCTCATAAAAAGACCGCTCCGTAAGCTCCATATATGTCCCGCAGATTTTCCGCATGTCGCGAAGAGGCGTGAGCGGAATGCTGCGGATTTCCACCTCACCCTTGTCCCTCATTTCCACAAGCGTCACTGCTTTCTCCTGCTCTGCCTCGGAGAAAGAATATTTGAGAGGCGTGCCGCAGTAGCGCACCGTCTCCCTGCACACATGCTGCGGGCTGTGGATATGCCCCAGGGCCACATAATCAAAGGGCTCAAATACTGCTGCATCCACATTGTCCACACCGCCTACAGATACTTCCTCGGATTCACACCGGCTTGCGCCTGTGACAAACTGGTGGGCAACCAGGATATTCCGCCTTGTACGCACAATCTCCATATGTGCAACTGCTGTCCGCACGGCGTCCTCGTAGCTTATGATTTCCTCATCCTCATAAGCGTGGCGCACTGTGGAAGGCTTCACAAAGGGAAGAAGATATATCCCCACCTCCCCGTAGGAATCCTCAAGGCAAACCGGCTCCACCCTGCCCTCATATACCGGAGAAAGATACACCCCTCTGCTGTTCATAAGCTGCGCTCCGAAAGCAAGCCGCTCCGCGGAATCATGGTTTCCGCTGATGACAAACACAGGAATATCGAGGTTTGCAAGCCTCGTAAGAAAGCCGTCAAACACCTGCACAGCCTCCCCGGGCGGTATGGGCTTATCATAAATATCCCCCGCGAGAATGACAAAATCCGCCCTCTCCCGCTCCACAACCGCCAAAATCTGAGCTAATATATACTTCTGATCCTCCAGCATAGAAAATTCATTTACTCTCTTTCCTATATGAAGGTCTGATAAATGGATAAACCTCATAATATCCTCCTAAATCACAATGTATCCAGCAGCCCCCGGACACCCTCTTCCTTAAAAACGTTTCTGTAATATCCAATCTCGTCCCGGATAATCTCATCGATCACTTCCATGCCCAGCAGCTCTACCGGGGCCTTATCATCCGTCAGGAGATAGCTGCCTTGCTCATATTTTTCCATCCGGGCATTCACCATATCCAGCAAATCTCTAAGCTCCGCATTCTCTAAAGCCCGGACCCTGAGGCTGAAATCCTCCATAACTCTGCCGTCCCTGACAGCGAACACTTCCCTGTTTGTGGAACCGCTCACATCCACCGTGTATACGGCATCGAACACTGCAGCGATGGTATCGGACAGGTATTGGTTAATGTTCCCATCCTTGTCCGAATACATATTCATATTCACCACCATCACGCCATCCTCAGTCAGATGGTCCCTGACCATAGTAAAAAACTCCACGGAGGACATCTGAAACGGAATCGTGATATCCTGATACGCATCCACCATGATCACATCATATTTTTTATCGACGGCTCCCAAATACGCCCGGCCGTCATAAGTCGTAACCTTCACGGAATCCGGAAGGCGGAAATATTTCACCGCAAGATCCGTGATTTTCTCATCAATCTCCACGCCCTCCACAGCCACATTGCCAAAATACTTCCTGCATTGTCCCGCAAAGGTCCCTGTCCCCATTCCAAGTATGAGAATGTCCGCATTTTCCTTTTCCGAAACACCCGCCATGACCGGAGCCGCCAGGGCATAATCATAATACATGCCCGTCAGCCTGCCGCTTTTCTCCATCACAGACTGCACGCCCAGAAACGCATTGGTAGAAAGAATCACCCTGTCCTCATTTTCCTTTACCTGCAGATAATTGTAAATGGATTCCCCTTCATATACAAGCCCGCTCTCCCAAAATGCAAAACTGCTGGAGTTACCCAAAATAATACATAAAACAAACACAGCCGCTCCCACACTGCATTTGCGCAGCTTTCTCCTGGTGCTGAGAAAATAGATCAGACCAAGAGCCAGCAGAATCCCGGAGAAAATAAGGAACGTCACCGAGGTCCCCACCGCAGGAATAGTCACAAAGGTCGGCACAAAGGTTCCGATAATACTTCCTATAGTATTAAAAGCTCCCAAGGTACCCACGGTGCTTCCGCTGCTGTCCAGGCTGTTCACTGTATATTTCACCAAGGACGGCGTCACAGTGCCCAACAGAAAAAGAGGAAATACAAAAATCACCATACAGGCCAGAAATGCCGCCCATATGAGGAGGTTATTATTCACAGTAAATACAAGCAGTGCCCCGATACCCAGAATAATATATTTGCCCGCCACCGGAATCGCCGCAATCCACACTGCCGCAATAATAAGACGCATATAAAGCTTGTCCGGATTTGGATTTTTATCTGCGCTTTTTCCTCCCCAAATATTGCCCAGCGCCATTGCAATCATGATGGTGCCGATAATAATGGTCCATACAATCTGTGACGAACTGAAATACGGAGCCAGCAGTCTGCTCGCCCCCAGCTCCACCGCCATCACAGACATACCGGCGAAAAATTCTGTGGCGTAGAGATAATATTTGTTCTTTAAAATTTTGCTCTTTTCCATCCTGCCTCCTCTTATGAAACTATCTATAACACCTAAGCCAAAGCATTATTTTCTTACAAAATAAACTATCGCCCAAAATAGGTTCCAGGTCAAGGGCTATTTGTTTTTATTTTATGAAATGGGAAAATCAACAATAAAAAATGACCGCCCCCCGTCGCTGATGCGTCAAGGTTTGCGGTCATTTTCCCATTTTGATTTGGATGACATGACTATAAACGGGCAGTTATTATAAACCGTGATATTTCCTGGATACTTCCGGAGAGCGTGCAATTCTAAGGATATCATACCACTGCTCCCGGCTCATGGAATATTCAAGTGCTTTCACTGCTGCCAGCACCCGTTCCTTCTTACCTGTGCCGGTAATGGGAACCACTTTCACCGGAAGACGGTAAAGCCATGCATACATTACCTCATCGACATTTTCCGCACCCAGTTCCAGTCTGATCTCCTCCAGCACCTCCAGAGTTGCCAAATTCGCCTTAGAAAGATTCTTACTATGCAGTTCCCCTCCGCAAAGGGGAGAATATGCCAGCAATGGAATTTTTCTTTGCAAAGCATCCTCCATGGTGCCGTCTGCAAGAAAATCCATGCACTGTACACTCATCTTTATTTCATTCGTAAGAATCGGTAATGTCAGACAACTTTCCAGTGCCTTAATCTGCTCCGGCAGAAAGTTAGAGACGCCTACATGCCTTACCTTTCCATCCTTATATAGCTTCTCCAGGGCTTCCGCCGTTTCGGCCGGATCCATGAGAGGGCAGGGACGGTGCAGCAGATATAAATCTATCGTGTCAATACCCAGGCGCAATAATGACTGCTCACAGGCAGCAATGATATACTCTTTTGACAGATTATATGATTCGCTCACGAAATACGGCCTTCTCAGGGAATCGTACACAATCCCACCCTTTGTTATAATCTCCATTCTCGTACGCAGGGCAGGTTCCAATTTAAGCATCTCGCCAAAATAACGCTCACATTCTCCCTGCCCATAGATATCCGCATGGTCGAAAGTGGTAAGGCCGAGTTCCAGATATTCATTAACTCTGTTTAATAATTCCTGCCGGTCTAATCCCCACTCCATAAGATTCATGGTACCTACCGCCACAGGGGCTATGTCAAAATCCCTACATAACGTAATCCTATCCATTCCGATTCCTCCCCATTTATACCTTATCCGGCAAAATATTCTTCGCCAGCAATCTCATTTTATGCTCCGCAAAGTCCGCCAGCCTTTCGTAAGCAGGTGCATACATATTTGCAACAGAATAGCCAAAACCATCCCCGCTTTGAACATGTGCCGTACTTTCGCCTACCACGCGTACCAGGTCCGTTGCCAGATTCACCTTGGTGATTCCATAATTAACAGCCTCCTGTACCTTATCCTCCGGGGTACCGGAACCTCCATGCATCACCAACGGTATAGAAACCCGGCTGTGGATTTTCTGAAGTCTTGGTATATTAATATGAGGCGGAAAATGATATTCCCCATGGACAGTTCCAATAGACACCGCTAACAAATCAATTCCCGTTTTCTCCACAAAGACGGCAGCCTCTTCAGGGTCTGTCTGCAATGCCTCCTCCTGGCTAAGAGAAAGCTTCTGTTCGCATCCTGCAATTTTCCCCAATTCCCCTTCTACGGTAACTCCATAGCGATGTGCATACTCCACCACCCTGGCGGTACGTTCTATATTTTCTTCCAAATCATATGCTGAAGCATCTATCATTACCGATTTAAACCCAGCGTCAATAGCCTGACAAATCTTATCGTAGTCCCTGAAATGGTCTGCATGGAGTATGACCGGCACATCCACCTCCCCGGCAATAGTTTTTGCCGCCGCTACGGCATTGTCAAGCCCCCCGAAAAATTTCACTTCCGCATCGCCGATGATATACAGCATAGGCAGTCCAAGCTTCTGAGCTACCTGTGCAATAGCACGGCCATAAGCATAAGTCCATATACAAAATCCGCCCAACGCATATTTCCGTTCTCTGGCATCCACCAGATAATCCTTTAATGGTGACAATTCTCTCTTCATTGTAAATCCTTTCCCTCTGTCTCAGAGTCTATCTCTATGTAATATTTCATAAACCTGCTGTTTGTCCTTTAAAGCGGAAACCGCCCCTGCACCAGTGACGCTCACCGCTGCCGCCCCATTGGCAAACAAGGCTGCCTGCTGGAAATCCAAGCCTTGGAGCACTGCCGCCATAAAAGCCCCGGTGAAATTATCTCCTGCTCCTGTGGTATCGCAAACCTGCTTCTGGCAAAAGGCCGGAATCCGCTCCCGATATCCTTTCTCCGCCAAATAACAGCCCTGCTCCCCTAATTTGATAATTACATGTGTGGCTCCGCGGCTCAAAAAAGTCTCCGCCATTTTATCTACATCCATAGTTTCTGCCAAATATGATGCCTCTTCGTAGCTTGGTACAAAATAATCAATATAGGGCAGATTGCGGAACACCAAATCTCTTCCCTTGCCATATGCATCACTGGCTGTATCTGCGGTTATCATTGCCCCTGCATCCTTGGCTGTCCGGAAAATCTTCTCCTCCCCCTTCCCGTCCAGCCCCGGAAGAAAATAAAAGCTACCATAGCTGACCATCCGGGTCCGTTTTAAAAGCTCAAGGTCCACATCCTCCAATGTAAAATTGTGGATATTATCCCCCTCTCTTGTAAGAAAATTGCGGTTCCCGTCTGGCTTCACAAGAGCAATTGTCACCATGGTAGCCTCCTCTGCCACCTGCACCCAGGTATCGGCAATTCCTTCTCTGCGAAGCACCTCCATAAGATATTGTCCGTATGTATCATCACCCACCCGGGAACACAACGCTGCCCGACAGCCTAATCGTTTTGCGATTACTGCCTGAGTCATAGCTCCTCCTCCGGAGGATATGCCCAATTCCTTAAGCAGGGTAGCATCCCTTGTAAATAACGACTCGTCCACTTCTCTTACAACCATGTCATAAGCCATCATTCCCACTGCCACAATATCGTAATCCTTTTCCATCCGTCTCTCCACTAATTCGTAATTTTTCAAATACTCTTCACTGATGCCTTAATTTTTCACACTCCCTGCTGTCATTCCCTCCACAAAGTATTTCTGGAAAAACAGGAACGCAATGATCAAGGGAATACTAGCCATCACAGACAAAGCCATCATTTCATTATATTGTGTCGTATACTGTCCTATCAGCATCCCAATCCCCACCGGAAGCGTCCTGGCTGCCGTATCTGATGTAAGTATGGTTGCATACAAAAATTCATTCCATGCCAGGATAAACGTATATACAGCGGTTGCCACTATTCCCGGCGCAGACACAGGAATAATGATCTGAAAAAATGTACGCAGTCTTGTGCACCCGTCCATTATGGCTGCTTCATCAATCTCTACAGGTATGGTAGAAATAAAATCCCTCATCATTAAAATAGAAAAGGGTAAAGCAAAGGATATGTCCACAATCACCAAAGCTGTCCTCGTGTTATATAACCCCATTTTGGAAATAACCAGAAAATAAGGAACACTGAGCAAAACTAATGGAAACATCTGCGTCAGCAACAGATACAGCACAGTAAACCGTTTCCCACGGAAGGTAAACCGTGAAAGTCCATACCCCGCCAGCATTGCCAGAAAAACGCTAAGCACTGTCACCGAAATTGTCACAATATAGCTGTTAAGAAAAAGGCGCATCATGTCCGGCTTTCCCATTATCGTCAGATATGGTTTGATCGTCGCTGTCTCCGGAAAAATCCTTGTAGGGATAGTAAACACTTCATTATTGTTACGGATTGATATCAGAAACATCCAGGCCAGCGGAAAAATGATAATTGCTGAAAATACCAATAAAAGAATTGTCACGGAAATCTTCCGCATTTTCTGCTTTCTCATCCTCATTCCTCCTTCCGCAGCGAACGTCTGATATATATTGCCGAAAACGCAAGCATCAGAAGCAGCATAATAACAGCCGTTGCAGATGCATTTCCATAGTCCAGCTTTTTAAAAGCCGCAGAATAGATCAAGGTAGACATCACCTCTGTTTTATTCATAGGCCCCCCGCCCGTCATAATATAAATCAAATCAAAGGAACGGAAATCCCATATAAACTGCAGGGTTCCCACTGTAAAAATCACATTTTTAATCTGGGGAAGTACCACGTAAAAAAATACCTGCAAGGAATTAGCCCCATCCACAATCGCTGCTTCTTTAATATCCTCACTCACCGTCTGCATTCCCGCCAAAAGCATCAGCATGGCAAAGGGAAAGCTTCTCCATACATTCGTAAATACTACAGCAAGAAGAGCAAACCGCTCATCCCCGAACCAGCCAATCACATCTGTTATAATCCCAAGCTTCATCAGCAACCAGTTAATAATGCCAAAAGGATTCAGCATAATAACCCATAATGCAGATACCACCGCACTTGAAAACAGCCAGGGAAGAAGAAGTGTGGTTCGAAGCACTCCTCGCAGCCAGGGATGGATTTTCGCAGAGAGAAGCGCTGCAAATAATAATGCCAGCAGCAAAATCAGCGAAACCGATACTATGGTAAAAAGAACTGTATTGCCTATTGCATTCCAGAACAGGCTGTCCTTAAAAATATCCAGGTAATTGCCCAAACCGTAAAACTTGGGACTCGTAAATTTAGAGTAATCATAGAAGCTCATTTTCACAACCTGTAGAAGCGGATACCCGGTAACAGCCAGAAGAAGGACCATACCTGGCGCCACAAATCCAGTTCCTTTAGAAATTTCAAAAGCATTTTTTCTTCGGATTCTTTTCACAGTGTACCCCCATTTCCGCCGGGAGCCACCGCAGAATTTCATCTGGCGGCGGCTTCCCACAGTTCTTCCTTATTATTCACTCCTATTTCCCAAGCTCCTCAAACGCCTCATTCCACACTGCCGCCGCTTCATTCAGTGCTTCCTGTGCAGTCTTATTTCCCGAAATAAATTCCTGTACCTGTATGGTGAATGCTTTGCGTAATTCATCAGACTGAGGCATTCCTAAATCCGGATTAACAGCAATTCCGTTGTAAGCCTCTGCAAAAACCTTCATATACTCATCCTCCTGAATAAGCGGAGAATTTAAAACAGATTTGTTTGGCGGGAAAATCCCAATATCAGCAAGCTGAGTCTGCCCTTCCTCGCCCGCAAGCCAACTAATAAATGTCCACGCTGCCTGGGGGTTCTCACAATTTGAGGAAATGCCCATACAGCCGCCGCTGGCAGTAGTTGCCTCCTGTTTTCCGGCAGGCATAGGAACCACACCGAATTCCAATTCTGGATTGGCCGTCTTCTGAATGCCCACACCCCAGGGGCCTTCAATCATAAAGGCTATATTCCCAGCCGAAAAGTTCGCCCTTTTCTCTTCTTCTCCTGCACTTAGTTCACCAGGAGTCATGACCTTGGCATCAAGGAGCTTTTTATAAAATTCCATGCCCTCCACTCCGGCCTCCGTGTTGAAAGCAGCCTTAGTTCCTTCCGTAAGCGCTGCCCCTGCCTGAAGCATATATGGCCATACTTCATATGTAATACAGGTAGCCGGCTCTGTCTCCATGTTACCGGTAAATGCGTAAATACCTTTTTCCGGATCAGTTACTTTCACTGCTGCATCATATAACTCATCCCAATTAGTGGGAGGCTCAATACCTGCATCAGAAAGTATCTGTTTGTTATAAAACAGTGCAATGGTTCCGCTGTCAAAAGGAAGCGCGTAATGTGCTCCGTCATATTCTGTCCAGAGCGGGCCCTCTATGTCTGATTTAAACTTATCATCCATGTTTTCGTAATACTCATCTATGGGAATAATAATCCCATTACTCGCAAATTCCAGATACCAGGGAGAATTGACAGGAATCACATCCGGCATCTGCCCCGACGCACTCAGAGTGAGGATTTTATCATGCACCTGATCATAGGGCATGTCCTGCACCTCAACCTTGACCTCCGGATGAGCCTCATGAAAGGCATCCATCACTTTGTCAAAATTTTCTTCCCCCAATTCGCTGCGTTTCCATGTGAGAAATGTTATTTCCGCCGGCTCCTCAGAATTATTTTCTTCTGCCAGAACCATACTGGCAGGTAAAGTACAGAGCATTACTGCACTAAGCATTGCTGCAATCGCTTTTTTCTTCATAAATACCCTCCCATTATTCATCATATATGTGTTTGCGGAATCCCGGCCGTCGCCGGAACCTCCTCTTTCTTGAAACGGGAATCGTAATAATTCCCCATATAAAAACTATCATGATAGATTTTTAACTTTTTTAATTTTTTCCCAACTGGGCAATATGCAACCGGCACATATCCTCCAGCCTGTCCTTTACTTCCGGCTGGATACCACTGTCCGTGATGATATGATATTCCTTCTTAAGCTCGCATAGACGTATACTTGCCTTACCATCTTTTTTATTAAGCTTTGAAGAGTCTGCCAAAAAGTATATCTCTTTTCCGGATTTCAGTATTTCCTTTTTATTTCCATATTCCAGAAAATCATTCACTGAAAATCCACTGTCAAAATTAAATTCTGTCACTCCCAAAAACACTTTATTTGCATATATCATCTGAAACATCGTATCGAAAAACGGATTGGACAGGCAGGCTGTTTTAGCCCGGTAAGTTCCGCCCGAAAGTATGGTAGTGATACCCTCCCGGTTCTCCAGCTCCTCCGCAATATTTACAGCAGTAACCACCGCTGTGATTCCCCGTTTGCCATATAGGGCACGAGCTAACTGAACTGTGGTTGAGCCGCTGTCAATAATAATGGTTTCCCCATGAAGTACCAGTGATGCTGCAAACTGACCAATCGCCTTCTTTTCCTCCAGATTAATCTGGGAATGTATTTCATACCGTTGATTTAAGTATAGAGGGTCATCATCCACCAGCTTGGCTCCGCCCCGGATGCGGACAATTTTATTCTTCTCTTCTAAATCTTTCAAATCCCTGCGGATAGTGATTTCCGATACAAACAGTTCCTCTGCTAAATCCTGTACAATCACAAATTCACGTTCCTTAAGGATATTTAGTATCTCATTCTGCCGTTCACTTATCATGCCTGACATCACTTCCCTTGCTATTTCTTATCATATTGTTATCCTTTTCTTGTCTCTAATATATTGCAGATTTTTTGATTTGTAAAGTTCAGTTTTTTGATAATTTTGATAATTTCTCGAACTTTTCCTATAAGTTTAATCAAAAAACATTCTTTTTATCATCTAATTATCACACTTGTTTTTTCTATTCTCACCACTATTGAAACATAAATGCACAATCTTCAACTATTAACCAACATCTCCGTGATTTTATCTTAAAACATATTAAAACAGTCATGATAATTCCATGATAAAAATTGATAATTTGTAACGTCTCTATGACATTGAACGCCACGGTGTGTACATCCAATTATTTCCACCCTGCGTTTTATCATCTTTGAGAACTTTAAACCATTAACGATATTAGCAATCAAAAATGACCACCTCCCTTCAAAGGATTGTGGTCATTTTCTTTAATACTATCATCCTGAACTAGCCTCTAATATCCGGTAGTACATTTTTTTCTAATATTCGATCATCAGAAAGCTTGGGGAACAAAATTTCAAAGGAAAATATTATTCCCCAACATATTCTATTTTAGAATATTTGCTATTTATAAAATCATAGGATTCTACAAATGGCACCCCATTCTCATATATCCATCTCTGTACGAAAGTAGGGCTAACCTCGAAAAGTCTCTCATTACCTAAATGCGTATAACACTTATAAGAGCCAGGAAAATATGTTTCATACATTTTGCAAAACTCTGCATTTTCAATGGGTACGCCAACCTCCTCACAAATGCCTTCTATCTGAACTTCATCCATACATAAAGCCACCTGTGGATTTTCCTTTAACTGTTTACACTTTCGGAATGTAACGTCTGTTTGAAAATAGAATTTTCCATCAATGATAATAATACTCATCATTCTCGATGTAACTTTTTGATTGGCGGCTGTGGACAACACCATCTTTCTGTGGTTTCCAATGCGTCCAAATAACTCCTTGCACACCTCTTCAAATCTATCCATAGCTAATTCCTCCTGAGATATATTTAATACTTTTTAACACGGATGCTCTGGTATCATTATAACATACATGTCCCTTCCACATCAAAAGCATTTAAAAAGGATTGACATCAACAATCGATATCAATCCTTTTTATTACCAAACTGCTATTAAAAATCAAAAACCACCATCTGATGACACTCCATCCGTGGAATCTGAAAGCCTACAACACCGTTCTCCTCCATAAAACTGATTTCCTCCATTTGCGGTGCCAGATAAACTTTTCTCACTTTTTCAGAAACCCTGATACTTCCCCGTATATTGTATAACGGCACAATATCTTCGATAGCCTCCACCTGCTTTTCCTCCCCATAGATATTGAAATGTCCCCGCAAGGTGGTATGAGCGAACAAAAGGTGGGCAATATATCTGTTTTCCTGTTTTTGCTTCGTAAGGGTCAGAACTCCCCTGTCCGGCAGCTCTGCTCTTACAGAATGCCTCTCATCCAAAAGATATTCCAAGGCTTCCACAATCAGGCGTTTAGCCTGAAGAGAGCCGATTTTTCCATACTCCGCAAAAATATTCCATCCTATATATACTGTATTTTCTGTGCTGACAACAGCCGGAAATGTTTCAGTATCATTGTCCGGGGTATGCTGATGAGAGGAAAAGTGCTGAACATCCCTGTTAAAGTATGGATTTCTACCCTCCCCAATCACTGTCCCTCCGGTAGGAGAAATCCTGAAACTCTCTTCATAGATAACCTCTGCCTCTTTTCCACCGGGAAATACGCAGTAGTTAGGCCTGAACTTTCCTTCCCCTTCATAAGAGGCCCCTACTTCAAATGCAAATTCATCCGTATCCATCCAAAGGCCGCTTGTCCCGCTTAAGAGAATCTTTCCGCCCTTCTCCAAATAAGCCTGAAGACGTTCTTTCAAGCTTTCATCCACCCGGATTGAATCCGGCAGGATAAGTACCTTATATCCGCTGAAATCCATTTCCAAATCGATAAACGTATATAAGTATTTCCCTTCCAAAAGCACCCTGTTGGCCCCAATGTCACCATTATAAACCGTGTCTCTGGTGGCCGTCCCCAGAGATACTGCCTCCTGCCCCAGGACAGCAACATCACAGACATTCTCTGTGTCTTCGCACCACGGCTCCTTTTGTTCCACCTCACTGTATGCCTCTCCAATAATGCGGTAAGTTTTTTCGTTCATGCGCCCATCCGGGTGGAGCTGATCACCGATGGAACATTTCGCACCAAAAGCCAAAGAAAGTCCGGCTTCATACCGCAGGGCGTTGGGATGCTTAAATCCTCCGAATTCCCCCCAAGTAGTGTGGAACTTTCCGGTCATCCCCAGATATTCCATTCCCAAGTTCATCACATATGCCGCTGACATGGGAAAGTGGTCATACCCCCATCCGCCTGTTGGCAGACTTTCAAGCTCCAGATGCGTATTGGCCCGGGCCAAATCCCGTCTGCCTCTTGTAATATGGCCTCCATTATGAAAAATCGTGCAGTCAGAATCATATTTTCGAACCGTGTCTGCGACTTTCTGTACATAATTCGCATAGGTAATCTCTGCCTGTTCCCAAACGGCAGCTTCATCCCGGAAATCCTTTCCCCGTGACTTGATAGACTTCCTGCAGTGGGCACAAACACAAGGAGTTACTGCGGAAATATCAAGGAAGATTCCCTGCGGTTTATAGTTTTCCATAACCTCCTCTATCTCCATGAGCAGCTTATCCAAATAAGGTGTGTTGTAACACATTCTGTGATATCCTGGTATTGTAAAATCCTTTGTATCGGAAAGAGTCTCGTCCTCCTTACGGATGAGCCAATCCGAATGTTCTGCTGCCATACGTTCGTCGAAACCGGCAGAAAGATATACTGGCGCTTTGACACCAATCTCCCTGCACGCCTCAAGCTCCTCCTTAAGTAAGTCGAACGTTAGATTCGGGTGTATGGCATTTACCTTACTCGGATAATAAGACCATCCGTGATGGCATTTAGCAAAAATAGTGATAGAATTTACGTGCCCCATTTTAAGGGCTGCCTGAAACTGCTTTTTATCGAACTTCAGGCCAATCCCCGGAATTAATTCCGAGGTATGAAAATCCAGGTGTACCTGGCGATATGACATCATTTATGTAAGTCCTCCTTTTATCCGGACGCGCTCACCCTTTAACTGCACCTGCCGTGGCACCCGCCACCACATACTTCTGACAAAGTAGATACAGGATAGTGATCGGCAAAGCTGTCAGCACTAAGTCGGCAAACACGTAATTCCAGTTACTGGAATACTGCCCGAAGAAATTATAAACGGTAAGGGGCATTGTCCATTTGGAAGCTGAGTTAAAGAAATACAAGGGTACCATAAACTCATTCCATGCGCCCATGGCAGTCGTCACTACTACCGTAGCCATGATTGGCTTCAGCAATGGAAAAATAATACTGAAAAACATTCTCAAAGGAGACGCCCCGTCGATAAAGGCTGCTTCATCCAACTCCCTCGGTACATTTTTTATAAACCCGGACAAGGTAAAAATCGTCCAGGGCATCTGAAGCGCAGCCTCTACCAGGATAACCCCTATAAAGGTTCCCGTCAGATTCAGCATCTGAAGAAGTCCATAGGTAGTAACGATCTGTATCGGAGCAATCATCCCAAGCAAAAACAAGTAATATACAAAACTGGTAAAGCGGCATTTTTTTCTGGACACAACAAACGCGTTCAGACTGCCCGCCACCACCACAAATGCAGTAACCGCAAGTGTGATGATCATACTGTTTAAAAACGCCTGCCCCATATTTCCCTTGTCAATTACCACGGAAAAATTCTCAAAATGCCAGGAGGAAGGAAGTGCCAGATTAAAAGCCTGCGCCTCCGGGGCATCTTTAAAAGAACCTAAGATTACAATCAAAAGCGGACAGATAATCACCAGTGAACTGGCAAGAGCAACCAGAGTCAAAAGGATACTCCCGCCTGTTTTCTTTTTCATCACATCTCCACCTCCCGCTTTGTAAGTCCCTTATTCACAACTACCGCAATCACTGCAATCATAAGGAAAAGAAGAAGGCTCATAGCAGAAGAACGCCCAAGACTTCCTTTGCTGAATTCCTTATAAATGTATGTATTCAAAACCTGGGTAGCATTTCCCGGACCGCCGTTCGTCATCACATAAACCTGCTCAAATACCTTGAAACCGCCGATGGTATTCATAGTGATAACTACCGTGAACGCAGGTGCCAGAAGCGGCAAAGTAATGTTCTTAAACTGCTGCCATTTCGTTGCTCCGTCAATTGTGGCTGCTTCATAATAATCATTGGGAATCCCCTGAAGCCCTGCCAGATAGATAGCCATGGCAAAGCCGCTCCATTTCCATATCTGCACAAATATAATACACCACATTGCACTCTGTCCGTCTCCCAGCCAGTCATGGACCAGTCCTGACAGACCGATTGTGGTCAGAATCTGGTTGAGTATTCCCCCATCCAGCTTAAATACTGCCTTGAACATAATCCCAACTACAATCAAGCTCAAAACTGCCGGAAGATAAAACACTGTCCTGAAAAAAGCTTTTCCCTTCACGGCCGAATTAAGCAGCAACGCCAGAAGAAGTCCCAGGACCACAATTCCCACCATAGTCACAACAGCAAAAAGCACAGTATTTTTAAGCGCCAGCAAAAAATAATCATCCTGGAATAATCTTGAGAAATTTTTCAGTCCTACAAACTTAGGACTGCTGATCCGTTTGATATTCCAGTTAGAAAAGCTCATGACAAAACTGGCGCCGATAGGAATACAATAGAAAATAAAAAACGCAATAATTGCTGGGTAGGTAAAATAGTTCGGATAAAACTTTTTTTGATTCACAATTCCCTCCTTATCTATGCAAGCTCCGCATTAAAAAACGAGAGTCTATCCAATTTGTACACTTTTTCATTTCGTATACTTTATCATTTAATATCCTCTTTCATGAAAAAGGTGCCATATTTACTACAGCACCTTTCCACCCATTCCTCATACAGTGAATATAAGTAACTGACACATTGACTTAGTATTCTCTGTACCGATTCTCTACTGATATATGCGTACTTTACATAAGCAACTATTATTCAAACGCTTCAAATCCCTGCTGCTCCATATAGTCCTCGTAAACAAACTGGAAATCTTCCCATACAGATTCCGCATCCTTTTCTCCTGCTGCCGCTTCCACATAGAAATTCCAAAGGTCATTAAAGCATCCGTTCGCATCTGAAAGCTGACCGTTCAATTCATATACATAATTTCCGGTAGTAATATATTTGTCAACAATACTCTGTACACATGCTGTAGCCTCGCCGCCGTTTACATCATTAAACGCCGGATATCCGGGATTTTCCGCATAGTATAAATCCTGATACTTAGGCATAGACCATACCTGAAGGAATGCTTTCGCTGCATCTACCTGCGTTCCGGCCTTAGGAACAAATAATCCCTGTACATAGTTGCCTGTTGGCAGCACGGGCTTATCGCCAAAAGGAATCACGAAGGAACCAAGCTCTACCTCCGGATGGTTTTTAGAAAAGTCTGTTGCCCACTGGTCTACAGTCAAATACATAGCTGCTTTTTCAGAAGCCATGATTTCTGCCGCATCGTCATATCCCACAGACAGATTATCTTCATTTACATATCCTTCTGTATAAAGATCAATATATCTCTGAAGCACATCCGTTGCTTCCGGAATATCTGACCAGGTAATCTCATTATTCAACAGCTTCTCGTAGGTTTCTCCTGCCTTATCGCCAAGCATGATCGGGATTCCGCCTGTCATGAAAATCTGTGTCTCCCAGTTATCCTTATTGGTCTGTAAAAACGGTGCTGCCTCAGATTTTTCTTTTATGGTCTTTAAAATATCCAAAAACTCTTGATAATTCTGTGGTTCAGGATCTGTGATTCCGCAGGATTCCAATAGAGCCTTGTTATAGTAAACCACCTGGTAACCTGATGAGGATTCTTTCGGAAGCGCATACAGCTTGCCGTCTTTTGGGTCTTTCAGCATGTCCGGGTTTACCAGACGGCTCACCCAAGACTCTTCGCTTAAATCTTCACAATACTCATAAACATTCATGGTTGCATTCTGGGAAGGATAATTCTGTTCCAATACATCCGGTACCTCTCCGGTGGACAGCTTTAAGTTTGTCATAGATGTGTACTGATCATCCGGCACTACCTGGAAGTCCACTTTACAGCCATAGTCCGCTTCGATAGCGTCCGCCATTGTCTGATATGCGTCAAAAAACTTTGACTGGCTGGTCATAAAGGAAATAGTCTTTCCCTCAAGCACACTGAAATCCTCTGCCTCAGCCGCCTGCACCGTAAATCCCATACCGCACATCATAGATGCTGTCAGCGCTATGCTGATGATCGATTTTACACAATTTCTCTTCATTTTTTCTTCCTCCTTGTTTTTGTTGATGATGGATTTATTGTAATCTCTTTTTGTCCGATCAGAAATGGAAAATTTGAGGTGAAAACATGGAAAATTTATGCATGGTGTTGTTTTTTCTTTTGTATTTGTTATAATGCACTCGTAACTGCTCCATACTTTCACAGTTACGATATATTTCCTACTGAATAGTCATACGCAATCACTCCAAGGACCTGGAGGTAATTATGAGAATGAGACAGCTTCCTTTTCAGAAAAAATTATTTCTATCTATTTCTGCCTGTATGGCAGTATTAATGCTGGTATGCATCATGGGCTTTTCCCTCTATACCTATAATAATCTTAATCAGCAATCCTTAAGCAACCTGCACCAGCTCAGTGAGCGTACAGGCTCTGAAGTAAAAACTTTATTTGAAAATATGGATGCACTGGCTCTGTACGCTTCCACCAATCCGGAGATACGTTCTGCCTTTTCTGACGCCAGGACAGAGGGGTTCTCCAACCTGGAACTGAGCCGTAAGACTGTCCAGACTCTTACCTCTATTTCCATCCCCAATAGCGCCTCTCATTACAGAATCTCACTATACAATGAGAATGGGAATTTTACCTCTGTGGGCATTCCCTATCAGCAGAAGTGGACTACAAATAAGCTGGCTTCTGATGAATACAGGCAATGGTATGAGGAGCTTCCTGTTATAGAAAACGGTCCCTCCTTTTATGGCTTTCATCCTGATTACTGGAGTGACAGCGGGGAGCTTTATCTTTCCCTGTTCCGGGAGATTTTCGGGACTACATCCACGCTTAAAGCCAATGCTCTTATTGAAATTCAATGTCCCCTGAAAAAGGTAAAGGATATTTTGAATTTTGACGACAACAGCTATACCAGTTATCTGTTCGACCCTGATGGAAATCTCGTTTATCCTCTTGAGGGTGATAAGCTGTCTGACAGCCTGTATGATGCCTGCCGCACAGATTCTCAGGGATATCTTTCTCAGTATACGCATCTCTTTTACAGCGGAACTGAGGTACGGAACGGATTTCATCTTATTCTGACACAGTCTCAGGAGCATATCTGGGGGATCATACTGCCTCAGATTCTGGCCGTATTATTCCTGGGAGCTGCAGCCCTGATCATATTTGTGGTGGTCATATTCTACGTGACCAAACATGCCACCAAGCCCCTGCAGGATCTTACTTCCTCCGTGAAACAGGTTTCTATCTCAAACCTGTCACTGGAACTGGATTTTGCAGACTATCCGGATGAAATCTCAGGATTAAACACAGCATTTGATAAAATGTTTCAGAGGCTCCGTCAGTCCATGGATGAAATCGTGCGCATCCAGGCCTGTGAAATGCGGGCTAATATGGTAGCACTTCAGTCACAGATGGACCCGCATTTTCTGTACAATACACTCACTGTGATCAAAGCCTTTTCCAGGGAAAAAAACAACCTGCAAATTAACATGACATGCGATTATCTGGTAAAAATGCTTCGCTACATATCCTCATACAATGAACATAATGTATCCCTGAAGCAGGAGTTGGATCATACGGAAAACTATTTAAATCTCATGAAAATCCGCTATGAGGACCAGTTTTCGTATACCTTTTCCATTGACTCTAATGTAAATACAGAGACATTGATGGTTCCCCGCCTCACGCTCCAGCCCCTTGTGGAAAATTGTTTCCAGCATGGCTTCAAAACGGTAGCGCCCCCATGGACCATTCATCTGCGCTTCTGGCTGGAGGGACCCCAGTGGTATGTCAGCGTAACGGACAACGGCGCGGGCTTCTCTCCTGATAGTGAGCAGAGACTTCTGGACAAGATTGACGAATTTCTCTGTCACCCCTCAGAATCCATTGTATCCATGAAAATCGGTGGTATGGGGTTAGTAAACACCGTGGCACGCCTGAAGCTTAAGTACAAAAACCAGATATCTTTTAAAATCCTCAATCCACCGGAAGGAGGTACAAGCGTTATTATTGGAGGTGTATTAGATGATGAATATCTTTGTGATTGAAGACGAACCGCCCATTCTCCGTGAAATCATCGCAATTATAGAGTCCTTTCACGAAAATTACCAGATTATCGGGAAGGCTCAGAACGGCCAGGAGGCCATGGACTTTTTAAACAATAACGGCGAATCGGTGGATGTGATGATAACAGATATCCAAATTCCTGTGCTGAGCGGACTGGACCTCATTGCCCATGTACACCAGCATCTTCCCCATATTCTGTGCATAATCCTTACCGGCTACAGCAATTTCAATTATGCAAAAAAAGCTATCCGTTATAATGTTTTCGATTACCTGCTCAAGCCTATAGACGAGGAAGAGCTTCACAGACAGTTAAAAAAAGCATACGCCCAGAAATGTGTTGACTACATTCGCAGCCGTCCAGAGGATATCGGAGAAAATATGATAGAAGATACCTCCGCCCAATCTTCCGAAGATTCCGGCTACCAGCTCGCGTTTCTTTCACTTGGCTCTTTTCCAATGTTTGCTTCCCTTTATAACGAATTATTTCCTGAACAGTGGAAGCAGCTGGCCCTGCCCGCCCTGTTTGAAAAATATCCTGACCTGCAGGAGCATTATTGGATTATTGACGGTCTGACTTTGGGCGAAAAAATAGTCCTGTATATGACCCCTGAGGACGGCAGCCAACGCAGCGGCAAAAATCTTTCTAAGCTTCTGGAACCGCTGCTTGAGAAAGCGCCTGCCATAACTATAGCCATTGACACCCGCTTTTTGGGAATCCGTAATATCCATCAGTCTATTTTAGATTTGAGAAGCTTTATCAACAGACACGCGCGCTTAGAAGAATCACAGTTATTATTCTATACAAAAGAGAATAACCCTCCTGCGCCCGAAGCAGATTACCAGAAGTTTCACTCATATTGCCAGCGGCTTACAGGTCTGTTTGTACAGAAAAATGTACCGCTTTTTGAAGCAGAGTTAAAAAATTATATAAAAGCCATACAGACCGACCACCTGACCACAGCATGTGTATATCGTCTTTTACAGGACTTGTTTCACGCCTGTGTCCAGGCTGCGGATGATTCTCTCACAGGTCCCCAGCTAAATATCCAGTACACTGTGGGAGACGTATTAATGCTGTCCGACAGCTACAGATCCCTCACCGACAATCTGCTGTCCATCTTCGCCTCTCTGTTTGAAAACATGTTAAAGCTGGAGGCTGTTCCCAGGGACAGAACGAAAATATTGTTAAAAATTGACACCTATATGAAGGAACATTTTACTGAACCTATCAGCACCAAATTTGTTGCAGAAATGTTTGGGTTCACTCCTGCTTACCTGAGCACGATTTTCAGGGAATATAAGTCTGTCACTCCGGCTGACTACATCATCAGACTTCGTATTGATAAAGCCAAGGAGCTGCTTACCGCTGATTCTAAATGTAAGATCAAAGAAATTGCAGCGTTTGTGGGGTATGAGGATTCCTTGTATTTCAGCAAAGTATTCAAAAAGGCTACAGGGATGTCTCCTAAACAGTTTATAGAGGAGAAGGGAGTTAGCGGATAATCTGATATCACAGCACCTCCGGAATTTCTTGGGTGTGGTGATAGACATGGCAATGAGCTTTCAAAAGAGCGGCCGACGTGGGATATCGGACCGCTCTTTTAACATTAACGGGGCGCAAATTTTTAAAACCGATTGGATAATTGCTTGATTACATACATTCTTTTATTCTTACGCTTCTCCTGTTCGTGCAGAAAAAATCACTTAAGAACGGTCTGCATTCAGATAAAACCAATGGTTTTCAATTCTCTCTATGATATCCGTCTCCAGGATATCGGGCCATAGCTTACGAATACTATTCATGTCATCGGAAGAGGAGTATATAAACATGGAATATCCCGAGTTTAAAAAGCCCTTTAAAATCCAAAAGCCTATGGTAATCTCATCTGCATTTGAATATATGACAATGTCTCCACCCGTAGATGTGCTTTCATATCCTTCCGGCAATATTACACCCCTGCTGTTTTGTTCCGGTTCCAGTAAACGCTCTTTTACCATCTCAACGACTTCACAACGTTTGTCTTTATATAACTCAAAATTTAGTTTATTTTTTATATCATTAACCGGGGCAAGGATATAAAAAAGTAAGAATATTAGGAAAATTGCAAATGAAATCCAATTTAATATGGACCTGTGGTTATCACTTAATCTCCAGATTGCATAGGCAAAGGTGACAATAAAAAGAACAAACAGAAAAAGTAAAACAGGAACATATAAAATCCACAAATCCGAAAACAGTTCCTCTCCATACCATATATCAAAAAGCATTATTCCGACCACCAATAGGGAAACCGGAATCATCAAAATTGATTTCACTAAATCATGCTTACTCATTGCATTCTCCATTTTTAAGTTCTCACATAAATCGTGTGATTTTTCATCCATGCATTTACCTTCTTTTAAGATCATTATAAGTGATAGTTCCCATATATAAAAGAGGTTTATGAAGCGTTTAACTTTGTTTTTTTGTCTGTGTTCTCATGCTCATCACCCCACCAAAACACAAAAACGCCGCCTGTAAGCAATAAAACCACCCTCACACGACGTTACGGATGATAAAGTTGTCAATCCGTTTTTCCGAATTGTTCTTTTCGTGCGGAGAACATATCCACAGCTTCCATATCAGTCTCGGTAAGAGGGGGATAACCCTTTTCTGCCCGCAGCCTGTTTCCCTCTTCCAAAAGTGTGGATCGTACAAATGCGTCAAATCGCTCCATCAGTTCCTCTTCTGTTTCTTTCCGCTTTTCATATGCCATCTTGCATACCTCCTTTTTCGCTGTTGCAAAGCTTTCTACCGCTCCATATCCTCTCCGCTGTATGCCACGTCCTCCGTCACATCAGCGGCACAGTCATCCACCGGATAAAGGTTTCGGCGGCTGTTCACAACCTCTGCCAGTCGTTCAACACGCCCGCAGAGAGCCTTGCACAGCGCATTACAACGGGCTTCATCTATGAAGAGGGAGCCTTTTGTCAGTACCCGCAGTTCCTCATCAATTCCGTTCAGCGTGTTCAGATTCAGCCAGTCAAAAGAGGATACCAGCTTGATTTGCTCATCATGGCTGGTCTTGAACGGCTTGCTGGTCACTCTGCCTACAGAGCCGACCATCATCGTGGGCTTATCAAACCAGAGGGATGTGCCGCTGTCGTAAATCGGCGCGGCTCCAATCCATTGGAGCGTATTGGCATTTCGGATGGCCCCAAAATTATTCTGATGCCTGTCCTCATTCATAATAAGATAATCCAACACCAGCATCCGGTCAAGGCTGTCCCTGATACCGGGGATGCCCTGCTTCTCACAGCAGTTCAGATAATGCTGATAAACAGAAACATGGTTTGGCTTCGGATGGGTCTGCATGATATACCACGCTGTCACAAGTTCGGTGTCCGGGGTAATAAAGTCCTCGCACACGCTGTACGGATAGTCCTCCTGTATGGTCAGGGTATAGGCCACATGGGGAATCCCCAGGCGTTCCATGATGATACTCGCCAGCACCTCGTTATAAGGCTCCTGCTGGGTCGCGCCGCTTCCGGCTTTCAGCAGACAGCGTTTTCCGTTTACAATCGTCCACATCTTCTTAAGCCAGCCGTCCGTGGTATTGTCCGGGGACATCAGACTGACTTCCTCACCGGATACCGGATGCCCGAACAAGGCGTTACCCACGTCCTCCGAAAATGCGTTATCAAAGAAGTTGACCTCACTCCACGCTGTTTTCCGGCCGGTAGGGCAGATCCAATACTGGTCGGACAGGGACAGTCCGAGGCATTTATCCAAAAGCATCTGTGGAGAGGCAATCTCCAGTTTTTCCAACGCACGCGCAAGCCCCGCGCGGCTGGCCGGGATTGCCCGCCCCGTCCACCACTCATTCAATGCGGCGCGGTCAATCTTCCCCTTTTTCACCGGAATGCCCACCGGCACATGGGCAGGGGCAAATATCTCTCCAACAGCGGAAACAGATGCCGTCACACTGTCCAGACGGATTTCCGCCACCGGAATATCCTTGTGCATCAGGATATAGGTTTCAATCGTTTCCACCATCTTTCTCACTCTCCAATCTACTTCTTATTATTCTACCAAATCGCACTCGCTTAAACAAGCGGTTTGGGGTTCCTTTCCATCGACAAAAATGGTGATAAAGTTTCCAGCATTTCGTGTTTCATAACATCATATTCCTTTAAGCCATATACACCTTGCGGTTTTGGTAAGTAAACTTCTCCTTTACCGGCACATAGAACCGCAAATAGCTGATGTGTATATTGGTCTTGAGATATCGGGTGACTCACAATCTCAAAAATAGCGGGGGTATATTTCGTATAAACAATAAGCGATAAATATAGGTGCTTATATTTCTTTCTCGAACCGTTATACTCACGTAGGAAAGAATGCACTTTACTATTCATTGTTTCAATTAATCTTTTCGAATCATAACTGTCGCATTTAATTATGTGATTTATTCTAAGATTTTGCTCATTATCATTAAAATATTGCAGTATTTCCGTACCATCGTCTAATAAATATTTGTTCCATAATATATATCCCTTTTGGCTATAACTTGATGATATTGTATCTATCAACTTTGGGAATTCTAAAAATGAAATTGAAATAACATCGGCATCCACTTTATCCCTTTGTAGGATAAAGTAATCTCTATGTTTTGTTTGTGCGCTTTTCTTAAGATGTGATGTTAAAACATTATCGTAATTATCCTGAATAGTTTTCGTCAAAGGCAGCGGAACCCACGCTAAAACTATCATAAAAATCTCAAACAAGTACCATCTTTTTGCTGCTGCTATAGATACAATTCCATATAACATGAATATACCTGCCTGGGTCAGTATATATATTTGACAATAGTATAGACCCTTTAACTCAGAAAAGGATCTCGTATACGTTTTCCTAAAATAACCATTTAGAAATAAAGGGTTATTTTTATTTCGCATCTTTTTGTATAAATTGAAATCCAATCCAGTTTTCCGAAGCAATCCACTCAGTGTTAACAAAGTACATATTGTAGAAATTCTAAAAACAACAAATTTTACATTTAAATAGACTATTAACGTTATAAAAGTAATTAATACCATGACAAGCGGCACTATTCTTTTTGCATTTTTCACGTCATACCTCATTCTACTTTATTTTCGTTCTGCTGACATCAGCAGTTTTCTAACTTATTATACTCTATAATTTACTAAACGGTTGCCAGATCCCTTCTTCATTCTCTGTATAGCGAAAAGCCTGTGTATATACCCACATATAATAAGAATGTGTAACAAACTTAAAAGCTGCTATGCCCAAAAAGAAGAAGGAAGAAATGTTCTCTGCATATAAATTAAAATCCACACCAAAGGCCGTAACACACAAAGAATATAATGTCAGGCAGAGGATTTGTATTATACATACAATCTGGCACCAAAAGTCACTTTTTAAACCAGCCCATAAACTATGCCCCGAAACTTCTGAAACATTTCTGCGAAAAAAGCCTTTTACATAGAGTGGATTTAAAGTATTGCGTTCATCAATCCACATATATCCGCCTTCTGTGCCAAGATGGTTAATACCTGGAATAAATGTAATAATAATGGATACAATTCCCCACCCTATAGCCGGGCCTGTCCCACCTGCTTGAAAAGCAACAAGCGGCACAGCCTTTACAACTATAAAAAATACAATTACAATTAAATAAATCATTAACGCCACTCCGCTCTAAAAATAATATCTATCTAACCAGCTTTCTCAATAAATTTATTGTATACTATGATTTCGATATAGAAAAGAGCGGTCGGTATGGGATGTCCCACCGCTCCTTTTATCAATTTGATTATATCCATGCATTATTCACGGAAATAATTCGGTCGTCTCCATCTGCCTGCTTCTTTACCTGTCGTCTTTTTTTTCTTATCAGATATTTCACATATATGATT
Source organism: Blautia schinkii DSM 10518 (assembly GCA_000702025.1). GTDB lineage: Bacteria > Bacillota > Clostridia > Lachnospirales > Lachnospiraceae > Blautia_A > Blautia_A schinkii. The sequence continues at coordinate 64,832 of JNKJ01000025.1, forward strand.
ATCATCAGTGTTTCTTATCAACCCATCTCCCAGCCATTCTCTACATCTGAATCCATATATATATCCGTCACTATTCCATTCAAAGATACGTTGATTTCTTGGACACACAAGTTCAAACCAGGCTTCGCCAGTTCCAGGGAAAATATAGTGTTCCTCCCATTCTTCTCCAATTTTTCCGTCTATATAAATATATTTTTCTGTCTCCATTTCCCAGATGATTCCATAAGGGCTAAAATATGTATGCTCAAGAGAAGATATAAGTTCACCCTGATATGTCTGAATTACAATATCACCTAATCGGAAGTCATCTTGGCTATATGAGTCATAAGCCAGACGAATAATATACAATTCCGAATAGAGAAACAGTTCAATCGTATATAAGGAATCATTATTTCTGTACCACATACACATTAACAGACGGCCGCTTTCGTCGTATACGTACTCTATTTTCTCTGTGAGATCTTTTGGTGGACGTTTATAAAAGTCCCCTCTGGCAGCATTAAAAACAATTAAATCAATTATGGGGCTTATACAATAGTAATCACCATACAACCCCTGCCGTTTACCAAACCTTTGGAAATGTCTTTTTTCTTCAAGAATTAAATGTAGCTGCGGACAGCAATCTCTAAACATTTGGTGCAGGACTATATAAAACGGAGCGGAATTATAAAACCGGTCAACATATTTTTTTGTATTTACTGCGTGCTTCTGGTCAAACTCCTGACCATCTGGATGTCCTAAATAACCTGTATCTCTTCGTATATGCTTATCTCTTAACATCTCAAAGCTCTTTTGAAGTCCATTCACCTCAATTTGAAAATTTAAAACATTAAACTTAAAATCATGTAATGTTTCTTTCATTTCTTCATCGGTCAGAATTTCCGTTAATCTGCGGTAACACTCCTCATTTATTGATTCGGCTTTATACAAATATGAAACAATATAATTCCAATAATCAACATAGCACTTAATGCTTTCTAAGTTCTCACATAAATCACATGATTTTCCATCCATATGTTTAACCCCGTTTTGCTTTCCCATGATTTCCCTTGCCCGTTCTCATTTTATGTTTAACATGTCTAGTAACTCTGCCTTTAATCTTTCATATTGATCCATACCGTATTTTTTGTTCTGCTTAGCAAGCAGCAGAACACCCGTGTCAAAGGATAAAACTGCAGGCAGCCAATATCTTCCCGGCTTTTGATGAACGGCCCCGCTCACTATATATAAACAATTCTCCAGAGACTCTGTGCAGGTAAGTATTGTTAAACAAATGTCTTTCTTAGGCTCTAAAGTTCCGAAATACTTTGTAAAAAAATCCTCTAATACAGAATCAATCTGCCATTCGAGTCCTTCTCTATACGATTGTTCCAGCTCTGATAGTTCATCCTCTTTCTGTGTATCAACCACTATAAACATTTTTGTTAAATCCCCGTCGTCCTTTAAATACAGCGATACTTCACCAAGACTACTGCGCTGAAACATTCCCCAAAGCAAAAATTTTCGCTGGCCGCATGCGTATGTCAGTCTCCTCTCAAGCTCTGTCAAATCAAAATATTTCGTATATAATGTGATAGGTGTTCCCACATCATTACGATAGGCATACTCAATGTTAAAGGGGGACCAGACCATTTTTCTTTCCGCCTTTTTTAGCCCCTTCTCCAGAATCTTTTCATAATGATACTGTATCACATGTCTAATAAAAATCGGCAAAAATGCTGCCGGAAACATCACCCACTGAATCGTATACCACTCACAAGTAATGTCCGTAATAATTCCTGATACCAAAAATATAATATCTTGAACAATTACATATATCTGCCAAACATAAATCAGTTTGAAATCAGACCATTTGATTAGTGACTTTTTCTCTGTATTATAAACCCGGTAGCACCCTTTTAAATATAGCGGATTCGACTTATTCTTAACTGCCTCATAATCATCAAACTCCGTGGTAGAACTCACATGAACGACCGCTGATACAGGAAGCATGAGTAATAGCATACAAAGAATCCCGCCTACACGATTTAGTGATACTGCAACACCAAGGATTACTCCAATATTTATCACTACTTTTATAGCAATAGACATTTTATTTTCCTCCCTCTGCTGACTTTAGTAGTTTTTGTTAAATTTATTATAAGCTATAACGCTAATAACAAGAAGAAATATTCACAATTCCTAATTTTGCGAAACACCAGACTTCAGCATATCAACGCCTTTCTTTAGTCCGGTCGGGAGGGGAAGTCCCATCAGCCCCGCATTTTCTATAATAGAAAGCCCCTCATTTGCAATAAACCCTATGCAGACCGCATTCCTTAAATATTCTGTATTCATCAATTCGTCAAGCTGCGCTGCCACAAGCACATAAAACAGTGTCATGGCTTTTCTGCACAATCCCTTCCAACCTGCCCGGCTTTCCAATGAACCATTGGGAGATTTGGGGCTTTTCCCAAATACTGCCGGAAGGAGGATTCCCCCGGTGAACCAGTCCACTGCCATAAAGATTATCAGTGTCTGCAAAAATCTGTCCCAGCCTCCAAAAAGGGATGCAATTGTGCTTCCGGCAAGACCGATTGCTGTGATTAGTTTATATTTCATAGTTTTCACCTTCTTTCTTTGTTTGTTTTACCTAAAAAAGAGTACAAAAAGAGCGGTCGGTGTTGGATTTCCAACCGCTCCAATGTTAAAACTTAGCCTTCATACTCTTCTGGATAAACCTTATTGTTATAACGTCCAGAGATTCCTAACATACTTAGCAGCTCCTTCCGCATTTCGTTATATTGTTCCGAGCCTCTCACACCGCTATAATTTTGATTAATAGTAAGCGTATCGTTATCATAATAGGATAAGACAGCCGGGAGACGAAATCTACCTTTTTTCTGGTCTATACCGTAACGTATACCCATCTTTTTTAACTGTTTACATCGCTTCTCAACACACAATAAAAATGTAAATCTGGCCTCATCGAATGTATATCTTTCCTTCACGTAATCCTTCCAATAAATCTCAAAAATTCCGTTGAATTTATCCCAATGTTCTACTTCAAGCTTGTCAACATGGATAAGGGAAAACACATCCAATCTGCCCAAAGTATGCTTGGTAAAGAATATTAGTTCGGACCCGTCATCGGTGATATAACGCTCAGTAAAATTATATCCTTTTTCCTTACATGATTCCTTCAAATTCTCTTGTATCTTTTCATAGTTAACATGGTAATTACAGGAAAAGGGGTTCTGTATTCTATTCAAAGCCTTGAATACAAAATTAAACGGCATCCAAATACCATTTTTATTTTGAGCATATCGATAGTCTGTATTATAACACCATAAATAATACACTTGAAGAAATAGCCTTATTAAAAGCAACCCGATGAAGCATATTGCCAATGTAATTTCAAGGCGATAGTACCACCACTGAAAACCATACAAATAGAAATAGCCAAGATAAACAAAAGCACACACCAATAAACTTGCTGACATAATCTGACAGTAATATATTCCCTTTAAATTGCACAAGATATTATTTTTTGACGGATTCTTTCTCAGCAATCCTCTTACATACAGAGGATTTGTGTTGTTGTATTCGTTGCAACCTTCTGGTCTGCTATAACTTTCAAAAGGAATCCAACATATAGTACACGACAATGCCGCTATAGCACCTAATACTCCCAGCTTAAGTCCCAAAAATAGGACTATTGCCGGTAAAGCAATATACATAAAATATATAAATAAATTATACATTAAACTCCTCTCCGTTCTAAAATAATATCTACTTATTTCGGTTTTGCATAAACATATTATAAGCTATGATTTTAATAAGGAAAAGAACTATTTGAGATTACTAATTCCGAAATGTATTTTCTTTCATATGATTTACAATAGCTGTCCAACCATTTTTGCCGCAGATGCCATCCTGTAACTGATTGGTGTTTTTTTGAAAGGATTTAAATGCATGGTCAGTATCAGCTCCCCAGATTCCGTCCGCATCCACCTCCAGGAAGCTCTGCAGCATACTTACCGCAGTTCCTGTACAGCCCCTTGAAATTTCCGGAAACCGAAGCGATATTTCACCGGTCAGATTCGCCTTAGTCTTTCCTGACACTGTCGGATTGGTAGCGCTGCTGTTTTCCGCGTTTTTCTCAATTGCCTGTTTAAATCTCTCCCAATCATTTCTGGCACGTATTTCCGAAGGGCAGTTTTTCGCACATACATCGAAATGCTGAACAACATGGTCTGGCGAAATACCCTGGGTACTCATAATCTGTCTGCAGATTGTAATTGTATTCTGAAAAGCCTTCTCATAATCAAAGCCTGCCTGTACACACATTTCTATGCCAATCGAATTCCTGTTATTTACCGTTCCAAACAGCCGGCCTCCATAATTAACACCTACATGCCAGGCACCGCGGTCAAACGGCATTGCCTGGTAAGCTGATTTATCGTCCACATATACATGTGCGGACATGCCGTTAAAATTACCGTCATGCTGTGCCCGGGCATGAGCCTTCGCATCTGCTCCAGCACTGTAGTTATCAGTATTATGGATAACGATATATGAAGCTTTCTGGTTAGGGTAACTGTTGTTGCTTGATATGTATTCTTTATTTAAATTCATAATGTCCTCTCTTTCTCTGCTTATTTTTGTCATCATGTTTCAGTCTGGATTTTGCGAAACACCGGCCTTCAGCATATCAATGCCCTTTTTCAGTCCGGTAGGGAGGGGAAGTCCCATCAGCCCCGCATTTTCTATAATAGAAAGCCCCTCATTTGCAATAAATCCTATGCAGACCGCATTTCTTAAATATTCTGTATTCATCAATTCGTCAAGCTGCGCTGCTACAAGTACATAAAACAAAGTCATGGCTTTTCTGCACAATCCCTTCCATCCTGCCCGGCTTTCCAATGCACCATTGGGAGATTTGGGGCTTTTCCCAAACACTGCCGGAAGGAGGATCCCCCCGGTGAACCAGTCCACTGCCATAAAGATTATTAATGTCTGCAAAAATCTGTCCCAGCCTCCGAAAAGGGATGCAATTGTGCTTCCGGCAAGACCGATTGCTGTGATTAGTTTATATTTCATAGTTTTCACCTTCTTTCTTTGAATGTTTTGCCTAAAAAAGGGTACAAAAAGAGCGGTCGGTATGGGATTTCCAACCGCTCCTTCTTTTACTTCATAACATCCATTCCTTATTCACGGAAATAATTAGGCCGTCTCCATCTGCCTGCATCTTTACCTGTATCTTTCCTTTTTTTATCTGACAATTTTAGAATATTTTGGCTCCAGTGCTTAGTCAACGGACCATCTCCACACCACTCTTTATACCAGTAACCACATATTAAATCATCACTATCCCATTCGAATACATACTGCCTTCTAGCACTCAGAAATTCCTTATCCTGATCAGGACGCCCAGGAAAACGGTAATGCTGCTCCCACCCTTCTTTCATTATACTATCTGTATAAATATAATTTTCAAACCACATCTCAGTTACAACTTGCCCGAAATAAAACAACGCATGCCCCATAGAAGATATTAGTTCTCCCTCATATGTTTGAAGCGTTATGCCTTTCAGTCTGGCTCCGCCTTTGTCATACTCGACCCGAATTATTTTTGTTTCTGTATAGATAAAAAATTCAATACTATATAAGTAATCAATCTCTGAATACCACATCCGTACTAACAAACATCCGTCCCTGGCATAATCATACTCAATTTTGCCCGCAAGGTCTTTGGGTTCCCGCTTATACAATTTCCCTCGATATACATTAGAAACAACCAAATCGTATATAGGGCTGATACAATAATAATCACCAAACGCAAGCGTACGTTTCCCAAACCTTTGATATAACTTTTCTGACTCCAGCCGCGAATATAATGTATCATAATTATCTTTAAACATTTGATAAAGGACTAAATAAAGGGGCGCTGCTTCAAAAAATTTATCAATATATTTTTCTTCATTTACACCAAATTCCTGCACAATACTCATTACTTCAGGAGATTTATGCCAATACGAATTTCTCCTACTAAACATATCTTCAAGACGGCAGAAACTTTCTTCAAGTGCTGCAATACTCTTTTTCGGATCCTTAATATCATATTCCAGAACCTTGAATACTTCTTCCGCCATTTCACTGGACAATATCTCGATTAAGGTGAGAAAACACTCCTCATTCAGAAGATTTCTATGGTAAAAGTAGAGACTGATGTTTTTCCAATAATCTGTATAGCATTGGCTATACCTTAATCTTTCACATAATGCAGCTAAGTTTTCACCCATATATTTTATCATTCCTTTCATTAAAGTTAAGGCACAAACATGTTACAAAAAATGTTACTACTTTCCATTCAATCTTTGACACCTCTTCTATCCTAAAAGAGTATGCTGTTGCAAATGAAGGCAATGTTCTCACTTATTTTGAATGCCTTATTTACCATAAAGGTTAGTATGGTAAACGCAACAATGACTAATATTAATTGTATTTGGAGAATGTGGGGCTTTGAACATCCCTATTTAATCATGTCCGAAAAAAATTTTCTTCTATACATTTGAAATTAGTTTATGTTAGAATTATTCCCCCTATATAAGGCAATGCTACATAGGGGGGTATATTCTATAACTTACATCTCCCACAAAAAACTGCTAAGAGATCGTCTAATATTTTTTACAAATCAATAAAGCGAATTGTAATTCCATGCCTCTAGTATCAAACGAATTGTATCCAGCTCCGTCTCTACGCTCAATCTTCCATATTTAGATGCTTTTTCCATCTCATTGTTAATCCACTTCATATATAAAGTGTTGTGAAGGTGTTGATGCAATCCTCTTTTTAAACGAATCTTATTTATTGGGTCATCTAAGCCAATCCCTACTCCTTTTAAGACTTTCCTAGCAGGTTCTGCAACTTTATGCCTTTTTGCAACTATATGATGCTCCTGTGTCTGTCCCTTATACCAAGGAGTTACCTTTACTTTTGCAATGCTTGCATCTATTTTCCTTTTCGCTTCATCCCTGTAGTTTGCAGGATTATTATATATTCGATTCAGAATGCTTGTCCTGGGCCTTGCTATATAATTAGAAATTGAATTCCCAAAATTATTACTTGCCCTTTTAACGGATGGAGACCTTGAAATAAAAAAGCCTCCAATCAAACTTATTATAAGGGCACCTCCCGCAAAAATTGATGAAATTGCCACGCTGCCACTGGGATCGGCCATATGGATGGGATTATTTTCACAATATGAAAATACGTTGTTTCCTAATACTGTATCATTGACTTGGCCATCTGCAATGATAAATCGCCGAATCTCCGGATCATAATACCGGGTTCTCAGATAATACATCCCCGTCTCATTATCGTAATAATATCCCCTATACCTAAACGGGTTCTGCACGCCGATGGTATCGGCAAGGCTTCCTGTAATGGACACAACCTTACCCCAGCTATCATACGTATATTTTACCACCACATTTCCGTCTGCGTCAACGAGAGCAATGACATCATTCTGGGCATTTCTAACGTAGAAGTAAATCTTCCCCTGAATCGTCACGGATACCAGATTTGCCTCGGAATCGTAGCGGTACCAATAAGTCTGCGTACCTGTCTTTTCGGAAACCAGCAGGTCGCCTGCCATGCGGTATTCCGTAGCCACGCCGTCCACAACCTTCTTTGTACGTGCTCCGTTATGGTCATAATAATACTGAATGCTTTTGCCGTTATTCACACCGGAAAGTTTCCGTCCCAGTGTCCAAGTAAAGGAAGTATCTCCCTTCGTGAGCATATTTCCAATGGCGTCATATGTCATTTCCATACCGTTCCAGTTAAGAAGCTTATCCTTCCAGACAGTATCGTATACTCCCGCCTCCGTCCTGACTGCCGATGCAGGCAGTGTATCCGCAGTGGTATATGCAAACTCCTTAACAGTGACAAGGTTTCCTCCCAGATCATATGCATAGGTAATGGTCTTGCCTAAAACATGATTGTTTTCGCGGATTAGCTGGTTCAGCTCGTCGTACATGAAGGTGCTTTCCCCTGCTCCGTCCTTAATGCTGGTGATGTTTCCGTTGGCATCGTATGCATATTCCAAGGTGTCATTTCCGTTCTTTACCGTCTTTGGAAGGCTGTAGCGGTTATTTGTCCCTACATCGAAATATGTGTAGGTCGTATTAAATACAGCCGGTGTGTTCCAGGATAGCTTAGCTGGCCTGCCGAATTTATCGTAGCTCGTTGTCCGGGTATAGCTTGTAGCGCACTTTGTTGTGACCTCTCTGCCGTCCTTGTCGTAAGTATAGGATGTATCCGCTGAGGACGTACCGCAGGTATGGTTCATCTGTACCATATTGTTGCTTACATCATAGGTGTAGGTATAGGAATTTCCCTGCTCATCCGTGACGCGCATCAGGCGGTCCAGGAGGTCATAGGACAGGAAATATGTCTTTCCGGACATGTGGGAAATCACCTGATAAAGATTTCCTTCTCTGTCATAAATGTACTCATTCAGCTTTTGTTCAGCATCCCCTGACGGGTCCTTGTAGAAGCTCAGCAGCATACGGTCCTGCTGGTCATAAGTATAGCGGATATAGCAGCCGTTTCCGTAAAGTACCTTTAACAGATTTCCGTTATTCGGCTCATATTCATAACCCACTACCTGTGTACCCGCCACCGACGCATTGAGCATATTTCCGAAATTATCATACGCAAATTCATAATTAAAGCCGTTATGGCCAATTGAAGTCAGCCTGTCCTTGGTGTATGCATAGGCATTGGTCACTGTCTGCAGTGTACCGTCTATAGTCACATTCTGAGATACCCCGGCTAAACGCTCGGACTCATCATAAGTATAGGAAATTTTACTTCCCTTGCTGTCCAGCATGTACACAAGCTGGTCTTTGTCATGGTTCCAATAATACTGAATGGTATTATTTCCTGCATCAGTTACCGTGCGCACATGATTCTGATTGTTTGTCATAGTTCTCGTAATCCAAGTGCCCACAGCCTCATTGGCCGGATCCACGCAGCCGCTCTTAAGTACGTTTCCGGCGTTATCATAAGTAAGCTTATAGACCACTCCCTGTGCAGACGTACCTTTGGTTACGTTGTGCTTGGTGTCATATTCGTATTTGAACTTATTTCCCTTGGCATCAATGACACCGGTCATATCGTTTTTGGTGTTATACTCAAATTTAACTGCCTGTTTCTGAGCATCTGTCACAGAAATAAGGTTGTTTTTGCTGTCGTAGGTGTAGGACTGCCCGTATTCCTCCCGGTACAGGGAAAGTCCGTCAAAAAATGCCATATTTGCATTGTGACAATAGGTATAGGATACCTTAATGCTGGTGTAATCATCCTTTGCCACGTAGACATCACTGAGGAACTGCCAGTCCAGAATGTCCGGGCTGAAGTTGGTGTAATGTACATCCTCGGCTCCTTCGGTGCCCACAAATATCACCTCAACACCAAAGCGGCGGGCCTTATCGTTATCTGTTTCAGGCAGAGGGGTACCGCAGCCCCAGGCGTTCACCATAAATGTATCGCCGCCTTTGCCTTTGATATCCAGAGTCTTTGTAAGCTTTTTGTTCATGCCTGGTTCGCCCACGAAACGGAAAATGTTTTTATCCAAGCCGCCTATGGTTTCTGTAACCTTATACGTTTTAATTCGCTCTACAATAGGAGCGACATCAATTTGCAGTTGTTCTGAAGGCAGGTAAAGTAATTTTTCGTTTAGTCTGACCACATACCAAAGTTTACCGCCGAAATCTGTGGCTGTACCTCGGATATTTACGTTTTTGTTTATAGCAATTTCTTTTACTAAGGTACTCTTCGTGGACATATCTTCATACAGCTTTGCTGCAGTTTTAGTTTTTCCACGAGCCGCATTTCTGCACAGCGAAACCACCTGATGCTGGGGCAGATAGCCGAAGTAACGTGTTTTGTCAATCTGCATGCCCACATAATACCACTTTTTCCCGTCGGTGCCTGTCTTGGTATTTGCCACGGCAAGACTTGTCCATTTTGGTATATATTCTTCTACCGGTGTGCCTGTAGGGGACGCTGTCGAACGGAGAATTGCTCCGGTCACGCCTACGGCTGCGGAGTTTACCCCCTGGCTGCCGCCCAGATACGGGACCGCCTGTGTATTGAGGATATAGCCCAGCTTACCGTCAGAGGTGCGTACGCGGTACCAGGTTTTATCTTCATTGGTGACAGTAAGCAATCCTGCAAGGTGTGTATTTTTCGTCACTGTGGCAACCGTAGTACCGGTTGTTGATGCGGTATATCGGATGATTGCCGAAGCTGCCGTAACGGTAAGAGCGCTCTGCACAGGTATGAATTCGTTTGTGCCTACAGACGTAATCTTGTCAAAGGCCCGTCCTGATTTTGTAAAACCACTGATCGTTCCAAGATGGAAATCTCCGTTGTCCACCAGATTTACACGACTTGGGGTATCTCCGGCTTCAAGCTGGGCCATATCTCCATACATGAGGCCAATGGCGTGCCACATTACCATATAAACCTTAACCACGGCACTGGCTGCATCCTCCGGAAGCGTAAATGTATTGGTAAGACGTACAAAATCTGTGGTAGTCTTTTTGAGTACCTCACTGTCTAAAAGCTGCTGGTTCCCGTCCTTGTCCTGGTAAGCAATCCTCAGGATAGCTCCGCCGTCCTCGGCGGTCTGCTTGACGGTTGCTTTCACATACATGGAGGCTGTATAGGTACCGCCTTTTTTAACCGTTACATTCTGCGCCCAGTATGCATAGCCGGTGAGGGTAGTACCTTCTGCTATCAAGGATTGATTCCCTACCTTAGAATTTTTACCGCTTTTATCAATATCGGTGCGTCCGGCTCCGGCAGGGGATACCTTGGAGGACCAGCCGCACTTGTCTGCCTGGATGATTGGGTCCTTTAAAAGCTGTACCACATTTGCCTGGAGGCTTGTAGCGTTTTCAAGTCTGTTTGTATAATTGGACTCTTTGCTGTATTTTCCGCTTGCGGCATGTCCGAAGCCATCATGGATGTGGAGCAGGTTGCCTTTATTGTCAAATCGAAAAATCTCATTCCGGCCTTTATTATCTGTAAACTTAGTGCTGTTGTAACCATATGTGAGTGTCAGGCTGCCGCCTTTTACGGTACCTGCGTATTCTGTGATGGTTTTTACGCGGTAAGGCTTGGTAGTATAGTAGGTATATTTTACCTTATAACCGTCTATGTTTGCCGCTTCTGTAAGCATATGATTGCTGTTATACGCATAGGTTATGGTTTCTCCGTCCATGTCCTTGATGGAAACCAGGTTCCCAGACGCATAGGTAAAGAGCTTTTTCTTGCCGGAAGGAGGTGTCATCTCTATTAAATCCGCCGCTTTTCCGGCACTGTCCTTAGAATACAGAAGGGTTGTCACGCGCCCTACACCATCCGTAAGCTTGGTGATACGGTTGTTTGCGTAGCCAATGGTAAGTGTGTTGCTGTTATTGTCTCTCACCTTGATCAGGTAACCGTTTGCGTTGAAAACCAGGCAGTTTTCTTCTTTATCCTTGATGATATACGGCTCTGCTGCTCCTGTGTTGACTGTGAGCTTTAAATCCAGGCCGGATTCTTCAAGCCATTCTTTTTTTGTTGAATCATAATAGAAGTAGTGGACGGTTCCATCTCCATCTACGTGTTTATAATATTCCGTGCCTGCAATAGTTACTTTTTTCAATGTCTGGTGATAGCTTAAGCGGAAGCCGTTTCCGTATCCGATGTTTTCTGTTCTGTTATTCGTGTTGTAGACATGGGACAGGCTTACAGGCATTCGGCTGCCGGACATTGTCAGAGTCTCATGTGTCAGAATCAAGTTTCCGTTGTAGTCATTCACGCAGGCAGTACCGGCGCGGCCGATATCCTGGCTGTGGTAGCTCCAATAGTCCTCAATGCCGGAATAGTTTACATAAGATATTTCAATTCTTGGCCGCATATCCTGATAGCCATTGTCGCAGTCAGAGGAAAGGAACTCTGTGTAACCGGATAATTCGTAAGGGTCTTTGAGCATCAGACCATTGTTGCTTCCGTTTGTATACCAGTCCTTCACCATGCGGGTGATATCCAGGGTGATATATTTCTGCTTGTCTCCCTTGTATTTGCACAAATCCTCCACAGTCTCTTCATAAATGGGTTTATTGTACCAGTTAACCGTATTCGCGTCCCAGGTCTGAAGCACCTTGTGCACCTGGACCGTACGCTCCTTCTGGTCTTCTGCCAGGGATACCAGTACTAGTCTTGCGCCTACCACCATGTCCCCGGTGTTAATCTCCGGAAGCTCGAATTTAAGGAAGCTTCTCCAGATTTCGTTTCCTCCCATGGTTTTCAGAAGAATGTTGTTGTAAAAATTGTCCTCCTCGTACAGGGAGGAGACTGATGCATCCTCAATATCTGCTGCCTTCTTAGAGGTAGTGGTGACCGGGTCGATGACAACCGGGTAGCTGCGTTTCGGATCATCCAGCCAATTTCTGTCAGGTGTGAAAGTAACTTTAACCGTTCCTTTTTTATCCTTTTCAAGGGTGAGCGCAATCTCTTCTGATTTTTCACCGTCGGCATCCTTCATGTAAGGTGCGCATACGGAGAAAACTTCTTCTCCCTCTGGATTAATAAAGGATACGCATCTGCCGTTCTGCTCCGGCTCCAGATTTTTCATCTTATAGATATAGGTAAAGCTGGCTGGTGCTTCCGGGCCTCTGAGAATTAAATCTTCTTTGACGCGCTCTCCGTGCACCCCGCAGACCAGGTCGGTGCTTTTCATTATTTCATTGTAGCGAACCTGGTTCTTTTCTGTTTTCTGTACTTTCGTCTTGCTGCATCCTTCAATGGCCCAGGTAAGCTTCGCGTCACCCTTGGTCATGGCGACAGTGCCCTGCTGGTTTGTCTGGTTTTTGAAGCGGATGTTAAAATCGCCTTTCTGGTTTGTGAAATCCTTTGGCTTTTTGTCCTGTTCACCTTTTGTTTCCGAAATGCTTTGGGCCTCATTCTCCTCTAAGCTTTCTTCGAAAAGGGAGTCGTCCATATCCTTCCAGGAACCATCCTTGTCCTGATAGTGAACCTGATCGAGATAGATTTCCGCTGTCGTGGAATGGTCCTGGTTTTCAAAAAATTTGGTGTTGCCGTTTCTTTTTGCTGTTAATTCTGTTCGTTTCATTTGATGTTCCTCCTAAATTTATTTCAAGTACATTTTTAATTCCGGTCTGCAGAACCGATTTGTAAGGAGCTCCTTGACATCTTCATGATAGCAAACATATGTTCTGTTTTGAATAGCAGATTTGTAGGATTTCCTGTCAATTTTGCAGGATATCAGCCCTTATTGGTCTTTTGGCGGATTAAGGATTTCCGTAACCTCAACATCAAGTACATCTGATATCTTCATCAAAAGCAAAATATTCATAGCTGTGGAACCATTTTCTATCCTGGAAACAGTAGTGTCAGATATGCCTAAGCTTTCTGCAAAGCTGAACTGGCTGATATCGCGGCCACGGCGAAGTCTTTTAATCCGTTTTCCTACTTCTATGAGTCTGTCACCATCGTTCATATGTATTCTCCTCCTTTTGGTATTTCGAACATTCGTTCTTACTTTTTTTATTATATCATAGTCGTCATACAATAAAACGGAACGAACGATTTTATTTACATTCCCTGGAGCGTGTTTGTATCATAAGAAAGTAAATTTCTTCTTTTCAAACGGGCTAGAGTGCTTTTCTAACACAAAAAATCAAGGCCCTGAAACACTAAATATGTCTCAAAGCCCTGATAACAAGGTATCCCAACCTCTAACTCTTCACTTATACTACTTCCACTGCGCATCCTGATTCATGAGATACATATAAGCATCCTCTAAACTAATATCCGACGGCCTGCACTCGCCCCGGGGCGCTTCTTGGCCGATGACCTTTACCATTAGACCGTTGGCTGTGAACTGCTTGGAGGATACGTGGCAGGTTTTCTCCAACACACGGATTTCCTCATCGCTGCTCACAGGACAGATCCACACATGGCCTCTGGCCCGTTCCATAAGCTCATCCATTGGTCCGGAATAGAGAAATTTCCCCTTTTTCATTACCGCCAGCTTGTTACAGGTAGCCGCCAGGTCTTCCACTACATGTGTGGAAAGCAGTACCGTACGCTCACTGGAAAAGTCCACCAGCAGGTTACGGATGCGGATTCTCTCCTCCGGGTCAAGCCCTGTCGTGGGCTCATCCACCACCAGAAACTCAGGCTCATTTAAAAGTGCCTGGATAAGTCCTACCCTCCGTTTCATGCCTCCCGAAAGCTGCCTGTTTTTCTTTTTCTGGTGTTCCTTAAGGCTGGTTTTCTCCAGATAAAAATCAATGCGCTCCCGGCATTTATTCTTAGGCAAACCGGAAAGCTCTCCTAAATATTCCAGGCATTCACGCACTGTGAGGTCCGGGTAAAGATTGATTTCCTGGGGCAGATAGCCGATTTTTTTCCGTATTTCTTCATAATTTTCTTCTTTATAGGGCAGTCCGTTTAATGTAATTTGTCCATGAACCGGCTTTTGAATTGTCGTAAGCACACGCATTAATGTTGTCTTTCCGGCTCCATTTTCTCCCAAAAGTCCGTAAATTCCACGGCCAATCTCCATGCTTACGTGGTCTACCGCCGTCACATTATTTTTAAAGGTTACTGTCACATCTTTTATATTGATACTCATACGCTCATACTCCCTTTCTTGAATGATTTCTCCTCATTTTGATGACCCATGACAGCGCTGCGATCATCGCCGCTGCCAGAATCATAGCTACAACAGTTCCGCAAAGCCAGCTATAATCCGCCGGGTTATCTGTATTGCGGAATGTATAGGCAAATACATTCCATTTGCCCAGAATCTGATCCCCCGTTGTAGAATTTAATATCAGCCATATAACAAAGGACCCGCCGATTCCGGCCATCATACTGTGCAGCACACCCGACAGTACAACGGACAGGCAGCACCAAAATGCAACACTTACCGCCGCTGCAGGCAGATATTGGATAAAGAGTCTGATTGAGGATATATTCTCCATCCGCGGCCTTTGCCAGTAGAATAGCCCATACCCTATAATAGAAAGTAAATAAACATAAACCATCTCAACCAGCAATCTTCTGCGTACCGCTTTTACCTGATATTTGTGTGGCCGCAGGCTGAACACCTCCCAGCGCTTTCCCGTATATTCGCACTCATAGGTATCGCCACAGAAGACAAATGCCAGTATACCTATAGCAGTCTGTAAGGTAATACCAATCTCCGTTTCACCTGTAATCCCTCTAACTAAGGGAAGAAGTACAATAAAACAAACGGAATAAATGATTTTGTACAATGGCAGACAAATTTTCCACTCCTTGCTCAATAATATCTCCTCCTTTTCCACATATTTGCAGACAACACCAACAGAACCACAGAAGCCACAACCAAAAATATCTGGTTCATCTGCCACATGGGCGGCGGCGAAATATCAAACAGTTTTCCCGGAAAACGCACCATGATTGCCAGAGCTCTTCCGTAATAACCATAGTTCCCATCCGGTCCCATACTGCCCATGTTGGAATAAATCATATACAAAAGTAAGAGCGGTATTCCTGGAAGCGGATTTTTAAACAGCATGGCTATGGCTGTATAAACGCTTACCACCATCAACATATTGGGAAGAATATAAATCAGCGTTGTACGTGGAAAATCCAGGAGATTAACGGGAAGTCCTGCCCTTTTCCCATAAAACAGGCACAAACCGCCGAAAATAACATTAAGCACTGCCAGCATAAATAAAATAACGGCAAATCCCCCTCCTGCTTTTCCCAAAATGTATGACCATGAGGACAAGGGCTTTGTATGAAGCAGCTCATACGTATCTCTTTTCATATCACGCATATACAGGAAAACAAGCAGCACCGCACACGTAAAGCCCATAAACAATCCGGCAAAATCCGCAAATTTCATTGCGATATACCAAGAGAATGGATGCTCATCCATTTTTTCATCTATATAAGAATTCACCTCATCGCTGGTACCCGGACAATATTCATACATTTCAAAATAGGTGTCCCACCCCGCAACATCGTACGTTTGTTTTATAGCCTCTACAACACTGGGAATATCCGTATATGTCTCTTGCATCTTCGCGATAAATGCCGTAGCCTCTTCCTCACTGGCTTCAAAGTATTCCACAAGCACCTTCCCGACCGCCTCCAGGCCATATTTGATCTGTTGTTCCTGTGTGGCAGGAATAAAGCCATCCATTACATCCTTGTCATTAATTTCCTCCCTGCTGAGATTACTTATGTCCTGCTGTATCTGCCCTTGGGGACGCTGCAGCTTTAAATATGGCCCTACCGACTGATAAACCCCGGCCACGATTACCAACAGCGCAATCCAAAAAAGCGGATTTTTCATATAATTCTTAAATTCCCGTTTAATAATTGTTCTCATATATACCTCCTCCTTTTCATAGCTTAAGGATACGAGGTAAATCACAACAAAAAGACAACAAAAAAAAGAACCCGGCACATTTACGGATTCTTTTTGAATAAATCGCCGGACTTTCCTATGATAACGGACTTCCTATGATATCAGAAAGCTTGCCCGGACTTCCCCGCCGCCCTCGCTGCGGTTGGCGAACAGCAGGGTTCCTCCATGCTTTTCGCAGTATACCCTGCAAAGATAAAGCCCCAGTCCGAAATGCACATGGTCGTCCTGTGGATTGGCATGGTAGTAAGCCTTTGTAAGCGTCTCCGCGTCACCCTCAAAGCCTTTTCCATCATCTCTCACGCATATCTCCAGTAGATTTTCCTTGACTCTTATACGCACCCGAACGGCTTGTCTGGCAAAGCGCAGCGCATTGGAAACAAGATTCTCCGCCACCTCCATGATCATAAAACAATCCGCGCTGAATCTGCAGTCTTGGATGAAGTCCTCGACTTCGCATTTTTTATCGGTTTCCGCCGCCAACACGGTAACCGTGTCTCTTAATTTCGTCGTAAGTGCACTGAGGGTTGTATCCATATATTCGACCTTGCGGTCCTCAAGCCTGGAAAGCCTGCGCATAGTCTCCACAAAATCATTAAGCCGCTCAATCTGTCCCATGCCGGCATCAAGGATTTCCAGCACCTTGTCCTTATCCAGTTTGTCCTCAGGTATAAATTCAATTAGCATTTCCTGATAACCCTTGAGCACTGCCAAGGGGGAGCGGATGTCATGGGCAATGGCAGAACGAAGGGCTTTTTCCTGCTCTATCATCTTCCACATACGCCGGTTATTTTCCGCCAGTTCACTTCTCATAAACTCAAATTCACTGCATAAGGTTCCCAGCTCATCCGCATTGATATAATCAACCGCAAAATCAAGCTGGTTTTGCGCAATCATCTCCGAACCACGAACTAAAGCCCGGAGCGGCTGTTTTATTTTATTTCGGTAGAACAAAAACATCGCAATTACGGTCCCTATAGTGGTAAGAATGAGAGCGCTCCAGGTAATGAAAAAATCACATAAGGATTCTACGATAAAAGTATCTGCAGCTGACATAATATCCTCATCTATACCTTTTATTTCTGCTGTCAAACCCAGTCTAGTGCCCTCAACCTCCCAATTGTACGCAGGGTCTTCTAAGTATGACACAATAATGCTGTTCTGTACCCTCTCTGCCGTCTCAACAATTACCGCTGACACAAAAAAGCAAACGACCAGATTTATTGTCATATAAAGCAGAAGCGACTTCCGCAGTGACAGGTTCCTTATTTTTTCCGCCGTGTGCCTCAGGCAACGCTTAAGTACTCTCATTTTTTCCATCTATACCCCATTCCCCACACTGTTTCGATGAATTCTGTGTTTGTATATTCCGCGAATTTCCGGCGGATTCTGCGCACAAGCTCTGTTACCACACGGCTGTCCCCCTCGCCGTCATATCCACAGATACGCTCATAAATCCTCTCCTTATCAAACACCTGTCCCGGATAAGCGGAAAGAAACTCAACCAGCTCATACTCTGTTTTTGTCAGCTCAATTACCGCCTCACCGACCTGTACCCTGCGGGCACTGTAGTCGATCAGCAGGCCATCCCGGAGCTTATATTCCGCACTGTTCCTGCGGCGCTCCTCGCGCTTCAAATGAGCGGTGATCCGCGCTTCCAGCTCCTTGAGACTGAAGGGCTTAAGGATATAATCATCTCCTCCAGAAAGCAGGCCGTTAATCTTGTCCTCCTCCTCGACCTTCGCGGTGAGAAAGACAATAGGACAAGACACCTCATCGCGGATTCTGCGGCATACCTCAATCCCGTCCATATGCGGCATATTGATGTCCAACAGGATTAAATCCGGCTTCTTCGCTGAGCGCTCCACAGCCTCAATTCCATCCATAGCAGTATCTATAGTGTAGCCTTTGATTTCAAAATAACTCCGCAGCATGTTTAATAACTCTTTATCATCGTCGACGATTAATATTTTATGATTCATATTTTCTCCCAATCCTAACAATCCCTTGCAGAACACCTAACCGCAAACTGCCTCTATGCATTAAAAAAATTATAGCCTGTTTAGTATAAAACATCAAGGTAAACCGACTGACTCTTTGAATCCCACATTGAATAACAATAATCAGTACACGAACTATAACACTGCCTCGGAATTTTTGTCATTGAAATCCCTGCAATACCTGAATATAATAGGAAATGAAAGGATGTGACATTATGAAAAGAGAAATACTATTATTGGGAAATGAAGAATTATATGAGGTAAGCGCACCTGTGGAAGAGCACGAAAACGTATCAGAAGTTATCACCGACCTGCATGATACGTTAATGGCTTTCCGGGAAAAATATCATGCAGGCCGCGCGATCGCCGCACCTCAAATCGGTGTAAAGAAAAGAATGATCTATATGTTTATTGACGAGCCCACCGTTTTCATAAATCCGGTTATTGAATTTCCCGATGAGGAACTCATGGAGGTCTTAGATGACTGCATGTCTTTCCCCGGCTTATATGTAAGGGTAAACCGCCACAAACGCTGCACGATCAAATATTTTGACGAAAACTGGAACCGCTGTGAGCTACACCTTGAAGGGGACCTCTCAGAGCTTCTACAGCATGAGTATGACCATTTGGACGGTATCCTGGCGACTATGAGAGCCATTGATAATAAATCTCTTAAAATGAAATTTTGAGCGCAGATTCTCCTTGCGAAAATCTGCGCTCCTACCGTAAATCTTTGAAATATCTTTCCAAAATACTTTTCATATGCTGGTATCTTCTGGCATAGGTATTTTCGACCCGGATAAGCTGCATCTGGTGGGATTCGCAGATTTTCTGCTTCTTTTCGTCCCGCATTCTGACTATCTCATCCTCCACATGCTCCCTTCCGTCCAATTCAATGACAAGTACCGGATACTTGTCTTTTCCGCGCTGCTCATATACGACAAAGTCAAAATGTCCATTGTAGAACAAATCGCTGTAGTCTATATTTGTCTTAAATACGTCCGCCACCCGCACCTTCCCCTCAATGGTAAAACGGTTCTGGGACAGCCAGATATTGTCTAACGCATGTGTGAGATTTCTTAAAAAAGCCTCCTCCGTCTCGGTACTGAAGGGCTTCACTCCCAGCGCTCTGGAATTCGCTTTTTTAGGCGTTACGCTTGACTGGCCGTTGCTTTTTACATACTGAACCAGGTCGTACAGGTCGTCCTCCTCTTCCTGGTGGTGCAGGCGTTCCAGATTCCGGGAATTAGACAATACGATCAGCTTTTCCCTGGCGCGCGAGGTTGCCACATTGATAAGCTCCTGGTTGTTTTTCAGCCATTGATATGTGCTTGCATGGGTGTCGTCCGTGATAGCGGTGGAAAAAAGAACCACATCCTTCTCATCTCCCTGAAACGCATGCACAGTGCCGCACGATACGTTCTTCAGGCCGCTTTCCTTCAGACGCCTTTCAATCTCATTTTTCTGGTTGACAAAAGGCGTAATCACACCAATGGTTTTATCCTGATTCAGCGCTGCGTACCGTACAATTTCCTCCGCATCCGCGGGAGCAGTGTTCTTATAATCTGCTGCCGCATCCGTCACATCCACGTATACCAGAGGCGCTTTTTCCTTGCTTTGAGAAAGAATCTGGAGCTTTGAATTGTAGTACTTCTTGTTGTTGAAATCAATGATTTTCTTGTTACATCGGTAATGATTTTTGAGTAAAATTTCATCGCTCACGGAGTCACATGCAAGATATGTTTTGTAAATCGAATTCCTGCGGTAATCGTATTCATCGGATATCTCATACTTTTTCCACAGCTTTTTATTCGTTAATTCGTCCAAAAGAATCACAGGGTTTAACTGCTGAGGGTCTCCCACAAGCATCAGATTTTTGCCCCGGATAATCGGAACCAGGCCCACCGCTGTATTGCATTGGCTTGCCTCATCCATAACCACCATGTCAAAATGCGGCTCCGGGGTTGCCAGCTTTCCGGCAGAAATACAGGTCACAGCCATAACCGGAAATATCTCCATGAGCCGGTGCAGATTCTCCTTTTCCTTTATATATTCCTTGAACTCTTTAAGCTGGTCGTCCTCCTCTTCCATATAAAGAATGTTGCGCAGTTTTTCATTTTTTGCATCGCCTATCTTTTTAATATATCCCACCGATGTATAATAAAGGTATTTCTTAAGCTCCTGCGTGTCATCCGACAAAAGCCGGATCGCCTCCTCATCTGAAACCATGCCAAGCTTCTCTATCTGGCGTTCCACCATCTCTAACTGCTTTCCCTTTAGGTTCGCTTCAAAAAGAAGCCTCTGGGCAGAATCATCTACCTGACGCTGATATTCCAGAAGGTGCCGGATCGTGTTTTCCCTCTCCTTCAGCTCCAAAATCCGGTCGTATTTGATCAACAGATCCGACAGCTCTTTTGCCTTTGTTATCCTCTGATTACGATTTTTATCCAATGTTTTTGCATATACCGGAATGTCCTTGATGCGTTCATACAGCTCACGCATATACACCAGCGCAGCACGTATCTTATCCTCATTTCCAAGCTGAAGTACCGGAAATGGAAGAAGCTTCCCATTGTACTTAATGGATGTCAGCTTGTCGCACACACTGTCAATCGGGTGGTTGTTATATGCCGTAAACAGCACACTTTTGTTGTTAAAAAAGGCGGTGATTACTGTATTAATGATGGTATTTGTTTTCCCTGTGCCGGGAGGACCCTGCACATAAGTGAGCGGATAGCGCATGACATTGTGGATTGCAAGAAGCTGGTCCAGGTTGATTTTCCGCTCCAATAGGATAATCGGCACTGCTTTTCTCGCCCTGGAGCGGGCCAGCACATCACCGAAAAAAGCTTTGATCGGGACCTCTGCTGTATCGTTCTGATACATGTCGATAATAGCCCGGTATTCCCTGTGAAGGTCGATCACAATATCCATTCCGAGTCCTATGATATAGGGCATATCATCCACCCCGGCGATACCTGGATTTGCCTTTGTCACTGCGTCCTTGATCGTCTCCTGGTTCTTTTCAAACTCCTGAAGGAGCACGTAGCTTTCTCCATCCAAGTATCTGCGGATAGATTCCTGGGTGCCGTCAATGGTAAACTCAGTACATATTGTGACATCCTTAGAGGCACGTAAGCAATGGCCTTTGACATCTAAAAACAGCTTACGATAAGCCAGCACATACAGGCCCTTGGGTGTATGGATACTCATGACATTCATAGCTAATTGCTGTATTTGCATCCTCTGTTTTTGCTTCTTTTTCTCGGCATCCTTCTCTGCTTTCTTCTGGAAGCTCTTCACAATGTAGCGGAACTGCTCGTCGTCAAGCTGGTAAGTTCCATTTCTCATTCCGTCTCTGTCCAGGTATTTTACCAGTTCAAATTCCTTGTAATAGGGCGTTGTGTCCATGCGATTACAATCCTCAAGGTAGTTCAGTACCTTTAGATTATACACATGGTCAAAGAGAGCCTTGTACTTCTCCGGGTTGCAGTGAATATCACTGATCAGCTTCTCGTTTACCGGATAGTAAGAGCTTTCTATTACACTGGAGGAAAGGATTGAGTCAATGGATATAGGATTCCCAAACCGTTTAATCCCGTGGGTTCCCAGATGAAGCCCTTCCACCAATAAGGTCCGGTGAACCACGTTCAGGTCAAGTATGCTGATCCAGTATTTTGTTATTTCATCCTGTTTGTTGCGATATTGGATAGACAGCCATTTCCCCTCATGGATTGCCTGAAATATATCGCGGTAAACTGTGTGCATGATTGATATTTAACCTTCCTTTGTGAAAGATAACATTAGTGCGTAAAAGATACCTGGCTTTTTAGGATTGGATGGACGATGCTGCATGAATCATCCGGTATATTGCCTCAACTGTCTTTGCCTGCTGTTCGTTTCTGGAAATTGCAGCTTTTCCGTCGCCCTTTTGTGCTCCATAGTCTCCAAACTGTGCGTGATTTCCGCCTTCAATGAAGAATTCTTCATAATCTGCAGGCATGTATTCCCGTCCTTTTTCCACCTTTTCCATATTCAAAACGCCATCCTCGCTGCCATATATAGAAAGAACAGAAAAGTCTTCTGTGGGAAGTTTTTTTGTGGGATATGCAGCCAGAAGCACCAGGCCGTCCAGTTCCCCGGGGTGGTCTGCTGCATAGGCGGCCGCCATGGCGCCGCCCAGGGAATGGCCTCCCAGATACCAGCTCTCATAATCATAATCCGCCATAATATCGCTCACCTTATTCTTCCCTAAAAAGGCCAGATTGAACGGCATTTTTGTAAGAAAAACATCTGTTCCCTGCTCAGAAAGGTTATACAGTATGGGCAGATAAGAGGTATATTCCACCTTGGCTCCGGGGTAAAAAACCAAAGCACTTTCACTTCCTGGACCGTCCAAAAATAAGCCTTCCTTGATCTCTATTACCTTTACGGAACCACTGTCTTGTAAATATTCTGAAAGATCTACATCACTTCTATAGTAATCATTTACGTAATATACAATGCCTCCTGCAAGAAACAACACTACCGCCAGCAGCCCAATCAACAATATCCGTCTTTTGTTTCGCCTTGGAGTGCATCCTGTATCTCGCTCTTTAGCTCGCCCTTTATTTACTTCTTTTGTCCGCATTTTACCATTTACCACTCAGTTCCACCTCGATTTATTCTCCCTCTCCGTCTCAATCTATTATCGTCGTCAATTCGGTAATCTTCTTAATTCGTTACCGTATAATCTATGCACTGACAGCTGAGTCCTTACACATCAACGGCAACAGACAGATGAATCTTCAAGCTGGTTTGTGCACGGTATCCATGTGTCTGTTACTCAGTATTGGCTATCCTGTATTTATACAGGAGTGCCCACCTCTATAAGGTTTCCGTCCGGATCATAAAAGCGGACCACCTTCTGTCCCCAGGAATGCTCCATAAGACGGTTTAAGTACTGCACAGGCTCTTTGTAATCCTCCAGTTTTTTTATAAAGCTTTCAATATCCGATTCCTCGAAATAAAGCTCTGCAGCATTATTTTGAGGGACAACGTCCTTCTCTATAAAGCTCTTCCATATAGCGGCATCCTGCAGTACAAGCCCCTCTGTCAAAATCACATTGCCGTCCTGGTCAAGCACCACCTCAAGACCAAACAAATCCTTATAGAAAGCCTTCGACTTCTCAATATCATTGACTACAATCATTATATTTTTTAATTTCATGGATGTATTCCTCTTTTCTTTTAAACGCTAAATCTTTGTTTTAATCCACACTCGGTAATTTCACAGAGTACGACTTTTATGGCCGAGTGTCTTGATCTCATGTCAGTGGGGGATACCAATTTCTCTCCGCCCACCACTGCCATTAATCTTGTTTTTGGTGATTCATCTCGCCACCTGTAGAGGTGGGAGAATTCTTACTTATTTCGTTAAATAGACCCCCTTGCTTACTTCGAACGTCATATCATGCACGGCATAATACAGTTAAGGGAGCTTTACCATACCTTTATAGTTACCGATACTTCTTCATCTCATCTTTAAATGCGCGATGTTTAGGGAATTGGTTCAGGTACATCTGTATTCGGCTCTCTTTTCCATTGGCGATACCGATTGATTCCTCAACTTCCCCCAGTGCCGCGGCAAGCACTGCCGCACCATCATAGCTTCCCCTATGCTTGCCTGATACGATAGCCTTCACTCTTGCATCTATGGTTTGCTGAAGGTAGCCTAAAATCTCCTTTTCCATACCCTCATCCAACACGAGCTGACCTGCCCATACGCTTGCCGCATCTTCAAAATGCGGCTCATTATACTCATTCTTATAATTAATATCTGATTGTATTCTTCGCATTACCGTCTGCATGGCAGATGGATAAACATCACCCTTATACAGGACAAAAAGCAACAGCGGTACGCCTGTTCTGATGTATTCTCCCGTCCATCCTAACGCATCTTTCTGCCTCTTACATTCCTTCAAAACAATGTCAAAACGCTGCGCGAAAAACTGGATTGTTATATATTCCATTCCATTAAACCTATATGAATCTGTATCTCTCGATTTAAGCCAGGAATAACTGTATGAGTCACAAGGTATATTTGTATCTGCTCTTCGCACTTCTTCTAAATAGTTCAAAGCTTCGCTTTTTTCTGCCTCGGTAATGCTTTCGCAAGTGATCATTCGAAGAAAATTCCCCGCTGATTGCTCGGAATAGAGAGCCTCTATACATGCATATTTTACTTCTTCCGTTCGTCCTAATGCCCTGGCTCCTGCCGCTGTAAGGCGGGCGGCATGACCACGGATTTCCATGTTCCGTTTCATGAGAGACAGCGCTTCTTTCCCCTCCCGGTACAGCTTCTCCCACATATGAGAATTGTAATACTTTTCCAACTGCTCAATATATAATCGGGGATGCTGATTGGCGCTCCTTTTAGCCTCCTCCAAAAGCCCCTCATCTCCGTAACGGTACACAACTGCTTCGGTCAATAATCTGGAGGTGAAATTGTCATTTTGCCCACGGAGATATGCAATCCACAACTCCATAAAAGAGTCTAAATCTTCCAGTGGTTCCGTCCCTACCGTCATGATATCTTCCAGCTTTATGTCCTTGAACATCCCTTTAGAAAACAGCGTATAAAACTTAGAGGATCTTTCATTTATTTTTGTTATCTGGTATGTGGAATAAAGAGTGAGCAGAGCAATTCTTTTAAGGTTTAAACTTACAAGGTCCTCCTTTACCAGTTCTTCCACCGTAAGTTCTATAGGGTCCCCGCCATCCTCGTCCTCCGCCGTCACAATCAAGTCACCCAAACGCAGATAAATCGTACTGGCAGTTTTATAATCCTTATCGTAAACACACTGTTCTGCCAATTCGTAAAACCTTTTTATGCGGTCCCCAATTCCGCAATAATCCGCATACTCGTATGTCCAATCATTATCCCAGTATGAATCTCCATAACCCTCATATCCACAGCAGGAAAGCGTCAGCTCCTGCTCCTCAACCATATCACACCACTCAATTACCGCCTTTAACTCTGCTTTATGTGATTTACGATTTTTATTTCCAAACTGTTTGAGAAATTCTTTCCTGTCTTCTTCCCTGATGGTTCTGGCATAGTTTTTTAACCACTCCTTGATTTCTGCTTCTGACTGGAAGTGATTAATCTCCTGTTCTACCGCCTGCATAAACACCCGAAATTCCATGTGCATCCTCCTCTATGGTAAAAGCTTAACTTTTTCAATACGCTAAGGCAAAACACTGCCTTTTCGACGGTATTACAAGATTCCCACAAAATTCGGCCTTGGCTCTACTGTCCTTAAATATCATTTACTCTTCTTTATGTCCACTTCTAATTTCGGCAAATTATCGAAACTTACCATTTTCAACGTCTGTAACTGCTGTACCGCTAAGTGCCGAAGCAATTCCATACGCTCTTTTTGATTCTTCCCCTGATTAATCAGAACAGCATTATAACTTTCTAAATTTGCAAGCACTAACAACTGATTTAGCGTTGCGATATCTCTCATGTTTCCTTTTATCGTTGAATTTTCATCTTTCCATTGTTTGGCTGTTTTTCCAAATAAGACAACGTTCAACATATCTGCTTCATTGGCATATGTATAAGCTACCTGGGCAGGCGTTAATTCTGGTGGTATCAAATTATCCTTAATTGCATCCGTATGTATCCTATAATTTAACTTAGAAATTTCTCTGTTTAAATTCCAATTCAAAGATAATCGACTATTCTCATCTGTCTTTAATCTTCTGTAATCCTTCATAATATATAACTGAAATTCTGGAGAAATCCAAGTTGCAAAGGACATTGCAATATCACTATGGGCATATGTCCCGCCATAACGTCCGGCTTTTGAAACAATGCCAATGGCATTCATCTGTGTAATCCACTTTGTCGGTGTCATAACAAAACGATTTAATCCCGCCTCATTTTTAACCGCCTCGAATTGCACACGGTTAAAATCTGGATTATGCAATTCTTCCCAAACGCTTAAAAACTCTATTGTGTTACGATTGCGCATCCAGTTTTGAATCACAAATCTTGGGTCATCCTCATTTCTATATTTTGCGATATCCGTTAATGAGATAAACTCATTTTCAAAATTTGTTGTATAAATCCCAATATCAATGCCTTTCGCATGAATAGTTTCTTTCACAATTTTCGCCATACATGTCCTCCTAGTTTGGGTTGATATTTCTTTACAAGCTCTGCTATCCCATTCAAAGGTACTTTTCCTTCGCCGTCTCCGAATTCAATTCGGCAAGCACATTAATCCAGTATTCCTGCCTTCTTTCGCTTCTCACATCTGCTGTTTTCAATAATTCTATTATATTCATATCTTCAAGCTCATTGAAAATCTTTTGTATTTCACGCTCATCATAATAGTTGAAAAAGCGGCCATTTTTTACTCCTTCTCCCTGCCCATACTTTAGCGAC
This sequence comes from Blautia schinkii DSM 10518, assembly GCA_000702025.1. Classification (GTDB taxonomy): domain Bacteria; phylum Bacillota; class Clostridia; order Lachnospirales; family Lachnospiraceae; genus Blautia_A; species Blautia_A schinkii. The sequence goes on from JNKJ01000025.1 coordinate 91,758, forward strand.
AAGTATAAAACGCCTCGCTCCTTTAATGCCCTTTTAATTCTCTCAAGCACTCTTAACATATCCTTTTTTTCTATATGAACTAAAGAGGCGCAGGCCCAAATCCCGTCGAATTCATTCTCGTAATCCAAGTCCTCAATCCGACCACAGACTACCTTCCTGCCGATATATTCCGACGCAAGTGTACATAGCTTCTGAGAACCATCCATGGCCTCAACCTGGTAGCCTTTTTGTATAAAATATCTGCTGTCTCTCCCACTTCCGCACCCTAAATCCAGTATCCTTCCACTCGGTCTAAGTTGTGAAAGGAACGGTTCATACAAGCTTTTCATATCGGCTGTGACTGTCTGTTGAAAGAATAAATCTGCATTGTTTTCATAATATTCCAAACTGATATTTTTTAAGTCCATATCTTCCAATCCCACATGTTCTAAGTCCATATGTTCTAAACCTGCATTTCTCGAGTCCATATTTTCCAGTTCATCTTCTTCATTCCAGTACCCAATTCTGAAATCCCAAGTGTTCCGCAGCCTGATAAACCGGAAGTATCACTTCTTCCAAATTGCAGGTGAATTCCTGCTTCGTCAAGCCTTGGCGATACAGCTTCATTCGTACTTCCAGGCTGTTCACATGCTCATTCTGAAGCTTCTCAAATTCAGCATACACCTTCTCATACTCCCACATTCTTTGATAAGAATAATACTCAATCCCGCTTAATAATGGGAAATATTTATTCCAATCTGGAAGCTGATTACTCTTCTTACTGTTGATACTTTTCGTTGTTGGATGCAGGTTCCAGAACTCATCGTGGGCCACATATGACCACGGAACAAAGTGGTCAATAGACATATCCTTTCCTGTTAATAGCTGCCCGGTATATATCTCATGAACCGGGTCAATCTCAAGTAAAAGCTTCCAATATTTCTTTACTTTATCTAATTTGCGCTCAATGGGAGGCTCCAATTTATTTACAATTCCGGGAACACTTGGATTGCGTTTCTGCAGATATGTAATAAGATGGAATTGAATCCAGCCGCACAAAATATGGTAATTACGTTTTATGTATTCTGCCCACTCCTCTTTTATCTCTATTTGACTCTGCAGGCCGCTGATTCTCGTAAAGTAGTAGATTACATGCCTCTCCCGGTTAATCTTTTCCGCTAATGCCTTCGTTGAAACATTCCACCCATCCCCACTAAAGCCCTCAATAAACGGCGCCTGCAGACGATAAGGGACATTATAGGTTAAGGTTCTCTTCATCTTCAGCAATTCTCTATCTTCACTGGCCTCAAGAAACCGGATAATATGTTCCTTCTTTTCGCTGGATTTAAAATTACTCACGTTAAAGACATAATGTACCAATGCTTCCAACGTATCCGCAGGTCCCAGATTCAGCTTGTATTCTGAAACCATATACCATGCGTCAGCTATCATTTCATTGATTAATTCATCGTACGATACGACAGTTTTTCCATCCTTTACCTTGTTTATCAACGCCTGGAACCAAAAAAGCTTATAGCATTCGCTCATATTACTGAACAGGCGGGATAATTTTTCTGTTTTTAAAGCTGGTGCGGTTGGCAAACGCATCTCTTGTACTCCTTTATTTCATCTATAAGTGTAGTGGTACTCTAATTATACTTTAGATAATGCTTCTAAATTAGTGCTTTAGACAATTGATAGCCTTTTTCAGCGGCTTAACGCGGCTTGAGCTGAACTTATGCACTCACTATCTTCATTTAAATTGTAACACATCTTATATAGCAGTACAATTTTCTTCTATACGTTTTTCGGGCTTTTCTTAGGACTTTTCAGTCTTTTTTCACATCAAACTGTGTTTATCTGCCAGCTGTTATTGACCCGTCTCATCAACATCTCCTGAATGCAAAAACACAATTTGTGAAACACTACCTATAAAACAGCCATAACCGCGTGAAATTTTTCGTTGTAAAACTTCTCACGCTACCTTATAATGAAGTGCAGAAAATAATTGGACAAAACACATCAAGGAGGAAAACGATGAGAAGAGAAACAGTCGTTGTGCTGGACTTTGGCGGACAATACAATCAATTAATTGCACGCCGCGTCAGAGAATGTAATGTATATTGTGAAATCTACTCCTATAAAACCAGCATTGAAAAAATCAAGGAAATACAGCCAAAAGGTATTATTTTTACCGGCGGACCAAACAGCTGCTACGAGGCCGATGCCCCGACCTATTCAAAGGAAATATTTGACCTAGGCATTCCCGTCTTAGGTATCTGCTACGGTTCCCAGCTTATGATGCACCTTCTGGGCGGCAAGGTTGAAAAAGCACCGGTCCGCGAATATGGAAAAATCGAGGTGAATGTAAATACCTCTTCCCCCATGTTCACAGACGTTTCCGAGAAAACAATCTGCTGGATGAGCCACAACGACTATATTTCTAAGGAAGCCCCCGGGTTTTCCATCAGCGCCTGGACAAATGATTGTCCCGTAGCCGCCGTTGAAAATCAAGAGAAAAAGCTTTATGCGCTTCAGTTTCATCCTGAAGTCCTCCATACACAGGAAGGCAAAAAAATGCTTTCCAATTTTGTTTATCACGTATGCGGCTGCGCGGGCGACTGGAAAATGGATTCCTTTGTGGAAGAATCCATTAAATCTATCCGTGAGAAGGTTGGCAACGGAAAAGTGCTTTGTGCGCTATCCGGCGGTGTCGACTCCTCCGTGGCAGCGGTCCTCCTTTCAAAAGCAGTTGGCAGCCAGCTTACCTGCGTTTTCGTGGATCATGGCCTGCTCCGGAAAAATGAAGGTGACGAGGTGGAAGCTGTTTTCGGTCCCAAAGGCGAATATAATCTGAATTTTATCCGTGTAAATGCACAGGAACGCTTTTATGAAAAATTAAAAGGCGCTGAAGAGCCTGAACAGAAACGGAAGATTATTGGCGAAGAATTCATCCGCGTATTTGAGGAAGAAGCAAAGAAAATCGGTGCCGTAGATTTCCTTGTCCAGGGCACAATCTATCCGGATGTAGTCGAAAGCGGCGTGGGCGGTGAGTCAACAGTGATTAAGTCACACCATAATGTAGGCGGACTGCCGGATTGTGTTGATTTTAAAGAAATCATCGAGCCTCTGCGCGATTTGTTTAAGGACGAGGTGCGTCAGGCCGGCCTGGAGCTTGGGATTCCCGAATATTTGGTATTCCGCCAGCCTTTCCCCGGCCCGGGGCTTGGAATCAGGATTATTGGTGAGATTACAGAGCAAAAGGTCTATATGGTCCAAGAGGCAGATGCTATCTGGCGTGAAGAAATCGCAAACGCCGGATGGGATAAAAAGGTGAATCAGTATTTCGCGGCGCTGACTAATATGAGGTCCGTAGGCGTTATGGGCGATGAAAGGACGTATGATTATGCAGTAGTGCTCAGAGCTGTGACTACTACTGATTTTATGACCGCGGAAAGTGCGGATATTCCTTGGGTGGTTATTGGCAAAGCTACTAGCAGGATTGTCAATGAGGTGAAGCATGTGAACCGCGTGCTGTATGACTGCACCGGGAAGCCGCCGGCAACCATAGAATTCGAGTGAGTTTATGGATTGAAAAAACCTAGTGTTCATGAGGGTTTCAAACAAATTTATTTAGTGTGTAACAACAATTTGGCTACATTTGATACCTACTGATATAATGATTTTACTTCAAATAACATAGAAAAACCTTACTGATTTTCAGTTTCCAGAAAAGGGAAAGAGAGTCGGTAAGGTTTTTTTGTGCTTAATTTTCTTTCTTTAACTCGCTCACGAGAAAATCACTAAGTGCTTTCGAAGGGGCTTTTGCCCAATGTTGAGAGGTGTCGAGTTCTGGATATTTGTAGCGCCATTGGTCGTATTCTTCTTTGGTAATCTCGCCTTGTTCCAATTTGGCAGACATCTGTTGCCATGTTTGAAACATATTGAACAGAGAAGTGTAGTTGTCACGGTTGGACTTGTCCAGGCGCAGACAGAGTTCCCCATCTATATCACTTATTTTAAGCCCATACACATCTTCCAATGTAAAGAGGGTGTGCATAAGACCGATGTAGGTGTCTATGTTGGGGACGGTGAGCGCATGAGTGCTGACATCAAAGATATCAGCCATTTCTTTCACAAGGTCAATCTTAGGCACTCTGGCTTCTGACTCATACTGTGCCATACGGACATCAGAAGTTTTGCCGAGAAAGCCGAGAATTTCCCCAAGCTGCTTTTGTGTCATTCCCTTTCTATTTCGGAAAAATTTGATACGTTGTCCGATTGCCATAATAATAGTCTCCTTCGTTAATTGTCGTATTCTTCGTCAATCCATTGCTTCAACTTATCCTGCAATACTTTTTATCTGGCAAGTACAGTTTATATTCAGAAGCATAGATATTAGCATCTTTTGGCAGAGTAATTTCGACCAATGCGTCATTTTTCTCTTTGCATAACAAAATACCTATCGTTGGATTTTCTGTATCTAGCTTTTCATATCTGTCATAATAATTTACATACATTTGCATCTGTCCGATATCTTGGTGAGTTAATTTGTCAACTTTTAAATCAATCAAAACATAACAGTGTAGCAAACGATTATAAGTAACAAGATCAACGTAAAAATTATCTTCATTAAATGTGAATCGCTTCTGCCTTGCCTCAAACAGATAGCCTTTCCCCATCTCCAAAAGAAATTTTTGTAATTTATCAATAATTGCCGATTCCAAGTCAGATTCCACATATTTTGCCTTCTCTTCTATTCCGAGAAATTCCAGAACTGTCGGTTGTTTTATGATATCCTGTGGTTTTGCAATTACAATTCCTTCCGTTGAAAGGCGCAAAATATCTGACTTATCTTTACTTAATGCCAATCGCTCATACAAACTTGAATTATGTTGCCGTTGTAGTGTTCTAACACTCCAATTAGATTTCACTGCTTCGACTTCATAGAAATTGCGCTCGTTGGCATTCTCAATTCGCATTAATTGTAAATAATGCGACCAAGATAATTGGAATGGTACATCTTCATTTAAAAGGCTAAACACCATTTCGCTTTTTTCAATTGCAAAAAGTCTAAACACTGTTTCACTTATTCGATCCTTGTAAATCAAATAAAATTTTCTGGCATTTTTCAGTGTGTCACCAGAAAATTCCCGGCCAAATTCATCCAATAATTTTTCTGATAAATTCTTGATAACTTGTTGCCCATATTTTGCCCGGGTGCTGCCTTCCTGCTGTTCTTCTACAATCCATCTTCCAATAGAATAATAGGTCATTAACTGTATGAAATTCACTTGTTTTATAGCAAGGCTACGGGCGTACTGAATCAACTCCACAGTGTTTAAATATGGGACGCAAGACTTATTATAATCGATACGCTTCAAAAGGTGCGTGAAGCGAGTGGCGACAAATTAAGCTACCGAAATGATTATGAAATCGTAACTAAGCTGAAAAGGTTCAGCGATCAGTATGGTATCTGTCTGCTGGTGGTGTTTGAGTAGTACAAAAAGCTCGCTAACCAGCATACAAAAAAAATCATAGTATTCCGAACAGTAGATATATCGCCGGGAAGTCGCTTAAGCAGCGGTTTTTCCGGCTTTCTGCTAAGGTTGCCGTATGGGACACTTTATCCTTTTCTCCTGATACCATAATCATACGTCCATTCTGAAAATCAGAATAATCATTTAGAAACTATCATATTACATCTGCTCCATGACTTGTCTTTATATAAAAATACATCTTTGTCAATATTTCTTTCAACAAAGCCAACTTGTTCATAACATTGTTTCGCTAAAGTATTTTCGCTAAAAACATTCAATTGAACCGCCTCTGCGCCAGTTATCTGAAAGGCGTATTGCAGAGCCAAATTCAGCATTTGTTTTCCGTACCCTTTTCCTCGTTTTGTGTTATCTATCATTATGAATTTAAGAAAACCGATATTGTCTTCTGTATTGACTGAATAACAGAAGAAGCCTACTACCTGCCCGTTATTTTCGGTGGCTACATAGGCACTTTCTGACCAGTCCATTGAATTTTTCTCCAAAAACTCATGAAAAGATTTCGGTGTCATAGGATACGGCAGGCGATTGGCACACCAAAAGGCATGAATTCTTTCGTCATCAATCCATTTAGATAAACATACGTAATCTTTGTTTGGTATATATGGTCGAATTCTCATAAATGAAATTTCCTTTCTTTGATTTATAGGTAGTTGACCATAATGTACTCTTCCTCATTCTCCTTCATAATTTCAAAACCAACCTTTAAATACAATTTTGCAGCATAATTGGCTTTTTGAACAGAAAGAGAGACTTGCTTATACCCATGTGATTGAAGCAGAGAAAGCATTTCTTTCATCATGGCTGTTCCAATACCGAACCCTCGATATTCTCTATAAAGGGAAATTGCCAAAGAGGGGATTTTATCATCTATATGTCCGTAATCATTCATAATGCGAACCCAAACAGCGCCGACAATCTTACGATCAACCTCTGCCACCAATCCCCAATCATCTTTTAATTCCCCAAAATGCTCCACGTAAACCTGTAATTCTGGAGATGTGATAATGGATTTAGGTGGAGGTTCTATACCCTCCGGAATAAAAATTGCTTCATATAGAAAATTATCCAATAATGGATATTCTGTTTTTTGTATTTCTCGTATCGTATAGTCCATAAATGACCTCTCAAGTCTGTCTTTCTGTATTTTTCCTGCATTGTAGCATGATTCAGTATACAACAATAAGAGCTTTATGCCCATCTATTGCCCGCCATTATACCGCGTACTATGGCTCACATAGCAAGACCGCATTCAAATGCAAGAGCCATATATTTTTCTGCATTGCTAAGGCCGTATGAATCTAAATCTCTGATTTCCCAAGTGTCAGAGCTTAGGTTATCTGCTCCGTACAGAAATTGGATAAAAGGAATGCTTCTATATTTTGAAACTGCCAGCATGGACGCACATTCCATTTCTGTCACCAGACAGCCCTCTTCTCTGCGTTCGCGAATAGCGGGTTTGGTTTCTCTGTAAATACCGTCGGAAGTCCAGGTTTTTCCTTTTACGTATGCATAGCCGCAGTTTGTTAAAACATTCTCTAATATCCGAATGGAATGCGCATCAGCCTCAATTTCCGGTGAGGGTGCTGCATAATGATAGCTTGTGCCTTCGTCTCGGACAGCAGAAACAGGGATGATGATTTTGTCCTTTACTATCTCATCGTCCAAAACACCGCATGAACCAAACAAAACAAACTTTTTTGCCCCCATAGCAATGACCTCCTCAAAACAGGTCACGCAGGCAGGTGCGCCTACTATGGACTGGTAAAAGGCAATCTCCCTATTTTTATAGTTGATCTTGTAAATTGGTAATGCACCGTTTGCAGAATAGAGCTCGGCTATCTGCTCAACATTTTCTAAAGCAGAAAATTTACGGATAATCTGATTCGAAAATGTGGATACGCAAATTTCCGGAAAGTCATCTATCTTTTTCGTTGTGTCTGACGGGCTGAAGAATGCCGGTTCTAATATTTCTGTTCTCTCGAATATTGTTTTCATAATTCACCTTTTTTCTTTTTATGCAATTTTAACCTAATACTCTTTTCAGCGGCAAGTTCTTGAAGCAGATTTGCGGCGCGGGCGGATTTATCCTTCAGAGAAAGCCCGGATGCATTTTTATCAAGTTTATCTATAACATCCTCCAAATCGGCTAATTCTAATAAATTTACTGCAATACAAAACAAAGTTTTCTTGCGGCCGTCATTATAGTTTTGTAAAAGATGAAGCAGGATAGCAACCTTTCGTTGCTGTTCCGCTGTATAGAGCGTGCTTCCCAACGTTTCAAATTTCTCCATATCACGCTTTCGATGCTGATGCGTGATAAAAGAATCATACTCATCTATGCCACTATATTTCTCGCAAGGATAATTTTCACATTCAAAGCAATACTGTATATTCCCATGCTGCATATTTCCATGCTGCATATTTCCATACCGCACGCTTCCATGCTGTATGCTGCATCTTGCTATCGCGCATGATTGATTTCCTTCGCCACCGCCGCAGCCGGGACAATAATTATTTAGATTCATTGGACACAGACCGCAATTCAGTCCACATAACGAAAACAGGAGATTTTCCCGATTAAAATTTTTCATTGGCAATTCCTCTACATAAACAGTTTGAATTTTAGGAAACCTTTTCTATATCAAAGTAACATATACATTATCTGTTGTAAAGAATGCGGATATTTTTCTTTGTTCGATAGTGCTCCATCCGGCCAGAAATAAGACTGTCAGTGCTGAATATTTTGTCAGTCTGCAAGGCTACAGAGGATTGAACTGTAAATAACTGTGAAAAATGAACTGTGAAAATATTGGTATGGGTAGATAATGATTAGTAAACGTGCTAGAATCAAAGAGGTAAAGCAAAATATGATACATAGCGAAAGGTGTTTTATGTATCTGACAAAGATAAAAACGCAACGCACATTTTATATAAATGCGCCAGAGCCGGTAGGTAGCCCGGCCGTCCTGCCACATTAGGCAGGGTAAGTAACCTGCCCCTCCGGGTTGTCCATTCTTTGTCCGTCAATTCTATATGAAGGAGGGATTGTAATGGACAAAGTGACGGCTAAATTGACGGTGTTTTTTCAGGAGCCATTCTGGGTGGGTGTTTTCGAAAGAGTATCAGAGGGAAAGCTATTTGTATGCAAGGTGACATTTGGCGCAGAACCGAAAGACTACGAAATACATGACTTTATTCTGAAAAACTATTATAGGCTGCGATTTAGTCCTGCTATGGCAGTTGATGTAAAAGAGACCAACCGTAACCCCAAAAGGACGCTGCGCGATGTGCGAAAACAAATGCAGAATTCCGGTATAGGAACAAAGTCCCAGCAGGCTTTAAAATTGCAATACGAACAGTCAAAGACTGAGCGAAAGACTGCGAGCCGGGCAGAACGGGAAGCTGAAAAACAACGTCAGTTTGAACTCAGACAACAGAAGAAGAAAGAAAAGCATAAGGGGAGGTAATAATCTGCTTTAGTGCTTTTTAATGGAACAGCCCTCTGAAAATGGTGAGTTTTTCAGGGGGCTGTTTCATGGTATGGGAATGGGCTTTGATCATTTCAATCCTCGCTTCGCCCCAACCGGGGCGACTTTTCGGTTTTGCTTGCAAGCTGTGGATATATGCTACCACATTTCAATCCTCGCCCCAACCGGGGCGACTTTCTTTACGACCACTTTTCCGATTATGATGACGTTGTATTTCAATCCTCACCCCAACCGGGGCGACTTTCCGGCTGCGAATGGGGCGACGTTGAAATTTCTTGTATTTCAATCCTCACCCCAACCGGGGCGACTTTCAACGTGGCAGGCGCGCACAAAGAGGAATCTCACACTATTTCAATCCTCACCCCAACCGGGGCGACTTTCCTGATAAGCCACGACCACAGTGCAGGTCCCAGCCGCAATTTCAATCCTCACCCCAACCGGGGCGACTTTCGTATGTGGATTATATATCAAATGTCAAAGTCAAAATTTCAATCCTCACCCCAACCGGGGCGACTTTCTTTTCTACAATGAGTACATGGCAAGAGACATTATATTTCAATCCTCACCCCAACCGGGGCGACTTTAGTTTGCGCATTGCCTTCAAATCCCCCGACATCTGAATTTCAATCCTCACCCCAACCGGGGCGACTTTCGGTAACTAACACGTAACTAACGGGTAACTAACAAACATTTCAATCCTCACCCCAACCGGGGCGACTTTCAAAATCAAGGGTTTCGAGACATAAATATATATATTGATTTCAATCCTCACCCCAACCGGGGCGACTTTCGTGATACAGGGAAGCAATTTTAACCACACCACCAATTTCAATCCTCACCCCAACCGGGGCGACTTTCTGGCCGGGATTGGAGGAAAATAGATGAAAGAACCAATTTCAATCCTCACCCCAACCGGGGCGACTTTCAGAGCTTGATGGCATTTGCCTTTATGTTGGTGCGATTTCAATCCTCACCCCAACCGGGGCGACTTTCAGCAAAAATGCACAATTATCAAACTATATTTTCTCCATCCTTATCTATATCTTCCAATTCAAAACCAAAATCGCTCCCTCAACTCCCCCTTTCCCCATCCCTTACCCATCATTTCCCGTAAAATTCCGGTGCGAATCCCCCTGCAAATTCATGTTCACTTATGATTCGCACCTAATGTTTCATCGCATTTCTATGCTCCGCTCTCTTTATTAACTTTATCTTATCAAAGTCTCTATCTCCTGTCAAAACAAAACATGCAACTTGATATCCATCCAATATATTATCCCAAATATATTTGTCCGTACTATACTTTCCTCAACGCCTATATGCCCCTATACCCAAATACCAAAATCCCATATTCACATATTCACACATTCCTAAACTCCCACTTTTTCCCCCTATATCGAATCGCAAAAAACACCGCCCGCACAAGCCAGTCAATGGTCATAGCAACCCACACGCCGAAAACGCCAAGCCCAAGGTTCCTCGCAAGAATGAAGCTGAAACCAATACGGAATATCCACATAGATGCAATAGAAATCCACATACAAAACCCTACATCATTTGCTGCACGGAGAGTATTCGGCAGGGTAAATGCCGGGGGCCAGACAAGTACCGCACAGATGGCATGATAGATAATGATCTGCCGCGCCATTTCTCCGGTTTCCGGAGATAGGTTGTAAATATGTATGATAAAAGACAACGCCGCAATGATTACCAAATTCATGAGAATCACGCCGCCATAAGAGTACCTTAACAATTTTTTTGTGTAATAACGTACTTGTTCGTAGTCACCCGCTCCCACGCATTGAGCGCTGACTGCTGAAAGAGCATAGCCCATGGACATACCGCCGAGAATAGCGAAGCTGCACACACTGTTAGCCACCGCATTCGCTGCAATAGACGCGGTTCCAAAGCCGGAAACAAGACTTAATACAAGAATTTTCCCAAGCTGAAACATACTATTTTCCAAACTGTAAGGGATGCCCAAATGGAGAATTTTTTTCAACACCTTCCATTTCAAACGAATGCCTAAAAGTGTGCGGACATGGAGCGTTTTGCTCTTATCGCGGATACGGAAAAGCATCCAAATCCCGGCAAATACCCTGGAAAGCATAGTAGGTATTGCGGCTCCTTCGACACCAAAACCAAGGCCATAAAGAAGAATTGCATTTCCTGCCAGATTCAGTCCATTCATAACCAGAGACATCAGCATAGGTGTTTTGGAATCGCCCATTGCACGGTACATGGCTGCACCTGAATTATACACTGCCAGAAACGGAATTGAAGCTGTAACGATCATCAGATAGGTATTGCAATTCTTCATTACCTCAGGCTCAATCTGCCCAAAAACAACATGCAGTATCAGCCATTTTCCTGCATACACAATCACCATGATAACAATGGAAAATACCGTAGAAAAAAGGAGTGTCTGCTCTACAGCCTCGCATCCGCTTTCCTGTTTTTTCCGGCCCAAAGCCTGTCCTGCCACAATAGCTCCACCTGTTGCAAGTGCGGTAAAAATGTTAATCAACAGAATCATTATGGTATCTATGAGCGAAACCGCAGACACTGCTGTTTCTCCTACAGAAGCTACCATAATAGAATCCGCAAGTCCGACAAAAATTGCTAGAAACTGTTCAATAAATAATGGTATTATCAGCCTCCGCAAATCCTGTCCACTGAATAGATACTGTTTTTTCACAGTACTCATCTCTTCCAATTTACTCACCATTCCTCCCCAAAAATTTCAAGAGCTATTATACACTTTTTTTCAAAAAATACTACTCTAAATTTTTTAAAACTCTATACTATATAAAAACGCTGCTATATAAAAACCGCCTGCATCGCGCTATTAAAGCGATACAGGCGATATTCACTAAATTGTTTTCCTTTCCTGGTTGTTCTACCATACATAAATTCTGCAGCGCCCACTCACTTCCGTCATCCCTGCCGCTACATACTGCAAAATAGTCATGCTTCTATAAATCTATCTACTCCTCTTCGCCTTTTCATCCCAATACAAACAGTCGCTCCGGCCAATTGTTTTTGATGTAAAAGGCGTACCGTCGTTCTTTTTATAATGCCTGGTGGCACGGAACACATATTTGGCTCCGACATACACTATCGGCACGTTAAAGAATACGATCAAAATATTTCCCAAATCAGAAAATGCCCAAAGATTTCCAAGCTCAAGCCCGGCAATATTGCAGAGAATACCAAATGCAGCCACGAAAAGCGCCACACAGCGTACAATATTAATACATACATTATCTCTGCGGATTCTGTTAGCGGCAATTTCCGAAAAACTGATCATTCCCAGCAGACACGTAAATGCAAATAAGCAAAAACAGAGAGTCACCAGGAAAGTCATCACCGCATTCAGAGCTGTACCGGGCGTAAGCACTGCAATAGATTCGGTAAACTTCGGCAGCTTATCCAGCGCAGACCAAGCTTCCGCATCTCCCCCTGTCCAGCAATGTGCCATGACCACGACAAACCCCGTCAACGTACAGATTACAATCGTATCCAGAAATACACCGATTGAAGCGATCATACCCTGCTCACAGGGATGCTTTGCGTCCGCTGCTGCCGCCGACATTGTGATGGTACCCTGGCCGGCCTCATTTGACATCAGGCCTCGTTTTACTCCCTGGGCAAGCACAGTCCCGAACACACCTCCGAAGAAAGCCTCCGGCTTAAACGCGCCGCCAAACACAGCCTGGAAGAAATACGGAATACGTCCAAGGTTTAAAATAATCAAAATAAAAACGACCACGATATACAAAACAGCCATCACCGGCACCATTTTATCGGTCCATTTGGTAACTTTACGTATGCCACCAAACGCAATCATCGCGGTAAGCAAAATAATAAGAGCGCCTACAATATAGTAAAAAACAGCGTCCGAAGCTATGGTAGTCCCCGTGACAATTTCTGCCATACGGCCGATGGAGGAAACTACATTAAAGCCTTGTGCTGGCAGGCAGCAGAGTGCATAAAGGATGTAAAGTACGGAAAGAAAAACACCAATCCACACCTTATTCCCCAGCAGTTTCCTTCCATAAAAAGGAAGGCCTCCAATCAATTCTTCATCCTTTTTTTCCTTAAATATCTGCGCCAAAACACCTTCCATATAAGCCACAGCCATACCGAAAAATGCAGAAATCCACATCCAGAAAAGTGCTCCCGGACCTCCCACCGCGATTGCGCCCGTCACACCGATAATATTTCCCGGCCCCACACGCATTGCGGAGCTTAAAAAGAATGCCGCCAGGGGAGAAATTCCCGCTTCCACAGCTCGTTTTTCCGTAAGTACATGGATTCCCTTCTTAAAATGAGTGACCTGCATAAATCCCAGCTTAAAGCTGAAAAAGATGCCGGATCCCAAAAGCAAAATAATGGCAAACGAAAAGTTCCCCAACAACGGAATATTTCTGTACCATTCGAAATTCGTGGGAAAATCCCACAAAAAATCGGACAACGGCCCGATGAAACCAAATACACTGTTGATAGCCTCAAATATTGACTGCATAAAACTCCTCCCCCATAACCTTATTTCGACAATAAAATTTCTTTGTTATATTATATGAAAAATTTTTACCGTAGTACATAGGAGAAATTGGGCTATATATTGCAAAAAATGCTATGTTTATAAGTTTTTTAGAAATACATCACGTTTTTTTCAATTCTTGCTCACATTTTCATCACAATTTACCCGTATATTAATATACAAATAAAGCACACGCTTTTTCATCGTATAGATAATACTTTTTCTTTTTCATACTCGCCGGGCTCCTTGAGTCCGGCCCTCCTTCTTTTTAGAGTCTTTTTTCTAATATATCCCCGCCGCAAAATTTAAATTTACTTTCCGTGCTGCATCCGTTATAATAATGCGGTAATGCTTCAATTCATTAAATTGTGGGGGATGTTTATGTTTGGGTTGGGAACCGTCATCAATACAGGCGCTGTAGTAATAGGAAGCCTGGCTGGAATTACGTTAAAAAAAGGAATTCCGGAGAACTGCAGGCAAATTCTGATGCAGTCCTGTGGTGTTGCCACAATTTTCATCGGAGCGGCAGGGGTACTCCAGAAAATGCTTGTCATCAACAATGGAAATTTAGAAACCCAAGGTACGTTCCTTCTCATTTTTTCTATGGTGCTCGGAAGCCTTGCTGGTGAAGTATTAGGAATTGAAAAAAGGCTGGAAAATGCGGGAGAATTTCTCAAAAAGAAGCTGCATACAGAAGGTGATTCGCAGTTTGTTGAGGGGTTTGTGACATCCACACTCGTAATCTGTGTCGGTGCGATGGCAATCGTAGGTGCAATCGAGGATGGCCTCACCGGAAGCTGTTCCACGCTTACAGCAAAATCCATCCTCGATTTTGTGATCGTATTAATTTTTGCATCCACATTAGGGAAAGGAGTCACCTTTTCCGCCGTACCGCTGTTTTTGTATCAGGGCGGCATAACCTGTGCGGCCGCAGCTTTCGGGGACTTTATGAGTACATCGCTGATCAATAATATTGCTTACATCGGCTCTGCATTGATTTTTTGTGTGGGTGTAAATATTGCCTTTGGGAAAAAATTCAACGTAGGAAATATGCTTCCCGCGCTTTTGATACCTGTTATTTACTCAGTGGCCCAGGGCTTATTCTAAACCAGGGCTTCTGTTTAGGCCGCATTTCTGCGTATTTTGATTTTTCCGAATCCTTTTTCGTGTATGCAGGCCGAAGTTTAAATATCAAAACCGTTCAGCAGGAATCACGATATCGCTTGCCTCAAGGAATCCCTCCAGCTGCTCTTCCGTACGTGCGCTGCCAATCGGAATCACCTGAAACGGCTGGTTTAGAAGGTACGCTGCAGAAAGTGCCTGGAGGCTGTGTCCGGTCTCCACCTGAAGCATCAGCAGTTTTTCATATATTCGCAGATTTTTTTCGCTCCAATATGCGTCCCTTAGAGAAAGTGGGATAGTCTCAAGGTTTTCGACGGATTTCAGTTCGCCATTCTTTACAACTACACCAGCTCTTTTAAGCTTTTCGAAAAATCCCATGGCTGTAGAAGAAAAGGGAATTACAGGGACTTGGGACTCTATATGCCATTCATACTCTTCTGATGAAAATTCCACTAAGGTCGGATCCGGATTGGTATTTTTTCCAGGATTAATAGCCGCCAGGCTCCACTGGTTGGATACTGCATAAGGGCCCTTTAAACCCTTAGATTCCAGGTATTCTTTTGCCCTTTTGATACGGTCAGTCTTATAATTTGACAGGCCGTAATAGCGGATTTTCCCCTCTGCTCTCAGTCCTTCTAAAATATCCACAATTTCTTCTATGGGCCTGGAAGGGTCGTCCCTGTGAAGCCAGTAAAAGTCTATCACATCCACTCCCAAAGCCGCCAGGCTCTCTTCCAAATCTACTCGAATGTCATATTCGTTTACTCTGGAATGCTTATCCACATCATCAATAAGATAGTGCGCCCCTTTTGTGGCAATTACAACATCTTTATAAGCGCCCCTGCTTTTCAGCCACTCTCCGAGAAATTTCTCACTGCAATTATCCAGCCCGGGTATCCATCTGCAGTACACATTTGCCGTATCAATGAAATTTCCTCCCCGACGCACAAACGCGTCAAGAAGTTCAAACGACTGCTCTTTATTCAGTTTTTCGCCAAAACCCGCCGTGCCGAAACAAAGATTGCTTAGATTAAGGTCCGTGTCTTTTAAAGTTATGTATTTCATATTTGCCTCACTTCCTAAATAATTAGTATGTGGTTATTTTATCATATCTTGCCGCTGCCGTTTATAAGTTTTTTAGAATCTTATCACCTTTTTTTCAAAACTTCCTCACACTTCCATCACATTTTGGAGGTATAGTTATAAGCAAATAAAGCAAACGCTTTATTTTATAAAATAAACTTTTTCTTTTTCATACTGCCGGGCCCTCGGGTCCGGCTCTCCTTCGTTTTAGAGCTTTATTTCCCCAGACACCCTGGCGCAATTAAAAAGAACCCCTACAGATTGGCCATTTGTAGGAGTTCACTTTGTCTGTGAATATTTCTTTTTACATTCCTGGTTACTATTATATTACTCAAACTTCGCACATAGATATTAGCTATGCACCTTGAAAATTCAATACCTGGCAGTTATTCAGTTGTCAATGTTCAGTGGATCACGCTGCTTGCAGTTTCGATTTTAGCAGTGCTGGGATTGCATCCATAAATGCATCTACCAGCTCATCGATCTTTTCGTCAGATATATCAATCTGATCAGCGAGCAGTGTCCGGAACATTTGAAGCATCATTTGAAAAGCCTGTATCCATGTGATATCAGACATTTCATCAGAAAAGTATAAAAAGAGTTCCCCCATAGAACGGGTATCCTTTGATTCCCGGCTCTCCAGGGAAAGCATCATGTATCTTGTAAAAACGATCGCTGT
>JNKJ01000026.1 GCA_000702025.1 Blautia schinkii DSM 10518
TGCTCGCTTCCCTTCAACTAATCGGTAACTGCGACTAAGCCGCTCGAGAAGAGCTCTCGCGGCTAAGTCT
The DNA here is from genome assembly GCA_000702025.1 of Blautia schinkii DSM 10518. Classification (GTDB taxonomy): domain Bacteria; phylum Bacillota; class Clostridia; order Lachnospirales; family Lachnospiraceae; genus Blautia_A; species Blautia_A schinkii. Next base: position 71 of record JNKJ01000026.1, read on the forward strand.
CCGTAACCGCTGGATTTTCAGGCGCGCTTCCGCAAAATCTGCCTGACAAGCCCCCGCACCGCTTCCCCTTATCCTCGCCTTTTTCTACGTTTTCGGTTCTTTCGTGAGTTTGATTTTTTCACCGTAAGATTTATTTGTTTTTGCGAGTAATGGGGTAAGTGTCTATGCTTGTGTGTATATTTAGCGGCACAGTGTGCCGGTGGTACGTGTACAGCGCTGACTGTGGCGGAGCATAGATTAAATTTTTTGGCCGCGCTAAAAGCTTTATGTCCTGTCAGCTTGATGCGAGGTGTTCGACTTACGTTTTGACAGCATTCCGGATAAAACGACAAACCCTATGAAGGGGTGGGAACGTAGAGGAAGGTGGGAGAAAGGCGGCCGGGGAGCCGGGCTGGGAAAACCGCGTGAGGATGATTTGCGGAAGCGCGCCTGAAAATCCAATGCCTACGGAGATTTAGGCGCGAACGCTCTCGTGAGCGTCTTAGTCGCAGTTGGCATTTAGTTGAAGGGAAGCGAGCATCAGCCTCACGCGGTTTCCCCTGCCCGGCTCCCCGGCCGCCTTTCTCTCACCGTTCGATAACTTCTCGGGGAACCCCTTCCAATTCATAAAATAATAAGTTTACGAACCGCATAATGTGTAATATACTTAAGAGGACGGAAATCTTGAAGTCATAGAATCTCCGTCCTCGTTATTGATTTCAGGGGCAGCCTGCGGGAGGTTTCAGAAAATATGCGAGAATGCAGAAACAGAAAGGGGAGCTTATGGATATTATTGAAATACTGAAAGTAATTTTGCTGGGAATTGTGGAGGGAATCACGGAGTGGCTGCCGATCAGCAGTACGGGACATATGATTCTTGTGGATGAATTTATCAAATTAAACGTCACGCCTGAGTTCAAGGAGTTTTTCCTTGTGGTCATCCAGCTTGGGGCAATCCTTGCGGTGGTGGTGTTGTTTTGGGGGAAGCTGTGGCCTTTCTATAACCGTCCGCTGTCGAAGAGCACGAAGGCTGCACTCAATAAGCAGCCGGCTGTTTCCAGAGGCGTAATGACCTTTGTAGAGCGCTTTTGTGACAAAGATAAATGGGTGCTGTGGTTTAAAATACTGGTCGCATGTATCCCGACGATTGTCATTGCGCTTCCGTTTAATGATATTATTGAGGAGAAGTTTAATAATTATCTGGTGGTAGCGATTGCGCTGATTTTCTATGGCGTACTGTTTATTGTGATTGAAAATTATAATAAGCGTAGAAAGCCTGTATGCACCAATTTAGATAATCTCAGCTTTAAGACCGCTTTTCTCATCGGGATTTTCCAGGTGCTTTCCGTAATTCCGGGTACCTCGCGTTCCGGTTCTACGATCATCGGCGGTATCCTTGTGGGAACCTCCAGGACGGTGGCTGCGGAATTTACCTTTTTCCTGGCGATTCCGGTGATGTTCGGGGCCAGCCTTTTAAAGCTAGTGAAGTTTGGATTAAGCTTTACAGGTGCCGAGGTTCTGATTCTTGTGATTGGCCTGGTTGTGGCTTTTGTAGTGTCTATTCTGGCAATCAAATTCCTGATGGGGTATATCAAGAAGCATGACTTCAAAGTGTTTGGCTGGTACCGGATTGTGCTTGGTATTCTGGTCATCGGATATTTTATTGGTAAAAATGTTATGGGATAAAACAAAAGCTTATGGGATGAATCAAATTTTATATAGGGATAAAACAAAAGTTTATGGAATGAATCCCTCTTTGTTGGGATAAAACAAAAACGGAGGTACATAGTATGGGAAAGTATGTAATGGCATTGGATCAGGGGACGACCAGCTCGCGCTGTATTCTGTTTGACAAGCTGGGTAATATGTGCAGTGTGGCGCAGAAGGAGTTTACCCAGTATTACCCGAAGCCGGGCTGGGTGGAGCACGATCCGCATGAAATCTGGTCCTCACAGATGGCTGTGGCTACGGAGGCAATGGGTAAGATCGGGGCTGACGCAGGGGATATCAACGCGATCGGCATTACAAACCAGAGAGAAACTACAATCGTGTGGGATAAGACAACAGGAAACCCTATTTATCCCGCGATTGTGTGGCAGTGCCGCCGTACGTCGGATATGATCGACGAACTGGAAAAGGAAGGGTTCACAGAGATTATCCGCAAGAAAACAGGGTTGATTCCGGATGCTTATTTTTCCGGTACAAAAATTAAATGGATACTGGATTATGTACACGGAGCCAGGGAAGCGGCGGAAAAAGGCGAACTCCTTTTCGGTACTGTGGACACCTGGCTGATCTGGAAGCTTACAAAGGGTGAAGTACATGTGACTGATTATACGAATGCTTCCCGCACCATGCTTTTTGACATCCATAAAAAGCAGTGGGATGACGAGATTCTTAAGCGCCTGGATATTCCCAAATGTATGCTTCCTGAAGTAAAGCCAAGCAGCTGCATTTATGGATATACGAATGAGAATCTGATTGGCGGGCGTATCCCTATCGCCGGGGCTGCGGGGGATCAGCAGTCCGCGCTCTTCGGGCAATGCTGCTTCGAATCCGGTGACGTGAAAAATACATACGGCACAGGCTGCTTTCTGTTGATGCATACCGGAAATCAAGCGGTGGAGTCCAGCCATGGGCTTCTCACCACAATCGCGGTAAATGCAGACGGTACGCCTGGATATGCGCTGGAGGGAAGCGTTTTTGTGGCCGGAGCGGCAATCCAGTGGCTCCGGGACGAGGTGCAGATATTGGAAAATGCGCCCGCCTCTGAGGAGTATTGCCTTTCCGTGCCTGATACAAACGGTGTTTATGTGGTGCCTGCGTTTACCGGACTTGGCGCGCCGTACTGGGATCAGTATGCGAGAGGCGCTGTGCTCGGACTCACCAGAGGGGCGGGAAAGGCCCATCTCATCCGGGCTACGGTGGAATCTCTGGCTTATCAGGTAGGTGATGTCATCCGTGCGATGCAGAAGGATGCAGGTGTTAGACTCAATTCCCTGCGCGTGGACGGAGGAGCCAGCGCCAACAATTTCCTCATGCAGTTTCAGGCAGACCTTCTCGATGCGGAGGTAGTGCGCCCAAGCTGTATTGAAACCACAGCGCTTGGGGCTGCATACCTGGCAGGACTGGCTACAGGCTTTTGGAACGGAGCAGAGGAAGTGAAACGCAACTGGCAGATGGAAAGGATTTTCCGTCCGGAAATCAGCGAGGACAAGCGTGCCCGCATGTTGAAGGGGTGGGAAAAAGCAGTGCAGTGTACCTTTGACTGGGCAAAAGAGGATTAAAGCAAATATTTTCAGGCTTTCAGGGAGCACAAAAAAATGTCCGCGGGACAAGCGGCAGATAGACGAAAAAAGAGGAGGATTCCTCCTCTTTTTTGTAGAAAAAACCCATAGGAATTTAGGCCGAAAATGATATAATGTAGCAGTGCTAAAATGAGAAAATTAACGATATGGAGGAAACAAATGTATGGAGTCCTATGGGTTTTTACTGGATCTGGCCCTGATTTTACTATCAACTAAGCTCTTCGGGCTTTTGACGAAGCGGATACATATGCCCCAGGTGGTGGGGGCATTGGTTGCCGGACTTTTGATGGGACCGGCGGTGTTTAATATTATCCATGAAACGGAGTTTATCCATCAGATGTCAGAGATAGGCGTGATTGTGCTTATGTTCTGTGCCGGTCTGGAAACAGATATTGATGAGCTCAAGCGTTGCGGAAAAGCTTCTTTTATTATCGCCTTGCTGGGTGTGCTGATTCCGCTGGCCGGAGGTTTCGGAGTGGCATGGTTCTTTAACCGTCCGGGTATGATCGAGTCTACGGCCAACAGCAGCCTGTTCCTGCAGAATATTTTTATTGGTGTGATACTCACCGCTACTTCGGTTAGTATTTCGGTGGAAACACTTAAGGAAATGGGCAAGCTTAACACCAAGGCAGGAAATGCCATTCTCGGCGCTGCTATAATCGACGACATTCTTGGTATTATTGCACTCACTCTGATCACGAGTATGGCAGATACCAATGTAAATATTTTTATTGTTCTGCTGAAGATTTTTGGCTTTTTGGTGATGGTGGCTGTGGCGGGCGTGCTGCTTCACCGTATTTACAAATTTTGGGTGCAGCGCTATGAGGGTAATCTCAGAAGATTCGTAATTGCAGCCTTTGTCATCTGCTTATTGATGGCATATTTTGCGGAAGTTATCTTCGGTGTGGCTGATATTACCGGAGCATTTTTCGCCGGATTGATGGTTACCAAGACTACGAAGACCAACTATGTTGCTAAGCGATTTGACACCCTGTCGTACATACTTTTGTCACCTATATTTTTTGCGAGTATAGGCATTCAGGTCCAGCTCCCCGGGATGACTGCTAATATCATCTGGTTTGCAGTGATTCTTACTGTGGTGGCTATTCTTACCAAGATTGTGGGCTGTGGTTTCGGTGCGAAAATGTGCGGTTATAAAAATAAAGACTGTATCCGTATTGGAGCAGGTATGATTTCGCGAGGCGAGGTCGCGCTCATCGTGGCTGCAAAGGGAAATGCCGTAGGCCTCATGTCCGCAGCATTATTAGGCCCGGTAGTCATTGTGGTGGTGCTCACTACGATTGTTGCGCCAATCCTTCTCAAGATTACCTTTTCCCATAAGAAAAAATCCGGCGGCAGCGGTACCCCAGAGGAAGTCGAGATTCCATATGAGTCCGATTTGATGAAGAATTATAATCAGAAAGAAAGCTGGGAGGTGTCCGTACATCCCCAGGAATTCAGTAGATAAGGTCTATAACAAATTAAGGTTTATACTAAATACTTAAGGAGGCAGAAGATAATGAAACGCAAATATACAGTAATTGCATTATGTGCCGCTATAACTCTGACAGCTGCAGGGTGTGGTAAAGGAAATGGTATAGCGGAAATTACCCCTACACCGGCCCCAACCGCGACGCCCACCCCTGTCCCGGCCACGCCAACACCTATGCCGACACCAACATCTGCGCCCCGCAAAATTGGCGTAAAAACTGCAGATGCTAAATTTGTATCTCTTACCAACAGCACAGGAAAAGTGCTGCGCGGCATTTATCTGAGGACCTCCGGAAGTGAGGAGTGGGGCGAAAACCTAATCCCCACGGAGTCATCTGTAAAGGTTTCTGAGGAGGTGCAGATGTATTATAGTCCCTCAGAAGAGACGGATGCAGTATATGATTTGCAGATTGTGATCAGCAGTGATGAGGCTTATGAGATATACAGTGCGGATTTGTCTGATATGGAAAAGACGAGTCTGCTTATCCAGGACGATATGGCTTTTCTGCGATATATGAGCCTTAGTTCCAAGAAGGAAATGAACACAAAGGATAACGAACAGGCAGACGTTTATGACGACAGTTCTGATGATGAGAATTATGATAGTAATTATGATTCGGATGATAGCGACTATGACGATGACGGCTATTATGATCCGGATTATGATAATGGTGATGACAACGGCAATAACAGCGATGATATTGGCGGGGATGATACCGGTGATGACAATGGAACGGATGACGGAAACAACGGAGACGGAGACGGCGGCTATGACGATGGCGGAGATGATACCGGCGACGGAGATGGCAGCTATGATGATGACGGCAATGATGGCGGCGGTGATATCGTCTGGGACGAGAATGGAAATTGGACCGAGAATTGATTGGTTTGGAGCTGGTGCCAAAGGGGAAGTGAAGGTATGATAAAAAGAGTATTTGCAGCATGTATGTCAGGATTATTAAGTGCAGCACTTTTATGCGGAAATGTATATGCCGCAGAGAAGGACGAGCTGAAAAGTGATTTAGAGGGAGAGGTTTATACCTTTATTGCCGCAAGCCTTTCCAATGCCATGGAGGAAATACAGAAGAAGTTTCATGAACTTTATCCTGAGGTGGAGATTCTATATAATGCAGACAGCTCCGGTACTCTGCAGACACAGATTGAGGAAGGGGCCCGCTGTGATATCTTTTTTTCTGCTGCAAGCAAGCAGATGGATGCTCTTATAGAAGGAGGTCAGGCGAAGGCGGATTCCGTGGTCAATCTTCTGGAGAATAAGGTGGTACTGATCAAGCCTGTGGGCGGAGAGACGAAGGTCACTGGTTTTGAGAATATCATGGACGCGGCCAACATGGCTCTGGCAGGAGACAGTGTGCCGGTGGGCCAGTATGCCAGAGAGATTTTTGAAAATCTTGGTATATCAGAAGAAGTTAAAAAAATGGAGATCAATGAGGGTAAAAATGTAACGGAGGTGCTGGCCGCTGTGAGCGAGGGCAGCAATGAGGTAGGTGTGGTGTATGCCACAGATGCGGCTTCGGTGTCGGACAGCGTAGATGTGATTGCCGAAGCACCTGACGGATCACTTAAAACACCGGTGCTGTATCCTGTGGGCCTTATCACAGACCAGGAGGCAAAAGAGAGTGAGCGGCAGGCTGCGGAAGCTTTTCTGGAGTACCTGCAGTCTGATGAAGCACTCAGAGTATTCCAAGAATATGGATTTGCACCGTATAAGGGAGGCACTGAGGAGTGAGCCAGTGAACCGGCAGATTGGATACTGCGGAGTGAAAAGGCGGTTTAAAGGACAATGACAGAATTTTTACAGAGTATTAATTGGAGTCCTTTGTGGATTTCTCTAAAAACCGGGCTGGTGGCCACGGTGATTGCTTTTTTTCTGGGGATATTCTGCGCCAGAAAGGTCATGAAACTGCATCCCACAGCCAGGGGGATTCTGGACGGTATTCTTACTATGCCGCTGGTGCTGCCCCCGACTGTGGCGGGCTTTTTTCTCCTGCTGATTTTCAGTGTGAAACGGCCGCTGGGGAGTTTTCTTCTTGAGAATTTTGACTGGAAGATTGTTCAGACCTGGAAGGGGTGTGTGATTGCAGCGGCAGTGATTGCTTTTCCGCTTATGTACCGTAATGCCCGGGCTGCCTTTGAGCAGGTGGATGTGAATCTGATATACGCCGGGGAGACGCTGGGAATGAGCGACAGCAGAATCTTCTGGAAGGTTGTGATGCCGACAGCCGCTCCGGGTATTGCTTCCGGCACGGTGCTGGCCTTTGCCCGGGCGATTGGAGAATACGGGGCCACATCCATGCTGGCCGGGAATATATTAGGGAAAACCCGGACAGTGTCCGTAGCGATCGCTTCTGAGACGGCCGCCGGGAATTATGGGATGGCAGGCTTTTGGGTTGCAGTGATCATTTTAATTTCCTTTGTGATAGTAGCTGCCATCAATGTTGTATCTGGCAGAGGAATGAAAACGAAAAGGTGGATGTAATGGCTGTCAGTATAGATATACAGAAGAAATTCCGTGGCTTTGAGCTTCGGGTAAAGCTTGAGAGTGGCTCAGGTGCAATGGGCATCCTTGGCGCATCCGGAAGTGGGAAAAGTATGACGCTCCGCTGTATCGCGGGAATTGAGAAGCCGGATGCGGGCAGGATTATTGTCAACGGCAAGACTATGTTCGATTCTGAAAGAGGGATAAACTTAAAGCCTCAGGAGCGCAGGATTGGTTATCTTTTTCAGAATTATGCCTTGTTTCCCACAATGACGGTGGAGGAGAACATCGGTTGCGGTTTCCGCGGCAGGAGGAATAGCACATGCGGCGGAAAGGCGGAGAGGGCGGTTAAAATCGGGGATTTCATTCAGCGTTATCAGTTGCAGGGGCTTGAGAAGCATTATCCTTCCCAGCTTTCCGGCGGGCAGCAGCAGCGGGTGGCTCTTGCACGGATGATGATTGGGGAGCCCGAAATGATTCTTCTGGATGAGCCGTTTTCTGCTCTTGACGGGTATTTGAAGGACGTGATGCAGCGGGATATGCAGGATTTTCTTAAGGATTATCCGGGAGATATGATGCTTGTGACCCACAGCAGGGATGAGGCGTACAAGTTCTGCACTCATCTCATGTTGATGAGAGAAGGAAGGGCTATGATTTCCGGTGAGATAAAGGAGATTTTTGAGCATCCCAAGCTTCTGGATGCAGCCAGGCTTACGGGCTGTAAAAATTTTTCGCGTATTGAGAGATTGGATGAGCATCATTTATATGCTCTTGATTGGGGAATCAGACTTGCGGTGGAGGAAGCAGTGGGGCAGGATGTGACCCATGTAGGCATCCGCGGACATTGGATGCGTCCCGCAGAGGAGGAGAGAGAGAATTGTCTGCCTGTGGAAGTGACGGAATATATCGAAACGACCTTTGAGCATCAATACATGATAAAAAATCCCCGCATGGCGGAGACACAGTGCGTGTGGTGGATGCGGCCAAAGAGCAGCTTTTCTGAGAGAGCGGACGAAGGAGTTCCTCCATATCTGTGCCTCCCGCCGGAGCATTTGATGCTTTTGCGGGAAAATTAATGACTTTTTGAATATTTGATATAATCTACGACCATCATTGCCAGCTTGAAGGTAAGAGCGTCCTCGAAGGTACGGATATCAAGGCCGAATTTCTTCTGGAGCTTTTCAAAACGATACACCAGAGTGTTGCGGTGTACATAGAGCTGGCGTGAGGTCTCTGAAAGATTCAGGTTGTTTTCAAAGAAAGTGCGGATGGTAATGAGCGTTTCCTCATCAATGGAATCCAAGGTCTCCTCTTTGAAAATCTCGTCGATAAACATTTCACAGATGGATACCGGGAGCTGATAGATCAGTCGGCCGATACCAAGCTTGTTGTAGCCGAATACATTGCTCTCTGCGTAGAAAATCTTACCAACCTCAAGTGCTGTGCGTGCTTCCTTATAGGCACCGGAGAGATGCTTGATATCTTCGGCAATATTACTGTAGGATACCCACGCTGAGGTCATGGCTTCTGTGTTGAGCATATCTACCAGCATGGTTGCAATGCTCTGGAGATCTTCATACGTTTCTGTAGTCTGAAGCTCGCGCACAATGATGATACCGGAATCGTCAATGGCAGTGATAAAGTCCTTTGTCCGGGCAGAGAAAATATTGCGGATGGTCGCCAGCGCATTTTCGTCCTTATTCTGCTTTGTTTCCACGAGAAATACAGCCCTGCGAACAGAGGTGGCGATGTGCAGCTTTTTCGCCCTGTTAAACGCATCCACTTCGCTGTAGCTGTCCAGGAGCAGGTTCTGCATAAAGGTGTTTTTATCACTTTTTTCCGCATAGGCGGTGAGCAGAGTCTGGATTTGGCACACAGCGAGCTGCCCGATCATAGCGACGGCTTCTCCGTTGCCCCAGACCAGGAGTACATAGGCTGGCAGGCTGCCCTCCATAACCTTAAACAGGCACACGTTTGTGTTAGACATACAAAGGGCGGAGCTTTCGCGGAATTCTTCCAGCTTGGCGGCCTGAGGCAGCTTCTTTTCACAGGTGCTGATATAAATACTGTCGTCCTCGTTTAACAGACAGTAATCGTAGCCGCTGATCTTTTTCCAATCCTCCAGACATTTCTGTAAAATTTGCTGTATTTTCATATGCAGTATATCCTTTCAGTGGTGATTGTCAATTGGTAAGGTATATATTATAACACAAAGGCCCAGGGAATTGTTCCCCAGGCCTCTAAAAAGATTCCTACATAATTAGTTTGTGATAACCAGTTCTGTCTCTTTGTCGAAGAAATGAGCTTTTTCCATATCGAAAGCAAATTTAATCGGGTCGCCGGTCTTGGAAGTTGTACGTGGGTCAACACGTGCAGTTACCTGGGTTCCGTTTACATCAAAGTATAAGAATACTTCAGCACCGAGAAGCTCGTAAACCTTAACTACAGAAGTCATTGGTGCGCTTGGTGTAGCTTCGATGAACATCTGGGAATCGTGGATATCTTCCGGACGAATACCCATAACAACTGTCTTTCCTACATAACCGCCGTCTTTAAGAACTTTCGCTTTTGCAGCCGGGATAATCTGCTCGGAATCGCCGATTTTTGCTACTAAGTTAGCACCGGACTCTTTGATAGTTGCATCCAGGAAGTTCATCTGCGGAGATCCCATGAATCCTGCTACGAACAGGTTCTGTGGTCTCTGGTACAGGTTCTGAGGTGTATCTACCTGCTGAACAACACCGTCTTTCATAACAACGATTCTGGTACCAAGGGTCATAGCCTCTGTCTGGTCATGTGTTACGTAGATGATGGTAGCGCCCAGTCTCTGATGGATCTTGGAAATCTCGATACGCATCTGTACACGGAGCTTAGCATCCAGGTTGGAGAGCGGCTCATCCATAAGGAATACCTTAGGATCACGAACGATAGCACGGCCCATGGCAACACGCTGTCTCTGACCACCGGAAAGAGCCTTCGGCTTACGGTCAAGGAGTTTCTCCAGGTCGAGGATTCTTGCTGCTTCACGAACCTGTTTGTCAATCTGGTCTTTCGGAACTTTACGAAGTTTCAGACCGAATGCCATGTTGTCATATACAGTCATATGAGGATACAGAGCGTAGTTCTGGAATACCATTGCAATATCACGGTCTTTCGGCTCTACATCGTTCATAACTTTATCGCCAATTTTCAGAGTACCGCTGGAGATTTCTTCCAGGCCGGCGATCATACGAAGAGTGGTGGATTTACCACATCCGGATGGTCCTACGAAAATGATGAACTCTTTGTCTTCGATTTCCAGATTGAAGTCTTTAACTGCCTGGAAGCCGTTCGGATACTGTTTGTTAATGTGCTGTAATGATAAACTTGCCATGATTCTTCCTCCAAAATGATTTTTAATATAGTTGAGTGTTTCGTTAATGTGCTTTTTTTCATCTGTTAACAGTATAGCGAAAAGAGCTGGCAAGGGCTAGAGAAGAATCGTACAAAGTTTTTTTGGGTTTCTTGTCAATCTGACGAAAAAAGACGGGGGCGGCGTTCGTTAACGAACATGCCCTGAAACAGCTCTGATTGAAACATCTTTACGAACCAGTCGCATTTGCACAGGAACAAGTAGTAGATATTAAGCCCGCAGCCGTTCAGAGTCTCAAAGTTGCCCTGGCCTTTGGCGATGATTACGTCAGCGTTGTTCAGGAGGCTGAGAGTCTCAGTGTTTATGTCGTTTAGTGCAGTGCCGCAGATACCGCTGCCGTTGCCCGCCACATGTACGATGTCTGTCAGGCCGCACATTTCTGCGTCCTCCATTGTTGCGTCGTTGACGATTGGAAGTCCGCGCACAACAGCTGTGATTTCTACCTGAGGATAGAGCTCCTTAAGAATCTCTATGGCGAGCTTGTCAATCACGATTTCCCCACAGTTATCCAGCAGATATACCAGACTCTGTGCGGAAGCCATGTCGCTGCGGAAGTGTGCGTATTCCTCTTTATCGAGCGGGTCCTTATTTTCCGACTCGATCATGGAGAGCATCTGCTCTTTGTCCACATGGGAAAGGGCGGCGAAATCAATATAATTTCCGATGCGGGCGTGTAAAAGCGCGGACTCCAGAGGGTCGCCACTGCTGCGTATCATTCGGCGGAGTTTTTCCTCCAGGTTGAGCATCAGAAGATTAAAATCTTTCTTTATCTCTGTGTAATCCTCCAGGGGCTGCCCCCAGAATTCACTGAACAGATGCTTGAATTCCAGCGATATGGCCGGTGCGGACTCATCCGGCTCAGCGTCAGCGAAACGGCGGAGGATTTTCTTCATGTAGATTATTTTTTTCTCTTCGTCCTCAAAGGAACGTATATTTTCTTCTTGCTTGTTGATCTGACAACACATGCAGTAGGGATTTAAACGCATGAGATTTCTCCTTATGTGACCGTATATGATATCCTGTTTAATCATATATGATATTCTGTCTATTCCTATATGGCATTCTATTTGATGAGGGTATATTGCATCCATTCATAATGGAGCACGCATCCTTCAAAAATTTCCGGCGGAAGCAGTGCCAGTGCCACCAGCTTCTCTTCCTCCTGGGGCATGTCTATACGCTGAAGGTGAGCGTAATCGCCGTCAATTTGGATTACTTTATAATCGCATGTTAGCATAGTTGAGCCTCCTTTTTTATTCCCGCGAACGCGCCAGCACGTCCGAATACTCCGGGTGTTTCTCAAACCATTTCTGTGCGTAGGAGCAGGTGGCAACTGCCTTCTTGCCGCTTCTGCGGAGACTCTCGGCAGAAGCCTGTACCAGCTTTCCGGCAACGCCCTGTCCGCGGAGGGAATCATCCACGAAGGTGTGATCAATGTTCACGGTAGTGCTGTCTACAGGCGGAAAGGTGATTTCTGCGATGGTGTCGCCGGCTTCGTTTGTGGCATAGATGCGGTTCATTGTATAATAAAATTCCATTTTATTGCCTCCTCATATTAGATTTTATGATAATTTCATGATAATGGTATAGGATTGCCGTATTGTGGGGGCTTAAGTGTCTATTCTTTCGAGATAATGTATGTTTTTATTCCGGTAAACGATATCTTCTCGGCTGGTAAAGCCTATTTTTCCCCAAAAACCATTGCCGGTTTCATTCCTTGAGAAAACGACAAGTGCGGCTTTATTTATACCTTCTGCGTCAAGAGCCTTTAGAGCGTGTTCCACAAGCTGTTTTCCGATTTCCCGTCGTCTGTAATCTGTATGCACGGTGGTATGATAGATAAAACCCCGCCGTCCGTCATGGCCGGATATGATTACTCCGATGACTTGGCCGTCATCTTCTGCTACAAAGCATGTGGTGGGATTTCTCTTCAAATATTTTTCAATACCATTTTTGCTGTCGTCTATATCGTTCAGCCCCATGCCAGGGGTACTGATCCAGAGATTGTAGACAGCATTATAATCATCAATAGTCATCACTCGAATATTCATAAGTTATCTCCTTGGTTGGCTTTTATTGTGACGGTTTATCTTCTAATATTATAGGGCAAGGCAGGGAGGGACGCAAGGATTTGTTGCGTTGCAAGATTTACTCAGTGCATATGCAGCTGTCGGTATGTATTTAGCAACATTTTCAATTCCCCTGGTAACAAGTCTTTTGCGTGTTCGCTTAATTGGTCAACAAGATATTCTTTTTCTGCGTTCGTCCATCGAAACTCTGGTTCCATATATGGCAGATATGCCTTGTTTAATTCGTCCAGCTGTAAAAGCTTAAAATGGTGTTTGACATCCTCGTTTTGGCATGACTGTATAAGGTGGGGATCAAGGGTTCCGTTTTTCCATAATGCTGGGTATGACTTAAGAAATTTATAATGGGGATTTTGGTTCATGCTTTTTCTGATATTAGACCAATAAATCCTAAACGATCGTTCTTTTTTCGGATTTATTGTTAGCAAAGATGCAGCGATTGCCGGTTTTTGGTTTGTCACATATTGATTGTCAGAACGAAAGAAAAATGTATTTGGATAATTTTCATCGGTAGATTTTCCTGTTGCCATAAAACCAATTCCGAAATACCCGTAATTGTTATGTTCATCTCGGATTTCTTTCCAAAATATATATTCTAATTTTTCCATTCTTGTGGAAAAGTTTTTAAGTTTTCTTGGGTTAAATTTAATGATTTGGCATGAGTCTATGATATTTAAAAGAGTATCGCTGGTAAAATATTTTATTCTACTTTTATATAAATCCGGGAAGTATGTACTATGTTCATATGAATCGATATCATAAGTTCTATTGCACATCCCTTTATATAGTTTTTTTGCGCTTAGCCTGCCTTGTCGGTATTCAAAGAGTTCGGGGATATCCACTAAATATTGCAAGCCAAGCAGATGCGGTAAATCCCAGGGATGGAACATAAATTTAATAATATCACCATCGACAAGTGGAATGCTGAACTGTGTTTTTATTAACTTTTCATAATCGGTTATGATATTTTGAATGATTCTCAATATGTTCCTCCTATTAATATGTATAATAGAAATGTCCCCTGAGCCAAGCCCAGAGGACATTTCCAGGATATTTTTTGTTTTTCCTCATAGATGAGTTAGATACTGTCGGCTCAATAGCCAAACCTACTTGGAGACCTCCGCTTGCATTTGGTATCTCTCACACAAGCTTCATCAGCCAAAATAGCCACTCCTCCGTAGAAAAGTAACACTAATAACATACTTCATCAATGCAATAAATATTCTGCTTACAAATATATTATAGCATGAAAATGCGTTTTTGCAATAATGAAATCAAAAAATCATCACTTTATCAATTTGGTTGCATAAAAGGTGTTCGTCCGCCCCTCCCATCGTGTGATTTTTTACTTGCAATTTAGTAAAAAATTTAGTAAAATTAATAAAACGTCAGGAGGTAATGATATGGCATTGCGGGCAAAGGACATCGCGGAAATGCTGGGGGTTTCCACAGCGACCGTATCTCTGGTATTGAATAATAAGCCGGGGGTGGGAGAGCAGAAGCGGCAGGAGATCATCCAGAAAATAAAGGATCTGGGCTGTGATTACATGCTTAAGGGCGTTTCAGTCAATAAAGGGAGCATAGGTTTTGTGGTGTATAAAAGATGCGGACGTATCATAGATGAATCGCCATTTTTTACGTACATTCTTGAGGGAATTACGAATAGTATTAACAGTTATGGCTATAATTTAAGCTTTATATATATGAATAAGAATATGGCACCGGAGGAGCAGCGTCTGTTGCTTATGTCATCCAACTGCTCAGGGCTGATCATCTTTGGCGTGGAGATGCAGAGGGAAGACCTCCAGGTTTTTGTGGATTCGGGGCTGCCATTTTCCATCCTGGATAATTCCTTTCAGGAGAGCGATGTGGATTCTGTGGCTATTAACAATATACAGGGAACCAGCAAGGCAATCCAGTATCTTTATGACATGGGACACCGGGATATTGGCTATATTCGCAGCAAGGTGCGTATCAACAGCTTTGACGAGCGGTATCAGGTGTATAAGACTTGTTTGAGGAAGCTTGGTCTTGAGTTCCGGAAAGAGTTTGTGATGGATGTGGATTATTCGGAGACAGAAGTTCGGAGAGATGCGAGAGCATATTTTAAAGTGAACAAAATACATCCCACTGCCTTTTTTGTGGAAAATGATTTTCTTGCGTGCGGTGCCATGCAGGAAATCCAGGAGCTGGGGCTTCGTGTGCCGGATGATATTTCGATGGTAGGCTTTGATGACCGTCCGATCAGCCAGCTTGTGCAGCCGAATTTAACAACCGTAAATGTACCTAAGAATATTTTCGGCCCGGCCGCCGTGGACCTGCTGATGACAAGGATGAAGGATAAGCGAGAGCAGTCTTTGAAAATTGAGATTGGAACGAACCTGGTGAGCAGGGACAGTGTAAAGAAAATATCGAGATGAACATTGTAATGGAAAATAATTGGCAAGATGAATGATGGATAGACCAACGATGGTAAAATAAACAACAGTCAAATAAATTAAGCTTAGTTATGTTAGGCGTTTGCACGTAAGCTGCAGACGCCTTTTGTATATTAAAAAACTATAATAAATATAGGAATAAATACTTAATAATACTAAACTATATTAAGAAAAACACTTGACTTTCTTTACTTGTATTGCTATATTATATTTAATAATCATAGGAAATCACATAAAATACAATAAAAACTATTCAATATGCACAATTGCTGGGGATTAAATTTGTTGAGTGTTGTTAAGTGTAATAGCTTACTGCGAAAAGGAGAAAACAACAATGGAAGGTACAATGAAAGTTTGTGTTATGACAGGCGCAAGAAAAATGGAGTGGACAGAGCGGGAAATTCCGCAGCCGAAGAAGGGTGAGCTTCAGATTAAGCTGGAATATGTGGGAGTATGCGGCTCTGATCTTCATTTCTATGATGAAGGCAGACTGGCAAACTGGGTTCCGGAAGGCCCTCTGGTGCTGGGACATGAGCCGGGAGGTATAGTAACTGCTATCGGCGATGGTGTGGAAGGCTTCGCGGTGGGCGACAAGGTTGCTATTGAGCCAGGAGTACCGTGCGGTCAGTGTGAGGACTGTCTGAATGGCCACTACAACTTATGTAAACATGTTAAGTTTATGGCTATCCCGAAAGAAAAAGATGGTGTATTTTCTGAGTATTGTACACATGAAGCAAGCATGTGCTTCAAGCTCCCGGAGAATGTAGATACCATGGAGGGCGCACTCATGGAGCCTCTGGCAGTGGGAATGCACGCCTGCGAGCTTTCTAATGCAAAAATCGGCGAGACTGCCATTGTCCTGGGCTGCGGCTGTATCGGACTTGTAACCATCATGTCCTTAAGAGCAAGGGGCGTGAGTGAAATCTATGCGGTTGACATTATGGATAAGCGTCTGGAAAAAGCAAAAGAAATTGGTGCAACCAGAGTGTTTAACAGTAAAACAGAGGATATTGTGGAGTTTGCCAAAACTCTGCCGGGCGGCGGAGCAGATCAGGTGTATGAGTGTGCAGGCAATCGTTTTACCACGCTTCAGACTTGTAAATTGATTAAGAGAGCCGGAAAGGTTACTCTCGTAGGCGTATCCCCGGAACCGATTCTTGAGCTGGATATTGCTACTTTAAATGCTATGGAGGGAACGATTTATTCGGTATACCGTTACCGTAATTTATACCCCACAGCAATTTCCGCAGTGGCATCCGGAGCAATACCGCTTAAGAAAATCGTGTCTCATGTGTACGACTTTAAGGATTGTATTGAGGCAGTGGATTACAGCTTGAACCACAAGGATGAGGTAATTAAATCGGTAGTGAAATTCTGATGAAGCTGGTTCATCAAATACTTTATATGGTTGATTTTATTCTTGTGTACGTGTGATACAGTGTGTGAACAACACGATTTAATTGCGCCAGTTAATCAATGACGTAATGATGCGTATTAATCATAAGTTAAAATAAGCTTCCGGCAGAAGAATAGCATAAGCTGATCTGCCGGAAGTTTTTGGATGTCGGGATGCAACTATCAAAGAGTGCGGAAAGTTATTTATTGACCGCGTTCTGTGCGTACTCCGTGGTTACCAGGTCTTCGTAAGCTAATCTGTTCTGCAGCTCGCCCGCGCCTTCCAGGATATCCTGAAGGAGCTCGAAGCTGTCTTTTTCAAATACAAGGTTATCTTTCCAGGTGTCCTGATCATAGTAGCGTTTTACTATGGTGATTACGGTATCCAAGTCGGTTTCCTCAAACTGAGGAGCGATAACCTCTGCAATTTCTTCCGGGGTATGCTTGTGAACATACTCCATGCCTCTTTGGAGTGCGTTGGTAAATTTCTGGATTACCTGAGGATTTTCTTCCATAAAACTTGTTTTGGCGCTGTAGGAGGTGTAAGGGACATAGCCGGAGTCCACACCAAGAGAAGCTACCACGTAGCCTGCACCCTCTTTTTCCAGAGCGGTTGCGGATGGTTCAAATTCGACGCTGAAGTCTCCCAAACCGCCAGAAAATGCGGCAGCAGTGGAACCGAAATCAATACTTTGGTCGATTTCCACGTCCTTTTGTGGGTCAATACCGTTCTCCTTGAGGATATACTCGAATACCATTTCAGGCATACCGCCTTTTCTTCCGCCCAATACCTTACTGTCTTTTAGATCATTCCAGGTAAACGACGGCATTTCCTCCCGTGCCACCAGGAAGTTTCCGGCCCGCTGGGTGAGCTGGGCGAAGTTGACTACCGGATCAGTAGCGCCTTCCTGAAAGGCGTAGATAGATGCCTCCGCACCCATGAAGCCGATATCTGCCTCACCGGAGAGCACGGCGGTCATGGTCTTATCGGCTCCAAAACCGTTCACGAGCGTGAGGTCCAGGCCCTCATCCGCGAAATATCCCTTCTCAATCGCCACATACTGGGGAGCGTAGAAGATGGAGTGTGCCACCTCGTTCAATGTCACCTTGGTAAGCTCGGCGTCCTTCGTATCCTCTTTGCCTGCAAAAGCAGTCACAGGCAGGGCGGTAACCGCTAGAATCACGGCCGCCGCCAATGCAATCCATTTCTTTTTCATATAATACAGCCTCCTTATTTTGCTGATATATAATATATGGAGAAATGGAAAGTTGGTGACAGGTAAGGTGGATAATTTGTATTCTGAGAAATAAAGTATCCTTTTTGCCTGCAAAGGCAGTCACATGCACACTGTAATCGCCTCCGGAACCTTTATTACCGGAGCTTTGCCTTTCTCCATCTTTATTTCGATTTTCCCAAATGGTGTTGGAATCTCCATTTCCGCAAAATCAAGGCCGTAAAGTGAGGGAGCAAGTGAAATTTTTCTAAATCCTGGCTCTAATATCTGAAGTCCTAATAATTTGGACGGCAGTTGATAGGTAGGAGTTCCGGCCCAGACGTGGCTGTAGTCAAAACCATACCCGGACATATCATACCAGCCTTCCTGCAGGCCCTTTTCAAATTCCGTCATTTCCTTCCAGCGCATGAGCTGCTGTATTCCATATTTTTCAAATAAACCTACCTTATAGATTGCCTCCAATACAAAATGCATGAAATATGGCTGGGGATTGATCAATGTCATATCATTTAAAATGGTTTCCATAATACGGACCTGTTCCTGCTGTGGTGCAAGATCATACAAAACTGCAATCGTATTGGTATGCCAGGAATAATAACGTTTCTTCGTATTTGCCTGTATCCATTTGCCAGAGCGGTGTTCGAAATTATGGCCGTCAAAATAAAGCCCTTTATCCGAATCGTAGAAATATTCCTGAAAAGACACTTTCAAAATATTTGCCCGTGAATGATAACGTTCTGCCAGAGCGCGATTTTCTATAATCTCAAAAATTTTCGCAGACATATTTAAACCACCGTAATAAAAGGCGTTTAAAATTGCCTGTCCAAGGGCGGCAGGGGGATGGTGCAGGCTGATACCGTCAACTACAAGCCAGTCCACAAACATATAGCTTGGAGGATTGCTGATAATTTCATCCTTTTCCGTATAAGAATGCATCTTCTCCATCAATAGCTCAATAGCATCCGCAACCTCTGCGAAAACAGACATATCGCCGCTGAACAGATAATAGTCGTAGACCATCATCAGCCAGATCATGCTGTAGGTGGTATGGAACATATATCCGTCATAAAGCTTGAGGCAGTCTGCAATTCTTATAATATCCAACCGCGTAAGCCTGGTATCTCCATCAGTAAAATAATTCATAAGACTGGAAATAAAATAATCTCCGCTGCAGCCAAGATTCTCCTGATGCCACGGGCTGTCCAGCTCGATTGTCTGGCGGCAGATTTTGAGTGCATGGCGGCCCATACGAAAGATTTTATTCAGCGTTTCGTTGGAGCAGTGGAAATATCCTTCATTTTGAATGGGATAGTGCACAAACATTCCCGCAATCTTATTCACTTTCAAAGGTTTCTCGCCGCTGTTATAAACAAACACCTTCATTCCGCCGGAGCTTACCATAGACAATCCGCGGAATTTCACAGAGGAATTGCCTGTGATCGTGTCTGTAAGGTTCACATTTTTGTGCAGATACCGTTCAAAATCACGGATAAGTATGGTATATTCTCCGTCGGCTTCAACCTCCACAATATGATAAATGGAATAGATTTTGTCGAATTCGTAAGTCATTTCTTTCATTTCGCCGGGATTTACGATAAAAGGGCTAAAGCTCTCGGGAATCAGTTCTTCCTCGTCCAGCATCAAAATATCCGGTCTTTTAAGACTCCACACAGGGTCTGTTACCGAAGCGTACAGCCATTTGTCACAGCACAAGGTAAAATCAGTTTTGTTTGGAGAGAGATAAGCATTGTTTTTTCTGCCCAGCCAACTACTGTCCGAAAGGATGATTTCATCCGTTCCATCTTCAAACGAGCATCTGGCCGCTACAGCCAACCCGTTTTTTCCCTGTGACATATCGCAGAGTACGGATGGCACGTTTTGGACCATGATATAAAATTCTACCTGCTCAGATTCCGGTTTTACAATATATGTATTAAAATACTGGACAGGCATGGGACGGTCAATCTCATAGTCACCGCCTGCGCCCACCGGTCCGGATCCTGTAAAAGTACCATTTACATATAGCCAGAATTTGACATCCGCACTGATTTCTATGGTTATATCCGTTATTTTCTTTTCAAAAGAAATCACTTTTTTAAATTCAGCTACAGCGAATTTGCAGTCATCGTTGTATGGATCGAACAGAGATATGGGTGATTTCTGGTAATCCATATATACATCCTTATTCAGCCATATCCATTTTGCTTTATTTATCACAGTCTGCCACTCCTCTATCACAGGTTTTCATATTTAATCTTAAATACGATTTTTTTCATTGGAATGCTTTCCTCAACAGAAATACAGGGCATATGACCGTCCGTCGGAAAATAATAGCCGAACATACCTTGGGTTAATAAATTCTTGTTTTTCACATTTGTTCCGTCATAAAAGGCAATATCTCCATCTGGTCTCCGGTCTTCCACTAATTTTAATTCATCGAGCGGGTTCCAGTAAATATATTCTTCGCCTTTTACAATATATTGTAAGTCTGTATAGATTTCATGCGATTCAATCAATCCCTGTGATAAATCTTTTGTTTCGTAGCTCTGGACAAGGGCAAAAAGATTATCACCGTCCAGGTTATAGCGGCCATCCTTAAGATTTTCTCTTCTTTCTTTTTCTATGAAAGCAAGGATAGTATCTGCAAATGGTCTGATTACCGGATATTTCGTAAGATTTGTAATTTTGTCAACAATCATAGCTATTTCCTCCAATGATATTATTCGGCTATTCTTTCAGAAAGCAACGAGACAGGCATAACAGCCCTCATGTCCGCAAAGTAAGTGTTTCAAAAAAGACACCAGAATAAAAGAAGTCCTCTATTCTGATGCCTTATTCATATGTTTACATAAACGTATTCGGAATGAACATAATGATATCCGGTATAAATGTAACGATAAACAGCAATGCAATCATGATCAATACCATTGGTAGTATTTCCCGAATCACACCTGCAATTTTCGTCTTACCAAGCCCGGAGACAATAAACAATAGCATCCCGAACGGCGGTGTAGAAAGGCCGATCATCATATTCAGACAGATTACGACACCGAAATGTACCAGATCGATACCCAATGCAGTGACAAGGGGTAGTACCATTGGCACGAATACAAGCTGGATTGTACTCACATCAAGTACACAGCCCAGAAGCAGGAATACGATATTTACAATAAGCAGGAATATGTATCGGTTATCCGTAAGGTTGAGTACCACGGTTGAAATCGTATTCGGAACCTTTGCCATGGAAATGATGAAAGAGAACAGGTAAGAGGTTCCGCAAAGAAGTGCTAAGGTTGCTGTATTTGCAGCGCTTGCTTTCAGAATCTTCCATAATTTCTGAGGGCTGAGGTTCTTATAGATCAGAATAGAAATAATGATTGCATAAGTTGCGGCTACAGCACCAGCCTCGGTCGGTGTACATACGCCTGAATAAATTCCACCCAGAAGGAGCACTATGGTAAAGAGTGCCGGAATAGCAGAAATAGTTGCCTTCAGGAACTCTTTTTTGCTCATAATGATACCGGTGGGGTACTTTCTCTTTTTTGAAATAACTGCACAATAAACGGACAGCAGTAATGCAAGGAGAATTCCCGGAATCATACCGCCCATGAACAGTTTGCCGATGGACGCACCGGAGAGCATGGCATAGATAACCATTGGAATCGACGGCGGGAAGATTGGCCCTACGGTAGCGGAAGCGGCTGTGATAGCACAGGAGAATTCCGGGTCATAACCTTCTTTTTTCATCTGTTCGATTTCCATAAGTCCGATACCGGAAGCATCTGCGATAGCCGAACCGGTCATACCGGAGAAAATCAGGGATGCAGCAACATTTACCTGTGCGGTACCGCCATGGAATTTACCAAGAAGTCCATTACAGAAATCAAATAATTTGTCTGTAATCTCTCCTTCGTTCATTACGTTCGCCATAAAAATAAACAGCGGAGCTGCAAGCATGGTATAGCCTGCATACATATTTCCGGTGATAACACCGAAAACATTTGTAAGTTTATCGAAATCTGTCAAAAGAAAAAATACAATGCTGGCAGTGAGCATAGAAAAGGATACAGGCATTCTGATAATGAAGCAGATTGCCATTACGATAAACATTACTATAACAGCCTGAGTTGCAGTCATCATAGTGCCCCCTCCTTGTATAGTTTGCGTATTTTGATCATTTCAATAACAGAACGGACGATCATTTCAATCATCATATAGATGAACGGTGCAAAAACAATCTTATAAGGGAATTTTAATACACCTGTGATCATTTTCTGTCCCATCCATTTGTCCAGACATGGCATAAAAGCTAGTGCAAGACAAACAATCAGCAGAATGTTATAAGCCATCCTGAAGATATATCTGGTTTTCTGGCTGACTGTATCATATACAAGTCCAAATACTACATGGGAATCTGTTTCCATTGCTTTGCCGACGCCGAAGAACATGGTCCACATGTAGGCAAGCACGGAAATCTCATTACTCCATGTGATAGATTTTCCGAAGAAATAACGTGCAATAACCTGTGCGATAAATGTCACGAAAATGATAGTAAAGGTAATTGCCGGAACTGTTTCGCCCAGAAAATCAAAAACCACTTTCATGATTTTCTTTAATTTATCCATTTTAACCCCTCCTGACTCTGTGTGAGTAATATCAATGGAAATCATAGAAAGGGGACAGGCGTACCTGCCCCCTTCCTGAGTGAAAAATTATTTTGCTAAGGCCTGGATTTCATCATAAAGCTCCATATCCCAGTTTCCGGTCAGATTGTTGTCGATGTAGTAAGCAGTGGTTTTTTCTTTGAATTCGTCGATGTCCGGATAAGTAATGGTAAGGCCTTCGCCCTCAAAGAACTCGATCATTTCCTTTTCTTCTGCAAGTCTTTCCTCATCGTTCCATGCGATTATATCTGCAACAGCGTCCTGAACTGCCAACTGCTGAGCCTCGGTCATGTTTTCCCATGATTCTGCGTTTACAGAGATCATAAGAGAGTCAACAACGTGGTTTGTGATCGCCATATATTTTGTTACTTCGTGGAAACCGGCATTTTTGTTGGAAGCAAGCGGGTTGTCCTGTGCTTCGATTGCACCCGTCTGAAGTGCTGTGTAAAGCTCGGAGAAAGCTAATGGAGTGGGTTCTGCGCCAAGAGCAGATCCGAGCTGCATCCATGCATCAGAGTTAGGCATACGCAGAAGAACACCCTTCATATCGTCATAGCTGTTAATCTCGGTTTCTCTTGTGTTGATGACACGGCTTCCGAGGTAGATAGCCCCGAGAACCTTGATTCCCATTGCTTCTTCTGCTGCCGGATAAATTTTTTCAGATGCGAAATCACTGTTCAGAGTGTCATGCATGTGGTTATAATCTTTCCAGAAATAACCGGATGCAAACATTTCATAGGACGGTACTTGGGTAGCCATTGTCGGGAATGACAGGTAGCAAAGCTGCATATCGTTGTCAATAAGCGCCTGAAGCTCGTTCTCAGATGAATATAAGGTAGAATCTGTGTAGACATCGCATTTTACAGAACCGCCGGAGTATTCCTCAACCTTTTCTGCAAATAAATGCATTGCCTTTGCATGTGTGTCGGAAGAAACACAGTTGCCCGACCAGATTAAGGTCGTCTCCGGATCTCCGGAAGCGTCATATTCTGCTGCAAATACGGGTGAGGTTGCTGCAAGTACAAGGGATGCTGTTAATAAGGTTGCTACTAATTTTTTGATTTTCATGATATGTCCTCCTTCATTTTGACATTTTATTTTAATGTTCTTACAGAACATTAAGGTACATTTCATTATGTTATCTTGTTGATTCGCCTTACTGATTTGTGCTATCAGAAAAATATTTAGCAAAATCCTCCAGTGTACACATGCCGTTCCCCGGTTTATGTAAAGTACCTTTCAAAACAGCCAGCACATAGTTCATTGTAAGTGCTTCTTTTTTCTGAATCATTGCCATACTGATACCGGCAATAATAGAAGGTAATGCTCCGCAGTTATATGTAGGATCTTTTAGATATGCCTTTCCGTAAGTTGTGATTTCTGCATTTACAAAGGCTGTCTCGTACTGTTCATTGTATACGCACACCATGGAAATACCCTGCTGTATCAGCTTCTGTGCGGCAGGGACCATGTCCTTAGGACTGCCTGACGGTTGATTTACATAATCAGCCAAAATAGAAGTGTGGATTACAACCGCGTAGGGCTGCTCCTTTAAGCCTTCCTTTAATAAAGAACCCTCTGCACAGAAAACAGTGCGCACATTTTTAAGCTTTGCCTCTGAAATCCATGTGCGATAAATATTGTCAGGAACACCAGGTGGAATACTGCCGCCAACTATCAGCAGATCATCCGGTTTCAGTCCGGCCATAACCTTTTTGCGTTTCATATCAAGGTTTTTTAGTGCTGTCTGTGAAATGCTCCATGGCCGTTCCTTCATTAGAGTGACAGGCTGTCCGTTTTTATTTAAAACCTGTACAACGGAACGCATCTTTCCCTCTGCTTCCGCGAAATGAAATGGGAGCTTGAGCATCTGCATAAACTGTTCCTGCGTTTTTTTATCTGTGGAAAATTCAAATCCCGCACACATAGAGGTATAACCGCATCCGGCCAGAATCCTGCTCACCTCGATTCCGAGACCGCCGATATCTGCTGTCATGGAGTGCAGTTCGTTTTCCTCACCCGCCGTTAATCCGTCAACAATCAGGGTTTCTATCATGCTTGGATTGAGGGTGAGAGTGACGATACGTCCGGATTTATCCTCCTGTGCTTCCAGGGTCCGGTAAAACTTTTCCCACATTGTTCTTTTATTTTTCAGAATTTCCATGTCTGCATCACCTAAAAAGTTTATTTACTAAAAAAGCATTTCCGGAAGAATTCTGTATGATCATGGAACTGCTGAATCTCAAGAATTCTGTTGTAGGTAAGAAGCGCGTTGTCCTGCCTTCTTGATTTTGTTGTAATATCAATGCCTTCCAGTTTCATATGGTATTTGCTGTTGCATGGATAAACCTGACATTCAAAGGTGGAAGCGGCACCAAGATAATTCATCATGATTTCTGCTTTTTCCGGTTCTTTGTCAAAATTCCTGCAAAGCCATACATATAAATCCGGGTGGAAGTTTGCCATCACACCGGAATAACCGTGGCAGCCCATTTTTAAGCTTTCGAGAAGTGTGGAGCCGTTTGCATTGAAAATTTTAAGAGGAGTTCCCTTAATGGCTTCAACCTTTGCTTTGAGCTGGTCCACATCACAGCAGGTATCCTTCAGGAAAGAAAACTTGCCTGTTTCCGCGCACCATTTCAAAAGCTGCGGTGAAACAAGACGTTTGTAAGGATACGGGCATTCATAAATGCCAAAGCTTTCTGCGTCAATATGTTCCAACAGATACTCGATGTTGCGTTTTGCCGTATCTTCATCTTCCTCGGGCTTCGCAAACTGATTGGAAATGAATACGTAAGAACCAACCCCGGCATCAATGACAGCCTGCGCTTCCCTGATCTGATCCTCTACAGACTCCGCGCAATGGCCGGATGCGATTACTCCGATATGCTTCGGAGTATTGTCGATGACAAATTTTGCAAGCTCCAAACGTTCCTGCGGAGTCAGCTCAAACATTTCACTGGACTGACATACTGCAAAAATACCGTCCACTCCCATTTTATCATACCATTCAATAATTTTGAGTACGCCGTTATAATCAATTTTGTTATCTTCTGTAAAAGGTGTGATCATTACCGGCCATACACCACCGGCAATTTCTTTCGCCATATTTCCCCCTTTCTTTCTTAAAACAATCTTTGTTTTCTAAGAAAAAAAATAGTATAATTTGAAGATGAACCCATGATATCATATTCTTGAAATGGATGCTTTCAACATAATACTTCGTACGATTTTATACATTTGGCTGTTAAGTAATCCGATTTTATGTTTTTGGGAGGAATTATGAAAGGAACAGAAATATTTGATCCGTTTACCTGGTCAGAAAGTAAAAAGATTATCACTGCTGACCATCACCACATTTCAGGGCTTGCAAATATTACTTATTGTACCATAAGTTCAGCGGATTTTGCTGCACTGCATTATCATTCTGACATTATAGAGATTCACTGTATTGTAAAAGGGCAGCGGACTATCCTTGTTTCGGAGGACGGTATTATGAATGAGTATACAGCCCTTGGAAATGAACTGATGCTCACTTACCCATTTGAGCTTCATGAAACGGGGAACCATACGAAAAACCGTAATGAATATTATGCAATCCAGATCAGCGTAAGAAAAGACATCTCTCTTCTCGGATTAAATGAAGAGTACAGTGCGCAGCTTCGCAATGAATTAAAAGCGCTGCCAAATCGTCACCTTAAGGTAGGGCATACGCAGATTTCCATGCTGCGTACTGCCTGGAACTTTTTTACGCTGGGACCACAGCCGGACTTTTATACAGGCTCCGCTTATCTGATATGCTTTCTGCAAAACCTGAAATATCTGGAACCGGCCATAAAAATAAACAAAAAGCATATCTACAATCCCATGCAGAATGTGTTCACGTTTATCAATGAGAATATCGACAAGAAAATCATGCTGCAGGAGCTTGCTGATATATCCGGTTATTCACTTTCCCATTTTAAGTTTATTTTTAAGGAATCTTTTGGGATTACACCTGCAGAATATATCTCGCTTCAAAAGATTAATTATGCAGAAAAGGAGCTTTTGAATTCTGATGTCTCTATTACAGAACTGGCACACAAGCTGAGTTTTTCGTCCAGCAATTATTTTTGCAGTGTGTTTAAGAAAATTTTGGGAATCACACCATCTGAATATAGAAAAATGAAATGCTGATTTAAGAAGAGATGCATGGATCTGGCCAATAAAAAGCCTGATGATAACCATTATAGTACGATAACGAAATATTGGCTATTTGACGGAAACAGCCCGGGAGTGGTTAACTCCAGGGCTGTAGTCTGTAACTAGATACATCTTAAGATTTTTTTCCATTTCTAATTAACTACGTTTTACAATTTTTCTAACCGCCTTATCCCATACAAATAAAATAGCCTGTCAATGAGAAAAGCTGCTGCGCAAAGGCAGCCGGTAAGCACGGCGGTAAACGTCACAGGACTTACAGAAAGTTCTCTCACCCAATCTCCAAAGACAATTACAAGTACCGAGACTGCAACGATTCCAAATAGAAACATTACAAAACCTGCCGTGTTCTTGGACCCCACATCGCCTTCACTTTCCCATACCAGCTTCGGTTTGACAAGTCCATAGATCATTTCGATGTCTATCAGAATCAGGAGAAGCAAGACATTAAATATAAAGGTGAAGGGAATACACCACCAAGGAAAGCCTTTCCACAGAACCAGGATTATTTCCGCTATTACCATATAGACTCCGCTGCCTGTGCCGCAGATGATGAAAGCGGCATTTCTTTTTGCTTTTAACTGCAGCTTATAGGATACTGGAAGCTGTTTCATAATGAGAAAGCTTTGTCCCTCTCTTGAGATTGAGAGCGGTGCCGTGGCATTGAGCGAAGCGGTGAATACGGTAACGGAAAATACTGCACAAAACAATAAGAAAATAAAATATACGGGTGACTGTTCTGTGGTAAAAATGTTCATTATTGTTTGAAAACTGCTTTTGGCCGATGAGGAAAAAAGCTCGGGTATGATGAGAAGTATAGGCCAGCCCAGTGTGAGGAAAAGACACTGTATATAATAGGCTGGTGTTCTGAAAATAATTCTGAGTTCCTTGCGGGTATAGCTTTTCAAAATATTTGTTCTGCGGTTTACGTGCGCAAGCTGTCTGGTGGTCATTTTCTTATGGGTGGCGGAGGCTGACTGCATTCCGATAGCGCCGGCCAGATACAGTAATTTTGCCGCTGCCAGGAAAATGATGATGGATGCTGCTGCCATAAGCAGGCTCCACAGTATAGAAAGTGCGTCTTTTTTCACCATGACATCCACAATGAAAGGGATATCCGGAAATACTGCCGTGATTCTGCTGATTGACTGCGCTAAATCGGCAATTGTTTCCTCTACTGCGGATACATTCATACTCTGTACTGCATTTCTGACAATATCATAAAGCATGTACGCTGCCATCAGTCCCACCGCACCGATGGCGGCCGTGCGTTCTCTGTTTTTGGAACCGCCCAGCAGACGCATAACAAGCATCGATACCACAGCGGCAGTTGTCAAAGGTACAATTGGGAGTAAAACAACTGCCATCAGAGCACCAATCCAGTAAAAAGCAGGTTCCCTGCCGGCATAACCGTATCCTGCCAGTACCGGGGCCAGGATGAAGAAGCTGATATAATATTCATAAACAGCAGCAACAATCAGTTTTGCGCCTGTGATCTGCCCTGAGGTAAACGGCATCACAAGGAGTGATTCCAGATTTGATGAGAGGTAAAATGTATTGATACAGGATACAATCCCGGCGGCAAAGATAAACGCAGAGATTACAAACATGATAAAGCGCAGCATAATTCCGTCTCCGTCAATGGAGGCAAAAAGCTCCTGCAGGAGGCTTCCCCCTTGAAAGAGATAATATATCAGCGGAATGATACATAGTAGGAGCAGGAAGTTTAAAATATTCTTTCCGTTTTTCTTCTTATGGTCATCTGTCGTCCCGGTTCCCAGGCTGCATTTCAGGAGGACAGATGCCAGTTTAATTGTCTTTCCCATCGCCGGTCAGCTCCAGGAAAATATTTTCCAGGGATGTATCCTGTGCAAAGCGTGATTTCAACTCCTCCAGGGTGCCCAGGAACTTGATTTCCCCTTTTCGGATGATCACGATATTATCGCATAGTTTTTCTGCTACCTCCAGTACATGAGTGGAAAAGAGTACGGATTTTCCACTGGCAGCGTGCTCTTTCATCATTAGTTTTAATTCATGGGATGCCTGAGGGTCCAGTCCGGTCATCGGTTCATCCAGTATCCAGACGGAAGGATTATGGATCAGTGCCCCCATGACCATTATCTTTTGGCGCATACCGTGGGAATAGCTGAGAATTTTATCGCCCAGAGATTGTTCAATGCCAAAACGTTTCGAATACGTGGAGATAAAGGCAGAGCGCTCTTCTGTAGGTACTTCGTAAGCATCCGCCATAAAATTCAAGTATTCAATTCCTTTTAAGCGCAGAAAATTATCCGGGGTATCAGACACAAATCCGAACTGTTTTTTGGCTTTCAGAGGTTCTTTTACAATGTCTGTTCCGTTGATCAGTATATTGCCTGAATCGGGTTTCAGTACGCCGGTAATCATTTTTAGGGAAGTGGTTTTACCGGCACCGTTGGGGCCAATGAAGCCCGTGATTTTTCCGTCAGGCACGGTCCACACAGCATCCCGGACGGCTGTTTTTTCTTTCCCAAAGGTCTTTGTCACATGGTTTATTGTGATCATCTTTATCCTTTCTTAAGTCGTGGGCAGTATGATTTTTACACAAAAGTAATCTTTATCATGACTAATTTGAATGTGCCCTTTATTTTTATCCACGACATGTCTGACGGAAAGCAGGCCCATACCTGTTCCGTCATTCTTGGTTGATAGGTAAACACCGTCTTTGAATGCGATAGTGTTTCCATAGGTGTTTTTGATCATTATTACAAGCTGTTCATGTCTCATCACAGCGTATATGCTTATGAATTTATCAGTTCCGCATTTACTTATACATGCATGGATTGCGTTTTCTACCAAATTTCCAAAAACTATGCATAAATCTATGTCAGGTATAGCAATATAGCGTGGGAGCTCAGCCTTTATGTTAATTGTGATGCCCTCAGTTTTTGCAATCTCACTATAGTGTAGGAGAATAATATTTATTACATGGTTTTGGCACACAGGGCATTCTTCCCTGTCCAGATACACAGGCATTAGCCTGGATATATATTGATTCAGCTCTTGTGATTTCTGCTGCTTGGCAAGCCCATGAATCGTAAGCAGATGATGGTGCCAGTCATGGCGGATACGCGCTGTCTCGGCGATGTTGTCCAGAAGCCGCTGGTATTGCTCCTCTTGCATTTTTAATTGCGCAGTGATAAGTATGGCGTGCTCAACTGCGATTGTTTTTTCATATGTTTCAATTAAAAGAAGCAGTGCTATGCAGAAAAATATGTAGGAGCTCAGCGACCATAATATGCAGAACATTAAATCGCGGATTGTCGCATGGACCCGTTCGTCCCAGTAATCGTTTGTCATTTTTACATAAAACATTAGATAGGTGAGGGCAGGTATCAGCCAAAGATACTTCCAGGCGGCAAACTCTGTATTAAATTCGATAACCCTTTGATAAAGCTTCACCATTAAAAACCAAATCAATGGCACGTAAATGATCAGAATACCGATAGAAGCGGCAGTATACGCCGGATAAAAGGGAAACTTCAGGTCTGCCATGATTACAATTAGTTTTGCAATCGTCATGATATTTGCGTAAAAATTCAAGGAAACCAGAACAACAAAAATAATTTCTAAAAAGCTGCATTTTACTGCTTTAGAAAATATGAATACTGCATAGGCAATCCAGAAAATGATAGCAGGTGCGGCATACTGATCATAACTTGCCCCAGCCGCCAGAAACAGTACTGTTATGATCACACTGACAATGGTGAGTGTTGAGAAAAGCAGTACTGTTTTCAGACGGCCATAACGGAATCGGCTTTTTAAAGGTACGCATATAAAATATAAAAAAACTACTGAGCTGAAAATAATTCTCAGAGTAATGCTGATAACATTGGTAATCATTCCACTGCAGCGAGATAGTCACTGTAGGAATATGCGATATCGCCTGTTTTCTCAAATGTGAAGCGATACCAGCCGTTTTCAACCGCACTGACCTTGACACGGTCGCCGATAGCAAGAGTACCGAGTACAGCGCCATTGAGGGTAGGCTCCTTACGCACGTTTACCACATGTGTGGCAGCCATGGTCTGAGGGAAATCCGGCACAAGATAATCATCATATACATAAACGGTTTCTCCGTTGCGTTCGCACTGATACCAGCATAGATTATCCAGATTTCCGGTTACATGGATATCATTGCCGGCTTTGAGCACATCCACGATCGTGCCGCCCGGCTGTCTGCGCATATTCACGTCTACGGTGGCCTGCATCATGATATCCAGGTTTGTAAACTCGTCGTCATCGTCGTCCTCGTCATCTGAAAACTCATCGGATGCACCGCCTGCCCGGTTGCCTACATATTCCTCCTCGGGAACAAGAAAGCTTGCATATACATATGCGTTGGAAGCATATCCGGTAATCTGGTACCAGTCACAATCTGTGCGACGTGCTGAAACATAATATTTTTCGCCCGGGTTTAATACATCGATAACGTTACCGTTTGGATAATCACGCACATTGCCGGCACCAGTCGCTACATAGTAAGATCCTATATTGTCTAAGAGCGCGGAATCATCTACCAGATCATCACCGGCCATTTCGCGGTCGTGTTCGATGCCCTCCCGGATATCAGAGGGCATTGCGCTGACAGGCGCAGTAATTGTAAGGGATGCTGCGATTATGGCTGTTCCTGCTAAAAGCTTTCTGTTTTTCATATTCATTGTATGTTCTCCTTTATTTCGCAAAGATATGGTGTGATAAATAATTCCGTATTATATGAGGTGATAGCGTTCCAGAAACTCTTCGATAAATGTGCCCTCGATTTTCTTAAGAGCTCCTTTCTCCAGCAGTTCGAGAAGAAATGGGAGTTTCAGGTCCGTAAGTTTTTGTTTGTCCATCATAAAGTAAGTTGCCTGCAGCAGGTAGCGGATATCATAACAGGATCCGAATACCTCAGGTACACCCCGGTCTACATCAAGCAGTGTGTAGACTGCTTCCATTGCAGTACGCACAGAATATTCAGTGGTAAATACAGTGCCGCGCACAGTATCAGAGAACTGGCCGATAAATGCGAAGTTCTTGCAGCCTTCCGGTACTACTTTAGGCCGGTCGCCCTGGGCGCGGGGCATAAAGAATGCAGTGATGTAAGGCATGATGCACGGATTACATCTGGCAGAATGCTCTGAAAGTTCTTCAATCTCCTCTGTAGGAACACCCAGATGGTATAGCCATTCCTGCGTTATTTCTTTTCCTGTACATTCGCGTAAAGGTTTTTTTATGTAATCTCCGGGTTTGTCCACATATAGACCGTAAATCCATACTACAAGCTGACCGTCCGGCTGCTGTTTGAAATGAGGCTGGCGGTTTACGGTCCAGCTCATCAGCCAGGAAGAATCTCTCACTGTCACAATTCCGCCTGTAACTACCTTTCCGCTGAAAGGGTCGCGTTTGCAGATTTTTTCAATATATGGAGGGATTTTTTCATCCAATGTGGTCAGTGTGGCGGATTCCCAGGTACTCTTGCTCACATCTCCGCAGAATTTTTCAGGACGGCCAAAAGAAGGATCCTGACTGGCGATATTGCGCCAGAGGTCCCAGCACGCGCCCTCGCCGGAAGTGATGTCCAATTTTGGAGCCATGTCATGAGTGCCGACAACAGCGCTTTCCGTACAGCTTCCGTTTGTGACAAAGACTAGATCATCCTCTGTCAGGCTGATTGTTTTTTCTACGCCGTTCTCTACAATTACAAGCTGCTTTGCCAGCTTCACATCGCTGTCCTTTTCAAATATTACATTCGTGACACGTGTATTATATTGGATTACAACGCCATGGCTCTCCAGATATTTGACCATGGGAAGAATCAATGATTCGTACTGATTATACTTCGTGAATTTCAGGGCAGAAAAATCAGGGAGTCCGCCGATATGATGGATGAAACGCTGTATATACAGTTTCATTTCTAAAGCACTGTGCCATTTTTCAAAGGCAAACATAGTCTGCCAGTAGAGCCAGAAGTTAGACTGGTAAAATTCGTCATCAAACACATCATCAATAGTCTTGTCATAGAGCAGTTCATCCTTAGTCATGAAGAGGTTGATGATCTCCATAGATGCTTTTTCGGAAAGTGTAAATTTACCGTCTGTATGTCCATCCTCTCCCCGGTTTATGGTGGCGCGCATCAGAGAATAATTGGGATCCTTTTTGTTCAGCCAGTAAAATTCATCCAGTACGGAAGCATCCTCGATTTCTAAGGACGGAATAGAGCGGAACAAATCCCACAGACATTCAAAATGGTTCTCCATTTCCCGTCCGCCGCGGATGACAAATCCTTTTTCCTCATTATATATACCGTCACAGGCTCCGCCGGGAAGAGCGCTTTCCTCAAGGATATGGATTCGCTCGCCCTTCATCTGGCCGTCACGGATCAAAAAACATGCGGCAGAGAGAGAGGCCAGCCCGGCGCCTGTCAGATACGCTGATTTACGGTCGACATTTTCCGGCTTGACCGGACGTGCAAAAGCTTCGTAATTACCGCTGGAATAGTACATAGAAAATACCCCCTTGTTTTTGTGCCGTTAAACTAGATTCGGCTTATTTTTTTACCAGTGTCTTTTTAATAATAACTATATTGGAAATGATTGAGATAATTACGGCTGCCAGACATGCCAGGGTAATCCAGCCGCTGATTTTTTCATTAAAGAAAAGACGCAGTGTGTAGAGAAACGCAAGGCCGAAGGCGCCCATTAAAATGGTTGTAATACCTGCCGGCCTTGAATATTTCTTTAAAGATTCCTCCGTGTATTTTCCAGCGCTGACAAATAATGGTTTATTTGTAATGAGCATGATAACCCCGCAAAGCGTGATCAATCCTAAAAAAATGTAATCTACATTTGGCATTTAGAACCCCCCTTTTCTCTGCTCGTTGAGCAGTAAAATTGTATTTTTTGAAATCTATTTCATTTTATAATATTCCGTCAAAAAATACATCGGTAATGTGGGGGTGCTTTTCGCAAAAGACTGTCAGAGTTCGTCTAAAATATGCAAGTGGTGTATTTTTTTGATTGCTTCATCCATACAGCCTGCGTCCAGCTTTCTATAAATCAGCTCTATGTGGGAACGGACAGTTGAAAACTGAATTCCCAATTCTTCGGCAATCTTGCGGTAGCTGTATCCTTTGCACATGAGTTCTGCCACCTTTTTTTGTCTTTGGGTAAATTTGATTTCAGGTTCCTTTCTGTTACTTACGACTGGACTTTCTAAGCCGGCCTGCTCCACAACGCCTATATAAAGCTTTCTGACAAAGGTGGAAGATAGTGCGCCTTGATAATCGCTGCGCATAGTCCAGTTTTTCAAGCCGGATAAAATATTTTTGAGATTAGTGCCATGGTTAAGGAAACACTGTTCATAACCAATAGTCTGGGCGGTATATACAGCTTCGACAAGATAAGGCAATGCCTGTTTATTACTGCCGCGTTTCTTTTTGGAATAAGATACAGCCAGGAGTATATTTGCTTCAATGATATCAGTGGTCCTGTTTAGGGCTTTGCACATTTCGAGAAGCTTTTCCAGCAGGATGATGGAATGGCTGTAATTTCCTAAGGCTATGTGTGCCTTCGCTGTGGTGAAATGCGCATAAAGCCTGAAAAAATCCATGTGGCCATATATTTCTGTACCTCTGGTTTCTAGCCATTTTCCGGCAGCTGCGGTATTGCCGGATTCAATTTCGTTTGCGGAGATGACCGCATCAAAATTAGACTGCAGATAAAATGCCTTATCCGCGTCAATCATTTTTTGTATATCCTGCTGAATCAGGGTTTCCTGTTCCGGCTGCTTCATGGCGTGAGTAACTGCCAGGAGTAAGGTCATGGCACAAAATTTTGATTCCGGCGCAAAGCTGTTCTTGAGTTCGGCAATTGCTGAGAGTGCGAATTTCTGTGCGGACAACAAATTGCCTTGTTCGTAATAAAGTCCTCCTTTAATACAGTTTATGAGCATGGGACATTCATCCCCCAGAAGGGGGCCCAGAACCTTTCCAAGTGAATCTATGCTTTCATCTGCATTTCCGATAAGCAATTCTGCAAAATCCCGGTAGGACTTGTGGTAAAAAGGCAAGTATAGTGTAGCTGAACCGCGTACCCCTTGAAATTTCACAGGCACTTTGGTATTGAACGCTGCTTTCAAAATGTCATTCAGAGTGAGACGAAAATCCATGGAATAAAGAAAAAATATATTGTGCGCCAGTTCAGGATTCTGTTCTGCAATCCGGGGATAGTTTTGGTAGTAGTGATCTGCGTAAACTTTAAAATCTTCAATCCGCCCTTCGTTCCGTGCAGTAAAGGCCATCATATAATACAAATGCGGGTATCTGTCTAAAATCTCTTCATCAAGGGAACTGCGGACTGCATTCATTACCTGTTCTGCATCAAATCCGGCACGGTCCATTTCCTCCAGGAGATCAAAGCAGCAGGCTATCTGACCGTAGTCCTTGATTTGGGAAAATCTGTCTACGGCATGGTAAAAGTCCTTTTGCTCCAGATACCATTCCCCTGCTTTACGTATTTGACTAATGCGGTACTCTTCAGGCATTTCCAGAAAGATTTTCATGAGAAATTCCCGGAACAGGCGGTGAAAGCGGTAGACGCCCTCACGATGCTTGGATAAGAAGGCGCCCTTTCCCAGTAATTGCTCCAGAAGCCCGGCGCTGTCGGTTTCCCCGGTCAATGCATTGCAGATGGGTTCTGTCAATTCCTCCTCGATACAGGTTCCGAGCATAAACTGTCTGGAACGCTCATCCCACATTTCCCATACCTGGGTTTTCAGGAAGCTTTCCAGCCAATCCTTGGGCATGTTTTCTGTGGGGATATGGTTTTCGGAAAGGAGCAGTGCATTAATCCCTATAGGCCAGCCCTCCGTAAATAGGAGGATTTCCTCTATCTGCCTGCCGGTTATGGCAATGTTCCTGTTTTTGTATAATGCATAAATTTCCTTGGTATCAAAAAGTAGTTCTTCCTGGGGAATAAAGCATAGTTCGTTTTTTAGAAACAGCCCGCTGAATGCCTCCGGAAGGGAACCTCTGCTCAACAGACAAAGCTGAAAGCCGGAAGGCAGGCGCATAAGAAAATCTTTTAGGATTTTTAGCGCATAAGAATCTGTCACATAGTGAAGATCATCAATGACCAGGCTGGCTTCTTCGTCTTTGGGCAGAGCCGCCGCCGCCCGCATTAGAAATTCAACAGGGGCTCTATGGAAATCAGGATGTTTTGTGAAGGAAGTAATATAGTTCTGATTTTCTATAGAAAGCTCCTCAAGGCCGTCTTTAAGTTTACAGCACAGATCTGCGGCTGTATTATCATATTCATCCAAGGTTATCATTGCATTGGGCTGCTTCCTGCTATCCAGCCACTGTCCGGCAAAGACTGTTTTTCCATAACCTGCAGGCGCCTGTATGTATAGGATGCGGCAGTTTGTCATTGTACTTGCCAGTTTCATTAATCGGCGGCGGTTTATAGTATTTGATGATGTCACGGTGTACCTCCATGTGCTGCATAATTATCTTAAACTTGATAAATTTTGTTTGTAATTATATTAACATTCTCAAGTGATACAGTCAAATTTCAATGTGCGCATTTTGCAAAAAAATTTCGAAATTCTCGACAAAGCACCCCCACATGGTGGATGTATTTTGGACTAAATTGTATTAGAATGTCGACATTAAAACATATTTTACATATTGAGGAGGGCAAAAAATGCCAGGTAAAAGTTATATTAAATTCACAAGTGTGTTATTGATTCTGTCAGCTATAATCGCAATTATTGTATATCCTGTGGCAGGTTTGCTGTTTGGGAAGGCAACGATTGACACTGGAGAAAAGATGGGCTGGATATTTGTTGTAATCTGTCTGGTTTATACACTTGCTGCTATACTTCAGTTCGTAGCAGGAATCAAAGGTATGAAGGGATGCAACATAAAAGAAGAAGCCGCTGATCTCATGAAGTGGGGAAAAATCGTTTTGGTAATCGCTTTGATTGCCGGAATCGTAAACTTCATAGGCTCTGTTATGAATAATGAGTCGATTCTGACAAGTATCATTGGTATTGTACTGGGACTTATTTTTCCGGCACTTTATATCTACGGCGCATCTTTAAATGAGAAGGCCTGAGATTAACTGAATATTATTCCGACGGGACGGCCGCGGAGAAGCTGCTGCATTGATGATTGCAAAGATCACAGGCAGGAGGTTCTCCGCGGTTTTTTTGTGAGTATGATACAAGAGGTTTGGGTGATTATGTTATTATGCAGAGTATACTTTTTATTTTATTCGAGAACCGATTGCATTCTCAGAGTATCTAATTAGTGTAAAATCAATCGGCCGATAGAAAAAATGGAGGTTTCAATATGACAAGAGATAAGTTTATAGCGGAGGTCCGGGAATCGGAGGCTATGCTTTATCATGTGTCGAAATCCATCCTAAAGAACGATGCAGACTGCGCGGATGCAGTGCAGGAGGCCCTGCTCAAGGGCTATGAAAAGCTGCACACGCTGAAAGAGGATGCGTTTTTCAGGACCTGGATGACCAGGATACTCATAAATGAATGCTACAAAATCTGCAAAAAGAATAAAAATATTGTACCCTATGAGGAATATATACAGAATGCAAAGCTCTGGGAGGAGGACCGCTATAGTCACCTTTACCAGGCAATCCTGGAGCTTCCCGGTGAGCTGCGTGTTCTTGTGACGCTTTACTATCTGGAGGGCTTCAGCCAAAAGGAAATCAGCGAAATATTGAATATCCGGGAAGGTACGATCAAAAGCAGACTGTCAAGAGCACGGAGAATGTTAAGGGAAGAATTATCAGATGAGGAGGAATTATTATGTTAGATAACAGAGATTGGGCAAATGCAGCACCCGAGGTTCCCCAGGAATTTCACGAGCGATTTGAAAAAACATTACGCAGTATTGAGACTGCCAAACGGCCAAGACGAAAAATGAGCTTTCGTATTCTGGCTGTGGCAGCAGCGCTCTGCGCTCTGTGTACTGCTACGGTGGCGGCTAATGAAATTTTTAACTGGAGTGACGCGCTGGTTGAGCGTTTTAAGCCTTCCCAGGAGCAGCAGCAGAAACTGGCGGACAGTGGGAATATACAGGGTATCGGCCAGTCTGTGACCCAGAATGGGGTGACAGTTACCCTTGACCAGGCAGTTATGGATAAGGAACGTTTGTACATGCTTTTTGCTGTCGAGACTCCTGAAGCCATTAAAATGGATCATACCGTAGGATTTGACAGCGGGTTGAATGTTACACTTGACGGAAAGGATATCCTGGACGCTGCAGAAAACGCCAGCGGAGGCGGCAACGGCGGATTTGTGGATGAGAAAATGCTTGGCGGCCAGTCAGAGCACAAACGGTTCTATGAGATTAACTATAATATCATGGATACAACGGATGAATTTGATTTCAGCAACAGAACCGTGGGAGTTTTGTTGGAGAATCTAGTGTTAGGCGCTGATAAAGCTATGCCTGGTGAAGTAGTGGCAGAGGGTAAATGGGAATTTACCTGGAATACAGGTGAAATCCAAAAAGGAAAATTGTTTGAGATTAATGAGACTTATGACTTGGGCGGATATGATATCCTTGTGAAAAATGTGGAGATTACCCCGTTAAGCTATACCGTAAGTGCGGATTTGAGTGATGCTCTGAAGGTAGAAGAGGATGAACGGAATACGTTCGAGTACAACGGAGATGACCCTGGAATGGAGATTGACACCAGGATTGGTGTAAGCGCTGTGGAATATGCGGATGGCACGAAGATTGAAACTGGGTACTTCGGCGGAGGTACGGATGTGGATGAGGAGGAACAGTCCTATATTGTGACAGAGGGCTTTAATAATGTGGTTGATGTGGATAAGATAGAAAGCATTTATATTATGCAGGGTGAAGTTAAAATTCCGGTTAAATAAGGCTATGGATTTGTCGAAAGCGGCGAGCTTGGGTTTTCTACTAAGCTTGCCGCTTGCTGCAACTGCCAACAATCCAATGACAAACGATTTTTGTTGTGTTATTATGGGTATAAATAAGTAGATAAGCAGAAGGGAGAGAAGCCCTATATGACTACAAAAAAGAAATTGCCGATTGGTATTGAGGATTTTGAGAAAATCAGGAAAAATGATTTCTACTATATTGATAAAACGAGCCTTATTGCAGAACTGCTCTCTAACTGGGGAGAGGTGAATTTGTTTACGCGCCCCAGGCGATTCGGGAAATCGCTTAGCATGAGTATGTTGAAGCATTTTCTGGAGATTGGGTGTGAGGAAGAGCTGTTCGACGGATTGAAGATATTGCGGGAAAAAGAATTATGCAAAAAATACATGGGAAAATTTCCGGTGATTTCTATAACACTAAAGGGCGTGGATGGTCTTTCGTATGAAGCGGCGGCAGCGGCAATGCGCAGTGTGGTGGGGACAGAAGCGGAACGATTTTCTTTTTTGGTGGAAAGTGAACGCCTGACAGCTAATGAGAAAGAGAAATACCGCGCAATTATCCGCTTGGAAAACGGTGTTTATACAATGGACGATGTGGTACTGGTATCGGCTTTAAAAACATTATCCATGCTTATCTCAAAACACTATAGTGAAAAAACAATCATTCTTATAGATGAATACGATGTACCGCTTGATAAGGCCTTTCAGTGGGGATACTATGAAGAAATGGTGTCGCTCATTCGGGGCTTTCTCGGCAACGCCCTGAAAACAAATGAGTATTTGCAGTTTGCTGTTCTTACGGGATGCCTCCGTATCAGTAAGGAGAGCATTTTTACGGGTCTGAATAATATGAATGTCATGTCCATCACAGATGAATATTTTGATGAGTATTTTGGTTTTACGGATGCTGAGGTCCAGGAGTTATTAGACTATTATGGTGTGGAACATGCCTTTAAGACAATGAAGCAGTGGTATGATGGTTATCGCTTTGGCAATACTTCGATTTACTGTCCTTGGGATGTTCTCAAATACTGCCAGGCACTTACGAAAAACCGAAATGCTGTCCCGGAAAATTACTGGGCCAATACCAGTGGGAATGCTATGGTACGGCGTTTTATTGATAAGGCAAATCAGCAGACAAGAAATGAAATAGAGAAATTGATTGCGGGTGAATCAATAACAAAAGAAATCAATATGGAATTAACTTATAACGAACTGGATTCGACAATAGAACATTTGTGGAGTGTTTTGTTTACGACAGGTTATCTGACACAACAAGGGAGAGAAGGACAGAAAGGGTATACGCTGACCATACCTAATAGAGAAATCAGGAAGCTTTTTATCTCACAGATTAAAGAATGGTTTAAAGATACCACTCATGCGAATGCATCCCAGATTAAAAGCTTTTGTGCCGCATTTCCCAATGCGGATGCAGATTTAATAGAAAAAATGCTGAATGATTATTTATGGGGAACGATTAGTATCCGGGACACTGCTGTGCAGAATGACAGGAAAGAGAACTTCTATCATGGGATGCTGCTTGGATTATTGCAGTATCAGGATAACTGGCTTATAAAATCTAATGCGGAATCAGGGGTTGGATTTTCGGATATTCTAATTGAAACACCAGAGCGTACAGGGATTGTAATAGAAGTAAAATATGCACATGATGGGAATCTTGAAAAGTGCTGCAGGGAGGCAGAAGAGCAGATTGAGGGAATGGAGTATACTGCGCGTCTTGTGGAAGATGGGATGAAAACAATTGTCAGGTATGGGGTGGCCTTTTATAAAAAGCGTTGTAAAGTTACTTGCTGTGGAAGCAGGACAAGATGAATGCAGAAATCCTGTTTCTGTAAAGCATAGATGCCAATAGGCTCATTTTACTACACTAAGTACGGATTTTGATTAAAGGTACAACAATGAAACGAGTAAAAAATTGGTTTTTGAATTTAAGCATCCAGAGAAAACTTCTATACTGTGCTTTGGCGATTACATTGGTGGTGCTGCTTTCCGCGAGTATCTCTCTCTATGTTGCAGCATCGCGTATAGTGATGGCACAGACCGAAAAGCAGTCGGCAGGTGTGATTAAGGAGCTGTCGGTAAATCTGGATCATTATTTTGAAATGGTGGAAAATTCCTTTGACTATATTGCCAATAACAATACCGTGCAGGAGGAATTAAAATCAGATACCCCCTATTGTTCAGACGGAGAGCAGTATTACAGCTACTTTTCCCGGGCGGGTCAGATACGCAGGCTTCTGCTTCAAGGCTATACCAGTGTATATATGAATGATATTGAGCTATACGGTTATAATGGAGCCGACCATCTTCTGTATAACGGAGAGCAGATTCTGCTCAGTGACAAGGAGATTCTGCACGAAAAGGCAGAGGAGGCCAATGGCAGATGTGTCTACTATAATGCTTCAGAGGGAACCGGGCTGATTTATATTGCAAAACAGATTAAGGATTCTCTTACCATGGAGCCCTTGGGAATTCTTCAGGCTTCCATTAAAGTGAGCTATCTCAAAAAGATGACGAAATCGGCCCAAAGTTCTTTGATGGCCGAGTTGTTTTTACTTGATGATAACAATAAAATAATATTGAACAGCATGGAATACAGAGCAGATAAGCTGGCTGACCAGTACGTGGGGACAAGCGGAAGTTTCGTGACAAAAATTAATAGCCAGACATATAATTGTGTTTACCAGAAAAGTTCCGATACAGGTTTTCTCTTGGTAGGTATGATTCCCATGAGCTTTTTGCAGAGTACGGCCCGGGAATTGCAGAAAACGGCGGTAATCCTTCTGGCTATAAGTGTAATCCTCTGCGTGGTGCTGACATCTGTTTTGGCGAAGGGAATTGCCGGGCCCATTGAACGCACCAGCAATGCTATGAAAAAATTCGCCGGGGGAGACTTTACCGTACGTCTTCCTGAGGGGCGTACAGATGAAATCGGAGCCATGAATTCTGTGTTTAACCATACCATAGAAGAGATAGAGACTCTTCTTAAGAAGGTCGTTGAGATGGAGACGGTGAATAAGGATATTGAATTCCAGGCACTTCAGGCTCAGATCAATCCCCATTTTCTTTACAATGTTCTGGACACCATTAATTGGATGGCGAGGAAAAAGGGCGAGGAGAATATCTGCCATATGGTCACGGCTGTCAGCAGTCTGATGCGGGCCAGTATCAGTAATAAAAAGAGTATTGTAAGCATCCGTGAGGAAATGAAATATGTACAGGATTATCTTTATATCCAGGAGACGAGATATGGGGATAAATTTACATCATATCTGGAGGTAGATGAGGAGCTTAACGATATACCTATCCCAAAGATGACAGTACAGACATTGGTGGAGAACGCGGTGGTCCACGGCGTGGAAAATGCTACGTGGGACTGCTTTTTGTCTGTGACCGGAGAGCTTGTGGGAGAGACAGCGGTGATCAAGGTAAAGGATGACGGTGTAGGGATTCCGGCTGACAGGCTTGCGTCTTTGCTGAATCCGGAGACAGAGCAAAAGGAGAGCAGGGAGAAGGATGGGCGTACACATACAAGCCTTGGTGTTTATGCAGTGAGGAAGAGGCTTGATTACATATATGACGGAGAGGCCCGGATGAGTATTACCTCAGAGGAAGGGAAAGGAACTGAGGTTATATTAGAAATACCATTAAAGGAAGTCAGGAGAGTTGTCATTGATGGAACTTCGGGTAATGATATTAGATGATGAATATATTATTTTAGATGGTCTGTGCTCTTTTCCGTGGGAAGAATACGGATGCAGGGTGACGGCTATGGCGAAAAACGGCCTTGAAGGAGTGGATAAGCTTAAAGAGGCGGCGCCTGATCTGATTTTGAGTGATGTGAAAATGCCGGGAATGGACGGTTTGGAATTTTCCGCAAAAGCAAGGGAAATGTTTCCGGATGTGACGATTGTGATTCTTACAGGATATGACAGTTTTGCATATGCGAAACAGGCAATCAGCATCGGAGTGGAGGAGTATCTGCTTAAGCCAATTGATTATGATGTCCTGAAAGAGACAGTGGGACGGCTAACGGGTGCAATCAGAGAAAAAAAGCGGAGTCAGGAGCATGTCCGTGATCTTCAGAAATATTTCAACAGCTCTCTCCCACAGCTTCGGGCGAAATTTGCCGCAAATCTGCTTTACGGAAGAATTCAGGGTAAAAGTGAGATGAAGGCGCAGGAGGATTCCCTTCATCTGCAAATAGAAAAGTATATTGTATGCGTTGGCAGGAAGCTTAGTGAGCAGGGGCGCATGGATGAGTGTGACAAATGGATTGAAGAGTTTGCATACGTCAACATTTTTGAAGAGATTTTTCATGACTATGGGATTCAAGTACTCAGTGATTATAATACAGCCACTATGGAGTATAATTTCATTCTTCTTTTTCAGAAGGAGGAAGAGGACACAGTCTGCATGGCAAGGGCGCTGGAGGCCTGCGGAAAAATTCAGGACGAGGTGGAAAGGTATCTGAATGTGTATATGAATTTTGGACTTGGCGAGGTGGCGCAGGATGGGTATGAAGCCAGCGGTGAGTATCGAAAGGCACAGAAGGCGTGCCGTCAGTGTATATATCTTGGTACAAATGTGATACTGAAATATGAAGACCTTCATTTAGACAAGCAGAAGGAGTTTGTGATTACCACAGGCGAGAAAAGCCATTTTATGA
The DNA here is from genome assembly GCA_000702025.1 of Blautia schinkii DSM 10518. Classification (GTDB taxonomy): domain Bacteria; phylum Bacillota; class Clostridia; order Lachnospirales; family Lachnospiraceae; genus Blautia_A; species Blautia_A schinkii. Next base: position 43,425 of record JNKJ01000026.1, read on the forward strand.
TGACTCTGTTTCAGGGGAGCTTTGTGAGCGCCCGTGAGGAACTGTACCAGATGTTCGGGAGGGCGGAAGAGGACAGTTCCGGAGCAAAGTTTGCGGCAATGGATTTATTGATCAGCTGTATGAAATTTCCATATACCTGTGCGGTGGAGAGCGATATCCAAAACAGAAGCTGGAATGTGTCCGTACTGCAGGAGGGTGTAAAGAAAATCGCGGAATGTGAGACTACAGAGGAGGTGATCGGCTGTCTCCTCAGAAATTTTGAAAGTCTCATTAAGCTGAATACGGAAGGTGCGGATGAAAGGAACTTAAGGCTGGTGCGGAGTATACAGGATTATATTGACAGGAATTACGCGGGGGATCTGTCTATGGATGAGCTAACGGACAGATTCCATGTAAGCCGTACCTATATCAGCCGTCTTTTGAAGAAATATACCGGGCAGAGTTTCCTGGAGTATCTCACTGACGTGCGGTTTAAGCATGTTGAGCAGCTTATTGCATCTAACAAGTATAAGCAGTATGAGATCGCCGAGATGGTCGGGTACAAGGATTTCGGATATTATATAAAGGTATTTAAAAAGCGCTACGGGATGACTCCGAATGAGTTCCGGAAGCATATTTAAATATTTTTGTTTACAAGCAACTGGCTGCTGGTATTCCGGGTGAATAAAAAATGGCTGGATGTCTGTGACCGCCATGTTTCGCACGGTATGCGCAGTAAATGAGCAGACCTGTCTGAATTGTTATGATAAATTCAAAGATGTTTAGAATGGGAGATTTGTGTACAGCAAGAAAGTGTGCACAAATCTCCCATTTTGACTTGTATTTCCAATTGTTTCAAGAATACAGAAACGATACAATAAAGTCACAAAGAACAAGACAACTCACCAACAAGGAGGAAAAAAGAAATGAGGAAAATGAAAAAAGTATTGTCATTGCTTATGACAGCAGCAATGACGGCGGGCATCCTGACAGGTACAGGCGCAGCCACTACATTTGCAGGAGATGGAGAACGGACAAAAATCACTGCATTACTAAAGGGAACAGAATCTACAGAACAGTTTCTTGTATTCGATCATCTGCTTCAAAATTTCTGCGAGGAAAAGGGTCTTGATTACGAGATTGAGCTGGTAAATGATATGCAGGATTATTTTACAAAGCTTCAGATGTATATCAACAGCAATACCCTGCCGGATATTTACGGCTGTCCAAATGGAACTCTTTCACAGGCATGCCTTGATATTGACGCTTTGGTAGATGTGGGAGCTGAACTGGAGAGAAACGGTTACGCTGAGAACCTGAACGGGGCTGTACGGGACTTCCTCACAGATGCTAACGACGGAAATCTTTATCTCTTCCCGCAGGGTCTGTATTGTGAGTATTTCATGTACAGAAAAGATATCTTTGAAGACGCAGGCATTACCGAAGCGCCGGCAACCTGGGCAGAATTCGAAGAGGCATGCCAGAAGATTGCGGATATCGGAGAGATTCCGGTTGTAGTGGGAGGCTCTGACGCATGGCAGCTTATGAGATATCTTTCTTTCTCCCCATGGAGAGTTACAGGTTCGGATTTTATTACCAATTACCAGAGCGGTACGGATTCTTTCACTAAAAATGAATCGGCCAAATATGCGGTCAACCTTCTTGCTGATTTAGGTACAAAAGGATATTTTGAACCAGGGTTTGCAAGTGTAGACTTTACTTCTGCATGTAACCTTTTCTTCGGAGGTACGGGAGCAATTTTCTATACTGGTTCCGGTCAGATAGGGCTGGCAGAGGAAATGTATGACAATGGCGAGCTTGGTTTCTTCCCTGTTCCGGATACGGAGGGAATGGAGAATATGTCCACAAACGTACCTATCCATGCCGGTTTTGCGGAGGGCTTTAATAAGGCTACTTATGATGAGACCATGCAGGAATTCTTTGATTATATGTGTGAGAATTTCTCAGAAGCATGTTATACCAAGGCTCAGATTTTCTCCCCATTCAATGAGGAATTACCGGAAGGTTTACCTCAGCTTTATTACGATACCCAGCCGATGTTTGCGGAAGCGGATACTGCATGGACATCCTGGGATGATAAGCTGGATTCAGACGTGCTGACTAAAATCGTGGATGAGCAGCAGAAGCTGGCACAGGGGATTACTACTCCGGATGAATTTATCACTACCTGTGATTCCTTTGTTGAAAAGTAATAGGAAACTATGACGCTACAAAATGGTTACAGTAATCGGTAATATATGTTTAAGGAAGGGGCTGGCGGTTTTCGTCAGTCTCTTTCAAAGAAAAACCTAAAAGGTATGATAAAGGCTACATAGTCTTTATTGCGGAAAGGAGGGGTTCTGTGCAAAAAGCATTTGGAAAGAAATCTGTCATATTTCTATTTATTTTTCCTGCATTTTTGATTTATACAGCATTTGTGATTGTTTCAATCGTATGGGCGGGATATTATAGTTTTTTTGACTGGAGCGGTGTAGGTGAAAAGGTATTTGTAGGTTTGAAAAATTATATCGAGCTTCTGACACAAGATAGTATTTTCAGGTCTACGATATGGCATACCTTGATATATACAGTAATAAATGTTGTGATTCAGGTATTCGGTGGTCTGCTGTTTGCGGTGCTTCTCAGCAGAATAAAGAAAGGCAGGGTTCTGCTGCAGACACTGTATTACATTCCGGTGGTTATTTCCTCAGTGGCTATCTGTCAGATATTTACTAAGTTATTATCGGTTACGCCGACCGGAATCATTAATCAGCTACTCTCCATGATCGATCCTTCACTGAAAGTGATGGAGTGGATTTCGAATCCGACAATCTCGCTGTATGTCACAGCCTTTGTGGAGGCATATAAATATCTGGGATTGTATATGGTTATTTTCTATGCGGCATTGATCGGTGTTCCGGATGAACTGGGAGAAGCGGCTCTGATTGACGGAGCCACCACTTTTAAGGAATACCTGTATGTGAGGATTCCGTATATCAAGCCTGTGATCATTGCGAACTGTCTGTTGGTTCTCAACGGTTCCCTGCGCTCCTTTGAGTTTTCTTATCTGCTCACACACGGAGGACCGGGAAATGCTTCGGAGCTGATGACAACTTATATGTATAAGCAGGCGTTTACCAGTATGAAATACGGATATGGCAGCTCGGTGGCAATCATGATCGTCATTATTTGTATGGTAGTAGGAATGATATTCCGTAAGATGACAAGAGAGGGGGAGGAAGAATGAGAACGAAGAAATTTACCGTGGGCGGCACAGTGAAGTGGTTTCTTGCGATTATTCTTGTAATTGTGCAGGTATATCCTTTTTTATACGTGTTTACCTCCAGCTTTAAGTCGCTGGATGATTTCAGAAAACTGCCGGCATATGCACTGCCTTCAGCCCTTGATCTGAGCAACTACATAACGGTTTTTACCAAGAGCCATATGCTCACGTATTTTAAAAACAGTGTTATCGTTCTTATCGGTGTGCTGGTACCGCTTCTGCTCATTGCGCTTATGGCGGGATTCGCTTTAAGTAAAATTAAATTTAAAGGAAAAAAGGTTCTGCTTAATTATTTTCTGCTGGGGTTGATGCTTCCCATGCAGGTGGCGTTGATTCCTCTTTTTACCATATTTAACAAGCTGGGCCTGATCAATACCTATGCGGCCATTATTCTGCCTCAGATAGCGTTTTCATTATCCTATTCTATCCAGCTTTTTTACTCTTTCAGTAAATTTTTTCCGGAGGAAATGCTGGAGGCGGCAATCATTGATGGATGCTCACCGGCAGGATGTTTTGTCAGGATGGTTATTCCGCTGTCTATGAACTCGATTATTACAGTTGCTACCATGCAGGCGGTATTCTGTTGGAACGAATATATTAATGCGTACACATTCACAAGGTCCACAGATATGAAGACGGTCACTTTGGGATTAAATGACTATGTGGGAAGCATGGGACTCACAGATTGGGGAGCAACCTTTGCGGCAATTACTGTCACGGTGATACCTGTTTTTATCTTCTATTTCCTTAGCAGTAAAAAAATGCTTTCCGGACTTACCGCCGGATCAGTTAAAGGGTAAGCAGGGACTAAGCAGCCACGGAAATAAAATCTGTATCAGCAGATAAACCCAGCATCAGTAGATAGGGCTGATAGCAGTAGATGAAATAAATATATGCTTTACAGTGAAAAAATAAATGATACAACACAGGAGGTTACATAATGAATCAATTATATTATCAGTTTCCGGGGACATGGTTTGGCGATTGTATGCCTTTCGGCCATGGAGATAAATTCTATTTATATCATCAGAGGGATACAAGAAACCCGGAACCATTTGGAGAACCCTTCGGATGGGACCTTGCCGTTACTTCTGATTTCGTCCATTATGAGGACAAGGGAGTGGCAGTTCCCAGAGGCGGAGATGAGGAACAGGATCAGTTTATTTTCGCAGGAAGCGTTTTTGAGGCGGAAGGACAGTATCATATTTTTTATACAGGCTATAATCGTGACTATCCGGCCCAGGGAAAAGCATCTCAGGTGCTCATGCATGCCTACAGCGATGACCTGGTTCACTGGAATAAAACACAGGATAAGCTTACTTTTACCCCGCAGGAGGGTTATGATCCCGATGATTGGAGAGATCCCTGGGTAATTAAGGACGAGGAAAATGATCAATATTTGTTAATCCTTGGCGCAAGACTAAAAGGACCGAAAACAAGGCAGACCGGAAGGACGGTAAAGTTTACCTCGAAGGATTTGAAAAATTGGAAGTTTGAGGGAGATTTCTGGGCGCCTGATCTCTATACCATGCATGAAATGCCTGATTTGTTTAAAATGGGAGATTGGTGGTATCATATTGTAACGGAATACAGCGACAGAAGCAAGATGGTTTACCGCATGAGCAAGAGTCTCAATGGTCCTTGGATTGCCCCGCCAGACGATGCATTTGACGGAAGGGCTTACTATGCAGGGCGTACGTTCTGTTTGAATGGGCAGAGAATCCTTTTTGGCTGGGTGGCATCAAAGGATAAGGATGACGACAATAATAATTTTATTTGGGGCGGTACTTTTATGGCCCATGAGGTGTATCAGAGAGAGGATGGAACTCTTGGTGTGCGGATTCCGGAAACAGTGTGGAATGCTTTTGATAAAGAGGAGAAGATTCCTGATTTTGTGATAGATACATCCTCTAAAAGGTCAGAAACGGTGGTTTCAGAAAATACCGGAGATATTTTCAGATTTGAGGCAGAGGTGGAATTCTCTGAAGGGACCAGAGCCTTTGGTGTGCGGTTCTATGAGGACGGAAACAGCGGAGAGGCATTCCAATATATGTTCCACATACCGGAAAACCGTTACGTATTCGAAAAGTGTCCCAACTGGCCATGGCCGGCAAACCAGAACATTGGACTTGAAAGGCCCGTTAATCTGATTCCTGGAAAGAAGTATACAATTTGTATGATTGTAGACGATACAATCGCAACATTGTATGTAGATGGAATTGCACTTAATGTAAGAGCGTATAAAAAGCCGGGGACCGTTCTTTCTATTTTTGCATCTGAAGGTTTAATTAGTGTTACTAACTGTAGTGTGGCGAAGGGACTGAAAAAGTAATCGGATTTGAGACGGTAGATTTATCTTGAAAAAGCAGACAGGCAGGAAAAAGTCAAAATATGGTTTGGCTTCTGCCTGTTTTGTTTTTTCTGATATTTAGTTGCTCAATGTTGTACCCTTTTTCTATGCCGTTAAATCTCTGATTTTGCTGTAAAATCTTTATGTTGTGAAATCCTCTATACTATGTTGTGAAATCCTTTATATTGATTGACATCCCTCTATAAATATGCCACTATATCTATATGAAAAAACACTTATGTGAAGCTGCAAGGAAGCTCAATTATACAACTTACCCAGATTAATGTTTGTACAGTTTTGTAAGCTGATGTACAGATGTAGGGTGCCATGCGAAGCATCATGTGCAACCAGTGCCGCCCGGCGTATTTACGCCGGGAGGCACTAGCAGCAAGTACGTTGAAGTGTACTTGAAATCACATATCGGAAGGAGAAAATATGGCAAATCAAAGAAAGTGCGGCGTGCTGCTCCCGGTCAGCAGTCTGCCGTCGAAATATGGAATCGGATGTTTTTCAAAAAGTGCTTATGAATTCGTAGATGCATTGAAGGAGGCGGGACAGAGCTATTGGCAGATACTTCCTCTTGGGCCCACGGGTTACGGCGACTCCCCTTACCAGTCGTTTTCCACCTTTGCGGGAAACCCCTACTTTATCAGTCTTGAGGATTTGATTGAGGAGGGCGTGCTTACACAGGATGAATGTGACAGCGTGGATTTCGGAAATAAGGCGGATAGTGTTGATTATGCGAAGATATACAACGGCCGTTTCGGGCTTTTACGCAAAGCATATGAACGAAGCAATATCAGCCAAAACCCGGAGTTTTGCAGATTTCAGGAGGAGCAGGCGTACTGGCTCAAGGACTATGCTCTCTTTATGGCTGTGAAAGGCCGCTTCGGCGGTTCGCCGTGGAGCGAATGGGCTGAGGATATCCGGCTTCGCTGGCAGAATGCATTGGATTATTACCGCAGGGAGTTATATTTTGATATCGAATTCCAGGAATATATGCAGTTTAAATTCCGTCAGCAGTGGCATAAATTAAAAGCCTATGCCAACGAAAGGGGAATACGTATTATCGGTGATATTCCGATTTATGTGGCTATGGACAGTGCCGACACCTGGGCAAGCCCGTGGCTGTTTAAGCTGGATGAGAAGAACAGGCCCACGCAGGTGGCAGGATGTCCCCCGGACGGTTTTTCTGCAACCGGACAGCTCTGGGGCAATCCTCTGTACAACTGGGATGTACATATGGAGTCCGGATTTGACTGGTGGGTGAAACGTATTGCTCATTGCTTTGCCATGTATGATGTGGTGCGCATTGACCATTTCCGCGGGTTTGATGAATATTATGCAATTCCTTACGGGGACAAGACAGCGGAGAACGGATGGTGGGAGAAAGGACCCGGGCTTGAGCTTTTCTGGGCGGTTTCCCAGAGGCTCGGGCATAAGGATATCATTGCCGAGGATCTGGGCTTTATGACTGATTCTGTGAAATGGATGGTGGGAGAGAGCGGCTATCCGAATATGAAGGTCATTGAGTTTGCCTTTGACCAGCGGGATACGGGAAACGCCAGTGATTATCTGCCGCATAATTATCCGCGTAACTGTGTGGTTTATACAGGCACACATGATAATGAGACACTTGTGGGATGGTTTAAGGACATAAAAGCTGCTGAGCGCAAAATGGTGCGGGATTATCTTCATAATTACCACACCCCGGATAATGAGATTTATAAGGATTTAATCACCTTAGTCATGAGTAGTGTGGCGGATTTGTGTATCATTCCTATGCAGGATTATCTGGGGCTTGACAACCGGGCGCGCATGAACCAGCCGTCCACCCTGGGAAAGAACTGGAAATGGCGTTTGAAAGAAGGCCAGTTTCCGAAAAAGCTGCGCCGGGAGATGGCAGATATGGCTGTTAGGTATGGAAGATACTAAGGGGGGATTGCAGATACTATGTGACGTATTGCAGAGCCGAACATTTTGTTATACAAAGAATGAAGTGCCGCCCGCTGCGAATATGTTGGAACATGTTTGGATGTTTCAGTAAAGTTATTGTCTTAGAAAAAAGGGCAGTAACAGTAGTTAAAATTTTGGGAGGGAAATGTATGGAAAAGATGAAGAGAATGAAAAAAATGTTTCTTATACTGGCATTATGCTTTGTGACGGGCATTGGCAGCGCACCAGCCGGTCAGTTGTTTGCACCTGTCCAGGTACAGGCAGCAGCAAAGATTACTGTGCCGAAGCTTGTTTCGGCAAAGGATTCCGGTGCAGACAAGGCAGTTGTGAAATGGCAGGCGGTAAAAGGTGTAAACGGCTACCGGGTGTATCGTAAGGCAGCAGGACAAAGCTTTAAAGCAGTCAAAACAGTATCCGGCGCTTCCAAGGTATCTTATACAGACAGCGGTCTTAAAATGGGCACAAGATACTATTACACAGTAAAGGCCTATAAAAAGTCAGGGGACAAAACAGTATGGAGTGCTTATGACAATAAAGGCGTTACTATGGTCGCCGGCTTGTCAAAGCTTAAGCTTAATAAGTCTGCGCTTACCCTGGCAAAGGGAAAGACCTATTCTTTAAAACTCAATAATACGTCCCTTGCTCCTAAATGGATCTCAAATAACACAGGCGTAGCCACGGTCAGCGGCAAGGGTGTTGTTACTGCAAAGAGTAAGGGCACGGCCACAATCACGGCTTCCCTTGGCGGCAGAAAATTTACCTGTAAGGTAACCGTAAGTGTTCCGGCCACTGTACCCGCGGGAATTAACAAACTGAAAAAGTATATTACCACCTACGGACAGATGAATACGCAAGGAAATAAATGCATAGAGTTTGATTACAATGAAAATTCATGGGTAATTGTATACGAGGCTTCAAAGAAAAGATTTGAGTTTTTGTGCTTTGCTGATATGGATGAGATTAATACACAGTCGGTAATGGCGATGTATGTGAATGCAGGGACACTCAACTACGTGAATCCGGAATTTATATTTTTTGTGCGGGATGTAGACGCTGGTTTCCGGGCTACGGCAAGATTTAAGGCATCCACGTACACCTCTAAAACGAATGTTCGTTTTAACATCATAGAGGCCACACACGACAACCTGCCCGATATCCAGGAGCTTGGAAATACGAATCTGAATCTTGCCTTTGTGGGATGGCAGGCATTGCTGGAAACCGAGGTGGGAATTTCGCTGAAGAATATTGGATTTACCTCATATAAATAAGATATGGTTTTAAAATATAATGAACCCCTAAAGAGCGGCTGCTCCTTGGGGGTTCATTATTCATTATAAATGAGCTGCGCTGATTGCGCCCTGATAATCTCTCTGACGGTGGAGAATCTCGTCTAACAACTTTTTCGCCTCTGTTTTTTGGCCCAGTCCCAGATTGCCCAGTGCCCTCAGATAATTGCAATACTGTATGTTACGGAGCTGAATATCGTCCTGGAATACTTCGATTTCCGGGAGGGATACGGCAAAGAAATCGTAGGCTACATGGTCGAAAAGATGTTTTTCACCGTAGGCGATGAGCTTGTGGTAAGCTTTAACGGCGGCATCTTTCCTGCCGAGCTCCTGGCAGGCCAGTCCCTGATAGAAGATAAAGTCAGAGGGCTGGTCATTGTAATACAACACGCTTCCCGGCTCCTGCGGTCCGGAGGCAGCCAGCTCAAAGTATTCTTCTGCTTTATTTTCTTGTCCCATCATGCGGTATGCCAGACCCATGTAATAATATGCTTCGTTGTCCGGCACATTAGGGAGCTTGCCCTCGCCCAGGTTTTCAGGGTAGGTGAGTGTTGCCTCCAGATGGAGCAGCGCTTCTTCCGGTTTTTGAGCAAGAAGTTCCTCACGGGCAATCTGGATCAGTGCATATTTGTACTGCGCACTTACTTTGCCTTCACCGCCTTCCCAGGGGTGGAACTTACGGGAGGTAAGCCCGGCCAGCGCGTCCCGGAAGCGTCCGGTACAATTTAAAAGATTGATGTAACGCAGATACAAGTCGTCTCTCGCAGCTGTGATATCCGGATGAGACTCCATAATGCGGAGCCTTTCTTCTGGTGAAACATTCATTTTTGCGGCAAGCTGGTCATATTCCAGCCACAGGCGAGGATAGGTAGAATCCAGCTCACACGCTTTTTTCATTACTTCCATAGCTTTTTCTGGGTTGTTTTGTTTATTGTAATAGGCAATGGCCAGGTTGCGCAGTGCAGTGGAAAAATCAGGTTTAGTCCTTGCACATGTCTCCCAATGGGAAACGGCATTTTCATACTGCTTTTTGTCATAGAGCAGGCAGCCCAGGTAGTAGTGGGCCATAGGAGCGTCGTCCATAGCTTTTATGGCTGTCTCCAGAATTTCGATTTCTTCTACACGGTTTGGGAAGCAGAAATCAGGAGTAGCTGTCTCGGCTGCTGCGAAAGCATCTTTTGCAAGGTCAGTCTTATTCTGCAGTGTATAAATATATCCCAGGTAATAGTTACACAGCGGGTTTCCATCCCTGCAGGCGGAAACCACGTCCTGTGCTTCTGTAAGGAAGCCGGACTTGATATAATCCAGGGCCAGCTCCAGATAGTTGTGGGCTTCCTGGCGCATGGCTTTTTTCCAATAGGAAAGATCCTTTACAGCAAGACCTTTCTCATACAGGCAGCCCATATATAAAGGGTCAATATTCAGGCTGTCCTCAAGGAAGGACAGATTATCCATATCAAGCTTTCGCATGATGGCGGCCTTCAGGCAGCGCGCTTTCATATTGTGCCAGTTGCGGATCAGAGATTTTTCTACAAACTCCAGAGCTTCTTGGTAGTTTCCTTTTTTGCAGGACAGACAGGCAAGCCAGTAAAATCCGGCGCTTTGTGTTTCCGCACTCCAGGTGGATTTATAGAATGCGTCAAAGGCTTTGTCATCCTGTCCATCGGTGGTAAGAGCCAGGCCGAGGTTAAAATAGCTTTCCCCGTAATAAGGGTTGGGGCTTTTCCAGGTCTGTTTCTCGATGGCTGCTTCAAAATAGGGAATACTTTCTTTTACACGGCCTCTTTTATAGAGCAGGAGTCCATAGCCGTTGTTCAGACGCATATCCGTGCTGTCTCTGCGCAGGCCCTCCAGATAATAATCTGCAGGCTCGTATGTTGCGTGACGGTACTGCTCCAGGTGAGTGGCAGAGAGATAAAGCTCTTCGGTTGTCTTCTGGTCCTGTGGGGCTTTCATTGCCTCAGCAGGCTCCGGGATGGGCTTAAGCTCTGCTTTGTATACGGAATACTCTACCAGGGTATGTCCTTTGCAGGAAACGCTTACCGTGCAGTCCGTCAGACAGGAGGGCGCGGGAAACTCTGCCTGGAAGCAGGCTTTTGGGGTAAGGTTAGCGTTGGTTTCATAGAGTACCGTATCTTTTTCTTTTACAAGAATATGCGTCTCTTCGTAGTCCCCGGTTACGTATACCTTTAATGCTGCGCTGCCGTTTTGTCTGCCGCCGATAGTTGCGTCACCGTTTTGTCTGCCGCCGGAAACAGTGCTTCCGTCCGGGACTTCAGTGATGCTGACGGCCGCTTCTTTTGTGGCGTTTCCTACACGGCCCACGCCTTTGTAAGGCATGAAATACTGGACAAAGGTCTTTTCTTCATGAGGCTTTAACCAGGTGAAGTCCGGCTGGTTGTCTGTGAAAACTCCGGTCATCAGTTCAATATAAGGTCCGTCGGTTTCGGTCAGGTTACGGTCCCAGGTGCGTCCGAAATCGCCGTTACCCCAGGTCCATTGTTTCTTTCCGGGGGAAACGTGATGGTCTGCCACATGAAGGAGCCCGGCCTCCAGGTTCTCGTCATAATTTCCGATAAAATCAAAATCCGAGTGTGCCGCCATATAGGAGGTGGGAACCGGCACGTTTTTATATCTGGAAATATCCACCCCTGCGGAGTAATCACATTTATAGTATTCTCCGGTGGCAATGGGGAAGGTGGATACGGCGCGTTTTCCGTGGTCCATAACTGCGTTTACATCCGGTGGAAATACGGAATAGGTGTGGTCGTTTACCGGTACCGCAGGGTTTGCCCACCACAGGAAGGTCTGCGGCAGATCAGTGTGGTTGTAAAGCTGGCCCTTGATTTCAATGTAAGCTTTTCCCGGATAGAGGGAAATAGAAGCCATCCCCTTAGTGCCGTACATCTTGTCTGTCTCACTTACATGGACAGTACAGGAGCCGTCCGGGTTTTCACAGATGGTATAGTCAACGGGAGAATAGGTGGAAGGACGGTGGTGCTGGGGCCAGTTAAATTCAATTCCGCCGGAGATCCAGGGTCCGGTTAATCCCACCAGGGCAGGTTTGATCACATGATTGTAGTATACGAAATCATATCCGTTTGTTTTGTCATAGGCTCTCTGAATCCGGCCTCCGATTTCCGGAAGTACCATGATTTTTAAATATTCGTTTTCCAGAAAAACAGCGTGATAGGTTACATCTTCTTTTTCATCAGAAATCTTCTCGGTTACCGGAAGCGGGTATACCTTTCCGGTGCTTCCCTGGTACGCTCTTTTTTCGATGAATAATGGATTTTTTTCGGGAGGATAGACTTTATATGTGGGAATCACATAATCCTCTTCCCAGATTCTTACACTTTTCTGTTCCATGATATGTTCTCCTTTTTATATTTTGTTGTATATTTAAATTTCTTCATAGCTGAACTTTACTCTATGCTTCCACAGTCAGCGGCAAAAGCAGATATGCCTGCTGCTCGTTTCTACAGGCAATCAGCCAAGCGGATGTGCTTGCCAGCAGATTAGATCTGACTTGCAGGCTTTTGGTTTTTACGACCCTATTTTATAATGGAGAAAGAAAAAAGAAAATGACATATCTTTTGTAAAGATGGACAATATTCCACATATCTGGTATGCTGAAATCATGGATGAATATATGAAAACAAAGGAAGACGGATTTAAAGGAGAATGGATGTTTGTACTGCCCACGGAGTCGTTTCAGGACTACGTACAGCATCCGCAGGTGAAAAGGCTGTATCTGACAGATGTGGGTTTTTTTCCTCATGCAGACCGGCATTACCGGGAGCGGAAGGAGGGTATTGAAGAGTATATTTTCATTTACTGCATGGAGGGAAGCGGGACCATCGAGCTTTTCGGAGACAAAAATTATACGCTTTATGAAAATCAGGCGTTTTGTATTCCTCGTTTCTGCGGACATAGGTATTCTGCGGACAAGGACAACCCCTGGAGTATTTTGTGGGTGCATTTTAAAGGGGAGGATGTACCTTTTTATCCGCTGGAAGAGAGAAAGATAATCACTTTTTCTTCCAAAAACGCGGCTAACCGTATGCTATTCTTATTTGAGTTACTTCTCCGGGTTTTGGGAGGAAACTATACATTAGGAAACTTTATTTATATTTCCCAGGTTTTGTCCCTGATTCTGGGTGAGTGCTACTTCCGGGAAAAGGAGCAGGACACCCTGGAGCAGAACAAGCATGTGACAAAGGTGATCCGTTATATGTACAGCCATCTTCAGGAAAATCTTACTCTGGATGGCATAGCGGAGGAATTTGAATTTTCTAAAAGCTATTTAAACGCGGTTTTTCAGAAGTGTACCTCTCATGCGCCAATGGATTTTTATATCAGACTGAAGATGAAGGAAGCCTGTAAGCTGCTTCGTTCTACTGATTTGTATATTTATGAGGTGGGGCAGTATCTTGGATATTCAGATCAGTATTATTTTTCCCGGATTTTTAAAAAGGTGACAGGGGTTTCACCAAGGGAATACAGAGACAGTGATTATATGCATGTGGAGGATTGAGGATAGCCGGAAATCCTTTCTTTGGCTCTGAAACTATAGAATGCAAACAAAATCTATGGATTGTCACTGAAAATGTGAGGGGAAAATATGGTACTTTAAAGGTAATTGTAAAGGCGGCAAAGAGAATAGTGATGAGGAGGGGCGTTTTATGATCAGGGTACTGTTTGTGGACGATGAGGTTCTGGCCATGGATTATCTTCAGAATATGATTTCCTGGGAGGAGCATGGCTTTTTAGTGGTGGGACATGCGCGCAGTGGAAAAAAAGCGTTGGAAATGTATGACAGGGAGAAGCCGGATATTGTCATTTCCGACATTAAAATGCAGGGAATGGATGGCCTGGAGCTGGCCCAGCGTCTTAAAGAAAAAGACCCCGGTGTGATTGTGATCCTATTGTCTGCCTATAAGGATTTTGAATATGCGCAAAAGGGCTTTGAATATGGTGTTTCTAATTACCTTCTGAAGCATGAGCTCTGTGAGGAAAAGCTTCTGTATGAACTGGAGAAGGTGAAAAAGAAGCTTTCCGAGAACGAGCAGAGAAAGAAAATTTACTATAAATATTTTACGAAACAGCTTATTTATAACCAGGCGGAGGATATGGAGCTTCCGGAACTGGGGAACAGCTTTTTCCTGGTCATGCTTCATAAGGAGGACCGCTTTGTCCATGGCTCATTTGTGGAACAAGGGTGGACGCAGGAGGAAACAGCTGTGTTGATGCGGTCATTGGAGGAAACGGTGGAGGACATTATGTTTATCTCCAGTGTATTGTTGAATTTGAATACGTTTATCGTGCTCTATGGTATTGGTGATATTAACAGCAGATATACCATAAGCAGCCGCATCGGACAAATGTGCCGCAGGATTGGAAACAGTCTTTGCGATGTGGAGGGGTGTGGGTTCAATCTCATCCACAGTGATCAAATAAGAAAAAATGAGATCAGCCGGGTATTTCAAAAAATGTCGGCACAAGTCCGCCGCAGCGTATTCTGGAAGCCCTGTTGTATATATCCGCTGTCTCGTCTGAAGGAATCCGGCGAGGAGGAGAAAATATCCTGGAACGAGCAGCAGGAGGAGCTGCGGCAGATGATCTGCAATCTGGAAGGAGGAATTCCGGAATTTATCTGCGGCCTTTTCGAGATGGTACGGCTGCCGGAATATAATCTCAGGGCTCTGCGTGAACTGGTCTATATGCTGGAAAATCTCATGCGTGAGCTGGAAAATAAAGAGGGGATTGCTTATCCTGAGGAGGAAGAGGCAACAGGAAGCAGGATAGAGGACATTCAGGAATATTATAAAGAACGAGCTGTCCGTATCTGCCGGGAGATTTCCGAGCAGGAAGACCAGCAGTATTCCGGTGTGGTCCGGGAAATAATCCGGTATATCCGCCAGAATTTCAGAGAGGAGCTGAGCCTGGAAATCCTGGGAGAGGAGTTCGGGATGAATGGAGTTTACCTGGGACAGGTTTTTAAAAAAGAAACAGGGGTGACCTTCCTGAAATATCTTACAAATATTCGAATAGAAGAGGCGAAACGACTTCTGGATGACGGAAAGCTGAACATTGCCCAGGTGTCTGATATGGTGGGATATAAGACCAGTCAGTATTTCAGCCAGATATTTGCGAAAACAGCAGGAGTGACGCCGCAGGAGTATCGTAAATGGAGCAAAAAGAGATAAAAAAGAGAAAGTATCTGAAAAAACGTATATTAAGAAACATTTTTATTGTGCTGAGTATTTCCATGCTCACGGCAACCGGAATCAGCTATCTGTACTTTTCACGGGTAGTGCGGGAACAGAAGATTTCGGACGAAAGTTGGAAACAGGAGCAGGTGGCAGGCAGCCTTAGATTTATGGTGGAGGATATCCGTAACCTTTGCAGAAGTATGATTGTGGACGATGAACTTCAGGGGATTGCGGAGGACAGCGGAGAGCTGACAGCGTTTGAACAGGTCAAGAAAAAAGATACGATCTCTAAGCGGCTGAGATTTTATAATAGCCTTCGTCCGTACATACGGGGTTCCTTTATTGAGATGGAGAACGGAGAGGACTACAGCAGCAGTGTGTCCAGCCAGGAGAAGGATTATTTAAAACAACGCACGTCTATCCAGGCGCTGAAAACTTATAAAGAGCATCCGGACTGGGTGTTCTCGGATCCGTACTATGGAAATGACACTTGGGATTATGATGAAATTATCTGCTTTAGAGCTGCTATTTTGGATAAATATAGTTATGGAAAAAGGATAGGAACCTTATACCTGGAAATCGCTTTGGATGCTTTTAGAGAACCGGCAGAAACATATGGCGAAGAATATGAAAATGTGTGTCTTACCGGAAACGAAGGAGTAATTCTATATCAGGTAAACCCGGAGGAGGAACGGCATACCATCGGCAGCCTTCTGGAGAAGGAGAATGACTGGCGCCAGGAGGGTGTACATCGTGTGGACGGAGGATATCTGATCTGTAAAGACATTGAGGATACGGGCTGGAAGCTCTATACGTGGATTACGAACACCTATTTGAGGGAACGTTCGGATTTTGTACTGAAGTTTTTCTTTTTATCCTTTGTTTTTTCCCTGGCTGCCATTCTGCTGAGTACAGGGCGGATGGTAGAAGAAATTATAAGGCCTATTTCCACCTTGTCCCGCAAGATGGAGGAAACCCATTATGACAAGCTGGTGGTGCAGGATATGGTAAATACAGGGGATGAGATTCAAACCCTGTATGAATGCTATAATGATATGGTAGAGGAAATCCAGCGGGGAATAGACCAGAGAATCCTTTATGAACGCCAGCAAAAGGACATGGAGTTCGACATTATGCTGTCCCAGATTAATCCTCATTATCTGTATAATGTGCTGAATACAGTGGTGTATCTTGCGGCTGCCGGGAAGAATAAGGATGTGGTGCAGCTTGCAAATCTTCTGATCTTCAGTCTTCAGGAAACTCTGCGGATTGGGGAGAAGAATGTGGAAACCACGGTGGAAAAAGAGCTGGAGCTTACAGAATGCTATCTAAAAATACAGGAGTATCGCTATCCGGATGCTTTTCAAGTGGAAATACAATGTGAGGAGGAGCTGAAAAACTACAGCGTGCCGAAAACGATCATCCAGCCGCTGGTAGAGAATGCGATTCTTCATGGAATCCTTCCTATGGAAGAGAAGGGCACTGTGCGCATTTGTATTACGCGGGAGGAGGAGATGCTGTGCGTGAGGGTGACAGATGACGGGGAAGGAATTTCTGAGGAACGTCTGCAGCTTTTCCGGAGAGGCGAGGCGATTGTTTATGGAAATAGTGAGCGAAAGCATATCGGTATCAGCAATGTAAGAGACAGGATTAGTTATCTTTACGGAGAACCTTATGGAATGTGGATTGAACGGCTGCCTGAAAGAGGAACAAGAGTGACGCTTCACCTGCCCCTTAAGCCGGAATCAAAGGAAGAGCCGGCACAGCCTCTGTAAATGCAGGGAACAATGGCGGACTATAAAATGCGAACAAAATCTTGAGAATGTAATATAGGAAAACAGTTTTTAAGATGGTAAGCTGTGTACATCTTAAAACGAAGGGAGATACGAAATATGAAAAATCGTATGAAAAAGACAGCTGCATGGCTGTTGACGGCTGCAATGACGACAGGACTTATGGGCGGAACAGTTACCGTGAGTGCAGCGGAGGATTACAGTGGGGAGCTTCCCCAGGATTATGAAGGTACTCTTACTATGTGGGGATGGGATGATACCTGGTATGAGGCAATGACCAAAGCCTTTAACGAAAAATATCCCAATGTAAAATTTGAGTACACACCAATGGCAAACGGAGATACTCTTCAGAAATACCAGACAGCAATTGCTTCCGGTACAGAGCTCCCGGATATAGGCTGGGCGATCATTGATTCCAGAGCGAAAGTATTTGAACTGGATATGTGGGAAGATTTATCGGCAGACCCATATAATTTTGACATCAACGAGGTATATGAATTTACCCATCCTAAACTGGTAAATTCCAAAGGTCAGGTGTGCGGAATAGAAAATGGCCTGAATCCTGCAGGGCTTGCATATAGAAAGGATTTGGCAAAAGAATATTTAGGAACAGACGACAGGGAGGAATTAGAAGCAATGTTCCCAACCTGGGAAGCGTTTATCGAAAAGGGAAAAGAAGTGTATGAAAAGAGCGGCGGAGAAATACATATGCTTCAGGGAATTGCAGACGCACAACAGTTTATCCGTGAGCAGGATGGAAAATCCTGGATTGAAGACGGTGTTATCAAGGTAACAGACGCATTGCAGCGCTCACTGGAGCTGGCTTGTGAACTGCGTGACAATAATGTGGTAGATAAGCTGGAGGCATGGTCGCCTGCATGGTACGCTTCTTTTGGAGAGGGAAAACATATTTTTGGAGGCTGCGCTACCTGGTCTATTCCGTTTAATATCGTACCCAACGATCCCGAAGGAGAGACAACTGGTCATTGGGGACTTATGAGCGCGCCAGAGGGGAATATCAGCTGGGGCGGAACTACCATCGGAATTTCAAAAACCTGTGAGGATAAACGTCTCGCATGGGAGTTTGTGAAGTTTGCCACATTGTCTACAGAGGGAGCAGAGGCGCTTAATTCTATCGGCTTTTTAACCAGCGCAAAGAAGCCTTATGAAGAAAAACCGGAGCTGAAACAAATGAGCAGCCCGTGGTTCGGAGACCAGGATCTGGGAGCAATGTTTATGGATGAAATTATTCCTAATATTAAGACAAGACCTATGAACTTTGATGATAATGTGATTCATGAAACTCTGAATCTGATTACGACAGCCCTGAATAATGACCGGGATATGACTGCTGAGGATGCAATCGAACAGTTAAAAGAAGAATTAGAAATGAAGCTTCCGGATTATACAGTGGAATAGGAACCTATCAAGGACGCTGTGTGATGCAGCGTCCTTTTTGTACCCAAAATTCAGAGAAAGTGGAGGAGAAAACAGTGAAAAGAACAAAGAAAACATTGACCAAATGGCCTGTTATTTTTCTGGCTCCGTATTTTATATTTTACTTTATGTTTTTCGTTTATCCGACCCTGTATTCCTTTTTTATCAGTTTGACTGACTGGGATACGGTTATGGGAGTAGCAAACCGGAAGCTCATTGGATTTGCCAATTATCTTCGCGTCTTTACAAAGGATAAATTATTTTTTAAAGCAATGGGAAATACCTTTTTATTTATGATCATATACATACCGATTTTAATCCTGGGAGGAATTGCCCTGGCAGTGCTTTTATATAAGCTGACAAAAACAAGGCGTCTGTTCCAGACCATAAACATCCTTCCCTATATTACCACTCCGGTGGCCATTGGTATGATCTTTTCTTTTATGTTTGACTGGTCTACCGGTATCATCAATAATGTTTTGATGAAAAGCGGAATCATAGAAGAGGGGATCAACTGGCTGGGAGGTGAGGCTACGGCCAGACTGGTTGTCATTTTTCTGATCGTGTGGAAAAACTTGGGCTACTATCTTTTGATTTACCTTGCGGCATTGTCCACAGTGCCGGAAGATATTTCAGAAGCAGCCATGGTGGACGGAGCCAATAAATGGCAGGTGTTCTGGAAAATCACGTTCCCGTATTTAAGACCCATTACGATTTTCCTTGTGCTTACCAGTATTATCAGCGGCTTCCAGCTCTTTGACGAGCCTTACCTGCTGTTCAGTAATATTAACTCTGTTCTGGGCGGTCCCGGCCGTTCCTGTATGACAGCCATGATGTATTTCTTTGACCAGACCTTTAAGAGCTCTACCAAGCTTGGATATGGCGCGGCTGTCTCATATACCATCTTTGTGATCATCTTGGTGGTGAGCGGCATTGTTTCAAAAATTGTTAATAAGAAGGAGGACTGATCATGACAAAATTAAAGAAATCCTTGTATGTGATACCACTTACGATTATCAGCATTATCTCCGTCATACCTTTTTATTTCATTGTATCTATGGCAACTCATAATACAGGAGAAATATACAGGGGAGAGTTTCTGACTTTTGGAAGTAAGCTGGTGGAAAACATCCAGACCATTATCTCCGGCGGATTTTTGAAATATTACTGGAACAGCTTTTATACCTCTATGTTTGCGGCGGTTATCTGTCTGGCGGTGAGCCTTATGGCTGCTTATGGACTGACGGTATATAAATATAAGCTGCGCTCCTTCATCAGCAGATTTATTCTTGCAAGCATGATGATTCCCGGACAGATCAGTCTTTTGGGATACACGGTGGAGATGAGAAACCTGGGGCTGATGAACACACATTGGCCGCTTGTATTTACCTGGGCTGCCAGTGCGTACAGTGTGTACTTTGTTTCTCAGTTTATGAAAAGTTCGCTGCCGATGGAACTGGTGGAAAGTGCCAGGATAGATGGCTGCGGAGAATTCAAAACCTTTATAAGTATTGCGGTCCCTATGGTAAAACCGGCAATCGGAACACAATTCATGCTTGTGTTTCTTTGGTCATGGAATAACTTCCTGATGCCCAGCACAGTGCTTACACAAAGTGATAAGTTTACGGTTCCTCTGGGTATTCAAACATTGGCTACCGCTTATACACAGGACTGGGGCGCAAGAGGCGCGGCGCTTGCTATCTCCGTACTGCCCATATTAATCATTTTCGCAATCGGTTCAAAATACTTTATCAAGGGACTTGCAGCCGGAGCGGTAAAAGGATAAGTATGTCCGGGATTTTTTGCGGGAGGAGAATGATTTAAATATGAAAAAAAGAAAAGGGGGCTTTGCCTGTCTGGGAGACAGTATCACCAGTGAACAGATGACGGGGATAGGTACTCTCATCTGTAGAAAGCTGGAAACGCCTCTGTTTGGTAACTTTGCCTGCGGATGGGCGACAGGTTCCGACTGGCACCGGGATGGAAATATTCTGACGCAGTTTTCACTGGAAGTACCGATAAACAGTTTTTGCGCTGAAAATGTTTTGTCAAATCAAGTTTTCCGACTGCTGCAGCAGGCACAGGATACAGGCTGCAGCCCGGCAATTGTTTATATTGCGATTTCGGCAAATGACGGTGCAAACGGAGGATATGCGGAGAAAAGCCCGGTTCCTCTGGTGGATGATGCGGAGCAGATTTGTGCTTTGGAATATAGTCAATTGACAAGAACAAGTCTTGCCGGTGCGTTGAGATGGGCAATAGAAACAATTCAGAGAAATTTTTCTGATATAAGAATCTACGCGGCATCGCCGTTGCAGGCTTATGCACCAGGAT
This sequence comes from Blautia schinkii DSM 10518, assembly GCA_000702025.1. Classification (GTDB taxonomy): domain Bacteria; phylum Bacillota; class Clostridia; order Lachnospirales; family Lachnospiraceae; genus Blautia_A; species Blautia_A schinkii. The sequence goes on from JNKJ01000026.1 coordinate 64,058, forward strand.
ATGAGGAAGGGGCTTTGTCTGAGCAGGTGCTGTTGCTGAAGCGGGAAATTATTCAAAAAGTATGTGTCTGCTGTGGGATTACCTTTATAGACTCTTATTATGAGAGTGGTTTTACTAAGGAAATTGCTAAAAACCATGGCGAGGTACATCCTGATACGGAATGGGCTGACAGGATTGCGGATTATGTGGCGGGTAAGATTTCCGAGAATTTGTAAAAGAGCAAACTTACGATAACTTAATAAACAGAGACATGAGGATGGATAATATGAGCAAAAAATTAATTTACGGCGGTGATTACTATCCCGAGCAATGGCTGGATAAGCCGGAGGTATTAGAAAAAGATATCGAATTTCTGAAGGCTGCAAAGATGAACCTGGTAAGCCTTGGCGTATTCGCATGGTCGGAGCTGGAGCCGAGAGAAGGGGAATATCATCTGGAATGGATGGAAAATATCATCAACCGTCTGTATGAAAACGGGATTTCCGTAATGCTGGCCACGCCTTCCGGGGCGAAGCCCAGGTGGATTGCCGCAAAATATCCTGAGGTACTTCGGGTTACAGATAAGGGTGAAAGAAATCTTTTTGGTGAGCGGCACAATCACTGCTATACCTCCCCGGTTTACCGGGAGAAGGTAAGAATCATGAATACCCGTCTGGCAGAGCGGTTTGGGAAACATCCGGCTGTGGTGATGTGGCATATCTCCAATGAATATGGCGGGGAATGCTACTGTGAATTGTGTCAGCAGGCTTTCCGGGAATGGCTGGAAAGAAAATACGGCACGATTGAAAAACTGAATCAGGCTTGGTGGACGCGGTTCTGGAATCATACCTATACCTCATTTGAAGAGGTGGAAGCTCCTTCATCACTGGGTGAAAAAAGTGTACACGGTTTGAACCTGGATTGGAAGCGCTTTGTATCTGACCAGACCATTGATTTTATGAAGCAGGAAATTCAGGCTTTGCGGGACGCAGGGGCCATGCAGCCCTGTACTGCAAATATGATGTATGATTTCCAGGGGATTAATTACGGAAAAATGCAGGAATTTGTGGATGTGATTTCCTGGGATACTTACCCGCTGTGGCATAAAACCGATGATATCCTGGTGGCCTTTGACAACGGAATGCAGCACGATTATATGAGAAGCCTGAAACAAAAACCGTTTTTGATTATGGAATCCTGTCCGACTGCTACTAACTGGCAGGGAGTGAGTAAGCTGAAAAAGCCGGGAACTCTTATGAATGCATCACTTCAGACCATAGCCCACGGCGGTGACAGCGTACAGTATTTCCAGGTACGTCAGAGCCGGGGAAGCTTTGAGAAATTTCATGGAGCTGTGATCGATCATTACGGCGGAATGGATACCCGCGTATTCCGTGAAATTTCCCAGGTGGGAGAAGAGCTGGAAAAGCTGGCAGAGCTTGCAGGAACCGGGGTCGAGGCACCGGCAGCACTCCTGTATGATGTGGAAAACCGCTGGGCCATGGAGGATGCCCAGGGGCCAAGAAATAAAGGGCTGTTTTATCATGAAGCAGCGGTGAAGTCCTATCAGGCAATGAAACAATACGGGATGAATGTGGATGTGATTGATATGGACAAGTCTCTGGATTCTTATCGTGTGGTGGCTGCACCCATGCTGTATATGTTTCGGTCAGGTATTGAGGAAAAGCTCAGAGCATATGTAGAGAACGGCGGTATTCTGATTATGACCTACTGGAGCGGTATTGTGGATGAAACAGATCTGTGCCATCTGGGCGGAACGCCTCATGCACTGACGGATGTTCTGGGACTGCGGAGCGAAGAAATAGACGGTCTGTATGATTGGGAAACAAATACGGCGGTCCCAGTACAGGAGAATGCTCTTCATATCACGAAATCATATACCTGCTCTCATCTGTGCGAGCTGGTACGGCCCATGGGAGCAGAGACGCTGATGGAATACGGCGAAGACTTTTACGCGGGAAAACCTGCCCTGACTGTGCACGACCATGGAAAAGGAAAGGCATATTATGTGTGCGCAGATATGGAGGCGGAATTTTATACGGATATTTACAAATCAATATTCTTAAAGGCAGGGATTCAGCCGCTTCTCTCCGATATTCCGGAAGGTGTTGAAGTGTGCAGCCGTTGTACGGAAGAATATGAATATATTTTTGTCCAGAATTACAGTGAGCAGCCGGTTAAAGTCAGCATTCCTGAGAATGGAGAGCTGCTATCCGGTCAGTATGATGGAAGATTAGCCGGGCGCTCTTCGATTGTATTAAAAAAGCGAAAAGACGGAGGAGTTTATGAAGTATAGTATTGATCTCAAAAATCCAAGAAAACAGACAGTAAAACGACTTTCTGACAAATTTTTCGGAAAGGATTGCAAGGGAAATGAACTGGGATTTACCAGCTATTATCTGACTAAGAACGGTAAGCCGTTTTTCGGGATTTTAGGAGAATGTCACTATTCCAGGGTTCATGAGGACCAATGGGAGGATACCATCCTGAAAATGAAGATGGGCGGCCTTAATGTAGTGGCAACCTACTGCTTCTGGAATCATCATGAGGAGGTGGAGGGCAGTTTCCGGTTTGACGGAAACCGTAACATACGGAAATTTATTGAACTGTGTAAAAAACACGGAATGTATGTGATCGTGCGCATCGGACCCTTTGACCACGGCGAGGTGCGCAACGGAGGAATCCCTGACTGGATGTATGGAAAGCCTTTCGAGGTACGCAGCCTGAATGAGGGGTGGCTGTTTTATACGAGGAAGCTGTATCGTGAATTTGCAAAACAGTTTGACGGTTTGTATTTTAAGGACGGCGGCCCGATTATCGGAACCCAGATTGAAAACGAATATATGCACTCTGCTTCACCCTGGGAAATGACCACAGGGATTAGTGATGAGTGGCTGCCTGGAGGCTCTGACGGTGCGGAATATATGCGGGCGCTTAAAAAAATCGCCCAGGAGGAAGGAATCATTACGCCCTTCTATACCTGCACAGGCTGGGGCGGAGCAGCAGCGGCACTGGATGAGATGGTTCCTCTTTGGGGCGGTTATGCTTTCTGGCCATGGATTTTTTATGATTATAAAGGGGAGCATCCCGCAACTCCTGAATATATTTACCGGGATAATCACAACAATGCTGTGTCGAAAACCTATAATTTTGAGCCAACATACGAACCGGAAAGCTTTCCCTATGCCTGCTGTGAGATGGGAGGGGGAATGTCCTGCTACTATAATTACCGTTTCCAGCTTCCCTATGAGAGCGTGGATGCCATGGCGAACATTAAGCTTGCCGGAGGCTGTAATCTGCTGGGCTATTATATGTACCGCGGCGGCAGCAATCCCAGGGGAGAGAAAACTCCCTACCTCAACGAATGCCAGTGCCCGAAAATATCCTATGATTATCAGGCTCCGATAGGCGAATACGGGCAGCTTCGGCCAAGCTATTTCCGTTTGAAAGCGCTCCATATGTTTGTGAAAAATTTTCAGGATAAGCTGTGTGATATGGTGACGGTTTTGCCTGAGGGTTCTCAGGATATTGATCCGAAAGATCAGGATACACTTCGGTATGCTGCGCGTACGGATGGGCAGAGCGGATTTTTGTTCCTGAATAATTATCAGGATCACTGCGAATGTAAGAAAAAAGAAGGGGAAGAGATTACCGTTGCGTTTGCGGATGAGAAATTTGTAATCCGGGATATTTCTCTTGCGGCCGGGGAGGAGGCAGTTCTTCCGCTGCGTATGGACGTGGAAGGTACCATGCTGCTTTATGCAAAGGCCCAGCCTTTGTCTGTACTGCGTGAAAAAGAGCGTACCGTGTATTTCTTCTTTGCACCTGAGGGTATGAAAGCAGAATATGTGTGGAAAGCAGCACCTGAAACAGTTACAGATAAGGATGCTGGCTGTATGGTATCAGATTTTGATGGGAACTGTTGTGTGTCAGTTCCGGAGGGGCGGATGTCTTGTTATACTATAAAAGGAAAGCAGGGCGAGGTCCAGATTGTTACACTCACCAGAGAGCAGAGCCTGCAGTTCTATGAGGTGAAAGTAGATGGTGTCAAAACCGCTGCTCTTTGCAGCACCCCGCTATTATATGACGGGACATCCTTTGAGGTGGAAAGTCCTGTGAATGGCGAAAAAGTTTCTGCCATGCTTTTATATCCACCCTGTGAGCTGGTTGTAGATGCAGGTTCGGCGAAGGAATGCGGCTTGTTTGAAGGCGTGGAAGTGAGATGGGAAAAGGAATATACAGAAGCAGAGGAGATTGCGTTCAAACAATGCGGACCATCCAGATATACATTTGAGATTCCGGAGGATTATAAGAACTGCAAGGATGCGCGGATACAGATTACCTATACCGGAGATATAGGACATGCATTTATTAATGGAATTCTTATCTCAGATAATTTCTGCAACGGTGCAGTCTGGGAGATTGGATTGAAGGAAGTATGGAATCCCTCTATGGGAAAGGAAATCACTATTTATATCACTCCGAAGAAGGAGGGTGCAGCCGTAGATGTATCGTCCACCATGGCAGGCAGGACGGAACAGCTCAAAAACGCGGTGGCAGAGCTGAAAAGTGTAAGAATACAGCAGGTTGGAAGTGTGAAATTCAGGAAGTCCCAGAATTGAAACATGAAATATTGACAGAGAGGAAGTATACATAAATGCCGATTTTTGATATGCCTTTGCAGGAACTGCGTAAGTATCGGGGAATAAATCCAAAGCCGGAGGACTTTGATGCATACTGGGAGCGTGCGCGCAAGGAAATGCAAAACACAGATTCAAAGGTGCAATGGATCGCAGCAGATTTCCAGGTGCCTTATGCGGATTGCTATCACTTGTATTTTACCGGAGTAAAAGGGGCGCGGATTCACGCCAAGGTCATGTTGCCAAAACCTCGAAGAGAAAGAATGCCTGCAATCTTAAATTTTCACGGATATACAGGGAACTGTGGAAACTGGAGCGATAAACTGCAGTTTGCGGCAGCAGGATTTGTGGTGGCAGCTATGGACTGCAGAGGACAGGGCGGTGAATCTGAGGATGTAGGTGGTGTGAAAGGAAATACCATGCATGGTCAATTTATCCGGGGCCTGGATGAGGAAAATCCAGATTCTCTGCTCATGCGCAATATTTTTCTTGATGTAGCGCAGCTAGCCGGAATTATAATGGATATGCCCGAGGTGGACGAGAAAAGAGTGGGGGTGTACGGTGTTTCTCAGGGCGGAGGCCTGTCTTTGGCGTGTGCAGCCCTGGAGCCGCGCATTGCCCGGGCTGCGGTACAATACCCGTTCCTTTCGGATTACCGACGGGTGTGGGAACTGGATTTGGCAAAAGATGCGTATGAAGAACTGCGGACATATTTCCGCTTTTTTGATCCTCTTCATGAACGGGAGGAGGAGATTTATAAAAAGCTGGGATATATTGACATACACCACCTGGCGCCTATGATTCAGGGAAAGGTGCTGATGGCTGTTACCCTGATGGACTCTGTGTGCCCGCCATCCACACAGTTTGCGGCTTATAATTCCATTCATTCTGAAAAAGAACTGCAGATTTATCCGGATTATGGACATGAATTCCTGCCGGGACAGGATGACAGGGCATTTCAGTTTATGCTTGGACTCTTATAGACCTGAATAAAAGACCTGAATAATATATCTGAAAAATGCACCTTAAAAATACACCTTAATAATACAAATAGAAGCTCATGAAATAAAATGAAAAAAGGAGGATCACAGATGACATCTCGTGAACGTTTGATCAAAGCGCTGAATCATCAGCACACAGACCGGCCGCCGATTGACCTCGGTGCTACCGGCCAGACAGGAATTAACGCCAGTACCTTGTACAGATTAAGAAAAGCAATAGGGCTGGAGGAAAAACCAATCCGTATTATTGAACCGGGGCAAATGCTTGGGGAGGTGGAGGAGGATGTCCTGAAAGCCTTCCAGGTTGATGTGGTAGGCATTTGGAACCGAACAAATTTTTATGGATATAAGAATGAGGATTGGAAACCCTGGCAGATGGATGATGGTACACCTGTTTTAATGGGCGGGGGTTTTGAATACGATGAGGATGCAAAAGGCACGAAGTGGGTTTACCCACAGGGGGACCGCACAGCTCAGTATTGTGCAATCATGCCAAAGGGCGGATCATTTTTTGATGCTGCACCACGGGACGCCTTTGATATGGAACTGGATGAGGATGAGCTGACACCCCTGGAGGATTTTAAAAATGATTTTAATGTTGCGTCTGATGAGGATGCCCGATACTGGGAAAAGCGTTCCATCGAGCTGTTTGAAAATACAGAATACGGAGTCGTAGGTCTCTTAGGCGGTGCGGGACTTGGGGATGCAGCGATGGTTCCGGGACCATTTGTGAAGCATCCCAAAGGTGTCCGCCGGGTGGATGACTGGCTGCTGGCTCATATGCTTTACCCGGAATATATCCGTGAGGTTTTTCGCTATCAGACAGATATCATGCTCAAAAATTTGGAGATTTATAAACAAGCGGTGGGGGACCGTATTCAGGTTGTGTGGATTTCAGGCACGGATTTCGGGTGCCAGCGTAATTTAATCTTGGGCAAGGATATTTTCAGAGATTTGTATAAACCATTTTACAAAGAAATCAACGACTGGGTACATAAAAACACGAACTGGAAAACATTTTACCATACCTGCGGGGCAGTGTATGATCTGCTGGATGATTTTGCAGAGATGGGACTTGACTGTCTGAATCCGCTGCAGCTTTCTGCAGACGGTATGGACGCGAAGAAAATTAAGGAAAAGTATGGAGATAAATTTATCTTCTGGGGCGGCGGAGTAGACACGCAGCGCACACTTCCCTTCGGAACCCCGGAAGAGGTGCGCAGTCAGGTACGCGAAAGGGTGGACATTTTAGGGAAAGACGGTGGCTTTGTGTTTAACACAATCCATAATATCGTTGCCAATGTTCCGCCGGAAAATATCCTGGCGATGTATAACGAGATATTAAGGAAATAGTGAGTAAAATCCTTCTACAGTAAATTGGCGCCATAAGCCAAATTTCAAGTGTTCACACTATCTCAAAGTATCTTATATACAAACCTGCCATTAAAAAAGTGTAAAACCTTGATAACTCAATGGGCTTTACACTTTTTTATGGTGTGTCACTTAACTCTTTTTAAATCTGAGGTGTTTAATGCAATTTGGGTACTGTGCATATCGATTTCACCTTCAATGATTTTTATACGGTTTATCAGCTCAGTATTATGTTCTTTTTGATATACGTAGAACTCTTCCAACAAATCATAGTTTTTATCAAGGGCCTTTGTAAGATTTGAAAGGTCAGTTTTGACATTTGAAAGGTCGTTTTTGACATTTGAAAGGTCGTTTTTGACATTTGAAAGGTCGCTTTTGACATTTGAAAGGTCGCTTTTGACATTTGAAAGGTCGTTTTTGACATTTGAAAGGTCAGCTTTGACATTTGAAAGGTCGTTTTTGACATTTGAAAGGTCGCTTTTGACATTTGAAAGGTCAATTTTGACATTTGATACGTCGTTTTTTATATCTGAAATGTCATTTTTCATAGGCTCAAGTTTTGTATCTAATAATTCAGATATAGCAAATAAATCCTCTTTGCTCAATGCCATGGTATCACGCTCCTTGCCATTAGATTAAAATATTATACCATTATCAAAGTGTAAAGTCTATTGAATTGTCAGGGTTCTGTTCATTGTTCATTGGATTTGATAGCGAAGAAAGAAATTATAAGGATTATACAGAAATACACTCAACATGTAAAATAAAAATCAAAAATCTTGATAATTAGGGGGGATATGTATTTGAAAATAAAAAAACAAAATAAAGACAAGCAGAATATCTGTTTTGATAACACTCGATTTTCTAAACTTCCGAAACCCCAGTAAAATCAAGGCTTTCAGTAAGCAGATAACGGGAATCGAACCCGCCTCCTCAGCTTGGGAAGCTGATGTTCTACCAATGAACTATATCTGCGTGTATTTCTATTATAGCATGATTTTTAGAGAAATCAATTATTTTTTTAAAATCTCTGTTCCGAACGGATGACAACCAAGTATATAAATGATAAAATAGAACAAAATATACAAGGAGGCTCTATGAAAAGTCAGGTAAACCATACGATACGGAAACGTTTTAACGAAGTGATTTACCATGTGGCACGGTACACGGAGATTTTGCTGTCTGTAGGGATTCTGTTTGTCATTGCGAAGGCCAGTGTGCCGCTGATTTATCAGCTTACACATATTCCAATCCTGGACATGGATATGGATACTTTTACACAGTTTCTGGCCCAGGCGTTGTCACTTGTAGTGGGTGTAGAATTTGTGAAAATGCTCTGTAAGCATACGGCAGAGACTATGGTAGAGGTACTGATGTTCGCAATCGCAAGGCAGATGGTTGTGGAGCATCAGGGCAGTTTTGAGACCCTCATAGGAGTTGTAGCGATAGCGACTCTCTTTGCGGTCCGTAAGTACCTTTTGCTGAAAAGTGACGATCCGTCGCCACATACGGACCAGCTTTAAAACAGAACGTGTGAGGTGTACGGCTTTACTTATGTAAGAATATGTACTATAATGGAAACACGTCGGACAGGCAGCAGTTTACTGCATTTGTCAATTGACACATAAGCAAAAACTAAGTCGAAATTAAGGCAAAAAACTAAGAACGAGGAGTGAAGGAACATGTTGAATGAAACAGTAGCAGGGTTATTAAATACTCAGGTTAATAAAGAATTCTATTCCGCATATTTGTATCTTGATTTTGCGAATTTTTATGAGGATGAGGGCCTAAAGGGCTTTGCCAACTGGTACCGCGTGCAGGCCCAGGAGGAACGCGACCACGCTATGCTCATGATCCAGTATCTGCAGAATAATGACTGCAAAGTAGTGCTTGAGTCCATTGATAAGCCGAATATTGAATTAAACCAGAAAATGGACCCGCTGAAACAGGGATATGCCCATGAGCAGTATGTGACCAGCCTCATACATAATATTTATGCGGCTGCTTACGAGGTGAAGGATTTCCGGACCATGCAGTTTTTAGATTGGTTTGTGAAAGAGCAGGGCGAGGAGGAGACGAACGCCTCAGACCTAATCAAAAAAATGGAACTGTTCGGAGATGACGCGAAGAGTCTCTATATGTTGGACAGCGAACTGGGCGGACGTGTGTATGCAGCCCCGTCACTCGTGTTATAAACGGAGACGTATACGTACATCATTTGTTATGATTATGATATTTACCTGCTTTCCTGATGGGAAGCAGGTTTGTTTGTACTGGAGGCAAATGAACGTCTTTTCCAGGTGATAGAATGCCAAAGGCACACTATAATGCTAGAAAACAGTGTGCAAAAGGAGCAATTATGGATGAAATGCAAAAGCTGGTGAAAAAACAGCTTTTTTATACCAAAATCACATGTGCTTTAGCAGTGGTGATTACTGCGGCCGTTCTTATTTTTATGACAGTAATATTGCCACAAATTTATTCTGTATTGGAAAAAACGGATTCCGTTCTTGAAAAAACAGACACAATTTTGGAGCAAGTCGACGTGGATGTTGTGGACGATCTCAATGAGACTGTCAAAGCAATTAAAGAGGCGGTTGCTCCGCTGAAAAACATGGGCAGATAGGAATAGGAGAAAACAGATGAAGATTGGATTTATTGGATGTGGAAACATGGCAACAGCCATGATTGGCGGGATTCTCCGCCGTGGGATTTTCGAAAAAAATGAAATCATTGTATCAAATCTCACTGAGGAAGGCACCAGACGCAGCAGAGAGAAATTAGGTGTTGTGACCACCCTGGACAACCGCGAGGTCGCAGAGAAAGCAAAGCTCGTGGTTTTAGCAGTGAAACCTCAGTTTTACGAAGAAGTAATCATGCAGGTTAAAGATCTGCTCACTCCTGAGCACATGATTGTAGGAATTGCACCCGGCAAGACCCTTGGCTGGCTGGAAGAGAAATGTGGTGTTCCCCTCAAGGTAGTAAGGCTAATGCCCAATACCCCCGCTCTCGTAGGCGAAGGCATGACCGGTGCGTGCGCAAATGATAAAGTAACAAAAGGGGATTTACAGCAAATCTGCGCCATCACTGACAGCTTCGGCCGCACAGAGATTGTTCCCGAACGCCTGATGGACGCAGTAGGCGCAGTGAGCGGAAGCTCCCCGGCCTATGTATTCATGTTTATCGAAGCAATGGCAGACGCAGCCGTTGCCCAGGGCATGCCCAGGAAACAAGCGTACCAATTCGCCGCCCAGGCAGTACTGGGAAGTGCCAAAATGGTCCTGGAAACTGCCATGCATCCCGGAGAACTAAAAGACATGGTCTGCTCACCCGCAGGCACCACCATCGAAGGCGTCCGCACCCTGGAAAAAGCCGGCCTGCGAAGCGCAGTATTCGAAGCCCTCAATGCATGCGCAGAAAAAGGCAAACGCCTGTAAAACCTGAAAGCCCGGGGACACCCCCATTTATCTCTCCCCGGGCTTTCCCTTACTCAGTGTACTATTATGGTACTTACTATTAAAAGTCACGTCCTCGCCAAACCATTCCGGCGGCTCATAACTACGTGCCGCATCCTCCGAAGGAAATTCCACCTCCGCCAGCAGCAACCCCTCATATGGTGCCTCAAACACATCCAGCTCAATAAACAGCCCATCCCTTTCCGGAATCACATAACGCAGCTTAGAAATAAAAATCCCGTCCGCCTTACCCTTCAAATGCTCATACGCCTCCCCGTTCAAAGGAAGATTATACTCCTCCCGCGCAAGCATCCCCTTAGATTTATAAGTCAGATAATATTCCTCATCCTGCCTCCGAATACGCACAACCGGATCCGTACAAAGATACCCCTGCTCAATCCTCAAACAACGATACCTCTCCAAATCCTCCGGCAGATTTCCCCTGTCAATCAAAAACTTCCTCTCAATCTCCATATACACACCTCTCAATCACTCAATAATCAGCTAATTGCCAAACCTTGTTTATGTTCACCTTCCATAAATATCTAGCTTAATTTATTGCCACGAGCAACAAGCCAAGCGGCCAAGCTCGCATGGACCTTTAGCGACTGCCGCGAGAGTCAAATACACCGCAGCTCTGCTGTGTTACAAGTTTGATACCCCGTCAGCTTCTGCCGACACCTCCCGCCGCCAACCACCACTTTATAGAAGGGGACACAAACGTAAAAGAAGGCAAGGAGAAGGGAATTGGGCGCGGCGCGCAGGCACTGTCCGTGTGCGGCAGATTTGCGTAAGCGCGCCTGAAAATCCATTGCCTACTAAGGCTTAGGCGCGAAGGCTCTCCTGAGCGTCTTAGCCGCAGTTGGCAATTAGTTGAAGGGAAGCGTGCATCTGCCTCACACGGACAGTGCCTGCGCGCCGCGCCCAATTCCCTTCTCCTTGCCGTTCAACAACTCACCAGGGGACCCCTTCTATATAAGTATACCCTCCTTATTGTAAAAAATAAAGGAAAATGCTATAATAAGTCGTCAACAACCCCAATAAACCAAAATAAAAACGAGGAGGAATTATCATGAGCAAAACATACATTTTTCTGGCAGACGGTTTTGAAGAAGTAGAAGGATTAACAGCAGTTGATTTACTAAGACGGGCAGGCGTCACAATTGAGACTGTATCCATCAAGGACAGCAGAGAAATCGAGGGCTCTCATGGCATTGCACTCCTCGCTGATCGCGTGTTTCAGGATACCGACTTTTCAGATGCTGAAATGCTCATCCTCCCCGGAGGAATGCCGGGCACTGCGTATCTGAGAGCGTACAAACCCCTTGCGGACCTGTTGAAAAGCTTCTATAATAAAGGCGGCAAGATTGCCGCCATCTGCGCCGCACCGGGTGTACTCGGCACACTGGGCTTTCTGAAGGGACGCAGGGCGACCTCATATCCCGGCTGTCTTGATCAGTCGTCTGGTGCTGAAATCTGTCAGGAATCTGTAGTAGTGGACGGAAACGTGACTACCAGCCGCGGCGTGGGAACAGCCATTGATTTTGCCCTTTGTCTCATAGAGCAGCTTAAAGGTAAGCAAAAAGCGGATGAAATCGCGGAATCCATTATATTTTCGCGCTAATTCCTGCTAATTCCTGCGAAAAAACTCTGGTGTTTTTTAAAGTGTTATGTTATACTACCATAATGACTGTAAATATATAAGAAACGGACATGTCTGCCCACGCAGGCATTACCCATCATGGAAGTCAATTGTAAACCGGGACTTTCATAGGAATATATTTAATAAAAAGTAATTAACCTGAAATTAAGGAGGAACACGAAACATGAGTTTACAGGTGGAGAAAATGGAAAAAAACATGGCGAAGCTTACTATTGAAGTTTCCGCCGAAGATTTAGACAAGGCTATGCAGAGCGCATACCAGAAAGCAAAAGGAAAAATTTCCATTCCCGGATTCCGTAAAGGCAAAGCACCGAGAAAGATGATCGAGCAGATGTACGGCAAGGGGATTTTTCTGGAAGATGCGGCAAACGCCCTGATTCCGGAGCACTATAGCAAGGCATTAGAGGAATGCGACCTTGAGATCGTTTCCCAGCCGGAGATTGACGTTACACAGGCAGAGCCTGGCAAACCATTCATCTTTACCGCAGAAGTTGCAGTGAAGCCGGAAGTGACCTTAGGCGAATATAAGGGCTTAGAGGTTCCGAAGGCTGAGATCGAAGTGACAGATGAAGAAGTAGATGCAGAGATTAAGAAAGAGCAGGAGAAAAACTCCAGAACCGTAACAATCGAGGACCGCGCAGCACAGAACGACGATATCGTTACCATCGATTTCGAGGGCTTTGTGGATGACGTTGCTTTCGACGGCGGCAAAGGCACCGAGTACCCGCTCACTCTTGGCTCCAACACTTTCATTCCGGGATTTGAAGAGCAGCTGGTAGGCGCTAAGACAGGCGACCACGTTGACGTAAACGTTACTTTCCCGGAGGAATACCAGGCACCGGAGCTTGCAGGAAAAGCTGCAGTATTCAAATGTGAAGTAAAGAAAATTGAAGCAAAAGAGCTTCCTGAGCTGGATGATGATTTTGCAAAGGATGTATCCGAGTTTGATACCCTTGCAGAGTACAAAGACAGCATCAGAAAGAATCTTGTTGAAAAGAAAGAAAGCGATGCTGTCCGTGCAAAAGAGGACGCAGCGATTGATAAAGTGATTGAGAACGCAGAGATGGAGATCCCGGAAGCTATGATTCAGTCACAGTGCCGTCAGATGGCAGATGACTTCAGCAGAAGAATGCAGTCCCAGGGGTTATCCATGGAGCAGTACTTCCAGTTCACCGGCCTTACCGCTGAGAAGATGATGGAAGATATGAAACCGCAGGCTCTCAAGAGAATCCAGACAAGACTTGTACTGGAGAAGATTGCTGAGGTTGAAAACATCCAGCCAAGCGAAGAGGAGATCAGCGAAGAGATTTCCAAGATGGCTGAAATGTATAAAATGGAAGCTGACAAGTTAAAAGAATTACTTGGCGAGCGCGAATTAGAGCAGATGAAGAAGGACATGGCTGTACAGAAGGCTGTGACTCTCGTTGCCGACGCTGCTAAGGAAGTATAATATAAGCGCAGCAGATGTGCTGCAGGAGGTAAATATGAGTTTAGTACCTTATGTCATTGAACAGACAAGCAGGGGGGAAAGAAGCTACGATATTTATTCCAGGCTTCTGAAGGACAGGATTATTTTTCTTGGGGAAGAGGTAAACGATGTGAGCGCCAGCTTGATCGTGGCTCAGCTCCTTTTCCTGGAGGCAGAGGATCCGGGGAAGGATATCCAGCTTTATATCAACAGCCCGGGCGGTTCCGTGACCGCAGGCATGGCGATTTACGATACGATGCAGTATATTAAATGCGATGTTTCCACTATTTGTCTGGGCATGGCGGCGAGCATGGGAGCTTTTCTCCTGGCAGGCGGCGCCAAGGGCAAGAGGTATGCCCTCCCGAACTCTACGATCATGATCCACCAGCCATCGGGCGGAGCCCAGGGCCAGGCTACGGAAATTCAGATTGTGGCAGACCATATCGCTAAGACGAAGAGAACTTTAAATGAGATTTTGGCACAAAACACCGGCCAGCCGCTTGAGGTTGTAGAGAAGGATACCGACAGGGACAACTATATGTCCGCAGAGGAAGCCAAGGCTTACGGCTTAATTGATGGTGTAGTTATGCACAAATAGCAAAAGAAAAGACTCCTGTAAGCCACAGGAGTCTTATCTTGCTCTATAGGAAAGGAAAATAATATATCCATGGCAGATAAAATTAGAGATGGAAAAGTCAGATGTTCATTTTGCCATAAGTCTGAGGACCAGGTCCGCAAGCTGATCGCGGGTCCTGACGGGGCATTTATATGTGATGAGTGTATCGGCATCTGTGCGGAGATCATGGAAGAAGAGTTCAGCATGTACGAACAGGATGATGTCTATGACTCTGATATCAATTTACTGAAGCCCGAGGAGATTCATTCGATTCTCGACGACTATGTAATCGGGCAGGACGAGGCGAAAAAGGCTCTGTCCGTGGCTGTTTATAATCATTATAAGCGTGTGGCCGCATCCAGAAGTCTGGATGTGGAGCTGCAGAAGAGTAATATCCTCATGCTGGGGCCTACAGGCTCCGGTAAGACATTGCTGGCGCAGACATTGGCCCGGCTTTTAAATGTTCCCTTTGCTATCGCGGATGCCACATCTCTCACAGAAGCAGGTTACGTGGGTGAGGATGTAGAAAACATTCTGCTGAAGATTATCCAGGCTGCAGAGTACGATATTGAGCGTGCGCAGTATGGAATCATTTATATTGATGAGATTGATAAAATCACAAGAAAATCTGAGAATGCGTCCATCACACGTGATGTGTCCGGCGAAGGTGTACAGCAGGCACTTCTTAAAATCCTTGAGGGAACTGTGGCAAGCGTTCCGCCCCAGGGCGGAAGGAAGCATCCTCATCAGGAATTTATCCAGATAGACACCACCAACATTCTCTTCATCTGCGGCGGAGCCTTTGACGGTCTGGAGAAGATCATCGAGTCCCGCAAGGATACCAAGGCGATTGGTTTTGGCGCGGAAGTTTCCGTGAAAGAGGATCGCAATGTGGGTGAGGTGCTTAAGGAAGTAATGCCGGAGGATTTCATTAAATACGGTCTGATCCCTGAGTTTATCGGCAGGGTTCCTGTTGTTGTCACACTTGACGCACTGGATGAAAACGCGCTTATCCGTATACTGAGAGAGCCGAAGAACTCCCTCACAAAACAGTATCACAAGCTCTTTGAACTGGACGGAGTGGAGCTTGATTTCGACGAAGAGGCACTTAAAGTCGTGGCTAAAAAATCCCTGGAGCGCAAGACAGGGGCGAGAGGACTGCGTGCCATCATGGAAAATTCTCTTATGGACCTTATGTATAAAACACCGTCCGATGACACCATCCGTAAATGTATCATAACAAAAGAAGTAGTGGAGGGAACCGGTGAACCGGAGATCATCCGGGGCGAGGCGCCTGTACCAGTGCAGCCCGCCGGCAGGAGAGGTTCCCGTTCAAGAAAGAAAGGAAAACCCGAAACTGCTTGATGAAGGGACTGAAGATAGATGAAAAATCCGATTAACGTGCTGCCCGCCATTGCCCTCAGAGGAACAACCATCCTCCCGGGAATGATCGTCCATTTCGACGTGAGCAGGGAACGCTCCGTCCGGGCAATCGAGGCGGCTATGCTGCACGACCAGAAGATTTTCCTGATCACCCAGAAGGAACCGGAAGCAGAGACTCCCGGGCTTCTGGATCTGTATCAGATTGGAACCATCGCTTATATCAAACAGGTGGTAAAACTGCCGCAGAATCTGCTGCGTGTGCTGGTGGAAGGCACAGAGAGGGCAGAGCTATTAAGCTTAGAACAGGAGTTTCCGTATCTGCGGAGCGAGGTGGCTCTTTTTACTCATGAGGAAGCAGATACGCTTTCCCCTGCGGTGAAGGAAGCCATGCACAGAAGTCTCCGTGAACTGTTTCACCATTACTGTATGGAGAATGGTAAGGTAAGCAAGGAGCTTGTAGCACAGATTTTAAACATTGAGGATGTGGAGGAGCTGGTGGAGCAGATTTCCGTCAATATTTCCTTGTCCTATATCAATAAACAGAAGCTTCTGGAGGCCATTTCCCTGGAGGACCGCTACGAGCTTTTGGGAGCTATACTCAGCAATGAGATTGAGGTCATGCAGATTAGTAAGGACCTGCAGAAAAAGGTAAAAGCGCGGATTGATAAAAACCAGCGTGAATATATCCTGCGGGAACAGCTTAAACTGATCCGTGAGGAGCTTGGCGAGGAGAACACCGCAGATGATGCGGAAGAGTTTAAAAAACAGCTCCAGAATCTCCAGGCCTCGGATGAAGTGAAGGAAAAAATCAGCAAAGAAATCGATCGTTTTAAGAGCATGAACAGCAATGCGGCCGAGAGTACAGTGCTGCGCGGTTATATTGAGACACTGCTTTCCCTGCCCTGGGATAAACGTTCCCAGGATTCCGATGATTTAAAGGAAGCGTGGAAAACCCTCCAGGACGGCCACTATGGGCTTAAGGATGTGAAGGAACGCATCATGGAGTTTCTTTCTGTGCGCAGACTCACCCACAAGGGTAAGAGCCCTATCCTTTGTCTGGTGGGACCTCCGGGAACCGGTAAGACCTCCATCGCTAAATCCGTGGCAGAGGCTATGCATAAAAAGTACGTGCGCATCTGTCTGGGCGGCGTGCGGGATGAAGCAGAGATACGCGGGCACAGGAAAACTTATGTGGGTGCGATGCCGGGAAGGATTACCGTGGCTCTGCAGCAGGCAGGCGTAAGCAATCCGCTGATGCTCTTAGATGAGATTGACAAGACAAGCAGCGATTACAAGGGTGACACAGCCTCCGCACTTCTGGAGGTGCTGGACCCTGAACAGAACAGCCATTTCAACGACCATTATGTAGAGCTTCCCCAGGATTTATCCGAGGTGCTCTTCATCGCCACTGCGAACGATGTACAGGGAATTCCCCGCCCTCTTCTCGACCGTATGGAATTGATTGAGATTTCCGGTTATACGGAGAATGAGAAGGAGCACATTGCCAAGGAGCATCTGATTCCCAAGCAGATGGACATCAACGGCATTGAGAAGGGCAGGCTTGTGATCCAGAGCGGTGCGGTCAGAAAAATGATCAATAATTATACAAAGGAAGCTGGCGTGCGTAATTTAGAGCGCACCATCGGCCAGATCTGCCGTAAGACCGCCAGGGCGATCATGGAGGACGGCAAGGAGAAGGTCACTGTGACCGGAAAGAATCTGTCCGAGTATCTTGGCAAGGAACGTTATAATTTCCTCATGGCCAATAAAAAGGACGAGGTGGGAATTGCCAGAGGCCTTGCCTGGACGCAGGTGGGCGGCGATACCCTGCAGATCGAGGTGAATGTCATGCCCGGCAAGGGTGAGCTGATGCTTACCGGACAGCTTGGGGATGTGATGAAGGAGTCCGCCCAGGCGGGGATTACCTATATCCGTTCCGTGGCTGAGAAATACGGGGTTTCCCAGGATTTCTTCCAGGAACATGATATCCACGTACATATCCCTGAGGGAGCCGTACCAAAGGACGGGCCTTCGGCGGGTATCACCATGGCGACAGCCATGCTCTCCGCAATCATCGGGAAGCCGGTCCGCGCGGATCTGGCTATGACCGGCGAGATCACACTCCGGGGACGCGTGCTGCCGATCGGCGGGCTAAAAGAAAAGCTTCTTGCAGCGAAATACGCAAAGATTAAGCAGGTTCTGGTTCCCAAGGAGAACAAGCCGGATATTGAGGAAATGGATAAGGAAATTCTGGATGGACTTACTGTTTCTTTTGTGGGCAGTATGAGTGATGTGCTGGGAGAAGCGCTGAAAAACGGGGAATTTCATAGCAAATAGTGAGGAAATAAATGGTTATTAAGAATGTATCACTGGACATCGTATGCGGTGTCACAAGCAAGCTGCCGGATACCGGAAGGCCCGAGGTGGCCTTTGCCGGCAAATCAAATGTGGGAAAGTCCTCCCTGATAAACGGACTGATGTACCGAAAATCCCTGGCGCGGACAAGCTCTCAGCCGGGGAAGACGCAGACCATCAACTTCTACAATATTAATGAAACCATTTATCTGGTGGACCTTCCGGGCTATGGCTATGCAAAGATTGCCCAGTCCGAAAAGGAAAAATGGGGAAAAATGATTGAGAGATACCTTCATACTTCTATAAATCTGAAGGCGGTATTTCTTTTGATTGATATCCGCCATGACCCATCCGCCAACGATAAGCTGATGTATGACTGGATCCTGCACAATGGCTATGAGCCGATCATCATTGCGACTAAGCTGGATAAGCTCAAACGCAGCCAGGTGCAGAAAAATCTGAAGATGATAAAAGAAGGGCTGAAGCTCCGCCCAGGTAGTATCGTGATTCCGTTTTCTGCAGAGACTAAGCAGGGAAGAGACGAGATCTGGGAGCTGATCGACGAGTTGACCGGACAGGCTCCGGCAGCTACGGAAGAGGCCTGATACAGACATAAGAAGGCCGCCGAAAAAGCCTGTTGCCGAACAGTATTGCGGTGGCTGTAAGAGAGGATGAATATGGGAATTATCAAGGCGTTCAAGCTGGGATTTGACTATCTCAAATACGATGACGACGGAAATGTGCAGGAGACACAGCGCGCCGTCAATGATGTAAACCTGGACATTGAAGCCGGGGAATTCGTGGCGATTCTGGGCCATAACGGCTCGGGAAAATCCACCCTGGCGAAGCATATGAATGCACTTTTGCTTCCTTCGGAGGGGACACTATGGGTGGACGATATGGACACCTCCAAGGAGCCGGAGCTATGGAAAATCCGCCAGAAAGCGGGCATGGTTTTTCAGAATCCGGACAACCAGATCATCGGTACTGTGGTGGAGGAGGATGTGGGCTTTGGCCCGGAAAACATGGGCATCCCCACGGATGATATCTGGAAACGTGTGGACGACAGCCTGGAAAAAGTAGGCATGACAGCCTACCGCCACCATTCCCCCAACAAACTTTCCGGGGGACAGAAGCAGCGCGTGGCGATCGCCGGTGTGGTAGCTATGCACCCTCGGTGCATTGTGCTGGATGAGCCTACCGCCATGCTGGACCCAAACGGCCGCAAGGAAGTGCTCAAGGCCGTGCGGGAGCTCAATCAGGCAGAAAATGTGACCGTCATTCTCATCACTCACTACATGGAAGAGGTCATCCATGCGGATAAGGTGTATGTGATGGACGGCGGTGATGTGGTCATGCAGGGCACGCCCCGGGAGATATTTTCCCAGGTGGACACCCTCAAAAAATACCGCCTGGATGTGCCGCAGGTGACTCTGCTGGCTCATGAGCTGCGCCTCTCCGGTGTCGATATTCCGGAGGGTATACTGACTACAGAGGAATTGGTGAGTGCCTTATGTCGATAGAATTAAAGAACGTGACCTATACCTACAGCCCGGGAACTGCCTACGAAATACATGCGCTTAAGGACATCAGCATGTATATTCCGGACGGGCAGTTTATTGGCGTGATCGGCCATACCGGGAGCGGAAAATCCACACTGATCCAGCATTTTAATGCTTTGATACAGCCCACGTCCGGGACGATTCTCTATAACGGGGAGGATGTCTGGGCGGAGAAATATGACCGCCGTAAGCTTAGAAGCGAGGTGGGACTGGTGTTCCAGTATCCGGAGCATCAGCTATTTGAAAACGATGTATTGTCCGACGTATGCTTCGGCCCCATGAACCAGGGCTTAACCCGGGAAGAGGCTGAGGTGGAGGCGAAAAAAGCGCTTCAACAGGTCGGATTTAAGGAAAAGAATTACAGTAAGTCCCCTTTCGAGCTTTCCGGGGGACAGAAAAAGCGCGTGGCTATCGCGGGAGTGCTGGCAATGAATCCGAAGATTTTAATCCTCGATGAGCCTACCGCAGGGCTTGACCCTAAGGGCCGGGATGATATCCTGGACCAGATTGCCGAGCTTCATAAGGTGCGTGGAATTACAATTATTTTGGTGTCTCACAGCATGGAGGACATTGCGAAATATGTGGAGCGTCTTATCGTGATGAACAATGGCGGGGTGGCTTTTGACAGCACGCCCAAGGAGGTCTTTTCTCATTATAAGGAGCTGGAGGCCATGGGGCTGGCAGCGCCGCAGATTACCTACATTATGCATTCCCTTAAGGAAAACGGCCTGGATGTGGATACGGATGCCACCACGGTTGCGGAAGCCAAGGAGAGCATTCTGGATGCTCTTAAAAGCGGCCACTCATATCTGCTGAGGGAAGTGCAGACTGCAGAAAGTACAGGCTCGGTTGGCAAGAGAACTGACAGGGAAGAAAATGAGACTTGCAAGCCTGGGGAGAGGAGGTCAGACCGATGATCAGAGACATTACTCTGGGCCAGTATTATCCGGCTGACTCTGTTCTCCACAAACTGGACCCGCGGACGAAATTCCTGGGCACTATGGCCTTTATTATTTCCGTTTTTGTATTTCATACCATGCCTGGCTACGCGGTGGCGACCCTTTTTCTGGCGGGGATGATCATCCTGTCAAAGGTTCCCGTCAAGTTTATGTTTAAGGGATTGAAAGCGATTTTTCTGATCCTGATGATAACCGTGGTGTTCAATATCATACTCACCCCGGGAGAAATCCTCTGGAAATGGGGCTTTCTCAAGGTGACGAAGGAAGGCTTGTCCATGGCCGGAAGGATGGCAATCCGCCTTACCTACCTGGTGATCGGTTCCTCCATCATGACGCTTACCACCACGCCCAACCAGCTTACAGACGGGCTGGAACGCTTGCTGCGGCCGTTAAATCATATTCGTGTGCCTGTGCATGAGATTGCCATGATTATGTCCATTGCTCTGCGTTTTATTCCGATTTTGCTCGAGGAGACAGATAAGATTATGAAAGCTCAGATTGCCCGCGGCGCTGATTTTGAAAGCGGTAATCTGATTCAGAAAGCAAAGAGCATGGTGCCGCTTCTGGTGCCGCTGTTTATCTCTGCTTTCCGGCGGGCGAATGATCTGGCTATGGCAATGGAAGCGCGCTGTTACCACGGTGGTGACGACAGGACACAGATGAAGCCGCTGAAGTATGCGGGCAGGGACTATGTATCATTTTTGATTCTTGTGGTTTATGTGGGAATTGCCATTGCCTTCCGGGTACTGGGAATTTAATGCGGATTTAATGTGGATTTTTTTATGACAGATGAAGCATTTTAAAACAGAAGGGGCTGTCGGAAAATAGAATTCAAATACTGTATATTGCTGTGGACACTGTGCTGTCAGAACCATATATGGTGTATGTAATTCATTTTCCGGCGGCTTCTTTTTCTCATATTTTAAAGGAGGTATTTATGAAACGAGTAGGACTTGTGGTAGCTTATGACGGAACGAACTACTGCGGCTGGCAGACGCAGCCGAACGGCGTGACCATACAGGGAGTTCTCAATGAGAAATTGTCCGAGCTTTTGGGCGAGGAAATAGAAACCATAGGCGCAAGCCGCACGGACGCAGGTGTACATGCACTGGGGAATGTGGCTGTGTTTGACACCAACACCCGTATTCCTGGTGAAAAAATCTCTTATGCTCTGAATCAGAGACTGCCGGAGGATATCCGCATCCAGCTCTCTGAAGACGTGGAGCCGGATTTCCACCCGCGGTACTGTGACAGTGAAAAAACGTATGAATATCGGATCTTGAACCGCCGTTTTCCGGTGCCTACGGAGAGATTGTACTCCTATTTTTATCATTACAAGCTGGATGTGGATAAGATGCGGGAAGCCATCTCTTATCTCATCGGACGCCATGATTTCGCCAGCTTCTGCGGGGCAAAAGCGCAGGTGAAAACCACGATTCGTACCGTTACCGGCATCGATGTTTGGCGGGATGGGGATATCATTACCATCCGCGTGTCAGGGACAGGATTTCTTTATAATATGGTGCGTATTATCTCCGGGACTTTGATTGAAGTAGGCAACGGCCAGTATCCGCCGGAACGTGTGAAAAAAATTCTGGAGGCCTGCGACCGCGAGGCAGCGGGGCCTACGGCCCCGGCTCACGGGCTTACGCTGATGGGAATTGAATTTTTTGACTAAGATGAAACTTTTTTGAATTTCCATTGGGACATTTTCTCAAAACCTTCCGTCTAATAAGTAAGAGGACACACAAAGGGTCAAATACCCTGCGGGACAAAAATCTGTAGATGCAGGAAGGAGCACATATGGATGATTTAATTAAGAGAGCGAAAGCACGGGATGCAGATGCATTTACCAAGCTTATGCAGTCCCAGATGCAGACGATGTATAAGACTGCGCGGTCCATTCTCCAGGATGAGGAGGATGCGGCCGATGCGATCTCAGAAACGATTCTTACTTGTTGGGAAAAGCTGGAGCAGCTTCGGGAGGACAGATATTTCCGTACATGGATGACCAGGATTCTGGTAAATAAATGCAGGGATATCCTGCGGAAAAAGGAAAATCTGTTTTTTACGGATGAAGTCCCGGAGGTGGGAGCACAGGAAAGCGGTTATGCTAATCTGGAGTGGGAGCAGGCGCTTGAGGCCTTGGCAGAGCATTACCGAAGTGTGGTGATACTCTATTATGTGGAAGGATTTAAAACCTCTGAGATTGCGCAGATCCTTTAGATACCTGAGTCTACTGTACGTACCAGGCTTGCCCGTGCCAGAGAGAGGCTGGCACAGGACTATTTTCCTCTGGAGAGAAGGAGGGGTGTGTTATGAATGAACGTGAGAAAATGATAAGAAAACAGTCCGGAGAAGCCGAATTGTGCAAAGGTGATATTTTAAATGTTCTTCAGCAAGACATCATAATTCCTGATATTGTACAGAAAAAAGCGGCGTCTGCTTTTGAGATGATCCGACAGCAGGCGAATGAGGAGAAGGGTAAGAATACAGCGGGTAAGCGCACTGAAGGGAAAAGTTTCGTGGAGAAAAGTATTGCAGAGAAAAGTCTCGTGGAGAAAAGTATTACAGATAAAATTATTGCAGAGAAAAGTATTGTCAGGAGGAAAACGGCCTCTCAATCTGTAAGGAAGAGAAAAAAGAAAATCGGTATACTTCTCTGTGCGGCTGTGCTGGCAGCCGGTGCTGTGACGGCAGGGGCTGCGGCATATATGAATTGGACCAGGAGTCTTTCCGAGGGTATGCAGGCGAGTGATGAGATGCAGAGGAACCTGGAGGATGCAAAAATGGTGGCTCCGGTGAATAAAACTTCGGTGTGTAATGGTATCACTGTCACTGCGGAGCAATCCATTGTAGATAATTACTATGCGCAGATTATCTTCCGGGTGGAGGGATATGAGGTTCCGGAAGGGGAACAACCGTCTTTTGAAGATTTGAGCGTTACACTGGATGGTTATGATCCGGTGAGAAATTTCGGGACGGCTGATTATGATGAGAAGAAAGATTTTAGAAGCCTGGGTGTTTTTTATAACGGTCTGATAGCGGATGAGAACGGACGTCCATTGCGGGCAGACGGGTCAGTTCCAACTGAGACGGAAACGCTTTCCGAGTATGTCATGGATGACGGCAGTATGGAATATCAAGTCACTTTGAGTAATTCAAGACAAAAGGGAATTTTTTTCTATAAGGCAATCCATATTGAAATGGAGAATCTGGGGACTGTGGCGAAAGCAACGTATTTTCCGGATTTGGAAGGCACCTGGACCTTTGACTGGGTGCTTACCGGAAGTGATGAGATGAAAGTATGGGATTTAGATGCCCCAGTAGGCGATACCGGGGTCACGGTGAAGCATGTGGAGCTTTCTCCTATTTCAATCAATGTCACTTATAATCTGCCAAGGAAAATACTTCAGGAAAACAGAGCTGCAGGTAATCCCGTTATGGGGGCCTACCCCTTTGATATGCCCGGGGTAAAAATGAAAGACGGTACACTTTATCCCATGTTATATCTCGGACCGGGCAGTATGGGGTATATGTCAGAGGAATCCGATGATTATTTTACAGCATTTCCTATTGACAGGATTCTGGATGTTTCTCAGGTAGAGGCTCTTATCATTAAAAACGTAAGTGAAAATGAGGATGCTGGCGAAAATAAATATCATGTAATACCTCTGGAATAATGAGAGAGAAAAACCGGTGCAAGGTGCTTTCGGGAAAATTCCCTGGAAGTCTTTTGCACCGGTTTCTCTTTACTGTACGGTACCGATATTGTGAAGTGTTATGTGTTGTAACGTTGTGTTTAACAATAAGCTCTGTCAATCTGAATCACTGCGAAGTATTTCCCACCGGGCAGGGCGTGGATTTCTTCTTTCAGTTTATTGATGACATCAATGTCCGTATAATTACTGTCATAAGGCAATACCACATCGAAGATCAGGTTGGTGTGGGTGGGGCCTTCCACCATACGGAAATCGTGCATGGTAAACCGTGAATCCAGCCGGGTTACCATTTCTGAAATCACACGGTGCATCTCATTGATCTCCTCATTATCTGTGACAATGGGATCCATATGTATGGTGGCGGAGCATTTGAGGCTTTCTTGCAGTTCATGCTCGATATTGTCAATTTCATCGTGGATGTTCAGGAGATTTCCGTCAGCGGACACCTCTGCATGAAGGGAAATCATCAGCCTGCCCGGGCCGTAGTCATGCACGATGAGATCATGGATACCCTGCACCATGGGATGGCTGGTGACGATCTGC
Source organism: Blautia schinkii DSM 10518 (assembly GCA_000702025.1). GTDB lineage: Bacteria > Bacillota > Clostridia > Lachnospirales > Lachnospiraceae > Blautia_A > Blautia_A schinkii. Next base: position 88,796 of record JNKJ01000026.1, read on the forward strand.
TCGATCTGACTGACCAGCTCTTTCTGGGGCGGCTGTCCGAGAAGCGGGTCCATGGTTTCTTTCATGGTCTTAAACCCTGTGTAGAAAATAAACAATCCTACCAGAATGCCGAACCATCCGTCCAGCAGAAGTCCGGTAAGCTGGCTGATGACGGTAGCTGCCAGTACCAGAGTGGTGGATACCGTGTCGCTCAGGCTGTCCATAGCGGTGGCCTGCATAGCGGCACTTTTGATTTTTCTGCCCAGGCTGCGGTTATAGTAGCACATGTACAGCTTTACAAGGATGGAAGCAGCCAGAATCACCACAACCATCGTGCTGCTCTCAATAGGCTCAGGATGCAGCAGCTTTTCCACAGAGCTTTTGATCAGCTCAAAGCCCATGATAAGGATTGCCACGGACACAAACAGTCCCGAAATGTATTCCATCCGTCCGTGCCCAAAGGGGTGCTCCGGGTCTGGCTCCTGACCGGAGAGCTTGAAGCCGATTAAGGTAATGACAGAAGAGCCGGCGTCGGAAAGGTTATTGAAAGCGTCCGCAGTGATGGCGATGGATCCGCTGAGAATACCGGCCAGCCATTTACCCAGGAATAAAAGGATATTGAGGCCAATCCCCATCGCGCCGCAGAGCATTCCGTAGGCCTGCCGTACCCCGGGCGACTGATAGTCCTCCCGGTTTTTGACAAAAATGCGGGATAAAAAAGTGATCATTATATTCATCTCCTGAAGGTTTGTAATTGATTTGTGGTGTCCTTACTATTTCATGGAAAATAGAACAAATCCAGCATAACAGAAATGGTAACATAATCCTGTGGGATTTTCCAGGGAAATATGTCTGAATATTATCAAAAAGGAACATGGACAGAGTTGCGCACATATGCTAAAATAGAAAGAAAATAAGCGGAAAATTGACGGAAATGTGAAGGTTTCTAAGAAATATAGTAAAAATTGTATGATTTAGTCTAATTTCCGTATACCATGATGAGGAACCTTATGAGTGAGAAAATAAAAGTTAAGAAGATTTTGAAAAGTATAAGCTATCGCTATATTGCGGCGTTTTTAATTGTGAATATTATTGCGGCTGTTTTTATTGTGAGACGTGAGAGCGAACATGTGGACAATAGTCTGTATGCCCATGGGACACAGGCAAAGGAACAGGTGGAGCAGGTTTTAGATGATTATCGCCATTCTTTTGAGCTATTTTCACAGATGATGTCCCAGGAAATTAAAAATAACCCGGATCCGGATGATATATGGGATTATCTGAAGAGTATTGATGCAACGATGCTGGAGATTGAAGGGGATACCTTTGACGGCCTATACATGTATTATAAAGGGCGATATTTATATAGCTGGGATACGCCTTATTCTGAGTATGAGGATACAGGGTATGTGGCGACGGAACGGCCCTGGTATAAGGATGCAGTGGCCAGCGGTGGAGAGATTGTTTTTACTCCGCCCTATATGAGCTACGCAAATCATTACATCCTTTCTACCATCTCTCAGCTTCAGCCCGACGGAGAGACGGTGTTTGCTTATGATATTAGAATGGGAGATATCCAGAACCTGGTTTCTACGGTTCAGTCCTTCGATCAGGAACAGATGATGATTTTTGATAATAACGGTACAGTTATCGGAAGTACCAATGAGCTCTATCTGGGAGGAAGTCTGACTTCCGAACTTGAGGATACTGCGCAGACAGTCAAAGCTGTACAGACAGCGCTTGATAATGCAGACGGAGACGAGCAGGCAGATAAGCTGAGGGATGAGCTGGAGGCTGCCGAGGCTTTTCATTCTTTCCGTGAGAGTTTTGGAATTGAGCTTGCACGACTCCTTGAAAACGAGTATAATGTGCAAAGTATTAAGCTTAATGGCAAAAGCTATTATGGGTGCGTGATTCGGGGGCGTGATTACCATTTCCTTTTATTGGTTCCGGTTTTATCTATGCTGAAGGATACGGTGGCCATATGGCTGCTCCCGATTCTGATCATAGAGCTTCTGCTTGTATATATCCTTGGACGTGTCAGCAAGGAGCAGAGGAATCGTGAGCTTAAGGAGGCTTATATAGAGCTGGGTCAGACACAGAAGCGTTTAGAGATTGCTCTCTCTGCGGCGCAGAAAGCCGCAGCTATTGATGAGCTGACAGGTATGATGAATTTTGGTTCTTTCCGAAAGGGCGTTACCCAAATTCTGGAAAATATGTGTCCTGAGGAACGTGGTATTCTGATCATGATTGATGGAGACCATTTCAAGCTTATCAATGATAATTACGGGCACCAGATTGGTGATGAAGTCATCAAGCTTTCCGCGCAGATGATCATCGGCCGTATCCGTACTGTCGATCTTGCATCCAGGCTGCATGGTGATGAATTTGCGATTTTTGTTTCAGATACAGACGACTATTCGGTTGCTAAACGAATTATGGAGGATATCAACCATACGCTGGCAAAAGAGGCGCAGAGGCGTAATATGCCTTCCATTACTATGTCTGCGGGTGCAGTAACCGCCAGACATGGGGATACTTATTTGGCTCTGGCCAAGGTTGCGGATGCAGCACTTTACGAGGCAAAGGTTACACATAACGGTGGATTTGCCTGGAAAGATATGACCAGAAAGGAAAATAAATGAAATACAATAAGGTAATTGTGTTAGGTACGGGGAAATTATTTCTTGACTGTATGGTTTATATGAAGAGCCTTTCGCTCCCTTTTATAGGATATGATACCAGCAGCAGGCCGCAGAAGCTCACGAGGATTCAGGCTGAGAAAAAAGGACTGCCCTATTTTGTAAAGGATTTTTCAGAAGTATGTGAGGAGATACGAAGGGAAGATGGTCAAGTTCTCCTTCTGAGTATTATCAATCCCCGCATTTTGCCGGCAGATATATTGGAAAAGGAAAATATCCTGGCATTAAACGTTCATCAGGCAATCCTGCCCAGATATAAAGGAAGAAACGCCGAGGCGTGGGCAATCTTCAACGGGGATTCTGAAGCCGGGGTGACTTGGCACAAAATGCTCCCTGAAGTTGATTCAGGAGAGGTTCTGGCTTTGAAAAAAATTTTGATTTCAGAGAACACGACTTCCTACAGTTTGTTTAGAGAACAGCTCAAGGCTGCATATGAGAGCTTCCTTGAGTTTATGCCGGCGGTCTTGAGAGGAGAGGAACACTATGAGCCCCAATTGGCGGGACCGTCGGAATTTCATTACTCATACGAAGCACCAAACAAAGGAATACTTGATTTGAAATGGGACGGCAGACAGATCTGCCGTTTTCTTCGGGCTATGGATTATGGCGGTCTTAATGTTTTTCTGCCAGTACAAGTGGACACCGTTTACGGGACATATAGGTTTAAGTCTTACCGCATCACTAGGACAACAGATAATGAGGATAAAGGGGTTTTGATAAATGGTGATACCATAACCATCTACAAGCCTGGGTACGAAATTTCGCTTCTGAAATGCCGGGCATAAATCAAATATGCAGCTGTACGGAAATACAGGCGTAAATGTGGAAAAAAGTTGGAAATTGCGGGAAAAAGTAGTTGACAGAAGAGGACGACTATAATATAATTACTCAATGTGACGTAGTGCGAAAGCTCCTGAGCCAAAGCCCCGGCGAAGGCGTTTTATCAGCGGTTTCGGACATTTCCGCGATTTTATTGCATTCACGTTCCGATATTACTTATTTTCGCGGAAAAACCGCGGTTGAACAAATTATCGTTGATAAATAACAGGAGGTAAAACCATGCAGACTTATATGGCTAATCCAGATAAAATCGAAAGAAAATGGTATGTAGTTGACGCTGATGGATGCACTCTGGGCCGTCTGGCTTCCAATGTTGCAAGCGTTTTAAGAGGTAAGAACAAACCTCAGTTTACACCACACGTAGACACAGGTGATTACGTAATCATCGTAAACGCTGATAAAATTAAAGTTACAGGTAAGAAATTAGAACAGAAGATTTATTACAATCACTCCGATTATGTTGGTGGAATGAGAGAAACCACATTAAAAGAAATGTTAGCAAAGAAACCCGAGAAGGTAATTGAGCTGGCAGTGAAAGGCATGCTTCCCAAAGGACCTTTAGGAAGAACCATGTACAAGAAACTTTTCGTTTATGCCGGACCTGAGCACAAGCATGAAGCTCAGAAACCGGAAGTTTTAACATTTTAATGAGGAGGTAGAAAACATTGGCTAGCGCAAAATTCTACGGAACAGGAAGAAGAAAACAATCAATCGCAAGAGTTTACCTGGTACCTGGAACCGGTAAAATCACAATTAATAAAAGAGATATCGATGAGTATTTTGGATTAGATACACTGAAAGTTATCGTTCGTCAGCCGTTAGTGGCAACTGAGACAGACGGTAAATTTGACGTGCTGGTAAATGTACACGGCGGCGGATACACCGGACAGGCTGGTGCGATCAGACACGGCGTTGCAAGAGCCCTGCTTCAGGCAGACAACGAATACAGACCAGTTCTTAAATCTGCAGGTTATTTAACTCGTGACCCACGTATGAAAGAGCGTAAGAAATACGGTCTCAAAGCTGCTCGTAGAGCACCGCAGTTCAGTAAGCGATAATTTTTGCAAGACAAAGAAAAATGATACAGCCCCCGGAAATCCAGTATTTCCGGGGGCTTTGCTATGTTTAGAAACAGTATGAGAGCCTATCAAAATCTATGAAATTCTACCGGTAACAGACAAGTAACAGACAGGTAACAGACAAACGGCAAAAATAAAATGTTGTGTCTTGTACAAGACAATGTTATAATGTAAAAAACGGTAAAAGGGGCGAGAATATGAGCCGGACAGGGTATAAAAATAATCACGCAAAAGAGCATTATGATCAGATTCATTTTACATTTCCCAAAGGAGAGAAATCCAAAATTGAAGCCGCGGCCGCGTCGCTGGGAATGTCGGTCAACGCTTATTTGTTCGCGTTGGTTTGTGATGACCTGGCTTCCGGAAAAAGCAAATTTGGGGAGAAAAAACAGGGATTCGGTGAAGAGCAGCGGCGCATGTTGGAAAAATGGCAGGTTCCGAAAAAATATTATGAAATGATTGAGGATATGTCATATACGAAAGAGGAAGGATATTTTATATATTTGAAAGAAGGGTTTATAAATGACGCGACCGGCAGCAGGAGCATCCATTGTGAAAAGACATCAGAAGTCAGGCGTATTATTGGAAAGACGCATAAAAAACGCTGATTATGAGACATAAGTTATAGGTGAAAATCAGCTTTGACGATTAAATAAATTTTTAAAAAAAACCTCCCACTTTATGTGTGATTGCGAGATAATAAAACTGACCAAAGGATTATTTCTTCGCAACCGCATAAAGAAAGGAGGTTTTTATCATGAAAACAAAAGCAAAGGTAACCAGAAAAGATACAAGGGAACACCTGGCCCAGTTTCATCTGGCATGCGAACTGGTAAAGGTGATCCGCCACTATTTCCCCGGACTCCTGTCCATGTTGAAACGACTGGATGACCCACGCCACCAGAGTTATATCACTTACGAGAGCCATGTCTTACTGATGACACGCATCCTCTCTTCTATATTTTATATCAGCAGCATGAGAAAAACAAGCCAGGAATTTAATTCGGATACCGT
>JNKJ01000027.1 GCA_000702025.1 Blautia schinkii DSM 10518
ATTTTGCGGAAGCGCGCCTGAAAATCCAGTTCTTACGGAGACTTAGACGCGAACGCTCTTCGTGAGCGGCTTAGTCGCAGTTAGAACTTAGTTGAAGGGAAGCGAGCAATGCCTGACAAGACAGCATCACCGCCACCGCTCCGAATTTCCTTCCCGCTACCGTTCACCAACTTTCCAGGGGAACCCCTTCAAACCTCTTTTCTTTTTTGACGGTTGGGGTTATAATAAAAAAAATCACGAGTAACAAACCGAATATTAAAGGAGAAATCACTATGTATCAAATAGACTTTCATAAACCGCTTCATATCCATTTCATCGGTATCGGCGGTATCAGCATGAGCGGCCTGGCAGAGATCCTGCTTGGCGAAAATTTCGTGGTATCCGGCTCAGATGCCAAGGAAAGCCCCCTCACCCTATCCCTGGAGCAAAAGGGCGCCACAATTTTCTACGGTCAGCGTGCTTCCAACATTAAAGACGACGTAGAGGTCGTTGTATACACAGCCGCGATCCATCCTGACAACCCGGAGTTTGCCTGTGCTGCTGACAAGGGACTTCCTATGTTAACCCGTGCGGAGCTTCTCGGACAGATCATGCGCAACTATGAAACACCCATTGCCATCTCCGGTACCCACGGTAAGACCACTACCACTTCGATGGTCTCCCACATCCTTCTGGAAGGCCAGTGCGACCCCACCATCAGCGTGGGCGGTATTCTTCCTGCCATCGGAGGCAATATCCGTGTGGGTGAATCTGAGACCTTTGTCACCGAGGCATGCGAATACACCAACAGCTTTTTAAGCTTTTTCCCCAAAATCAGTATTATTCTTAACATGGATGCAGACCATCTGGATTTCTTTAAGGATATTGATGACATCCGCAATTCTTTCCGCCGTTTTGCCGAGCTTCTGCCAGATGACGGTACATTGATCATTAATGCGGACACACCTGAGTATGAGAAAATCATCAGCGGTCTTTCCTGCAATGTGATCACTTATGGACTGGAGCACGATGCGGATTACCAGGCTTCGGATATTACCTATGACAAATATGGCCACGCTTCTTTTACCGTGCTTAAGGACGGGAAGAAGGCCGGGAGCTATTACCTGAAGGTTCCGGGGCTTCATAATGTATCCAATGCTCTGGCCTCCATTGCTCTTGGTGAGCTTTTGGGACTTTCCAGGGAAGTTGTCATCAAGGGGCTTGGAAGTTTCACCGGAACGGACCGCCGTTTCCAGTACAAGGGCGAGGTGGCAGGTGTGACCATCATTGATGATTATGCCCACCATCCAACAGAAATCGAAGCCACCCTGCACGCAGCGAAAAATTATCCACATAAAAAGACCTGGTGCGTATTCCAGCCACATACATACACACGTACAAAGGCCCTGCTTCCCGAGTTTGCCCAGGCGCTGACTCTGGCCGACCATGTGGTGCTGGCTGACATTTACGCTGCCAGGGAGAAAAATACCATCGGAATCACCTCCGAGGATCTGCAGAAATGCATCCAGGAGCTGGGGACTCCCTGCGAATATTACCCGACCTTTGATGAAATTGAGAACTTTTTGTTGGAAAATTGTTCACAGGGCGACCTGCTGATCACCATGGGCGCCGGTGACGTTGTAAATATTGGTGAGCACCTTCTCGGTAAATAGTTGTACCTATTAAAGATATATCCTGACTTTAAAAATATGTTCTAAATGCGGCAAGGCCGTGGAGACAGTTAATACCGCTCCACGGCCTTGTTGTAAAAATATGTTCCGTTTATCCTCTAAAATTAAACAACATGAAAATTTCGAAGAATGCTGATAAAAAAGTTATGAACAATTTACCCCACACACAAACACCCTATAATTCCAAGCCTTTGAAGAGTTATCCACATTATCCACATGTTTATACACATTTTCAGTGTGTAAGGCATGTGGATTTTTTTGTGCATAATCCACTTAACATAATTCGACATATTCCTACAGCAAAAGTTGCGTTTTTCTTACAAAACTCTTACTTTATGCGGTTGCCCATAATATACTTGTTTTTTTATTTTCCACATTATCCACATTATCCACATTTGAATGTGGATGAATCCGCTTCAGAAAATAGGCTATTCTCTTTTAAAAAGGGTTGTGCTATAATCCAGATAGCCTGTAACAGTTTCAGGACTACCGCAGCGGGATGCGGCAATTAGAAAGTGAGCTGTGATTCATGAGTATGATTACTTTACAGAATTCTTCCGGATCGGAAGTTACCATATTACCTAACTGGTTTATTGACAACTATATGTCCAAGACGAACGGAGAATTTGTCAAGGTATATATTTACCTTGTGCGGATTTTTTCCAATGCCCCGGTGTCGTTCAGCCTGGAGCAGATGGCGGACCTTCTTCTCTGCACAGAAGGTGATATTCTGCGCGCCCTGAAATACTGGGAAAAGGAAAACCTGCTGACTTTAAGCCGCGGAAGCGACAAGACGATTACTGGCATTGTACTTCACACACCGCAAGCTGCTAAGGCAGAGCCTGTACACACGGAGAACTCCAAAGCCGGGCTTACTTACACAGATAACACCCATACCGAACTTACATATACGGACACCTCCAGGGCCGGGCTTACATATACGGACACCTCCAAAGCCGGCCCCACTTACACGGATACTGCCAAGTCTGGAACTATACATACTAATACCGCCAAGGCCGAGCCTGCGGACAAGGAAACCGCGGCGGCGTCAAGCCCTGCAAGCACGGCGGCGTCAGTGAAGAAAAGCACGCTCACCCCTGACCGTGTGAAGAAGCTTAAGGAAAACGAGGAAGTGATCCAGCTTTTGTACATAGCTGAACAGTACCTGGGCAAGACGCTCACTCCCACAGAGATTCAGAAAATCCTTTTCTTCTATGATGAGCTGAAAATGTCTGCCGACTTGATCGATTATCTGATTGAATACTGTGTGGGGCGTAACCACAAGAGTATGCGCTATATCGAAACTGTGGCCCTTTCCTGGGCGCAGGAGGGCATCACTACCGTGAAAATGGCAAAGGATGCGAGTTCCCGCTACGGCAAAGACTATTACACCATCCTGAAGGCCATGGGCATCAGCAGCCGCAACCCTGTGGATACGGAGATTGCACTTATGGATACCTGGATGAAGGATTACGGTTTTACCATGGATATTATCCAGGAGGCATGCAGCCGTACCGTGCTGCAGACGGGTCAGTCAAGCTTCCAGTATGCAGACAAGATTCTTACCGGCTGGAAAAAGAAAGCGGTCAAAAGTCTGGACGACATCCGTGTGCTGGACGCAGAGCACAAGAAGCGCAAGCTGGAGAAATCAGCAAACCGCCAGCCAACGCCCAAGACCCCTAACCGCTTCAACAATTTCCACCAGCGTGATTACGATTTCGAAGAATATGAGAAAAAACTCCTGAACCAATAAGCATATAAAACTATCCTGTCAGATTTTCCATAGATATAAAACAAAATGGAGTTGTTTTCCCGTATATAAAACAGCAATACTAAACAATACTAAGCAAAGGAAAAGGAGGCTGACTGTGCCTTTACAGAATTTTCAATATGATATGATCATGCGGGAATACAACCGCAGACAGGCCCAGAACCGTCGTCTTTTAGAGGAGCGCAAGGCAGATGCATATCTGAAGCATCCCCGCCTGCGTGAGATTGATGAGGAGGTTGCATCTTTAAGCGCAGGCAAGGTGCGCGCCCTGCTCAGCGGCGAGGAATCCGGGCTTGAGGATTTAAAAGCCGCTATCAGCCTGCTATCCGAGGAGCGTACTGCACTTCTGCTCAGTCTGGGCTATGATGCGGACTACCTGGAACTGCCGTACACATGTCCGTACTGCCAGGACACAGGTTATGTGGGCAGTAAAAAATGTATCTGTTTTAAAAAAGCAGAGATTGAATTGCTCTACACCCAGTCCAATTTAAAAGAAATTCTTAAAAAAGAGAATTTTGACCACTTTTCTTTTGATTACTATTCTGATACAATAAAAAACGAAGCCACCGGACTTTCCGCACGGGAAACGGCCCGGCGCGCGTACGATACGGCCCGGAATTTTGTGCGTGATTTCGATACCTCCTTTGAGAACCTTTTTCTCTACGGAGATACCGGAGTGGGCAAGACCTTTCTTTCCCACTGCATCGCTTACGAGCTTCTGGAGTCCGCGCACTGCGTACTCTACTTCTCTGCGTTTGATCTTTTTGACCTGCTTGCCGGGTCCACCTTTTCTAAAAAAAGTGACAGCAGCGGAGAGGAAGAATTTATATATGACTGCGATCTTCTGATCATCGATGACCTGGGAACAGAGCTGACTAACAGCTTCGTATCATCCCAGTTGTTTTTATGCATCAACGAACGGATCATGCGCAGGAAGTCCACGATTATTTCTACAAACCTGAAGCTGGAAAATTTTTCGGAAGCCTATTCCGAGCGTACCTTTTCCCGAATTGCCAGCAATTACCATATGCTTAAGCTGGTCGGGAAAGATATCCGTATTCAGAAAATTTTTTTAGGAGGAAAATAAAGCATGGCACAGGTAACTACAAAAGATTTGGCTACACTTCCTGTAGGAAGGCTGGGTTTGATTCCGCTGGAGAGCTGTCGCAGTTTAGGCGATAAGGTGAACGACTGGCTGGTACAATGGCGAAAAGAACGTACACACCAGCACATTGATTCCTTTGCGTTTGAGGGCTACCAGAGAGACTGTTATACCATACAGGTACAGAATCCCCGCTTTGGCTCCGGTGAAGCAAAGTGTATCATCTCTGAGTCTGTCCGCGGTGACGACATTTATATTATGGTGGATGTGTGCAATTACAGCCTGAGCTATCCCATCGGCAGATACACCAACCTGATGTCTCCTGACGATCATTTCCAGGATTTAAAGCGCGTGATCGGCGCAATCGGGGGCAAAGCCCGCAGGGTCAATGTGATTATGCCTTATCTTTATGAAAGCCGCCAGAGCAAGCGTGTGGGCCGGGAATCCCTGGACTGCGCCACAGCCCTTCAGGAGCTGATCGGCATGGGTGTGGAAAACATCATTACCTTTGATGCCCATGACACCCGCGTGCAGAACGCAACTCCGCTCCACGGCTTTGAAACCGTACAGCCGTCTTATCAGTTTATCAAGGCCCTGCTCAATCACGAGGACGGCCTGCATATCGACAATGAACATTTCATGATCATCAGCCCGGACGAGGGAAGTATGGGACGTGCCATCTACCTGGCAAATATTCTCGGCGTAGATATGGGTATGTACTACAAACGCCTTGACTATTCTAAATTTGTCAACGGCCGCCACCCTATAGCTGCTTATGAGTTCCTCGGGCCTAAGCTGGAAGGCAAGGATATGATCCTTGTGGATGATATGATTTCCTCCGGTGATACAGTATTGGAGATAGCTTCCCTGCTGAAAGCAAGAGGAGCCGGCAGGATTTATATCTGCTCTACCTTTGGTCTGTTTACGGATGGACTTGGGAAATTTGACGAAGCTCACGCAAACGGTGTATTTGACAAGCTTCTCACCACCAATCTGGTATACCAGACGCAGGAACTTTTAGACAAGCCTTATTATATTACCTGTGACATGAGCAAATACATCGCTCTCATCATCGACACACTCAACCATGATCTGTCTGTCAGCCATCTGCTGAACCCGGTAGACAGAATCAAACGCTGCGTGGAGAGATACATGGCACGCTACGAAAAATAGAACGTGCGCCCGCCGGGCGTATATTAAAAAGGCGGAACTCCTGCTATTTCACAGGAACTCCGCCTTTTCTATGACTGCATTGTATTGCAGCTTCTCTTATAACTGTTGAATTCTTGGTATGGACAAGCGGTACAGTACAACGAATAATAAGTTGCTGATACATTGACGCAGGATGATTGCTTCATATGCAAGGCGGAGAAGTGAGCCGTAGCGGTGGCTACGGCGATTGACGATTACAGCATCAGCTTCTGAAATGGAATCCCTTCTTTTTCCAGAATCTCCATCTCCCGCTTATGGCAGGTACTGATGATAATCTGACGCCGCTCCTTGTGCAGCCAGCGCAGCACCGCGGCAAGACGTTCCTCATCATACATACCGAATACATCATCAAGGATCACCGGGAACCGCTCCTCACCGCACAGCAGCTCTCCCGCCGCCATACGCAGAGCAAAGTATATCTGCTCCATGGTCCCCCTGCTCAGACGCTCTAAAGGCACCACCCGCTCCTGGGTGTTGACTGTCATGCGCAACTCCTGGTCCATAAGCACCTCCTGGTATTTGCCCCCTGTGATCTCACTGAGAATCTGCGAGGTCCTCTGGCGCAGCTTACCGCCCACCTGGTGGTGGATATTGCCGGAAAGCGCTTCAATCGTATCCATCGCCATATTCAAGGCCTGGATTTCCGTGTCCTCAGCGGTGGGCAGATAAGATTCGTCCTCATACTCCCGGTACTCTGTCTGAAGATTGGACAGCGCTGTTTTTTTCTCCTCCATGGCCTCGTCGAGATTCTCACGGTTCCACTTCAGCTTTTCCTGCTTCTGCAGCCAGCGGGCCTTCATCTTTGTCCGCTTCACAAGCTCTCTTGTAAGGCTCATCTCATATCTTCCTAAACCAAAAAGCAGCAGCACAGCTGCGATTCCCGCAATCACCCGCAGCACCACCGGATTCGGCAGCACATTTCCCAAAAGATAAATGCCTGCCGCAGCCAGCACAGCCAAAAGGACCATTCCTGCCCCCACCAGAAGCCTACGTGAATGAATGCTGTGGATGCGCTCATCCAGCATGGAAACGCCATCATCCTCCCCGGGAATCATGTGGAGAGATTTTTCCTTGTCCTCCACCTCAAACCGCCGCTCTGTAAGCTCCTCCATCTCTTGCCGCAGATAGTCCATATTTGCGGACAGCTTTTCCTGTTCCTTCTCCGTTTCCTTGCGCCTGCGTTCTGCCTGCACCTGGAATCCCTTACGGGACATTTTAAGCATCTGCATGGCCCTTCCCAGGTCCACAGAGCTGTCTCCGGTACCCTGATAGCTTGCCATATAATTCTGCAGCTCGCGCACCAAGTCCTGGCCTGTCACACTCTTAAGCTGGGCTACGGAAACCGTATTGTCATACACAGCCTCACTCACGCCGCCAAGCACCGTATCCAGATCACCTTTCTCCACATCCAGAAGCTCACCGTCATTCTCACAGAGAAGCTCACTTGACATGCTGGTTTTGTGGAAATTCCTGGTGAGACGAAAGCGCTTGCCGCCACACAAAAACCAGAGAGTCCCGCCGTAAACCGCCGGATTTTCCCATGGCTCATACGTGGTATATACGTCATTTCTGGCAGCTTTTCCCCGCTGTCTCTGAATACCATAAAACATACTTTTCACAAAGGTATGGACCGTGGTTTTGCCGCTCTCGTTTTCCCCATAGAGCACGTTAATACCCGGAGATAAATCTAAAGTTTTATCATGAATTTTACCAAAATTCTTAATCGTCACACGTTTAATAATCATATTTTACCCTGTCACCTGCTAGTCTCCAGCAGTGCCTGAAGTCCGTAATATAATGCCTTTTCTTCCACAACACTTCTGTCCTTTGCCTGGAAATATGCAATATAGTCCCCGATCAATGTACCGCTGTACCGCTTCCCAAGTTCCTCCAGATCATACGACGGCCGGGACTCGTCCAGCACCTCAGTGACATAACCAAGCTCCTTTAATTTCTCCGGAATCAGAAGCAACTCCGGGGAACGGAAGCCCTGGAGGATCACCCGGTAAATATTGCGCACGCCTTTCCTGGCAATGTCCATTTTAAGCATCTCCTGCACGGAATATTGAGTGGAATCCTCCCGCAAAATCAAGAGAATCTGCTCATAAGAGCGGCATGCAAAGGGCACAAATTTCGTCTTGATGCGGCCCTTCTCCAGCCATCCCTCAATGTATCCGTGAGGCCCCAGATCATTCCGGTCAATGGGCTCCAGCGCGCCCGGATAAGCAGCCAGGTCCTGCAGAAGTACCTGCGGCTTATGGATATGTCCAAGGGCCAGATAATCAAATCCCGCAGCAGCAAGCCCATGGATATCTATAGGTGAATGCTTCACATCTCCGCCGTGGGCCAGCAGTATATGAAGTCCCTCGCCCTCCCCCGGAGCTGCCCCATCATACAGCGGACGGGTGATTTCCTGGTGATGATAGCTGAGTCCGTATACATATACCTCGAGCTTTTCATCCTTCACACAGCTAAGGCTTTCCTCCCGGAAAAACACAACATTCGGCGCCCACTCAAATTTGTGGTAGAACGAATCCTGCTTCATATAATCATGGTTTCCTGCCATCAGATACACCCTGGTGTCCGGAATGGTAGAAAACAGATAATTGACTTCTTTCAGCTCCCGCAAAAGGGGCTGGCGGTGGAATAAATCTCCGGCTATAAATAACAAATCCACCGGATTTTCGCGGATGCCCGCAATAACCCGGCGGAAAGTCTCCCAGATTTCCTCCTCCCGCTTTCCGCTCCAGGGGCAGCCCCGATCCGGCACAGCCCCCAAATGCACATCTGCAAGATGAATAAATCTCATTTTAACCTCTCTTTTATAAATCGCAGTTCTTAACCGTTCTCGGGAATGAAAGCACGTCGCGGATATTTCCCATGCCTGTCAGGTACATGACGCAACGCTCAAAGCCCAGCCCGAAACCTGAATGGCGCGTGGAACCATATTTGCGCAAATCCAGATAGAAGTCATAGTCCTCAGCCCGAAGTCCCAGCTCTTCTATACGGCCCTTCAGCTTGTCGTAGTCATCCTCTCTCTGGCTGCCGCCGATAATCTCTCCGATTCCAGGTACAAGACAGTCCATAGCCGCAACCGTTTTGTTATCCTCGTTCATCTTCATATAGAAAGCCTTGATTTCCTTCGGATAGTCGGTAACAAATACCGGTTTCTTATAAATCTGCTCTGTGAGGTAGCGCTCATGCTCTGTCTGCAGGTCGCAGCCCCAGAATACTTTATAATCAAATTTGTCATTGTTCTTCTCAAGAAGCGCTACCGCCTCTGTATAGGTGACACGTGCAAACTCAGAACTTGCCACATGGTTCAGTCTGTCGAGAAGGCCCTTGTCCACAAAAGAGTTGAAGAAATTCATCTCCTCCGGCGCGTTCTCAAGCACGTAACCAATCACATATTTCAGCATCGCCTCTGCGAGGTCCATGTTGTCATTAAGGTCCGCAAACGCGCACTCCGGCTCGATCATCCAGAACTCAGCCGCATGGCGGGTAGTGTTGGAATTCTCCGCACGGAAGGTGGGTCCGAAGGTATAAATATTACGGAATGCCTGTGCGTATGTCTCTCCGTTTAACTGGCCGCTCACAGTAAGATTGGTCTGTTTGCCGAAGAAATCCTGGGAATAATCAATCTGTCCCTTGTCGTCCAGCGGCGGGTTCTTCATATCCAGGGTCGTCACCTGGAACATCTCTCCCGCGCCCTCACAGTCACTTCCGGTGATCAGCGGCGTATGCACATACACAAAGCCTCTGTCCTGGAAAAACTGATGGATGGCATATGCGCAAAGGGAACGCACGCGGAAAACTGCCTGGAAAGTGTTTGTCCTTGGACGTAAATGTGTCATTGTTCTCAAATATTCCAGACTGTGGCGTTTCTTCTGCAGCGGATAATCCGGCGCAGATGTTCCCTCAACAGTCACTTCAACTGCCTGAATCTCAAAAGGCTGCTTCGCCTGCGGCGTAGCTACCAGGGTACCCTTAACAATGATTGCAGCGCCTACGTTCAGCTTGCTGATCTCCGCAAAATTGTCCATACTGTCGTGATAAACCACCTGCAGGGTTTCAAAGAAAGAACCATCATGCAGCACGATAAAACCAAAGGTCTTAGAGTCGCGGACGCTGCGCACCCAGCCACCCACTGTGACTTCCTTGTCCAGGTATTTCTCCCGTTCTCTGTAAATCTCTTTTACTGTGGTCAGTTTCATAATCTATTCCTCTTTCTACAAATAATGTTCTAAATTAGAATCCCGCCGTGCGAAATCCTACGTCTACGGCAGATTGCTCCAACAATCCTGATATATAGATAAGGCGAAACGATGCCCCAAACATTCGTTTCGCCTTATAGTATAGACTATTCCTGTGCTTCGCGCAAGGAGTAATCTGGAGAATCTTGCCTAAATATCGCTTGAGGTGTAGTAGTTCAGGCAAGCCCGAACTGTTACCTTGCGTTTACTGCTCACTTGCCCGTCGAACTGCTGCCATACCTAATCCTGCCACATGAAAGATTTCTTTTTTGTAAAATCATCCTTCATATCATAGGCAATAATCCCCCGGCCGCCTGCAAGATAGAATGTATCCCCAATATACAGCCCGCGCACCCGCACCGCATCGGAATAGCTATCCGCAATAGATTCAGGCAGTTTGATGTAATGAAGCGGCTGGAACCCGGTATCCTCATCATATGAAAATACTCCGTAATAGTATATGTCCTCCCAGTTGTCTTCATTCGTCACTGCGTAAGTAAAACCAAAAATATTTTTCTCCGGGTCCACAAGTATGGCCTTATAATTATCCAGGGCATCACAGAAGCTCACATCATCCAGTACAAGCCTGTCAGTCTCTCTGACATCCCCCGGGTCGCTTAAATCAAACATGGAGCATTTGAATCCAATCCTGTCTCCATACACTGGATCTGTCTCCCAGCCCAATCCCAACAGTTTATTCTCTCCATAGAAATGAAGGTACTCCGAAAATCCGGTAATCTTCAGTTCTCCCAAGACCTCCGGGTGCTTCGGGTCGGACAGGTCAACCGAAAAGAGCGGGTCCGTATTGCGGTAAGTCACAAAATATCCCGTATCTCCCATAAATCGGGCAGATTCAATGCTTTCTCCTTTGGCAAGTTTCTCTATTTTTCCAATCACTTTGAGCCCGCTGTCCAGCACATAAAGCCCATTGCTGCGCACCGTCTCCGTCCCGCCTGTAAAAAATCGCTTTACCTCTTGATCACGGGTAGTGACGGCTCTGAGATATCCTTTGTATTCATCCAGGGAAAAATTGTTATTCACGGTTCCGGGAATCCTGCCCGCACTGCCCGCGGTAAAAACACCGTCCCGGTATCCCAGGCGCAGCAGCTCGGTATAATCCCCATCATCGTCATATCCTGTGACTGCGGTATAAATATTCTCCGGGCTCACATAAAAGGTACCCGCGCCGTTCACAACTGCCATACGGTCCACTGTTTCAGATGCCTCGGTGTTTTTAAGCGAAGCCGCTACCAGATAGCTTCTGCCCCGGTAAGTTACACCCCTCTCTGTTCCCGGCAGATAGATACTTTCACATGGAAGATAAATATCCCCTGCTTTTGGCACATAGTATCCCTTGGCCGTAACGCCGTGGCCGCTCTCAGGTGTAAAGGAGGTAAAGATATAGAGATAATCTCCGTTTTTTCTGGAGGTCAAATAACGACCATCCTGACAATAGGTGCCCTTCATCTCAGGAGCTGCACGGTCAGAAATATCGTAAGTGACTACCTCTGTAAAATATTTGGGCACGCTGTAATAAGATCTTGTACGCGATCTGCTGCTTCTGTCCGGTTGATAAATCTCTACGTCTCCCATACTGATTCCTGTGTCATCTTCGCTATCCGTGTCATCACTGTGCACACCGCTTGCTCCACCTGCCACAGCATCCGTTTCACCAGCTTCATCCTCCAGAAGATACAAATCGTCAGTGTTCATCACATAATCGAAGCTGCTTCTGATAATCTGAAGAATGTCCCCGTCTACATACATATCTTGTATATCAGAATCGCTGTCATTGTCAAAGGCTATTTTCCCCGCGAGATTCATGGTTTGCGCTTCAACGATACGCACCGTCCCTTCCGCGTCCAGGATATAAATATATTTTCCGTCTGTCTTTAAAATGTCCGCCTCATCCACATTTTCCTCCTGGATATTGGTGGATGAATAGTCCTTTGACGAGGTGTCCGCAGCTACTGTATTACCCCCGCCGGCAACCATCGTATTATCTGCCATAGAGGTATAGTTCCTGTCAGCGGCCACGGCGTTCTCTGCGACTGCTTGATCTGATGCTGTCGGATTGTATGGCTCGGTTGAATAGACTACCCCGCCGTCCATCTCGCTCATCTCAGCAGAGCCGAAGCTCTCGTCTGCTTCCTGCGGAACCGTTACTATTTGCCGTGGGCTGACACCAACCATGGTATAAAGCTCGCTGTAATCCTTTACGTGTAATACCCCGGTCTCTTCATTAGAAGAAGCCCCTTCTTCGCTTCCCGCTGCAGAAGTGCCATCTCGACCACCAGCATTCAAGCCTTCCGTTGTATTCTCGGCTGTGTTCTCCGCTGTGTTGTCTTCAGTACTCTCTGTTGTCGATGCAGCGCGCGCACTGTCGGAAACCGACTCCTGTTCACTGTCGGCAACTGAATCTTCATTCCCCCTCACAGTAGAGGATACTTGCTGCGCACTGTCCTGCCTCGCCGTCTGCCCGCTACTTGTCTCAGAAGCATTCTGCCTTTCCAGCACTGGTACAGCCACAAGAAGAGCAATAACTAAAACTGCTGCCGCAGCGGCCCAGCGGCCATATTTATTAAATGAAATGATCTTTTTTCTTCTTTTCTCTTTCTCAAACCTTCTTGTATGTTCTTCCAGCCTTCTGCGTACTTCCTCCGGTTTGAGGCTTTGAGGTATCTCTACATGTTCTGCGGAATCTTTAATCTCTTCCAAAAGCTTATCGTCATCCATAAATCCGTCTCCTTTCTACCGAAGCAGCTCCCGCATTTTACCCAGGCCCCTGCTGATTCTGGAACGCACAGTATTGTCATTCATCTGCATGATTTCTCCTATTTCGTGGCTTTTATATCCGCCGAATACCTTCATGGAAATAAGCAGACGCTCCTCCTGCGCAAGCTTTCCAAAAGCCTCCCGCACCTGTACGCTCTCCTCCAGTCCGCCTCCAGTGCTTAAATGCTCCGGGAGTTCCACGGTCTTATTTGTGTATTCCTTCAACTTTTTCCTGCATTTGTTAGACAGTATCTTGAATATCCATCCCCGGAAGGCCTGCGGGTCACGAAGCTTGTCTACGGATGCAAATGCATCCGCCACCGCCTCCCCGGTAACATCCTCCGCGTCCTGCGGATTTTTCAACGTATACAGGGCAAACCTGTACATATCCTGGTAAACACTTTCGTAATACCTTGCAAATACTTCCGGTTCTCTCAAATCCTCCATGACCTCACCTCTGTTTCCTTATCAGGCCCCCATGCCTGGTTATTTCGGTGCACCTATTCTATAAGTGTCATTTTAGCAGTAAATTGTTGCAGGATAAATTGAAAAAATTATTATTTTCTCCATTTTGTTTAAGGCAACGAAAAAGGACATCCCCATCCAGAAATGTCCTTCTCATGAATTATGAAATTCAGATAAGCTTACCTCAATTTTTTGCACCCCGGGCCAGAATCCCAAGTCCTTTCTCGGGTACATCTATAGGAAAATATTCAAGACCTACATATCCATCATATCCCATACGTTCAAGCTCCTGAAATATGTAGGAATAATTGATTTCAGAGCGGTACAACTCATGCCTTCCGGGATTTCCGGCGGCATGGATATGGCGGATTTTAGAAAAATGCTTTTCTATATGGCGCAGGAGGTCGCCCTCTGAAATTTGCTGATGATAAATATCAAACAGCATTTGGAAGCATGGTGCATTTAAATCGTCCAGAACCTCTGCCATTTCGTCCGAGCTTTTGATAAAATAGCCCTGATGATCGATTTTTGTGTTCAAGGGTTCAAGGAGAAGCGTGAAGTTATGTTTCTCTAACAATCTTTGACTCGCCAAAAGCCCGCCGCGGAGATTTTCCATCTGTATCTCCCTCGGAAGCCCTGTATCAGCCCCTGTCTGCACGATCATCTGATGACAGCCTAACTTTTCTGCTACAAAAATTCCTTGTTCCAACGCTTCCAGAAATGCATCCCGGTATTGCAGGTCTACTAAGGATATAAACTTCGTACAAAATGTACTAACCGTCATATTATTCCTGCGGATATATTCTGAGACAGCATCAATATCCTTATCCCACCAGCTCCAGAATTCCACACAGTCAAACCCCAAATCATGGCATTTTGCCAATGACTCCAGGAAGTCCTTTCCTCTGTAAACCGCATCTACACAAACAGAATACTTCATATTTGTTCCTTTCCTTCAGGATTGTACCATCCAGTCAGCCACCTAACGGACATTCAGACATGTCCGCTTAGTCCATTGCTCACGAAAACAAAGCCACGTTATTTAGCTGTATACAGCAATTGCGCACTCCTATCTGTATACTGCATACATTCAATCTTATTTCCGTCCGGATCATGAATCCACATCTGCCAGGTTCCGTCCATTCCCATCCTGGGCTCAATATCTATCTCCGCGCCTCTGGATACAATCTCCTCACGGTATGCATGGATATCCTCCACGATCAAGGCAAGATGCAGATATCCTATCCCATTTCCCTGAGGCAAAGAATCACTGTCGCCTTCATCCATGGTAAACAATTCAATAAACTGTCTTTCCGCCGCTTGAATGTAAGTAATCCAAAGTTTGTCATTATCATATGTTTCACTGTCCTGCACCACCTCTTTCGGTGTGGGCTCTCCGCCGTCAGGATTCCTCTTTATTTCAAAGCATTTACGAAATCCCAGTTTTTCAATATAAAACTCCTGAGACACTTTCATGTCTCTTACTTTAAATGAAACATGCCCAATTTCTTTTATCATATTCTTTCCCCACTTTCTCAAGCTCTTATTTTATCAGAGCACTTTCCTCTGTAGGTCCCCAGAAACCATTGTCAATATAACCTGCCGGTAAAGCCTCCGGTATTTCAAAGGTTGACTCCATCTCATATCTGCACCCGTTCCGGGCACTGATCAGCATTCCATGAATCTGCTCGAACACATGGTATGCCATCTCCATGGAAGCACGGTGGGGCCTTCCCGCACGCATAGCCCATGCCATTTCCGCACAGCCGATTCCTCTGCTATTGTCCTTATACCCATGAGTAAACGGAAACTCCACTGCATCCGACATAGGTTTTTTCAAAACAACCGGACTGCCGAAGGTATTAGGATCTCCAATGATCAAAACACCTTCTGTGCCATAAATCTTTAGTTCCGGCAATTCATTGACAATTGATTCCGAATTAAAATGCACAGAACAAAGTACACCGTTTTTGTACTGCATAGAGCCCACCAGGATATTTTCCGCTTCCGCTTTCATAGGTTCACCAAACCAAGGCTTATCCAGATGTTCCCCTACGCGGTCTGGGCGATAGGTACGGCTGAATCCATTCACATATTCAACAGGTCCCAGGAGCGCTGCTAATGCAGTCAGATAATAGCACCCTGTGTCAAAAGGTAAATTTCCGCCCTGCTTTAAAAGGTGCGGCAGCAAATCCCCGAAAAGACCAAAATTCCGGTTTAATGAAACCAAAGCGGATGTAGGGGTACCGATCAATCCGTGCTCCAGAATATATTTAGCGGTCTGTATACCGGCCCCCAGAAACGTATCGGGAGCAACACCTATTCTCAGATTTTTCGCTCTTGCTATGTCCAGTAATTCTTTCCCCTGCTCCAGCTCAACAGCGATCATTTTTTCGGAAAATACATGTTTTCCATGATTGAGAGCCTGTTTAATAATGGAATAATGGGCATTCGGCGTAGTAAGATTAATAATCATATCCACATTAGGATCTTGCATAATAGCTTCGGTGCTTTTTGGCTCAATCCCATATTTTTCTGCTTGTTTCCTACTGCGTTCCTCATCCAGATCCGAACAAGCTGTCAGATTGATGATTCTGAACCGGTTCTTTAACGAATCCATATAAATGTCACTGATCACACCACAGCCAATCACTGCCGCATTTATTTTTTCAATCTTCATACTTAATTCAGTCCCTTCTCGCATGGATAATCGAATCCCCAGGCAGCCCTAAGCCTGTCATACTGCTTCATCAGGAACATTGTCTCTGAATGAGGCATCTCTTCGCATTCTGTCAATCCATTCTCCAGTGCCTTTTTACAAGCCAAAAATTCATATTCATAACCTGTTGTTCCTTCTGCAGCAAAAAACTCCTCAACAACCTCATTCTGCAGATTATACACTTTCACATGACCCAGATTCATCACATCGCTGATCTCAATCCGTCCGGCTGTACCATATATAATTCCCTCTACGCTTCCGTTACCAACCATAGATACCTTACATACAGCAATCTTTCCCTGTGGATACTTCATGATAAATACTTCTTGCTCGTCCACCCCGGTCTCCCAGAAAGAAACCATGGTTTTCATATCCTCCACATCATTACCGAAAAACATGGAGACGAAATTCAGCGCATATACACCCAAGTCAAGCAAAGCACCGCCTCCCATATTAATATCTGTCATTCTGATATTATCACAAATCCGGCATATCATATTGACGTCAATCATCTTTGGCTCGCCAATCAATCCGTCCTCAAGAATTTTCAATATTTTATTTTTGGAAGGTATAAACCTTGTCCAAAGCGCCTCATTTAAAAAGATTCCCTTTTCCGCAAATTCCCAAATCAGCTCTTCAGCCTGGTAGCGATTAATGGTAAATGGTTTTTCGCACAATACAGGTTTATGATACGCAAGACATTTTTTTGCAAATTCATAATGCTGTGTATGATGAAGCGCAATATAAACAATATCCACCTCAGGGTCTTGTATGACTTCCTCATAAGCCATATAAATTTTCTTGTAACCAAACTTTTCGCCAAATGTCTTTGCATGGTCATACGTTCTTGACGCAACCGCGTACAATTCAATCTCTTCCATATGTAATATGGTCTTAGAAATCCTTGTCGCTATATCCCCACTCCCAAGTACGCCGATTTTCAGCTTCTCCATATTCTTCTCCCGCAAAACTAATCGTCAAAAGTTACAACACCCTTCATATAGTTCTCTTCTTTTGAAATCGAAATTTCAAAAATATGATTCAGTTGGGCATCTTTATAATTCACTACATGCGATACTAATTTCCCTGGCTGATACACACCTTTTTCAACAAGAGTTGCTGTCCTTGGAATCATATCATGATAATGCGGATTACTCATAGGAGACAGATTCTTAACCGTAATACCGCCCAAATGCCAGTTGGTTGCATCAATGGTAAGGTTCTGGCGATGCCAGCTTCCAACGATTAATTTTCCGGCCTGAGGACGGAGACACTTCTGTGCAAAGGCAAATCCGGCCTCCCCCGTTGTGAAATCAATCACAACATCTGCACCGCCATCAGCCTTGAGTTCTTCAAACCCTTCAAACTCTCCATCCGGCTTTAAACCATAAACCTTCTTTACGCCCAATTCTCTTGCCAGTTCGCGACGGTCTTCACGAGTCTCAAAAACAATAATCTCTCCCGCTTCACTTCCGTTTATAAGGCCCATAATCGTGAGCGCCCCCATATAACCGCAGCCTACTACAGCCACCCGGTCACCCGGCTCAATCTCACTAAGCCCCAAAAGATTAACAACACAGCAGGTAGGCTCATAAACAGCATCTGCCCAGTTTTCCAGATCATCCGGCAAATGGCACACCCCTGTAGCTTTATTGTTAACAACCTTTGCCATCTGTACATTATAGGTTGCGGAACATACCGCTACTTTATCACCAACCTTATAATCTGTCACCAGAGAACCAACCTTCGTTACAATTCCCACTGCCTCATGTCCGATGGCATACGGCGGGTCCCCCGGTCCTGTAATCCCCTGGTACATAGCGGAATCCCAAGCACAAATCCCACATGCTTTAGTCTCAATCTGCACCTCATCTGCCAACGGCTCATCTGCAACCTCCAGCGGCTGAACCTCAACGTGAAACGGTTTCGTTACCCAAATTGCCTCTGTTTTCATGACTTTTCCTCCTTATGTTGCTATATTTTCTTGAATTATCTTTTCTTATATCATTTCATCTTCGTTTATTTAACCCTTTACCGCACCGGCAGTCATTCCTTCAATCAAATATTTCTGCGAGAAGAGAACAAAAAGGATTGCCGGAATTGTCGCAATACAGGCTGCCGCCATTAAGGAAGGCCAGTCTGCGCCATTCTGCTGTACAAATTTCTGAAGTCCGAGAGTCATTGTCATAGCGGATTCTTTTTTCAGAAATACACTGGCTACAGTATACTCATTCCACGCATTCAACATGGTAAATACAGAAACCGTTGCAATGCCCGGTAAGGTAAGCGGGAATACTACCCGTACATATGCCCTGAATTTTGAGCATCCATCTACCATCGCCGCCTGTTCTAATTCTATGGGAATAGAATCGTAAAATCCTTTCAACAGCCAGATAGAAAACGCCAGGTTACTTGTTGTGTAGCTGATAATTACAGACAACAAAGAGTTTGTTATGCGCAATTTCGTAAAAATCAAATACTGAGGCATGAGCATCAGCATAATCGGAAACATCTGTAACAGCAGAAGAAATACAGAATAAACCCGGAAATACGGACCATGGTACCTGGAAATGGCATATCCCGCCGGAGCTGCACAGAAAATGCAGGCCAATGTAACTGCAATACTTACAATCACACTATTCAGCATATTTTTACCAAATCCAACCTTAAGCATAACATAGCCAAAATTCTCAAAACTTAGGTCAGCCAGCTTTTCAGGAAAAAGTGATACCGTAGTAAGCGCTGCATCATGAGTTTTGATTGCCGTACCAAACATAGATATCAGCGGTAGAAGAAGTACAAGCAAAATCACAGCGAACACAACATAAATAACAACATTGTTTATCTTTATAATAATCCTGTTATCTTTCATTGCTCCACCTCACTTTTCATCACACGCAGATATATGATTGCGACAATCGTCATAACAATGAGCATGACGACCGCCATGGCAGATGCCTTACCCATGTCTCCCCGCATAAACGCTGTAAAATATGACATGATCGGCAAGGTATAGGTTGCTTTATTGGGGCCGCCTCCAGTGAGCAGATAAATATTGTCAAACCGGTTAAAGACCCAGATAAACATGAGAATCGTGCTGATGGCACTAACTCCCTTGATCATTGGCATCGTTATATAGCGGAAAGAACTCCAGAAACCTGCACCGTCAATATAAGCAGATTCGTACAGATCCTTTGGTATTGAACTCATTGCAGCCAGCAAAACAATCATCATGAAGGGAAAATCCCTCCAGAAATCTGTAAAAATAACAGTAAGCTTCGCGATTTCCCCTTTTGCCAGAAACAAAATGGGTTCCTCAATCAATCCCGTTTTCATCAAAAATATATTAACAAGACCAACTCTGTCATTGAATAATAAACGCCAGCACACATTTGCCACCGAAGGGGCAACTGCCCAAGGAAGCAATGCAAGGGTACGGTAAATCCCCCTGCCCGGCATTTTCCGATTCATAATAAGAGCTAATATCAGTCCAAACAAATATGCGGTTATAACTGTTACAAACGTATAGAAAAACGTATAGCCAAGCACTCCCAGAAATTCGGAATCCTGAAAAAGATTCGCATAATTTTCCAGACCTATAAACCTTCTGTTTTTCGGATGCTGCAGATTATATTTCTGAAGACTGAGTGTTACACCATTCATCAATGGATAGATATCCACCAGAAGAATCAGCAGAGTAGCCGGAATTGTCATCAAATATCCCAGACGATTGCTTTCAATTTTCCTTTTCTTCTTCATAAGGGCACCTCACACGGTATATTTTTCTGCCTCAGCAGTTTTACAATCATTCCGTCTGCCGATAAAACAAGGGCAGTCTCCTTATCGAAGACTGCCCTGTGAGTTTCATTTATTCGGCAGCTTCCCTCGCGTCATCAAACACTCTCTGAATTGCATCATTACAATCCTGAAGTGCAGTATCAACATCTGTGCCTTCCATTACTTCTGAAAGTGCTACAGCCAATACCTTCTCACCTTCCAGTGTTGCGAATTCCGGGAACATGGAATCCAGTGGATATGCCTGCGTAACACCAGTCTTTACACAATAGTCAAGTGTATCCTGATACCAGATATGCTCTGCATATGCCGGATCTTCATAATAGCTTTCACGAAGCGGAAGGTTTCCGTTACCGGTTCCTGCCAAAATCTGCAGATTGTTTTCCATCCACCATTTCAGGAAATAGCGTGCTGCATTCGGATATTCTGTCTGGCTGAATCCGGCAACGCCGTTTACATTCGCACAGTATTTCGGTTCGTCAGCACTTGGGCCGGCAAACGGAGGAAGCACACGTACATTTTCTTCAATATCTGTATTTACGGCGATATTTCCTGAACGTCCGAACAGAATACATGCTCCGCCTGAGAGCCACATTTTCTCTACATCAGCGTCTCCATAGCCAACAGAGCCTTCAGAAAGATATCCCTCATCCATCATTGTCTTAATGAATTCATAATTCTCTTTCTGTTCATCTGTCACTACCGTTGCATTCTTGTCAGCGTCAAACATACCTGCTGAATTCAGACCGTTAAGTACCTCTACCATGTGGTTGGAAGAAGGCTCATTTCCGCCTGCTGTAAGCAGACACGGAATCTTGTCCGGGAAAGTTTCTTTCAGCTTTGCACATACATCCAAAAACTCATCATATGTAGTAGGAAGTTTATCAATTCCAGCCTCTTCAAAGTAGTCTGTTCTGTAGGTTATCTGTTTTGGATCAACGCCATAAGGAAGCCCATATGTAACATCTTCATATTTAAAGAATCCCCAATACTGTTCAGCAATATCTTCTAATATTGGATTTTCTTCGGCTTTCCATGCCTCAATGATTGGGTCGAGATCAAGGCTCTCTCCCATCTGAGCATACTGTGTAGGAGCTGTACTTGCACCTGTATATACGTCGGGTGCAGTTCCGCTTGTAACAGCAGTGAGGAATGTCTCATAATAGCCGTCCCACGGAATCATTTCCAGGTTTACCTTGATACCGTATTCATTCTCTTCATTGAACTTATCTACCATTGCCTGTACATAATCTTTGTAATCACCACTTGCCCACTGCATTTCCCAATAGGTTAACTCTGCATCTTTCTCAATTTCATCAGTAAAATCTCCACTTGCAAAAACTCCAACAGATCCTGATAATACCATCGTTGCCGCAAGAGATGCAGCTAAAATTCGTCTAAACTTCATAGTATCCTCCCTTAACATTATATAGTTGATTTTAAAGTTACATTATATTGCCACAGCCTCTATCCTCCTATCCCACAAGCCTCCTTTCCCGCAGGCAGTGCTGTGTATTATCCCCAATTACGTTTGTATTCATTTGATACATACCATACTTTCCCCACGTCATATCACTGCTTTTATCTAAAAGCTTACCCCGCCTTCCAGCATAACATTGGCATAAGATGTACACTCTCCTGTGCGTATCACATATCTAACATCCTTAAGCATTTTCTTGAATTTCTCATGCGGAACACTTCTATTTTGAATTCCGTTCATTTTTTCCTGCAGATAATCTGACAGCTCGGGGTTTGCCGACTCCATTTCATCAGCGTAAATATAAGAATCTATGACAAATTCACCAGCCACAGCATCCAATACCTCTTTGAATCCAGGTATTCCGGTAACCAGGGAAATATCTATCACCTGTACATCCTTTGGAACCGGAAGCCCTGCGTCCGCTATCACCAAATACTCTGTATGCCCCAGCGAAGCAATCGCTTCACAAATGGCAACATTTAAAATTCCTTTCTTTCTCATACGCCCCACCCCTACAGTTTCAAAACGTTGCGGCAATACTCAATATTCTGTTTTGCACCATCAAAGTTACTTACAGTGGGAGTGTCATTCTCAATTACCACGTATCCGTCGTATCCCACTTCTTTGAGTACCTGAAGAACATCTTTAAAATCCACACTCTTGGAACCCAACTCATAGAATCTCTGATGCTGATCCCACTCTTCAATCCACAGTCTCCTGTATTCATCTACATCTACGTTTATATCCTGATCTTTCAGATGAATATATCCGATGCGGCTTCCATATTTGGTGAATAGATCGCGATTTTTCATCTGGCCCAGAACTGTGTGTGCAGTATCAAAACAGAATTTCACATACTTCTCATCCATATGCTCTGCCATGTAGTCAATTTCTCTTTGCTTCTCTACCATCATCTGGAAGTGAGGATGAAGACAAAGGGTAACTCCATTCTCGTATGCCAGCTTGCCAATTCCGTTAAGCTGTTTAGCCAGCTCCTCAAGCTCTGCATCTGTAGGATCTCCGTGTCTGTCAGGTGCCTGGATGTTCATAATATTTGCACCTGTTTTCTTACAGAACTCTATGTACTTCTCTGCCGCTGCCACATTGTCTATGGTCAGATCATTAATATAGTGATATAAAGCAACAAATTCTATGTCATATTGCTTAACCAGCTCATTAAACTCTTCTTCGCGTCCCATGTACATATCTGCCATTCCGATAAAGTTCTCAAAATAACAGCATCCCAGATTCTGCATATCCCGTAAAGCATTCTTTAAATCTTCCTCATTATCCAGGCCCCACTCCCAGATTGTGTACCCAAGTTTCATTACCCTTCTCCTCCTTTGATGTGATTTTTGCTAAAACGCTTTATCACTTTATTTGTTTTACATTATATCATTGTTTTGGTAATTGTCAATAGTTTTCGCATCTTTAGCATATTTTTTTATGCATTTTAACCATGTATCGAAACTTTTGGTAAAAACATTTTACCTGATTTGTGTATTTCAATTGAATTTACTCGTTTTTTATGTTAAAATGTGCTATATTGATGACTTGTACGATTAAAGTGTATACAAAGCATTTTCCATAAATCTGTGTAGAATGAGGAGGAATCAATACACTTATGCCTACTACGCTAAAAGACATTGCATCGGAAACAAACCTATCTATTACTACTGTTTCCCTTGTTTTAAACCATAAAAAGTGCAGAATATCTGAGTCGACAAAACAGCTCATTTACGATACTGCTGAGAGATTGAATTATCGTCCAAACCAATTGGCTGTGGGGTTGGTAAAACGTGAAACCAAAACAATTGGCCTGATCATTCCAGATATCAGCAACCAATTTTTTTCTACCCTTGCTTTAGGGATTGACGCAGAAATGATCAAACATCAAAGAAATATTATTTTAATCAATACCAACGATTCTCCTGCCAGGGATTTGGAGAGCCTGCAGATTTTAATCTCCAGAGGTGTCGACGCTATTATTTTGGCTATGGCTTCAAATACACCTCCAGAACTTCTAAGTGCGTATGCCGAAGCAATAAAAAACGCACCCATCCCTATTATTGCTGTCGATCGCTGCAATCCCGCTTTGGACTGCAGTTCATTGATGCTGAACAATAAAAAAGGAGCTTACCTTGCGGTAAGCCACCTTTTCTCCCTTGGTCATAAAAATATTGCCTTTATTACCGGTCCACTAAACTCTGCCAGTTCTCAGGAACGTTTGGACGGAATATATTGGGCCTACGAAGCTGCTAATCTTACACTTTCAAATAAATATATATTTCACGGTGATTACCTGATGTCAGGGGGAATTTCCGCCGCTGAAAAAATATTGAAAACCACCGAAGCTACAGCTATTTTTGCTTTTAATGACGTTATGGCAATTGGCGCATACCATCAGATTCGTAAACAAGGATTATCGGTTCCTGACGATATATCAATCATAGGCTTCGATGATATCAGTTTTTCTGATATGCTGGAGGTTCCTTTGACTACCATCAGCCAGCCAACTTATGAAATCGGTCTGGAAACGGCACGGCGTGTGGTGTATGAGATTGAGCATCCGGATGCCCAAAAACAGACAATTTTATTCGAGCCGCAGCTTATCACGCGCAAAAGTGTACGCAGTATGCGTGAGACGAAATGATGCATCTGTTCCGGCAATCAATCCGCATCTGAAGAAAATATATACAGACCACGAACTTGAACCTGCTTGAACTATCAAGAAATACTTAATAGTTCAAGCAGTATGATCCAGCAGATTAAGCACACCATAAACAACACAACACTGATAAACCCGATATTTCCACTTAGTCCAACGGACCCTCCAGCAGCACCACCTGCTTATTCCCGGCATCCAGGCGCACTCTGCATCCAATGGGCATTGTGAGCATAGGATGTGTGTGGCAGCAGTCAAAATCAGCAAGCACTGGCAGTTTTGTGTCACCGAGCACCTCCATTAATATCTCATACGGTCTGCGGTCGGTGCCATTATCATCAAATTTCTCATGCTTTCCAAGAATAATCCCACCAGCTTTTTCAAAAACTCCGGCGAGTTTCATAAGGGAAAAGCTGCGTTCAATCGTGCAGGCGTCTTTCAACGAATCCTCCAGCAAAAGTATGTCCCCTTCCCTGATTTCCGGCATGTATTCCGTGCCAAAGAAGCCCTCAATGGTATTTAGATTTCCGCCAATCAGCCTTCCCTCCGAAGCTCCAGGCTGCACACAAATCCACTCATTTTCATAGTGTGCTTTTTCCCGGTCCTGTTTGGACCAGTCAATAAATTCATCCGTCCAGTAGGGCGGTTGCGGGTATATGTATGGCACCTGTGCTTTACCACACAATATCTCTGTGAAGCCGTCATAAGTCATGTCTACAAAAGACGGTAGCTCCCCAAAGGATGAGGCAAGGGCAGGGCCATAGAAAGTGATAAGTCCTGTTTTGGCATACACTGCCAGCAGCAATGCCGTTGTATCCGAGTACCCGATGATAATTTTCGGATGCTTTTTCAAATACTCATAGTCAATATAGGGCAGGATGGAATTGGTATTGTTCCCTCCTATGGAAGCCATGAGAACATGTACCTCATCATTATAGAGAAGGTCGTTAAATTCCTGTGCGCGCTCAGCAATCGTGCCTGAACGGTAAAAATCCCTCTTTCCATGTAAGGAGCCATCTGTCACGCAGAACCCCTTATCCTCCAGATATTCCTTTCCCCTGTTGTATCTCACCGGAGCTGTACATGATACAGGTGAGGAAGCGGTAAACACACCGATTCCCTGTCCGGGCTTTAATGCTGCTACTTTCATCTTAATGATCCTTTCATTTTTAGGTTTATGTTAGCACTTTGTAATAAGGAGATGGCAAATCAAGAACAAATAATCTCCTCAAGCATACCAATATTCGTTATATAAAATTGATGTTTATGGTAATCAATTAATCCTTCTTCTTTGCATTGTGAAATCACCCGGTTCAGGCTGCGCAAAGGCGCACACACCTCGTTTGCAAGCTTTTCTTTGTTCAAAGTATTCAGCGTTCCGGATTCATGGTGTCGATACAGACAATGCAGCACCCGCTGCCTAAGAGTCATGGAAGAACTGCGAATATATGCATCTGAATTATCGGCAATTTTAGAAGCCATCTGCTCGAGAAGAAATTGGCAAAAATCCCTGTCACTGCTTGCCCATAATATAACCGTTTCTTTCTTAATAACGGCTACTTCGCAATCCTCACACGCTGTAATCCCCAGAGTTGTCCGGTCAGAGCAAAATAGCTCTATTTCGCCAAAACAATTATTTTTATGATATCTATACAACGATATAAACATTCCATTTGCTGTATATTCATATACCTCTGCCATACCTTCCAATAGAAGAAACAGATATGTATTTTTCTCTTCCGGATAAAGAATATGGCTTCCTTTGGGATAACGACGGTTCATAATAGATGAACCTACCGTATCCGGGGCTTTCTGTATAAGCTGACGTAAGTCCATAATTTATCTCTCCTTTTAAAAATTAAAACATAAATCAGCCCTTTTTACAAGGCTTTCATCCGTCCTGTTCAAATGGGTTCATATAATTTTTCGTTTGGTCAAATGACCTTTTTTCCGCCTGTCTTATTTCCTATAATCCATATATAAAGAACAACACACAGGGAGGAATTAGGAATGCGCAGAATTATTATTGACACAGATTGCGGGAGTGACGATGCCGTTGCTATTATGATGGCATTAAAGTCAGAAAACGTAATCGTAGAGGCTATCACCACGATAGGCGGAAATGTTCCGCTCCCACTGGCCACACGCAATGCTTTGATGACCATGGAAGTAAGCAATGGGCAAATGCCGCCGCTGTATATGGGGACTGAAAAGCCACTTTTTAAGGAACTGGTAACAGCCGTAAATGTGCATGGAAATGATGGGATGGGTGACATGGATTTAATCCATCCTGCCACTCAGCCACAAAAGGAACATGCCGTCGATGCCATTTTAAAATTAGTGGAGACTTATCCTCACGAAATTGAAATCGTAACCATAGGGCCCGCCACAAACATTGCACTGGCAATTATGAAAAAACCAACTGTAATGAAAAAGGTAAAACATATATACAGTATGGGTACCGCCGGATTCGGTCCCGGAAACTGTACGCCTGTATCAGAATTTAATGTCTATGTGGATGCAGAGGCATATCATGTGATGATAAATGCAGGTATCCCGGTTACTATTATTGGATTTGACGTATGCCTTGGCGATGCGGCACTTACCAGGAAAGAGCTGGATATTTTGTTAAACAGCTCCGTCAAAGCGGCAGAGTTTGCCGTAAATTGCAATTGCAAATTAATCGACTATAACCTGACGGCGAATGGGAAATATTTTTTAGATCTGCCGGATGCTGTAGCAATGGCAGCCTTCCTGTGGCCGGAAGTAGTGATAGAGAAGAAGAAATGTTATGCGCACGTATGTCTGGAGCATTCGGATACATATGGACAGGTTATTTTAAATGACGGAAGAAAGCTTGCAATTCAGGAAGGCTTTTTAGGAAAAACACCAAATGTAGAAGTGTGCACCAAATTTGATAATCAAAAGATGAAGAAATATATGATGGACTTATTAATGAAAAAGTGATAATTTTATAATATCTTATTTTCATTTAAGCAGGAGGTACCCGATGGCTCAAATCATAACTTCCGTCATATTCTTTGCCGTGTCAGCCCTATGTGTGTTTTATGGCCTCCGCGCCTGGAATTATAAGGGTCCTATACTTATGAACAAATATCTTCTGGCAAGCGATGAAGAAAAGGCAATGCTTAAGCGCCAGCCGGAAAGTGAGAAAAAAGCCGATTACCGCTATGCTGCCAGGTTGTCATTCGGGATTGCGGCGGCGGCTTTTTTCTGCGCGCTGGGGATTCTGGTCAGGATGTTTTTTACATGGGTCGGCATAGCGGTTCTGGCTTTCCTGGTAATCTACGCACTGGCGGAATTGTTCAGGCATAACCGTAATTAGCCTACGTTCTGCTTGAAAATTATTTTTTCTTTATAAATGAACCTAACATCAGCCCGACGGGCATTCCCAAACACATCCCTATGCTCTGAGACAGGCCGGGGATCAGGCTGCCCGCCAGAAATCCTCCACACAATCCAAAAAGCAGGCCTAAGGACATGTAATTGTAATTTTCATTCTGTTTTTCATCCTGACTATTATCTTGTTTTATGTCTTGTTTTATGTCTTGTTTTATGTCTTGTTCTATGTCTTGTTTATCATTCAGAATTTCATCATCTGGGATTTTATGATTCTCCTGTCTGGCAACGATTTTTTTGTCATTTGTGTCTGATGTTTTGGATTTTGCTTTTTTTACTGCTATAAAAGCAATACAGATTGCAAGCGTTATCCCGAGTATTACCCAGGGTAAAGCAGCGATAATAAAATCGGCCATTTCTACTCCTCCTTGTCCTCCCCGTTTTCCTGTATTTTACTCCCTGATTTCCCGTTCTCTTTTTAATCTGCGATATTTGCGGACGGACCGGATGATTCCCGGTATAATACAAAGGGCCAGAATCAGAGGAATACATGCGATAATAACGTTGATAGCCATACCATATGCAATACCTACCACCAGGTTAAACACGCCGGCCCAGACTTCAAAGATAAACAGGAACACCAGTAAAATATTAATTCTTCTTAAGTGTGCAACTCTGGAATCCATATCCGAATATAACTCAAAGGGCTCATCCTCTGCCTTTTTGCGGAAATATACCCAACGGCTGACAGATGCCACATATTCGGCCCCCATTTCCTCCATAAATCGGATGTAACGCTCACTTTCCGGATGTGTCGGAAGATTTTCCAAAAGTTCTACACGATACTGGTACTCTCCCGGAAGTCCTTCCTCAAATACATACTTCGCTACCCCCACATCTGTGAGATTCAGGCCTTTGGCTGCCATTTTATTGATCCACTTCTCCTCATCCTCAAAATGCCATGCCGTAAAAACCTTATGAATTATTTTTTTCATCCGTCCATCCTCCGGTAATCTCTTCCCCATTATGCAGCAATTCCTTAAGTCTTGCGATTTCCGTCATTACCACGTTTCTTCCGGTCTCTGTAAGCAGGTATTCCTTTTTCCGGCTGCTGCCGCTTCCGGGCAAAGCTTTAATCCAGCCTTTCTCCAGAAGGGTATTGAGCGCGCCGTACAGTGTCCCCGCAGCCAGCCGCACCCTGCCGTTGCTCAGCCTTTCCGTATTCTGCATAATTCCGTATCCATGCAGAGGAGTATCCAAGGACAGCAGGATATAATAAACTGCCTCTGTCAATGCAATTGATTCCATATACAATACCTCTTCGTTCGTTCTTTTACTGCTTTCGCCCAAACTATCATACTTATGTGCAAACTTATCATAGCTTCCCTGATTATGTTTTTGACTATTACATCATTCCTTATTACGGTTCACGTTATATCGTCAAACGATATATTTAGTATAACGGCTGCCGATAAATTTGTCAATGATAAGATAAACCCACAATCCAAACAGGCAATCCTCCGGAATTTATTTATATCACAGACAAGTGATACCTTTCTTATCATACAAATGGATGTATTAATATAAAAAGAATCCCGCGCAGGCAGGATTCTCATTTATAAAACTTATCTTTTCACAGACGGCTTTTTCCGTATTTGAATAACAATTCCGATGACCAAAAGAATCATCCCAATAACCACATTTGCCAAACCATTACTTACAAATGAAGCAAAATAATCATTCAGATTATGATATTCCCCTGCCAGAATATTAGTGATACAATTCGCCGGAACTGCCAGGAGTGCAATAATTGCAACAATAAGAACCGAATTCGCATGGAAAAATATATCGCAGGCTACGGCAAACCAGATAATAACAGTCCACATCAAGGCAACCGGAATTCCAACCTTCCAAAACCACAAATCGCCGCTGTCCATAAGATAGTAAAGCACATATTGCACCACAGCTAACAGTCCAAAGGTACATACATTCACAACCGCCAATGCCCTGACAAACTTATTCTTCGGGGACGCAATCCACACGTACGCGGGCAGATAAGCAGTCACAATTCCCGCCACAACAATATAAAACCAGGAAAGCTCTTTATCCACTGCCAGATTCACAATAAAACAGGTGATAACAGCAGCCACTGCCGAAATTCCCATAATCCAGTAGAAAATACTCATCTTTGATTTTCTCAAAAACTTCTTAAAGTCCTTGACCTCCGGTGCTGTCTCCGCCGGGATGGGGCGCTGCATCTGCTCCAACACCGCACAACATTCCCTGCACCCCTCCAAATGCTCTTCTATCGCGTGGTTCGTGGCCTCACTTGTCATTTTATCAATATATACCGGGAGCAAATCCCTCACGGTATCACACTCTAATCTTTGTCCCATTCTTCTCTTCCTTTCACTAATTTCTGTTTACCTCTGTAAAACGTAACCCTTGCCCATGTCTCTGTTTTTCCCATAATATTTCCGATTTCCGCAAAGCTCAGCTCCCCGGTAAGCCGCAGATACATGACTTCCCGCGTGCTCATATCCAGATTGTGAAGCACCCGGAACAGCTCTACCTTTTCCACATTGAGAAAATAGTCCTTCTCAATGTTATCAAAAGACTCTGCTTCATCCGCAATCTCTGACAGGGGTATTTCCTTATGCTTTTTCCTCTCCAGTTCTTTATACCACAGCCTCTTGGCAATCTGGCACAGCCAAACTGATATTTTACAGTCTCCGCGAAACCGATCGATTCCCTTTGTCGCCTGATAGAAAGTCTCCTGTGTGAGCTCCTCAGCCAAATCTGCATTATGGGTCAAGCAGAAAAGATATTTATAGACGGTCTTTACATTCGCCTCGTATACCTTTTCAATATTCTGCTTATCCACCCGTCCACCTCCTTCTATCATAAGTGCGGCAAAAACCCTATTCGTTACAAAAATATATGAAAAAAAATAATTTTTTTTATACCAAATGGAGGCCGGGAATTTAATCACCGGCCTCCATTTGGTTTGCCTCATCTATCTCCTGCTGAAATTTCTTTCTGGCCTCCTCGTCCATGTCCCACATTAGTCTCTTCTTGGTGCCCTCGCTCATCTCCCGCAGGGTTTGCTTTCTTATTTCCTCTCTTTTCTGCTTGTCCTTTTGATAATCTTCTTCGGACTCAAAGAAATTTATCCATACATAATACCCTTCTTCTGAAGTATTTCTATCAGTCGAGCTTCTATGTACCCAGCAGTATCCTTTTGAAAGTGATACTTCCCACTCCCGTATGCTGTCATCGTCCGACACTTCCAATTCACTTAACGCACGATAGACCTCCTCTTTATCCTCAAAGCCGCCATAAAGCATTGTTCCCAAAATAATCCCCTGCTTCCAGTCCTCCCACGCAAAGGGCGCCCCATATAAGCCGTAGCCTCTTGAATCGAAAGAAATACTTAAATGACGTTTCCCTTCCACAAACCCACTGGAAACACCACCATATAAAAGCGGTGACGTGGAATATTCATACTGCGTTTTCACTGGGTCACGAAATACATGTATGACACCTTCCACATTTTCCTTTGAAACCTGTTGTATCTCATCTTGAGGAATAACCCAGTCTAAACCAAGTTCATCCAGAGCATCTTTGATCACATCCTCCGACAACGGAAACTCTGGTTCAGGCAAACGCTCTTTTAAAACACTGTCGGATGCTTCTGTGCCAGTAATTTCTATACCTGTAACTTCTGTGCCGGAATTATCGCCCTGAAATCCAGCTAATGATAAGATAAAAACCACCGTCAAAAAAGATAATAAATATTTTTTCATACCTGAACACCTCCTCGTATTGGTATAATTAAGCTATGACTCCAGTTTCATCCCCCTCTTGCTATACTTAATTATATCATGTGTTCAGATATGCCGCCAGAATATATCGCGCAAATTTGTTAATATTTCGTAATTCAATTAACAATACCACATTATTATCAGCATATTAAACAGAAATTCACATTTTCTTTACCATAACATCATAACACAAAAAATCATCATAGTTTGTTTGTATCAAATGAAATTCCTGCTCGAAATACCCTCTCTTTTAGTATATCCTCTTCGTAGACAGTGATGCAGCATACACAATATCTAGCCTGGTACTCTTCCGGATCATCCATTATTATATATTTTTCATATTTCGGTCTTTATTTTTATATCAAATGTCTATAATCATATATTTTATTTCCAATAATCAAATTATAATAATATTAAAGAAAAGCAAAGAAAACAATTCACATCTTTCAGACATAAGAAATGGGGTGAAGATTTATGAGTATACTGATTCTTGCCTTCCTCGCAACAGCACTTTTCGGGCTTTGCATATTTGAGGAAAAGCTTAAAAACGGGTAACACTTACTAATTTTTTTCTATACCAAATGGAGGCCGGGAATTTAATCACCGGCCTCCATTTGGTTTGCCTCATCTATCTCCTGCAGAAATTTCTTTTTTTCATCCTCATCCATCTGCTGCATTAATCTCTTCTTAGTACCCTCGCTCATCTCCCGCAATCTTTTCTGCTGTATTTCCTTGCTTTTCTGAAGCTCCTGCTGATAATTTTCTTCCGACTCATAGAAATTTATCCACAAAGCATACCTGCCTTTTGAGGGCGAAGTTTGAATCGCTCCTCTCTGCACATTACAGTAACCTTTTGAAAGCGGCACTCCCCATTTCAGTCTACTGTCATCATCCGGCACTTCCAATTCGCTTAATGCCCGGTAAACCTCTTCCTCGTTCTCAAAGCCACCATAAAGTTTTGTTCCCAAAACAATCATCTGCTTCCAGTCCTCCCACGCAAAAGGAACCCCATCTAATCCGTGGCCGCCTGACTCTAAAGCCAAACTTAATTGACGTTTTCCTTCCACAAGCCCACTGGAAACACCACCATAAAAAAATGCTGCCGTAGAATCTTCACTCTGTGTTTTCACCGGATCACAGAATGTATAGATGATGCCTTCCACGTCATCTCCTGAAATCTGTTGTATCTCATCCTCTGAAATATCCCAATCTAAACCAAGCTCATCCAAGGCATCATTGACCACATCCTCCGACAACGGAAACTCAGGTTCAGGCAAACGCTCACCAGAAGTACTGTCGGCAAGTTCTGTATTGGATACTTCTCTGCCGGAATTATCGCTCTGAAATCCTGCTAATGATAAAATACAAACTGCTGTCAAAAAAGACAATAAAATTTTTTTCATACCTGAACACCTCCTCGTATTGGTATAATAAAGCTATGACTCCAGTTTCATCCCCCTCTTGCTATATTTAATTATATCATATGTTCAGATATGCCGCCAGAATATATCGCACAAATTCGTTAATATTTCGTAATTCAATTGACAATACCACATTATTATCAGCATATTAAATAGAAATTCACATTTTCTTTACCATAACATCATAACACAGAAAATCATCATAATTTGTCACTATCAAATGGAATTCCTGTTCCAAATACCCTCTCTTTTGGTAAATCCTCTTCGCCGGCAAGGATGCATCCAACACAATTTCTGAATACTGCCGGGAGATGATTCTCTCCGCATAATCAAGCATTTCCCTTCCATAACCGTTTCCCTGGCAATCCGGAAGGACAAACAACCGGTTTATCCCGTTTGCCTTTATCGTAACTGTACCCACAACATTCTGATCACCATCAAGGCAAAGAAAAACTCTGTTTTCTTTTATATCATTGATAATATTTTCCTCACTATGGTGTTGAAGAAAAAACTCTACCGCACCGCGGGGATAGTAGTGGGGATATATTTCAGAGATTGTTGTCTGTGTTATATTTTGTACTGCCTGTAAATCTGATATTTTTGCTTGTTTTATGCTCATTAATCCTTCTCCCTCTATACTATTGGTAACAAAAGCACTTCCTTCAATATTTAGAACTCAGGTGCATTTTACCTCAATTACTAAATAAACGCTACTATTTATTTATGAAATTTTAATCTTTAAAGCTTTCATTTAAAACTTCGGTCAGACTTCAAAAAAAGCCAGCCGTCACAGGCTGACTTCTTTTACATGAATTAAAATCTGAAGCAAAAAAATATTATTTGCAGTAGATGTCAAAACAGGGAATACCGACAGTTTGGTTTCTGTCCGGATGGAACACCAGCTGTCACCACAACTTGACATTATCTATATAAATAGAATCGAATGTGTTATTTTGTAAAAATTCTATCACCTCATCCCGCTGTGCATATACACAATAATTTTTACTTGTTAATGTGGTCAGTGTCTTCGCATCTTCATACGTTTTGGCTAACACTTGGTCATAATAAACCCCACCTTTACCATCACTTAATTGAAGCTGCGACCATACCTCCTTATACTCCAACATATTCTGGAGATTTGAAAGATACACCTCGATTAATTCCTGTTCTGTCATTTCGTCCCGTTCATCATCCTCAGCATAGATGGCTCTTGGTCGTGCACTCAATCCTCCCTGAAAGTCCACATTGGGCTGATATACTTGGAACCATTCCAACTCTACATTTGCATCTCTTAACTCCTCTATGGATTTCGGTGAGGTATCACTGAGCGAAAGATAAATCTTTGCTGATTTTGGAAGTTCACTTATTTTTTTTATTACCTCTTCCCGCTCTTCATAATCATCGCTAAATCTTCCTGCATGGACTGTCATATTGAAATCCGGATCCATGAAATTTTCATAATTTTCAAAATTAATCTCACACCATACATTCGGTGGACCCACAATGAGTGGCTCGGTCAAATCCGCTACCTGCATTTCAAGCTCATACCTGGCGAATCCTTTTTTCTTAACAGTAAGATCAATTACTTCCCTGTATGGACGTGTTGTTTCGCAATAATCCCGCAGCACACCCAGCATTATTTGTTCCGGCTCCTTATTCAGTGTATACGGATCAAAAAACATTTTGTTCATAAGAGGATTGATTACAAGAAACGCTGCTAACACAACTGCTGCAACTCCTGCCAGCGTATGCAATACGATTTTGCGGATTCTTTTATTGATGCCTTCAGTTATTTTCTTTTCCAAATCATCCTGCTCCGGCATTTCATTTACGAGAGCCTCTAATTCCTTCTCCAGCTTGTCTTCATTCCATTCGCTCATCTACTTTTCCTCCTTCATTTTTTCTATTAGCTTCTGTTTCGCGCGCGACCGTATTTTCCTTACACTCTCATTTGTCAAACCATGTAAATTTCCAATCTCGTCATCCTTCAATTGAAAATATACGCTCTCTATCAGTACCTCTTTCATCCGGTCCGGCAATTCCTGGATTGCATAAAACAGCAGCCTGCGCTCTTCTTTCTCAATCAAATCTGATAAAATATCTACATCTGAAGCTTTATGTACTAAGTAGTTCTGTCCCTCATCCAAAACCTCTTTTTTTCTTTTCCTTTGAAGATTCAAAAACTCATTACGCAATACGGTTACCAGCCAATATTTGATGCTTCCTGTATTTTTAT
Organism: Blautia schinkii DSM 10518; assembly: GCA_000702025.1. Classification (GTDB taxonomy): domain Bacteria; phylum Bacillota; class Clostridia; order Lachnospirales; family Lachnospiraceae; genus Blautia_A; species Blautia_A schinkii. The sequence goes on from JNKJ01000027.1 coordinate 34,749, forward strand.
ATGATAAGAATGCTTTTACAAATGTTTCCTGTAATAAATCTTCTGCATCCTGCTGATTTCCAGTGAGGGACAGCGCATACAAATACAATGGCTTATAATAAGTAACATATATCGTCTTCCATTCCTCTTGATACATCGCAATCCCCCTCTCCTTCTGCTTTACTCCTATATAATTAAAACACGTTTTCTTTATTTTTGTGACATAATATCTTCAATAAAAACAGACAAATAGCCGGAAGTCCACTATACACAGAACATCACGGCTGTCTTAACCTACAGTAACTATTCTATTCAATATTTAAGTGTCAAACTAACAGTGACTGCCAGTTCTAAGGCTAGCTGGTAGCTGGATTGAGCAGCAGTTTCATTATCCAATAATTTTATTGGCTGGCAGAGCTTTATGTATCGAATTTCCACAAACAGTATTCAGTTAAAATATTAAAACAGCGCCCCGCTCTGGAAGAGTAAGGCGCCATTGTCACATTAATCGATGTCTTATAGTTGATTCCAATCAATTTTTCTGTCCTTAAAATAATACTCTCTGTCATACTCGTTCACTTCACGCAGGACCTTACACGGATTGCCCACCGCTACCACATTGGACGGCAGATTCTTTGTCACAACGCTTCCCGCACCTACCACAACATTGTCGCCAATAGTGATACCCGGAAGAATGATCGCACCTGCTCCAATCCAACAATTTTTACCGATACGCACCGGGGCATTGTACTGATATGACTTTTCCCGCAGTTCCGGAAGAATCGGATGCCCTGCGGTAGCAATCGTCACATTTGGGCCAAACATGGTATAATCCCCAACATAAATATGCGTATCATCCACACAGGTGAGGTTAAAATTTGCATAAACATTTTTCCCAAAATGGACATGTGCGCCGCCCAGGTTGGAGTGAAACGGCGGCTCAATATAACAGTTTTCGCCGATTTCGGCAAACATCTCTTTCAGCAGTGCCTGCCTCCTGCCGCCTTCTGAGGGCCTGGTCATATTGTATTCATAAAGGCGATCAAGGCATTTCATCTGCCATTCAATAATTTCATCATCACCGGGAAGATAAAGCTCCCCCGTGTGCATTCTTTCTTTCATTATACTCATTGTAAATTCTCCTTTACGGTCAGGTCCTTGACCCATTTATATTTTTTGTAATTCCGGTACACCGCTGGCAGTTTAATGATTTCGTCCAGATTGACGATAAAGTAAACAGCAAGCACCGGAAGCTTCAGAACAAAGGCCGCTATCAGTCCAAGCGGAACCGTGACGCACCACAAGGTTATTATATCACACCGAAAGCCAAATTGAGAATCCCCACCTGCACAGAAAATCCCTGCAATAGTTGTTCCATTAATGGACTTCCCGATCATATAATAAGAACACATGATAAGCATCCACTTCAGATACATATTGGCCGTATCACTCAAATCAGTCACAGCCAGAATAAGGGGACTGAGGGAAAGTAAAATAATCCCCGATATTACGCCGCAAAGAACAGATAATTTGCAGAGCTTTCTCCCATACTCCTTCGCAATGTCCAGTCTGCCTGCACCCAAAGCATTTCCCACCATGATACCGCCGCCGCTTCCAAGACCAAGGCAAAAGCAGGCAACAAGGTTCTTCACAATATTGGCAATGGAATTTGCCGCAACCGCATCCGTTCCCAAATGCCCCATGATTACGGAATACATAGTGAAACCTATACCCCATACGATTTCATTCCCAAGCACAGGAGCCGTATATTTCCAGAAATCACGGCGGAGCAGGCGACTGCTATGAGTTATTTGCGGCTCACAAACCGCTGTACGTTCGGATTTAAAATGCCGGGGCAGCCAGTCACTGCGAATCATGTAACGCAGCCTCAGCTTTACGCGGTCTGGCTTTCCGGTTTCGAGAATACACCAAACCACCTCGATCAGCCTTGCAAGCACCGTAGCCATCGCTGCACCTGCAATCTCCAATTTGGGAAATCCAAACAGACCGAAAATAAGAACTGCGTTAAGAAAGATATTCACAACCACGCTCACAGAACTGATCACGCTGGACTTTACCGCTTCTCCCGTATTCTTTAATGTACAGAGATAGACTTGGGAGATTCCCGTCAGCAAAAATGACAGAGATACCGTCCGCAGATAAACGCTGCCTCCGTCAAGCAGTACTTTTTCATTCGTGAACAGGTGCATGAGCCTGCTCGGAAAACAAAGCCCCGCAAGAAAGAACAAAAAGGATATACAAGTTGTTATTTTCATTACATAGGCAAATATCCGCTCAACAGAAGCCCTGTCTTTTTTTCCCCAATACTGTGCTGCCAGCATAGAAAGCCCGATTGTCATGGCAGCAAAAAACAAATTTTCCACAAAGGTCACCTGACTCGCAAGGGATACCGCAGACAAGGAATTCTGGGTCAGCATACCAAGCATGAGAGCGTCCGATGCACTGACCAGCGCCAGCATAAACTGCTGAAAGGCTATCGGAAATATAATTGTTAATAGTTTTTTTGTAAAATCTCGGGACTGTTCCGTTTTCATTTTCACCTACCTGTTTTCCGCTTGACAGCTTCGGTTTTACTAGATACAATTATACTGTAAATTTTAAAGTATTTCTATCGTTATCCTGTCATATCTTATAACAATCCTGCGAGGAAATGAATTATGATATATATGGAGCTGAAAGATGACCGTTCTGAAAAGGTACGGTATGATTACACAGATTACCCGATTTTTATACACAAAGCACTGCTTTCTGATTATATGAATTACGCCGCGCCCACACATTGGCACGATGACATTGAATGTATTGCCGTCCTGTCAGGACAAATGCAGTATAATGTCAACGGAGAAATTATCACACTGAAAGAAAATGAAGGTATCATCATCAACACAAGACAAATCCACTTCGGCTTTTCAGCAGAAAAAAAAGAATGTGAATTTATCTGTATTCTCTTGCACCCTCTCATTCTATGCTCCAATTCCGCTTATGAGAGGGACTTTGTACTGCCCGTACTGCATAACCGTAATGCAGCGTTCTTGAAATTAAGTGCTGATACTTCATGGCAAAAAGAAATCATGGATTCGATCAAATATATGAATTCTGTCAAAGATGAAAAATCTGCGCCCATAAAGATCCAGAAAGCGTTTCTTAATATATGGATCCTGCTCTACGAGAATATCGCTCCTGAAACCCGTCCCAAAACACAGAATGCAGATCTTTCGATTCTCAAAAACATGATTGGCTTTATACAGCAGAATTATAAGATGAAGATCTCACTTTCCGATATTGCTGCTTCAGGAGCCGTAGGGCAGAGCAAATGCTGCCGGCTGTTTGCAAAGTATATCGGTCAAACACCGAATGCCTACCTGACCCGGTATCGGCTCAACAAAAGCACAGAGCTTCTGAAAAAAATGGATTCGACAGTCACAGAAATCGCCGCTGCCGTTGGATTTGGCGGAAGCAGCTACTATGCGGAAGCGTTTCGGAAATGGAGTGGGATAAGTCCTTCGGGATATAGACTTAAGCATAAAAAATAACGCCCTCACCCTTGCAAAGTGTAGCGTTATTTTTTAATACATATTACCGTGGTGTCTAGGTTTCGGTTATTTTGTATACCATAATCACCAAAATTAAGCACTCTATCCCTTCAATCGTTTATCAATATCCGACGCACTATACAGCACATCCGTCACTATAACTTTTTCGTCGCGTATCACATAAAAAACAGAATAATTATCTACAAGCATTCGTCGAATGCCTCTTGAATGTTCCGGCTCTGAATCCATAACACGAAAACGCTCCGGCATCATATTCAGTGTTAATATTGCATCTGCAATTCGATTATACTGTCCGATTGCATTTTCCGGTGAAAGAAGTGAAAACGCAATATAATTGTAAAGCTGTTCCATATCAGCCAGCGCTGCATCTGCAATTTCTACTGTATATTGTGTCATACACCATGATTCTCCCTAAACTTTTCAAAAGCATTTGCTGCATTCTGCACTCTGCCAGCTTCAATATCATCATAACCTTTTTTCAGTTTTGCATGAAGCTGTTCATCTGTCATCAAATCAGCATTAATATCATCCGGCGTTTTTGGTAATGTAACAGTAAATGGAATGCCTCCCGTCAAGGAAATCTGGTTCAAATAAATATCGATTGCTGTTGACATCGGCACACCAAGTCTCGATAAAACCGCCTCCGCACGTTCCTTTACGGTTGGATTAACCCGCAAATTCAATGTAGCTGTTTTTTCCATAGCAAAATACCTCCTATCAAGATAATTGTAACGTAAATGTCGTTACTTTTCAAGAGTTTTGTGAAATACTCTCGATATCAGATTTTTTACTGCATTCAATCCTCGCCCATTTCTAATCCGTTCAGTATTTCGGAATACAGTACGCTTCTGGTACACTTAGGCAAAAACAAACCCCAATTTTCCTTTATTTTCAAGGAAAACTGGGGCTTTGTTCATCATTCCCATTCTATTGTAGCACAGGGCTTGGGTGATAAGTCGTAGCACACGCGGTTTACATTCGGCACCTCAGCGAGGATGCGGTCTGTAATCTTCAGCAGTACATCCCACGGAATCTGTTCGATGGTGGCGGTCATAGCGTCAACGGTATTGACAGCGCGGATGATGACCGGATATTCGTAGCAGCGGGCATTGTTTTTCACACCTACGGACTTGAAGTCTGGAACGATGGTGAAATACTGCCAAACTGTTTTATCCAAACCGGCATTGGCAAATTCCTCGCGCAGGATGGCATCAGACTCACGCACAGCTTCCAGACGGTCTCTGGTAATCGCGCCCAGGCAGCGCACGCCAAGTCCCGGGCCCGGGAATGGCTGACGGTAAACCATTTCATAAGGCAGGCCAAGCTCCAGACCACATGCACGTACTTCATCTTTAAACAACTGTTTCAAAGGCTCCACTAATTTGAAATTCATATCCTCAGGCAGGCCGCCTACATTATGATGGGATTTCACCACTTTTGCAGTCTTGGTTCCGCTCTCCACGATATCCGGGTAGATGGTACCCTGTCCCAGGAATTCAATTCCTTCCAGCTTCTGTGCCTCTTCGGCAAACACGGCGATAAACTCAGCGCCGATGATTTTGCGCTTCTGCTCCGGATCGGCAACGTTCTCAAGCTTGCCCAGGAAACGTTCAGTAGCGTCCACATAGATGAGGTTGGCATCCATCTGGTTGCGGAAAACTTCAACTACGCTCTCAGACTCACCTTTACGCATCAGGCCATGATTCACGTGTACGCAGGTAAGCTGTCTGCCGATTGCTTTGATAAGCAGTGCCGCAACCACGGAGCTGTCCACACCGCCCGAAAGAGCAAGGAGGACTTTTTTGTCTCCCACTTGTCTGCGCAACAGTTCAATCTGGTCCTCTACGAAATTCTTCATATTCCAGTTGGCTTCTGCCTTGCAGTCGCCAAATATGAATTCTTTAAGTACCTCTGTCATGGAAGCTTCGTCCGCAGGCCATGCTTCCAGCTTTTTAGCGCAGTGTGCAGGTGCATGGTCCACGGCCATAAACGGGCAGCCTGTATCATAAATTTCTTCACGGACATCAATGCTCACTCCGTCCACAACTCGGTTCGGGCCGCCATTGATGATCACACCTTTGACATTTGGCAGGGCTTTGAGCTCCTCCGCTGTGATGTCGTGGGGATAAATTTCACTGTATACGCCCAAATCGCGGATTGCACGCGCAAGTGCGGTATTTTCCGAATTTCCCAAATCCAGAATCACTATCATATCCTGTTTCATCCTGATAATCCTCCTATGTGTTTGTCCAGCCTTGCCGTCAGAGGCTAAGAAGCTTAAACGGCAGTTATGTTCTTAACCATTGTACTCCATGTGCGGACGATTGCGCAATAAGGTTCTGGAAATTTTATAAAATATAAGGGGCCCCGGAAATGTGTCGAACGGTGAGTGGGCGGGCTTTGGGGGCTGGGGCAGGTGGTATTCTGTGAGGCTGATGCTCGTTTGCCTTCAACTAATTATCAACTGCGCAGGCTGTCTGCGGTGAGGGTTTTGGCGTTTTTTATCATGTCTGCGGGGGTGCCGGTGAAGACTACCTGGCCGCCGTTGTTTCCTCCGTCAGGGCCGATGTCGATGAGCCAGTCGGCTTGTTTCATTACGTCGAGATTGTGTTCGATGACTACCAGGGTGTTGCCACGGGATATGATGAGGTCGAACAGTTTAAGCAGGTTTTCTATGTCGGACATGTGGAGTCCTGTGGTGGGCTCGTCCATTACGATGATGCTGCCCTTTTTTCCGAGGTTTTTGGCCAACTTGAGTCTTTGGCGTTCGCCGCCGGACAGGGTGCTGAGGGGCTGTCCGAGTGTGAGATAGCCAAGACCTACCTGTTCCATGAGTTTGAGGCGTTTTTTTATCTTGGCTTCCTCAAATATCTCTGTTGCCTGGGATGCGGTAAGGGATAGTAGTTGTACGATGTTTTTTCCTTTGTAGGTGCAGGCCAGAGCTTCCTGGTTATAGCGTACGCCGCCACAGGCTTCGCACTCGGTCACGATCGGGTCCATGAAGGCAAGCTCTGTTACAATGACGCCTTTGCCGCCGCAGACCGGGCATGCGCCTGTGGAATTGAAGCTGAACAGGCCGTCCGGCTGGCCGCTCTCGCGGGCGAGAAGTCTGCGGATTTCATCGAAGAAGCCCAGATATGAGGCCGGGGTGGAGCGGTTGGTGGCTGTGATGGGGCCTTGGTCTATCATCACGATATCTTCCTCGTACTGTTTGGCAAATACCTGGGAGATTAGGGTGCTCTTTCCTGAACCGGCTACTCCGGTTACCACTGTCATGATTCCAAGAGGGATGTCCACATTTACATGCTTTAGGTTGTGAAGACAGGCATCACGGACGGGCAGGCTGCCGGTGGGGCGGCGTGTTTTCTCTTTGATGGGCAAAGATTGTTTCATGGCCCGGCCTGTCAGGGTATCGGCATTCAGTAGCTCGTCGTAGCTGCCTGCAAATACGATTTCTCCGCCTTTTTGGCCTGCCAGCGGTCCTACGTCAATCACATGGTCTGCTATAGAAATTACGTCCTTATCATGTTCCACCACAATGACTGTATTTCCTTTGTCACGGAGCTGTCTGAGCAGGTTGTTCATGCGGTAAACATCGCGGGGATGCATCCCGGTGCTGGGCTCGTCGAAAATATAGGTCATTCCGGTGAGACTGCTGCCCATGTACCGCACCAGCTTCAGCCGCTGTGCCTCGCCGCCGGAGAGAGACGGTGTATCCCGGTTCAGATGGAGATAGGGCAGACCGATTTCAATCATTCTGTCCAGGCCCTCTATGATTGTCTGCACCAGTACACCCACAGTCTGATCTGTAATCTGTGTCAGTACCTGGCGAAGCTGTGTCAGCTCCATGCTGCACATGTCAGCAATGGAATATCCGCCCACCTTGCAGTTTAGGACCTCTTTATTCAGCCGTCTGCCATGGCAGTCAGGGCATTCCATCTCCGTTACCAGGCTCTGGGACTTCTCCTGTGTATGCCTGCTTTTATTGCTGATATCGCGGTTCAAAAATGTTTTTGTATACTTATGATATAATCCTGTCACCTTCGGATTCTCCGGTCCGCCCTTGCCGTCACGGGAACCATATAGAAGCAGGTTATACTCCTCATTGGTATATTGCCTGATTGGCTTATCCAAATCAAACAGACCTGACTTGGCATACTGCTTCCAGTACCACGAACCCGGACGGAACAACGAATCCTTAACACAGCCTTCATTCCAGGATTTGTCCATATCCAGAACCGTGCCCAAATCCACCCTTGTCACTTTGCCAAGGCCGGAGCAGGTTTTGCACATACCGTTAGGGTCATTAAAAGAAAAAAATGACGCTGTGCCTGCATAGGGTTTTCCGATTCTGGAAAACAGCAGCCGCAAACTGGAGTACAGGCCGCTAATCGTGCCCACTGTGGAGCGGGCATTTCCGCCCAGCGAAGACTGGTCAACTACCACGGACGGCGTTAAATTTTCGATGCGTTCCACTGCGGGTTTCGGGTATTTCGGCATTCTGGAACGCACAAATGCGGGGTAAGTGGCATTCATCTGCCTCTGCGACTCCGCGGCGATTGTATCAAACACAATGCTGGATTTGCCGGAGCCGGAGACGCCGGTAAACACTGTGATTTTTTCTTTTGGGATTGTGAATGTTACATGCTTTAAATTATTCTGAGTAAGGCCGTATACAATCATATCTGCCATTTGTTTTTTTCTCCCTTGCTGTGCGAGTGTTGTTTACATAATGTGAAAGCAAAAAGAAGCGCCGGGGCAGAAGCTGTCCTTATCAGGCAGGCGCCCGTTTCCACGAGCCACCATGACAAGTACAGTTTCTGCCCCGGCACCCTCTTACCCTTACACTCAAGTATACCAAAGGTTCATGATAAAAACATGATATTTTTTGCGTTGTTTTGTCTGCTGCATGTTTCACAGCATTCCGTAACTGTGTGATATTGAGATAACTGTGTGATATTGGGAGAATGAGCGCATGAATCACGAAGGCTTATTACCTCCCCCATGCCTATGCTCTCATCCTCTTCTTAATACTCTCAAAATACGCAAACGTTCCCTCCGCCAGCACGGGATCGATTACAGGGATTCCCACGGCCTCCTCAAGCTCTGCGGCAATTCCAATGGTTGCAAGGCCCGTACACGCCAGCGCAAGTACTTGTGCGCCCTGTTCCTTCAATCTCCTGCCTTCCTCAATCATTGCTGAGCGGCCCTGGGGAGTCATTAAATCCAGCGTACTGTTTACGCAGTCCGGTTTTCCCAAAATCATCTTGTCGGGAATCATACTTCTGTATGCTTTCGGAGCGTAATCCGTGATTCCCAGAACTCCAATCTTCTCGCCGTATTTAAGAGCCAGAGCAACAGTAGTCTCGCCGCCTCCTGTAACCGGTATTCCGGGAAGTTCCTGACGGATTTCCTCCACGCCCGGATCATCGGCACAGCTTACGATCAGCATATCTACATCGCGAAAGCTTTTGGCCGTCTCCACAATCTTGGGTATGGCAATCTCCGCCAGCTCGGGACTGTGAATTCCCTCATACTGATCAGGAATACATTTCGTCTCCACTTCCATATCGGGAAAATATTTCATAATCAGCCGCCCGTGAGACTGAAGCACCTCTTCATCCTCTGTGGTCAGCACACGAATCAGACCTATCCTGAATTTCTCCATTTCAATTTCTCCCTGTCTTAACTCTATTCTCAACTATGTCTTAACTTAGTCCTACCCTTATCTATAACTAATTCCAAAAATAATTATAATCTGTTTCAGACTAGTCTCCACTCTGTCCCAAACATGCCCTTAACCTATCTAAAACATGTATCAGACCACAAATACCCCTTTATCAATCACCAGCAAATCATCCAGATAAAGTGTGGGCTTCAGTATAATCCCGTCCATATGGCACTCTGCCTTATTCGTTCCTCCGAAAGAGGTATTCGTGCCAAACGCAATATGCACGGTTCCGTATACCTTCTCATCCTCCAGAATAATTCCGCTGAGGTTTGCCGCTTCATTCGTTCCGATTCCCAGCTCGCACAAAGTCCCGTTCTCCCGATTTTTGAGAAGCACATCGAGGTTTTCGCTCTTTTCTCCGGTAACACTGCACAGCCTCCCGCCGGAAATTTTCATTTCCAAAGGAGAAGAAAGTTTACCGATGCCCACCATAGACCCGTCAATCACCGTCTCACCCTCTGAGCCGTCCTCCAGGGGCGCGATATATGCTTCTCCGGAGGGCAGATTGCCGCATTTCCCCGGTTCTCTGTAAACGCCGGGGCTTGGAACACCGTTTCTTCCTTCGATATTGATAATCAGCACTTTGCCATCCTTCTCGATTCTGGCAGTACTCGCATCACTCAGCAGCTTTGTAATACGGTCCGTAAGCTTTTCCACCTCATCATAGTCTGCGGTCATTGCACCATTCGTAAACATATCCGCCGTGATTCCCGGCATGGTCGCCACCCTTGTCCCTGCTGCCGCAGCCTGTATCCTGGCGTTGGTGTGGGTAAGCGATTTGGCTGTGGGCGCCACCACAATATCTACCGCCTTCATAGCCTCTGCCACTGCTTTGGGCGGCTCCTCGCCGTTAAGCTCCCGCTCCTTCATCACCATAAGCATTGCCTCAAGGCCCAGCGCCTTACCGGCCTGGTAAAGCGCCTCCCCAATCTCCGTCCTTGTGTCGTCCGTAATCACCAGCAGTGATTCCCCCGCCTTGGCATCCAGACATGAAAGCAGAATACCCTTTGCTGTTTCAACTAAACGGCCCATTGTCTCCTCCATTCCGCCGCATTCTCCGCGGCCTGCCAAAATTTGTCTCGTATAAAAGTCCTCATTGCCATGCTTTTCTATCGGCATGCGTTTACATCGGCATGCTTTACATTGACATACTTTACATTGGCACGCTCTACATTGGCATTCTTTATATCGGCATGCTTTTTACATCCGTAAGCTCAGAAACCACACGCGCCAGCAAAGTCCTTGGAAGCACTACAAGCTTGCCTGTTTTCCGGGCAAACATTTCCTTCATTTCCTGGGTATAGCCGATGCAGTCAAGCACGATCAAGTCTCCGTCCATATCCTTCACCTGCTCCGCCGCCTTCTCCAAGTCCTCAAACGGGCCATAGGGTGACGCGGCTACAGATGTGACCTCACGTACATAATTCCTCCACTTTGCCTCTGTCTGCGCAAGCTGCAGGGGCGACGGTGTCATGCAGATAATACTGGATTTCTTTGTCATCAGCGGTACTACACGGTTTAGAATCTCACAGGGATAAATAAGCGGTACCTTTTTGGAAGCGAGTGTTTCCGGAAAGGAGCCTGTGCAGAAAAACATAATCAACCTGCAGCCTTCCTCCTCCATCTGTGTGATCGCCTCCTGAAGTCTGGGCAGGATATGCCTCTCCGCAAAAGTGACCGATGTACCGTCCGTAAGTCTGGATACCAGCACATAATCCCCTTCCGCCGGAGCAAAGGATGCAATCTCTTCCTTTGTCAGGCCGTCCAGTCCGCCTACCTGTATTAATTCCACCTGTCCGCCAAAAATATCCATAATATCGGCCGTAACGTCCACTCTGGGCGCCTGTCCGATGGTAATTGCACCAATTTTCACGAAAATCACCTCTTATTCTTTTCCCAATGTCTGAAGCTGCTTCATATCTCCGTACAGTTCAACCAACCGGGCATACTCGTCCTCATCGTAAAAACTGCATTTTCCTCGTCCAAAGGCCTTGGCTACTTCGAGCATAAATCTGGCTGCTTCCTCCACATCTGCGGCGTGGGTAGCACCTGTGGCACATCCCGGAACCATTGTTTCAGCAGTGATCGCAACACCCACAACCGGAGCATTTGTAGCTGTACACGGTTGAAGCACACTGTTCAGGTGATGCACGTCATTTCCATAAGGCGTGATATCCTGGGTTGCCAGCGGAAATACATACGGAAGTCTGCCTGTGGTAATCTGCATCAGATCAAGCAAATCCTCGGATGTACGCAGAATATACCCCTCTTTCACTGTCGGAGAAATGGCAAAACCTCTTGTATTGATCACTCGGTTTCCCTTAGTCGTATCTACAGAAAGAATAGCGTCCAGCTCATCACTCACTTCCTCTTTATTCACCTGTGACATCTCCACAGGCGAGCCCATGAAGGGTACCGGGTCATGAGGAGCAGTGGGCGCGTCCGGGCAGATATGCGTCGAAATAAACACATCTCCGTCAAGCACGTCACCTTTTTTCTGCATGTCTAAAAGCTTAGCCGCCAGCGCAACCGCTGCCAAAGCACCGTCGCCGTCGGACACAAAACCGATACGCTCCGGGCGGGCGCCGATTCCCCCAAGTCTGCCCAAAAGGCCGATGGTCGGAGCGCTGCCTCCCTTGCTCTTACCATTGGAACCCGGAATGCGCACGCGTACCATATCCGTGGTCCCCTTAGGCCCTACAATCGGATAAACCTCGATATCCGCATCCGCCTTAACGCCACGGAGATATTCCTCCACCTTTTTCCCATTTACAAAGCTGTCATCCAGCACATCATACGCTTCAATAATCTGTTTCATTAACATATGCTCTCGTCCTCCTGTTGTTATATTTCAAATGCTCACTATTAATCAAACTGGAAGTTTATAAGTATTCAACAAGCTTCTTACCAATCACTTCCTCCGTAGCCTGCAAAAGCTCCGGAGCGTACATAGTTGGCGAAAGCTTCAGATTCTTTTTATCCGCCGCAATCACATAAACCTCCAGCCTTTCTTCCATCATTGCCGTAGTCACCGGCTCCCCGGTAAGCGCATTGATCGTCATGATGAGGTCCGGGAAAGTCGCCAGACGTTCTCCGTCCTTCTCTGCTGTGGCATATTCATTCCAGAAGGTCAGCTCGCATCCGTCCACAGACGCATATCCCACATCAAATCCGCCTGTAGTCTCGATGGAAAACTTCTCCACCCTGCCTTTTGCCAGCACTCTTCCGCCTAAGAACCCACATACACGGTTCACTGCCTCTTCCACAGAAATCTCAAGTCCACAGCGGAAAGCCCTGCCTGTTTCTATCGCCATGCTCACGCCGCCCAGAGCGCAGTTTTCCCTGGCATACGCTGCGGTCACCGGGTTTCTGGCAACAGCCACCAGGCCGCCTGCTTCAATAGATGCCATACGCACCAGCTTGGAGGTGTGCTCAATACTTCCCTCAAAAAAACACTCCACATGGTCGCCTGTTTCAGGATTTCCGCCCACACATGCCTGTACGGTCTTATAATCCTTCACCCGGTGCAGATTCATGCTTCCCATCACTCCTGTGGGATGGGCGCGTCCGTTGCATGGGGCGTCAACCACCGGGAGTCCGAGGATTGCAGCCTGCAGCCAGCCGTTTACCGTCGCTTCGCCGCCCTGCTCATTCGTGATGATTCCACCGATACGGAAATCACAGTTATCTTTTAGGATTTCCACGGTTCGCGCCAGGTCTTTTCCTGTCATAAACTGCTTTTCCGCCTTAGGCGCTCCCACCAGGGAGGCAGTGAGCAGAATATCGTCATCTGCCACAGCCTCAATGGGAACAAGGCGTAAATCTGTATACTGCACGGCGATTTCCGCATATTTCCGGCCCTTTTTCGCATCGCCGCCTCCGCCCCCACCGAGAATGGTACCTCCGGTGAGCGCGTCGTCAAGAATCTCCTTTGTCAGACGAATTCCCTTTTTATCCATATCACACCTGCTTTCTTAACCTCAAATATTTTATAAAAATCATGTGCTATTTCTTCTTTCCTATCGCCAAAGTGGCTGTAAAGAAGCTGTAGAGCGCAGCGCCTGCCAGTGCTCCGGCACCGAGAATATTGAGGATTTCTTTGTTCTCGCGGTTCCTTTTCACTAATACATAGCGCAGCAACAGGGCGAGGATAACCGTCACACCATTGATGGTAGTACCCACCAAAAGACCTGTAGCAAAAAGAATACCTACCTGTCTGGAACCGCCGATGAGCTGGATCACAGCACCCGGAATCGCCCAGATGAGAAGCCATTTCGCCACGTCTCCGCCTGCACCCGCTTCAATAGTTGTTGCAAATGTAGCATCCACAGGAGCAAAAAGTCCCTGTCCAAAATATTTATTCGCGAGAATCGCAACCATCACTGCGGCCACGGTAAACGCGAGAATCTCAGAAAAATACTGCTGCTTTCTTCCCTCTTTTTCAAGCTCAGGGTCTGCACCGTTTCCGCGAAGGATATATCCGCATTTCAGGTCATAGGCCATATCAGAGAAAGCCGGGCCTGTCGCTGCAGTATAGGCAACCAGAATTGCAAGAGGCATTGGCGGGAATCCGATGAGCATACCTACCAGCAGGAAAATAAGCGCGGTAGCAAAGCCCGGAAACCAGCCGGAATACATCGCGGAAATACCCACGATCAGCTCGGATGCAATAGCTGCAAAAGCAGCATAAATCACCCAGACGATCAGTCTCGGAACAGACATATCTGAATAAATACCTGTCGCTACTGCCAGGATGATCGCCATACCGAAGTATGCCACATATCCCCAGCCAAGAGCTTTCTTCATATTCGCCATACTCTGAGTGAATTTTCCGGCAGCGCTCTTGTCGCTTCCGGATTTGGAAAACAGCATTTTACATACCTGGAGAAGAGCAATCATTCCCGCACCGATCATAATTCCGTGAGGCATGTATTTAAACATCGGCTGGGATGCAAGCTCGGCTCCCTCACCAAAAAGATTTGTGATAATTCCAAAGCTGTGACCGAATACATTGAGGATAAATCCGTTATCCTTAATCACACCAATTACAACACTGCCCACGCCCAAAGCTGCCATTGCCGCAAAATCACCGAACCATGACACACCAAGCAAATCTGTGGGGATACCAATGATCTTACCACCAACACCAATCACCGCGCCGACGATCAGAAGCATGGCCTTACGTCCTTTTTCTACAACCGCCAGAATCGCCTGTGCGGAAGCCACACCCGGAGGCCATGCGCCTGCTGCGGGAAACATTTCTGTATCAAAGGTTTTGTAAAGGATGGTCGCGTCAATGATGGTGGCAATATAAACTCCTACCAGCATGGGTACCATCAGGTCCGGTCTGCCCATAATGACCGGAATACCGATTGGCAGCAACAGACTGTTCGCTGCCGAAAAAGTCGCGCCTGATATGGATGTCTGTATCAGGTTCTGACTATGAATACTCTTATACTTTTGAAGAAACTTAATCGGGATGCGGGATAAAATGATGGCAAATAATGCACCCACAATGGATGTGTTAGGCGCAACACCGGTGCGTACGATCAGCTCCAGGCCGATGATTGCTCCGATAACACTCATCGCAATATTGAGTATCAGCACGTTTGGCGAAAATGCCTTGGGATGCTCTGCAGCCGTAATCTTAATCTGTTCAAGCTGCAGGTTTTCTTTGTTACGTTCTTCGTTTGTCATACTCTTTCCTCCTTTGTCATGGTATAAAAACAGCCGGTGTGAGTTCACTGCCCACATCGGCCTTTACACATTTGCATTATATCACTTTAATCTGTTGAATTTATGCAATACTACGACGAAATCTTATCCAGGTGTTTGTGCTTCGTGCACAATGACAATACTGTTTCCAGTCAAAAGCCACTTGTTTTTGTATGGTGGACATTATGCCGTCTATTCTCTTATGTGTTTTATTTCTTTACTTAGTTTCTTCTTTTACTTAACTTCTTCCTTTACTTAGCTTCTTCTTTTACTTAACTTCTTCCTTCATATAGTCCTTAATTCGCAGTGCAAACCCTAGTCGCAGAAGATGTTCGGAGCTGGACAGATCACACTCCATGAGGTTCTCAATCTGCTTAACCCGGTAGGCCATCGTATTGCGATGGAGATACAGCTCCTCGCCTGCTGCGGTACGGGAACCGCGGTGGCGTATGAGTGCCTCCAGGGTCTGCTCCAGGTGGCTGTCATGATCATGGTCATAAATTTCCAGACAAGCCAGAGTGTCGTTCACGTATTTGCACACATAATCCTCCTTGCTCAGACGAAGCATTACCTGCTCAAACTGCTCGTCCTCTATCCAGAGTATCTCCTTTTTCATGCGGGGCGCGGCGGCAATGCGCACGGCATCCTGCGCGTCTCGGTACGCCTTGTTTAGTGCAAGATAGCTGTAAAAGCTCCTCGACACTCCGGTGACAGATTCATACTTATGTCTGGCGGAAATCCTCCTTCGGATTTCCATGCATAGTTCCTGTAGCTTTTGTTTTTCCAGGGTATCGCGGAGGATGCAGATACATTCATCCTTTCTGATGATTACCTGCCCCCAGATCTGGCTGATTTCCAGGAACATCTTTATATTCCGGTAGATTTTGTCCATATTTTCTTCACGGGAAGCTGTGGCATAGCTGTCCTGGACAATGCGGAATACAGCCACTCTCAAAGGGGATGCCGGCCAGTGCAGGGCATTTACCCGGTACTCCGCTTCCTCCTCCTGGGTGATTTTCCCATTGATAAGCTCTGTGAATAACTTGGCATCCAGTTCTTTCTGATTGTATTCACCCATCTGATACCTGGTAGAAAGCTCCACATTGTTTTTTGCCTCCACGATTGCCACCATGACCGGGTACACTGCCTCGATAAATCCCGCATCATTATTCAAAAAAAACAAGGGAAAATTCAAGGCGTCCGCCAGCTCCAGCGCCTCCTTGGGAAACTCCTCAAAAAACCTGGTCTTAATCGCCAGTGCCGAGGCATTCGCGTCATTCATGCTTCGTATCAGACTTATAAGCGCACGTTTATCATTTCGGATGGCATAACCGGTTGTTATCATCAGCACATTCTCTCTGAGCCAGGGCTGCACATCCGGCTGCTCCATCATATCGTAATATTCCACCACCCTGTCCAGACCTCCGAACCCTGCTACCAGAGTCGCACTTCTGTGTTCCCAGAGCTTTTGTATGTCACGCACTGTCAAATTCATCTCTGCCACTTCCTTCTCATACAAATCCTGCAATGTATTTAATCTGCAACATATTTAACCTTCAACATATTTAACCTTCACTATATTTAACCTACACCATATTTAGCCTACACTATATTTAACCTACACCATATTCAACCTACACCATATCTTAAGTTCGTATTATATAACATTTTACTTTACCATTCCAGTATCATTTGACTTTTTATGTCTAAAAAAGAGCAGGCGACCTTTCATCGCCTGCTCCCATGAGCGTTCAAACATCAAGCCCCGCTGTCAGCGGATACCATATTTGTTGACTTCCGTAATACAATATTTATAAATTCTCTTATATGTCTTAGTAGTGTAATGAAGTCCGTCGTCCGTATTGGAATCAACGCCCCTTCCGGAATTTGTTCCAAATCCGCTTTCCATCAACATCTTGTAAGTATCAATGTATGTATATTTACCGCCTGTACACAGATTGAGCCTGATAGAATCATTGAATTTCCGCACATCCGCCTCTGCCCGCGTACTATGTCCGCTCGCTGTTATCATCTTACTGTTGACCGGATTCACTGACATATAAAAGAGCACACAGCCTTTTTCCTTTAACTCAGAAGCCAGTGAATTCATATAGCTGACATAGTTAGCTGTGTTCCATAAATCGTTGACACCCAGGTTGAATATAACGGCTGTTTTTTTCGATAGGATACTGGTGCTGCCCTCTCCTACCGCACTCATCAACGCAGTATACCCCTGTGATTTAAGCCAGCTATATCCTTCCCCTTCCCTGCTGATAAAGGTTATTCCCTGTGTAAGCGAACTGCCAAACTGCTGATTTAAAGTCAAGGCCATTCGGTTCGTCCTGGAATCTCCCACGAAAATGACTTTTTCATATTTACGAAGATCCGGCTGTGATAATGTATCTGCGGTAACCTCCGGCTCCAGCGCACGGTTGAACACCACAGCATACAAATCTGTAGCTTTCGTTATCTTTATGCTTTCACCAGCCTCATATTTCGGAGCAACGGTCTGATTCGGACTTTCTGACCAGCCCATAAAGGTATATCCGGCCTTATTAGAAACACTTGGCAAAACAAACGAATCACCCTGGCTCACAGACAAGGTTCTGTAAACCGTGCCATTATTATAGTGCAGTACCAGTGAAACAGATTTCCTCTGTACCGCATAAAAAGAGAGGTTCTTTGTCACATTATACTTCTGCCCCTCACGCATACCCGGCACAGTGGCATTCTTACTCAACGACCACCCAAGATTAAGATACCCGGCTCTGTCTGGTATACTCGGCAGAGTAATCATAGTATCCTCCTCAATCTTCTTTTTCTGCAGTGCCTTGTACGCGGTATTGGTAGAGCCATTACCCAGATAGAATGTCACCGTATAGTATTTGCTCTTTGTCCGCACAGTGTAGAACTTCATGTTCTTTGTAACTTTTATCTTGGTCCCCGCCTTATAAACAGGCTTGGTTCCCTTAAGCGTAGTCGTCCAGCCCACATTCTGGTAGCCTGCAGCCTTCGGGAGCTCCGGCAGGATAATGTATGTATTCTTGGCAACCTTCTGATTCAGCTTAGAATATGTCTTACTGGTACTGGTGCCGCTGTTATTATTGAACGCAACTGTATAGGTCGGCAGCTTTTTACGCACTGCATATAGCTTCAGATTCTTTGTAATTTTGATAGATTGTCCCGCAAGATAAACCGCCTTGGTATCGTTTTTCTTCGTGGACCATCCAAGGTTCGTATACCCGCTGGCCGCCGGAACAGCCGGAAGCTTCAGCTTATTATTTTTCAACACATTGGTGTTTAAAGCCTTCAGCGCTGCATTGGTAGAGCCGCTCGGGTTTAAAAACGTCACGCTCATAACCTTGGATACTGCATAGCGCACCATGTATAAGCTTACATTCTTTGATACCGTAAACTTTTCACCAATTTTATACTGTACCGTGCTGCTTCCCCTCGTAAGTGTCCAGCCAAAGTTGACATACTTGCTGTTTGGAAAATCCGGAAGTGAAATCGTGTCACCCTTAGCAATCTTCATTTGCCCGCCGTTAAACACAGCCGTGCCTGAGTTGTTGTAAAAGGTGACCAGGCACATGTCCTTGCCCTCTACCGCATACAGAGTCAGTACTCCGTCCACGATATATTCAATCAGGTCCTCCTCCATGGAAAGTGTAAGCGGTTCTCCGCCTTCAATGAGAATCCCATCATCCGGCGCTTCCAGATCAAGCTTCCATCCGCTGCCCTCCGCATCCTCAAATTCCGGGACACCAGGTATCTGTATGGTTTCTCCAACCTTCGTCTCAATCTCCAAATCCTCATAGTAGGACTTGCCCGTATTATCGGCGAAACGAATCACTACCGGGTCTCCTATATGTATCAAAGAGCCGGTACCCGGAGTTTCCTCACCAAAAAGTACCACATCCGCGTCAGTGCTTCCCTCAGGATGTGTGCTGATGGCCGCATTGGCAGTGCTTCCCGAATTAACACCACTCCCCGCATTTGCAGCGTTTCCCACACCGGCACCATTGTCCGCCGCTGTATTGTCATTGCCAAGTCCAGCATTCCCCTCAGGCAAACCGTCACTGAATACATCCCCCGGATTCGCCGCAGCTCCGTCCGATGCACTTCCGGCCCCTACAATACCACCCGATGTACCCCCATCCGATGCACTTCCACCCGATGGACTTCCACCCGAAGATACACTGTCCCCGGAAGAAAATACATCCGACGCATCGAAAGCAGACGCAGATACCTGCACACTGGTAAGCAGCATCACCACTGTGAGCATCCAGCACAATATTCTTCCTTTTCTCCGATTTCCAACTCTCTTATTCTTCATAAATACTCCTCTGCTAATCCACTACACTCCAAACACACCAAACACGCCATTCACCATTCCTCAAATCTTCTTTGGAATTACTTGGTATGCTAAGTATAAAGGATTCTTTTCCATCTTTCAACCATAAGAAAGACGTTTTTCATCCGTTTTTATCCATAATTGGCATTATTCCTGCTCTTACTTATATAATGCACGACACAGCCATTTTATTGCATCGTCCTGAAAAAAAATCCTGCATCTGTGAGCTCCAGATGCAGGATAAATTCTAAGCTGACTTTACAGTGTTTGGATAAAGCGCATAAACGCTTCTCTTCCCTCCGGTGTACATTTGTAAACTCCGGCGTCCTCCAAAACATGGATAAACACTTCTCCAACCTCTTTGCGCAGTACTTCCTGGATATTATCCTTGTCAAGCTTCTCATACTTAGGCAGGAATTCTGCAACCCAGGCAGCATGCTTCTCGATCTTTTCGTTGGAAGCCACGTCCTTGCCTCCCAGAATGTACTCCTCCAGAAGCTCCAACTCTTCCTTCAGTCTGGCCGGAAGCACGGCAAGCCCCATCACCTCGATAAGTCCGATGTTCTCTTTCTTAATATGGTGATACTGCGCGTGCGGATGGTAAACACCGAGAGGATGCTCCTCTGTGGTAATATTATTACGCAGAGTGAGGTCCAGCTCAAACGTGTCGCCAATCTTACGCGCAATAGGAGTAATGGTATTGTGCGGCTCTCCGTCTGTCTCCGCAAAGATGAATGCGGCCTCATCCGTATAACCTCTCCAAGCGTCCAGCACATGTGAAGCCAGATCGATCAGACGTTTCTCATCTTTATGACGGATACGCAGCACAGAAAGCGGCCACTTCACGATTCCCGCTTCCACATCCTCATAACCCGGAATCGTCACCTGCTGCTCAATAGGAGCCTTCGCCATTGCAAATGTATAGTGCCCGCCCTGGAAATGGTCATGGCTTAAAATAGAACCGCCTACGATCGGCAGATCCGCATTGGAGCCCAGGAAATAATGCGGAAACAATTTCACAAAATCAAACAATTTCACAAAGGCATTCCGCTCGATTTTCATAGGTGTATGTAGATTATTAAACACAATACAATGCTCATTATAATAGACATAAGGAGAATACTGGAAGCCCCACGGACTGTCATTGATGGTGATGGGGATAATCCTGTGGTTCTCTCTGGCCGGGTGATTGGCACGCCCCGCATATCCCTCATTCTCCGGACAAAGGAGGCATTTCGGGTAACTGCTGGACTTAGCTAGCTTGGCAGCCGCTATCGCTTTAGGGTCTTTCTCAGGCTTGGAGAGATTTATGGTGATGTCAATCTCACCGTATTCACTCTCCACAGTCCACTTCTGGTCCTTTTTCACACGGTAACGCCGGATATAGTCACTGTCCTGGCTAATCTTATAGAAATAATCCGTAGCCCCCTCAGGACTCTTTTCATATTTATCCCAAAACTCCTTCTGAACCTGGGCCGGACGCGGCATCAGACAATTCATCAGCCTGGTGTCAAATAAGTCACGGTACACAATACTGTCCTCAATAAGTCCGCGTTTCACAGCCTCATCCAGAAGTCCCTGCAGAACCTCCTCCAGGTCAATATCCTTGTACTCCTCTTCCGGCTCCGCATACTCATCTTCCTTAAAAACATCCAGAAGAAGATTGGTAGTATAGTTCTTTTCACACGCAGGTGTCAGGCCTGTCTCAATTCCGTACTGCACTAATTTCTTGATGTTCTCGTAAAACATATCCAGCTCCCCTTTCATTGTCAGGATAATTTACCAGCTCCGTTGCCGATTTCCACCACATAAAACTCTGCCTCGTGGCCAACCTTCTCTTTATATTTCTTACCAATTGTCTCAATAAAGTTATCAACAGCATCATTTTTCACAATGCTCACAGTACAGCCGCCGAAGCCGCCGCCTGTAATACGGGAGCCCACTACTCCGGGAAGCTGCCATGCCAGGTCCACCAGGATATCAATCTCCTCACAGGAAACCTCATAATCATCACGGAGAGATACATGGGAAGCATTCATCAATTTGCCGAATTCATCCACCCGGTTATCTTTAAGAGCCTGAACTGCCTTGATGGTCCTCTGGTTCTCATACACGGCATGTTTCGCACGTTTACGACACACCGGATCCTTGATGGCATCCTTGTTGGCCTCATATTCCTCCTCGCTTAAGTCTCCCAGGCTCTTGATATCAACTACCGCCTGTAAATCCTTCAGCGCAGCTTCACACTCATTACGTCTGTCATTATAAGCAGAGCCTACCAGACTATGCTTCACCTTACTGTTGGTGATGACAATCTTCGCATCTGCAAGCTTCACGGGAGCATATTCATATTCCAGTGTGCTTGTATCCAGGAAAATCGCGCAGTCCTTTTTGCCCATGGCACTGGCGAACTGGTCCATAATGCCGCAGTTCATGCCGTTAAAATTATTCTCGGAATACTGGCCGATAAGCGCCAAATCCTGCATACTCAGTTCTTCAAAGCCAAACAAATCTTTCAGCATCACGCCGGTCAAAACTTCCAGGGAAGCGGAGGAAGACAGTCCGGAGCCGTTAGGAATATTGCCGTAGATGAGGAAATCCACACCACTTGTAAGCTTGTACCCTCTCTTTTCAAAAGTCCACATTACACCCTTTGGGTAGTTGGTCCAGCCTGCTTTATCGGAAGGAACTAAATCATCAAGAGAAGATTCGATCACTCCCAGCTTGGAAAAGTTCGCAGAATAAAAGCGGAGCTTATTGTCGTCTCTTCTGCGTGCAAGTCCATATGTACCAATGGTAAGCGCACACGGAAAAACATGGCCGCCATTATAATCTGTATGTTCTCCGATAAGGTTCACACGGCCGGGAGCAAAATAACTTCTGATATCTCCCTCACCGCCAAAAATTTCCTGAAACTTCTGCATTAATTCCTGCATATTTTCTTCCTCCTTCTCCCTTTGCGGGTAACATCCTTTCTTTTACTTTATACGACATTAAAAAAAATGTAAAGGTTTGTTTTTGCACATCGCTAATGTCCCATTAATACGTGACTGCTTCTATATAGCTTATGAATATATTTCCGGCCTTTTCAAACAGCTCTGTACTGTCATTCATGCCGTAAGGCTTAATTTCCCCGGTATCCGGGTAATAAAGGTAGGTATTGTATTCATCATATCCCACGATAACCACGCTTGTATCATTTCCGGTCTTGGCGATCACCGGTCTCTGGGCACTGATCTCATAGAGCACACTGTCAAGCGTACAGCCTGAAAGGTCAATAATCGTCCCCTTATCTCCAAGTCCCTCCTGGAGCGCCTGCTTATCCCAGCTGCCGGTGCGCATAACTTCGGGCACATCCTCCAGACCGAGGGTAAGCTTCAGCTTCTTATTACCTCTTTCCCACACATACTGCTGCGCGCGATTGAGAACTACGCCGGTACGCTCATCTGCCCTTCGTATTGCCTGTGCGGGGTCGAGATATGTGCTGTCAAGTCTGCCTCTGGCGTAAACATAATAAATTTCCTCCTGAGGTACCTGCGTGTCAAGCGCAATCTCACGCTCCTCCATGCTGCGCATTTTCGCATAGATAATGAGCGGGTCCTCTGTCTCCGGCTTCTCCTCAAACGAAAGCCGCACCTGTGTACCTGTACGTGAGCCGGATACAAGCTGTACCGCAATCTGATTGGCCGCAGCCTTTTTATTATTCATGATATTGTCTTTTTTCTGAGGCACATACGTATTGCCGGATTTCGCTGAGAGCTGGAACTCCATCAGGGTGCTTCCCACATTCACATCCGTAATATAAAGTCCGTCCTGATGATATTCCTTTTTCACCTCGCCCTCAAAGCCCTCGATACGCATGGTGTGAATACCCTCTATGACATGACCGTTTTCATCCGTGACAATATCGCCGTCAATGATCAATCCATAAATCAGGTCTTCGTTCAAAAAGCCCAACGGCCGTATCTGCTGCCCCTCCGGTGCCTGCAGCAACCGTGAATTCTTAGTATCAAAGTCGATTTCCTTGATTCTGCCCGCATCAGCTCCGTCCTTCACCATCCATGCAGCATGAGCATTGGTATCCGATACCACAAAATCCTCAGAGCGGATTCCCTCCTCAAGGATTTCAAACGTACCTGCATTGATATCCACCTGATACAATTTCTGCGCAAACAGCAGGAAAAGCTGATTCTCATGGTTTACATAAGACAATGTACCCAAATCCTGATTCAGAAACTCATAGGATTCCGTACTTGGGATGAAGACTTTCTCTTCGACTACATTCTGGTCATTGCTGTAATGGTAAACGCACACACCGCTGTAGCCCTCGCGCAGTCCCCGGTTCATATAGCCATAAAGTACGAAATCCACATCCCCATTCTCACCGACACGGATTATCTTAATATCGTGCTGTGTCCTGGAATCACGGAAATCCCCGTCCTCGTCCTTACGGAAGCTGAATATACGTACGATTTTTCCATTTGACGGAGAATAAGACCACAAATCTCCCTCCTGGACAAACGCCGTAACACTCACGTCGTCATTTGTCATGTACTGCACATTTTTGTCCCGAATTCCGAGCATCAGCCCTTGACTGGTCACCACAGGAAGTCTCGGATTAAATATCTGTCTGGTAGAACGCTCAAAATCCAGCAGACGGATTCTCGCCTCATTGTAACGCATTCTGTAAAATTCCGTGACGTCATACACCTCAGTGCTGCCGTTTTCGTCTCTGGCCGATATCTGGTACTCCAGGGAAATACTGGCCGTAGTCTCATTAATATCCTTAATAACAGGAACGCCCTTCTTGTAAATCTGCGGCTTTAAACTACCCCAGCTCACCTCGGCAAGACTGGAATTAATATTGATGTTTGCAAAATTTGTAACAGCCCCCGAATCCACCGGCTCCAGATAACTGGAAAGGTCGTCCGCGGTTGACTTGTCCATACATTTTTCATAAAAACTTTTCACGAACTGCACATAGTGCTCTGTATTCAGCTGTGACCTGGAAACCACCCTCGTATAGTAATACACAGTCCCCTTATTAGTATCAAGAGAAATCTGCATGGAATACTCCTGGTTCATACGCAGGTCACTGCCAATCTCAACTGTGGTGCGCAGATAGCTGTCCGCGGCATCCAGATTTTTGACTTTTTTATTCTCTATTACCTTACTGCCGTCCGAGGTACGTATCTCATAGGAAAGGCTGCTCACCTTCGCCTCATATGGGTCAATCACAAAAGTCAGCTTTTTCGTAGTGTCCAAGGGCGTCAGACTGTCCCTGGTAAAGTCCGCCTGCATAGGCTGCACATAACCATACATGCGGTTTGCCATGGTCCCGCCGATATCCACCATCACCTCCGGCAGAGTCGGATGATTCATATCCGAACGGTCATCCGTCGTCTCACTGTTCAGCAGAAGTGCAGTCCCTGTCACGCCTAACACAAAGATAATGAAAAGAACCACGAATCTGCCTAAAAATTTCTTCATGTCATTCTCCCTTCTGCTGCGAAATTTCCTCTTTGGGATATAAAAGCTTTTCCAAAGTCGGCTGCACACCCAGAGCTTTCATGGTAGCACGGATTTGCTCCGGTACTTCTGTATTACCCGATGTCTTTATCCTTTCCGCCTGTCCTCTTTTTACTGCGCGGATAAGCAGATTCTTAGGCGTATGCTCCATATCTATAAATTCCAATATCTGTGTATCATACCCCTTGCTCTCAAGAAGATTGGCCCGAATGCCGTCCGTAATCAGAGCCGCCATCCGCTCCTTAAGGATGCCATAACGAAGAATCGGCTCCAGCATTTCATTTGCAATCTGTCTGTTAAGCTCATGCTGACAACAGGGCACGGAAAGAATCACCTGCGCACCCCACTCCACAGCCTTAGCTAAGGCAAAATCCGTGGCCGTATCACACGCATGGAGGGTAACCACCATATCCACCGCAGAAACGCCCTCATAATCCGCAATATCTCCCTGATAAAAATGCAGCTTCTCATATCCATATTCTGCGGCCAGACGATTACATTTCTCGATTACATCTGTTTTCAGATCAAGGCCAATGATATTCACATCATATCCCTGAAGCTCCCGCAGATAATAGTACATAGCAAAAGTAAGATACGATTTGCCGCACCCAAAATCAAGGATTGTCACCTCCCGGTCCCTGGACAGTCTGGGAAGGATATCCTCAATAAACTCCAGAAAACGGTTAATCTGCTTGAATTTATCATATTTTGCCGTAATTACCTTACCCTGCGCATTCATCACACCCAAATCCACTAAAAAGGGAACGGTGATGCCTTCCTTGAGGATATACCGCTTCACCCGGTTATGAGCCATGATCTGCACCGGCTTAAGGGGAGGATGCTTTTTCGTCTTAACGGTAATCTTTCCCTTTTTACTCACCAGCACTGTCCCGTCCAGGCACTGTCCGCTGGCCTGAAGCTGGCCGAAGCTCTCCCGCAAAGCCTGCTTCAGATAGGCGATAAGCTCCTCCCGCTCATAATTCTTATGGAAAACCTTAGTTCCCTCCGTAGCCGAAGCCTGGTAAAGCACCTGTCCCTTAAGCTCCACAGGGCGTAACTTAACCTTAGAAGGCCCATCCCCGCCCCTGCGCGCGCTTAAAACCGCCTGAATCAACTGTTCATTTATCTGTTCGTCCAAATACTCTTCTATTGTTTTCATCATAGCTCTATTATATTAGTTTTCCTCATTCTTGTATATAGCATGTTTATAACCTGCATCATTCATTCCGTTAATAATATCTCCTGCAGCGGTGCCTTCTGCATCTTCTGCGGGATATTTCCTGGTACAGGAGCACTTCGATAAGATCATCAAGAAAACCTCTCGGCATCTCCTGTGCAGCCATCTCAGGCTCCGCCTGCTCACGGATGCGGCGGCACATCTGATGCAGCATGAACCGATCCGGATACTGGTCATAAAGCCGGCTTCCCTCATAATCAAAAAGCGCACACTCTGCCTCCACCATCTCCTGGATTCTCTGCGCAGTCTGCGGATAGTATGATTTCATCAGAGCAAATTCCTCTTCCTGTGCTCTCTCCCCGTCAAAAAGCAGGGGATTTGCATAAGCCGCGTAAAACGGATAATATTTATCATAATACATACAATAGTCCTGTATCCCTTCACCATCATCTATTCCAGTATATGCAGGAAAATGGCTTTCTGACAGTCCCTTGACAGTTCCTTTATAATTCCTCGACCATCCTCAAGGTCAGGTTCACACTGTGGGTGATAGCAGCTGCTTCAAATGTCTGATAGTCCATCTGCGCACTGTCATCCGCTTTATCCGAGATAGCCCGTATGATCAAAAACGGCACATGATTCAGATAAGCAGCCTGCCCAATGCCTGCACTCTCCATCTCTACTGCAAACCCACCAAACTCACCGATGATTGCATCCTTCACCTCTTTATCAGAAATAAACTGGTCCCCGGATACGATTCTTCCCTCAAACACCTGAATCTCCGGATTCACCTCACGGCACACCTTTACCGCCAGTTTACGCAGCCCTTCATCTGCAGAAAAAGAAAACTCATCCATCTGCGGAATCTGTCCTTTCGGATACCCAAATCCCCGCGCATCCACGTCATGATATAGTACATCCGTAGCAACCACGATATCCCCAATATTAATATCCTTATCAAGGCCTCCGGCAATCCCCGTATTGATCACTGCCTCAACCCCATATACATCCGCTAAAATCTGCGTACATACTGCTGCATTCACTTTACCGATACCAGAACGCACAACCACCGCCCGCTTCCCGGCAAGCATTCCCTCATAAAAATCCATAGACGCCCTGGTTGTAATCTGAACGTCTTCCATTTTTTCCTTAAGCCTGGAAATCTCCTCTTCCATAGCCCCGATAATTCCGATACACTGCATAACTGAACCTCACTTCCTGTTATTTTTCACACTGCTCTTGGTATTATATCAAATCTTTAAATTATATGGAAACTTTTTTTCTACTCTGCTATAATAGTCTGGATAAATATACATGCCCACTGGGTGTTTATCTACTGAATAGTTACATAACTTTTACAATTGGAGGAATGAAAGATGTTATACAGAACAAAAGGTGTCTGTGCACAAGCTATTGAATTTGAACTAGACGATGAAAAGAAAATCCATAATGTGAAATTTATTGGCGGCTGCTCCGGCAATACCCAGGGCGTTGCCAGCCTCGCAGAAGGGATGGATGCTGAGGAAGTGATCAAACGCCTCGAGGGCATCCGCTGTGGCCATAAGTCCACCTCCTGCCCAGATCAGCTCACCCTGGCAATCAGACAGGCTCTCTCATAATAGCGCAATATATGCTGCGCAGTGGTTGAAAATCTCCGGAGTATTCCGCTCCGGAGATTTTCCTTTATATCTTGTCAAATCTCAGTTCTCAAATGTCGTTTCTGACCCATTCAAGCACCAGCTCTGGCCCATTCAAATATCATTCCTATCCCACTTATCACATAAGGATTGGATTTCCCTGGAAAACCTCTCCAGTTCTTTGTTGGGACAGCCCTCGTTCTTCCGGATAACCGTCATCAGGCGGTGGCCCAGTGACACAAGCTTCTCAAATGCCCGTGCTGCCTTAGCTGCTTTCGGTGTAGTCACAGTTTTCTCTATCTTTACACCCTGCGCCTCATATACACAAACATTTTCTGTCAGATCATAAATTGTTCCGCTGAAAGGAGCCATGGTATCATACCCCAGTTCCTCCCTAAGTCTCTGAGCAAATATTTCTGTTACGCTATCCTCACCATGAGTTACAAAGACTTTTTTGGGCTTTTCATCAAAAGCCTTAGCCCAATCGATCAGCCCATTCACATCCGCGTGACCGCTGATACCCGGCATCTGGAAGATTTCCGCCGCGACATGCACCGGCTCGCCGAAAAGCTTTACTTCCACCGCTCCCTCAAGAAGGGCACGGCCCAGCGTTCCAATCGCCTGATATCCGACAAAGAGAATGGTATTCTCCTCCCGCCACAAATTATGCTTCAAATGGTGCTTAATACGACCAGCATCACACATACCGCTGGCGGAAATTATCACCTTGCAGTCATCATCAAAATTAATCGCCTTTGAATCATCACTTGTAACAGAAGTTTTCAATCCCGGAAAGCTCAGCGGATTCACGCCTCTGTGAATCAGACTAAGAGCCTCCTCGTCAAAACAGTCATAACGATGTTCCCCGAAAATAGTCGTTGCCTCATTTGCCAGAGGGCTATCCACATACACTTTAAACCCGTCGTGACCATGGACAAGATTATCTTCCTTAATCTGCCTGATGAAATACAGCATTTCCTGTGTGCGCCCCACAGCAAAAGATGGAATGACCAAATTGCCGCCCCTGTCAAAGGTTTTCTGAATGACCTCAGCCAGCAGCTTCACATAATCTGGTCTTTCCCCGTGGCTTCTGTCCCCATAAGTGGACTCCATGACCACATAATCCGCTTCATGAAGATATTGCGGGTCTCTGATCAACGGCTGTTCAGTATTTCCGATATCACCGGAAAAGACTATTGTCTCCTCCTTACCGTCCTCGGTAATCTTAATCTCGATACTGCTGGAACCCAGCAAATGCCCTGCATCAATAAAGCGAACAGAAATCCCTTCCGCAGGTGTTACCGTCTTTTCATAAGGACATCTTACAAAATTCTTCAGCACACCCAGCGCATCTTCCATGGTATATGCCGGCACAAACTCCGGTTTGCCCTGACGGCGTCCCTTACGGTTGCGCCATTCCGCCTCAAACATCTGAATATGCGCGCTGTCACGAAGCATAATGTCACATAAATGACAGGTTGCCTCCGTCGCATACACCGGTCCCTGAAACCCCTTGGAATATATTGCCGGAAGGTTCCCCGAGTGATCCATATGGGCATGTGTCAGAAGCACAAAGTCCAAATCCCCCGGCGAAACAGGAATGTCTACATTCTCATAATAGTTCGGTCCCTGCTCCATACCACAGTCCACCAGAAACTTACGCCCTGCCGCCTCGAGGTAATAACAACTCCCCGTCACCTCATGCGTCGCCCCAATAAAAGTAATCTTCATGCGCGAACCCCCTTTTGTCCCACAAAATTCATACATAACTAGTATTGTATTTATTATACACGACATAGGATGAATTTAACAGCTTTTTTATAGATGTTGGGCGTACATTAATTAAAGCTACATGTATTTAATCAAGCACGATATCACTTTAAGATTTTACCACATTTGTTTAAAACACATATAATCTTATTTAACCAGTATTCCATCTGTCAATGTTGTTGTGGACTCTTTGGCACCATCTTTAGCCGCGTGATAACCGCGCACACGGTAATAATGGCCAGTAGGTACTATAACATTTATACTTTTGTACAAATGTGTCACGTTATCCGCCGTAAATTCCCAATATTTATATGTAGAATAGCTTCCATTATTCTTTTGTTCCAGAGACAATTGCAAAAATACTTTATCACATTCATGATGACACTGTGTCAATCCAAAAACATTTATTTCATTACTGGTTAATTTAGAGATTTTTGCATTTCCGTAATTGAGATTATTACCCCTAAGTAAACTATAGTTGGTATTTTCTGCAAAATCAGCATCTGTTTCTGTTATGCCAACATCCTCTAACAAACTTGCAGCTGAAACTGGATAAGTAGCTATGATAGATGATACAATTGCTAAAATCCATAACTTTTTTAAAATTTTCTTCTTCATTTATACTGTTCTCCTTTAATTATTTGCCTATTAACATAGCATTGTGTTATACACATTTATCACTTCTTAATACTTCATTTTTTCAACCAGCTTAATGAATTCATCCTTTTTCATCTTACCACTAATTTGATAATATACTCCATCCATATTCCAATGCGCAGCAAAACTTGATTCAACGTCTTGAGTATCTTGTAACTCAAATATCTTTACATTAACGTCATCTTCCTGCAAATTAATTGTAGTTATTTGTCGCCCATGTAAACTAAACATATTACTCTCGCTACTTAAGTCTTTCCTACTTAAATGCATTGAAATAAT
Source organism: Blautia schinkii DSM 10518 (assembly GCA_000702025.1). Taxonomy (GTDB): domain Bacteria; phylum Bacillota; class Clostridia; order Lachnospirales; family Lachnospiraceae; genus Blautia_A; species Blautia_A schinkii. The sequence goes on from JNKJ01000027.1 coordinate 65,152, forward strand.
TGTACTATAATACTTGTATTCCATTAGCGCAAATTCAGACGATGAATCCATCTCATACGTATAAAACTCAAATGTATCTGGTCGATAAGTAAAATTAGGAATTTTTACTCCTAATTCATCCTTTATTCTATTTCTAGCTTCAGTTTCATTTGCCATACTTCTATCATTTTTTTCATCATTACTACCAACTATCCTTGTATCATCCCCAGCCAAATATCGAACTTTATTAATAAAGTAATTTCTATTTGCCTCGCTCGTCATACTAGCCGCAAACACGCACATAGTCGCAACAACGACAAATCCTGCCGCCTTGACAATTTTATATCTTTTCTTCCCTTTCGGTTCCTCACCTCTTTCTTCCGCACCCCGCATAGGAATAACCTTGCTTCCATGCTCCTGCACCCCCGTTGACTGGGCGGAAATAGTCTCCGTCCTATCCCCAATCTCCGCAGCCACCTCATCGGAGTCGGAAGCAGAACTGCTCTCCTTCTCCGCGCTGTCGTTATTCTCCGCGCGGTCATTAGCCTCCTCGCGGTAAATGCCATCAGCCTTCAGACGCTTCACCAGCTTATTGTATGCGGCACGAACCTCTTCGTCCGTTTCTTCAAAATCCTCAAAATTTTTATCGGAGAAAAGAGCCTCTTCTATCATGTCCGCTTCTTTCATAAATTGCTCTTCCAGCAGCTTATCCAGCTCATCATCCTCAAATTTTTTCTCCATTTTTTTCTCCCAGAATTTTATCTTTCCTTGACAATTTTGCCATGGGGGTTCATATTTATGATTAGTAAAAGGTAACTCTTTCCGTTACCATAAATCATTATTCAGGAGGAACCCCCTATGAAACATATTGTTCTCACTGGCGGCGGTACTGCCGGCCATGTCACTCCCAATATCGCGCTGATTCCCAAATTACAGGAAGCAGGCTATAAAATTTCCTACATCGGCTCCTATGATGGTATCGAAAAGAAGCTGATTGAGGAACTGGGCATTCCTTACTACGGAATCTCTTCCGGTAAATTAAGACGTTACTTTGACCCCAAAAACTTTTCTGATCCGTTTCGCGTGATCAAGGGGTTCAGCCAGGCCAAAAAGCTGTTAAAAGACCTAAAGCCTGACGTAGTTTTCTCAAAAGGTGGGTTTGTCACGGTTCCTGTCGTAATTGCTGCAAAAAAATGTAAAATCCCCGCAGTCATTCACGAGTCCGACATGACACCCGGTCTTGCCAATAAATTGTGTATTCCTTCCGCCACAAAGGTCTGCTGTAACTTCCCGGAAACCGTGAACAGCCTCCCTAAGGACAAGGCAGTTCTCACAGGCACCCCTATCCGTCAGGAGTTACTGGAGGGCAGCAAAGAGGCCGCGTTGAAGTTCTGTGGTTTCACTGATCACAAACCTGTCCTGATGGTGATTGGAGGCAGCCTCGGCGCAGCTTCCGTAAATGAAAACGTGCGCAAAATCCTTCCGGAACTGCTAAAGGAATTTAATGTAATTCATCTCTGCGGCAAAGGAAAAACAGATGAAAGCTTAAACGGAACCAATGGCTATGTACAGTACGAATATATCAAAAAGGAACTTTCTGATTTATTCGCCCTGGCAGACATTGTAATCTCACGGGCAGGCGCCAATGCAATCTGTGAAATCAGTTCCCTCCATAAGCCCAACCTTCTGATTCCGCTGTCAGCCAAGGCCAGCCGCGGCGACCAGATTTTAAACGCCCGTTCCTTTGAACGTCAGGGCTACAGCATGGTTCTGGAGGAAGAAGAAATCACCGAAAAAACATTGCTGAACTCCATTCGTGAGCTGTATGCTAACCGCCAGTCCTATATTGATGCCATGTCAGCAAGCAGGCATCTCGATTCCATTCAGCACATTGCGGATATCCTTGAGGAGTGCGTAAAGTCCTGAGTTTTTCCTACTCCTCGAAAAACTTGGACATTTCCTTTTCCAGCCAGAGTTTTGTCCTGTAGATTCTGTTATTCACATTATTCCTTGTGATACCATACTCTTCTGCGACAATCTCTGGCGGAATGCCCATAATCTTTACCTTCGTGAAGATATCGTAATTCATCTTGTTTTCTTCTCTAAGCCTTTCAAATACCATCCTCTTCTGTTTGTTTTCCTCAATCGTAAGCATGGCCGCTTCAACATTGCAGCCATCATCTTTGAGATCTTCCGTAAAGATCGTATCTAAGGCAGCCACTTCTCGTTTTACATAAGCCTTCTTCATATAATCCTTGGCTTTATTTGTAGAAGCAACCATAATCAGTGAGCGCACTCTATGCTCATTACTTATGTCCAGCCTGGTCCCCATCTTATACAAGGTGTAAAACACATCCTGACTGATATCTTCCGCAATGTCTTTATCTTTCACAATTCTATAGGCAGTACCTGTTGAGATTCTCCGGTATTTCACAAAAATATCGTTAAAATCTGCATTATTCATTTTACGCTTCTATCCTTGGCAGAAAAAAACTTTAAGCTCTCATCTTGGCCAGGATTTCCTCTCTCTCATCCTCACTGAGCGTTCCCGGGGTCCAGGATAGACCGACTCCATCTCCCTTATATCTCGGAATGAGATGCATATGGAAGTGAAATACGGTCTGGCCTGCAGTTTCACCATTATTCTGGACAATGTTAAAACCGTCACATTTGAGTGCTTCAGTCATCCTACACGCCATTTTCTTTGCCAGAATCATCGCCTTACCGGCAAGTTCATCAGGCAGCTCATAGATATTGGCTGCATGTACTTTGGGCAGGATTAAAGCATGCCCCTTACTTGCAGGGCCTAAATCCAGTATTACACGGAAATCCTCATCCTCGTACAATGTAGCAGCAGGAATCTCTCCACCTGCTATCTTACAAAAAATGCAATTTTCCATTGTTATCTCCTCCTTAATACCTTGCGGAAATTGTGAGGATGACCAGACCGTTCCGAACCAGCCTTATTGATACGGAACGGTCTGGTCATCCTATCCATTTGTGTCACATTTTCTCGATTTTTTCAATACGATAGTTGTTGCTATTGGAAATTTAGGGTGATAAACTTCCCATGAGGTGATGATATGCAGGCAAATACCACAGTAGAAAAGTTAAAAAAAGAATTCCAGTTTACTCTATCGAAATTCTCCCATGAAATTAGGAATCCCATTGCATTAATGTCCAGTGAACTCCAGATGATGGCCTCCTCCCATCCGGAAATCACAGCCTTTGAATGCTGGGACGACCTCATGGACAATCTCGAATATGTCAAACAATTGCTGGATGAGCTCTCCAATTACAACAATGCCGGCCGTGTGTGCCTTACTTCCACCGACCTGCACTCTTATCTGAACGCGGTCCTGTCTTCAGTGAAACCCACACTGGATTATCTTGGAATTGTTCTGGAAACGGAAATCCCGGACTCCTTGCCGACACTCCCCCTTGACCGTGTGAAGATGCGCCAGGCACTACTAAACCTGCTGCGCAACGCCCATGAATCCATCAACCACCCCCAGGGAAAAATTGCCGTACGCGCCGAGACACAGAATAATACCGTCTGCATCTCTATCAGCGACAATGGGTGTGGAATGGAACCGGCCCAGCAAAAAGACATATTCTCTCCCTTTGTAACGTCCAAGCCCACGGGAACAGGTCTCGGTCTTGCGGTGACCAGGCAAGTTATTGAAGCCCACGGCGGCCGCATTGAGGTCGATAGTATTCCCGGTCAGGGTTCTATATTCCGTATTTTTCTGGGATGATATAAAAGGACGGCTGCCGCAAATCCGCAGACCATACCTCCTACGTGGGCCGCGTTGTCCACACCACTGCTGGTAAAGCCAAAGTATAACGAAAAGGCAGCCATGATGATAATCTGCCTAACGGAAAGGTCCTCTAGCCTTCCTTTATGGCGGAGCAACACATATATCATGGCTCCCATCACCGCAAACACAGCGCCAGAGGCCCCTGCTGACACCGCATAATCCTGGCTTTGTAGATCGAGGTACAAAGACAGTAGGTTTCCTCCAATTCCTCCCAAAAGATAAATCAGCAGGAACCTCACCTTACCCGCCACTCGTTCCAGTCTCTGGCCAAGCACGAAAAACACCAACATATTGTTCGCCAGGTGTGCCATGCCAAAATGTAGAAACATACAGGTAAAAAGCCGGTAATACTGCCCATCCTCGATGATCAGCGGTGTATAAGAGGCTCCGCAGTCCACCATATGCATAGTGTTCTGCGTTCCTCCCGTAAAATCCACCAGCAGAAAAACCAAGATATTTACGAGAATCAAAGCCGCTGTCATCGGCTCTTTTTTTAATTCCTCCACAATCATCCTCTTTTCTTTTTCATCCTGCTTGAGGTACTGAAAACTGTGGTTTTCACACAATCACCTTGGTAATATTGTATCAGATATGACAGACTTTTTCAAAACATATCTGAAAAAATTTCCATAAATTTCCATTACTCCAAAAATACGTATCTTGCCTGTGCGAAATCCACCTCATCCTGGTCCACAAGCCGGTACTCCTCTTCACTTTTCAGCATACGGCCATTGACAGAAGTGCCGTTTCTGGAATTCAAATCCGAAAGATAATATTCCCCATCCTTTTTCTTGATTTTAGCGTGTACCCGGCTCACTGTCGGCAGATTGATAACCGCATCTGCCGCAGTCTCAAGCTTGCCAACGACCGTCAATTCATCCTTAAGAAAAATCGTAGCCAATTCTCCCGGCTCTCTGCTCACCAAGGTCGCAGGTCCCGCCACCGGATTTTCCGATAAGATGACTGTCTCTCCACAGTTTTCCGGCGGAGGCCCCTGTTCTTCAAAATCGGCCCCGAAATCGAAATCCCTTCTATATAAATAGCCTTTGTCGATTTCCTCTTTTTTATAATCGGAAACGCCGCTGTAATTCTGCGTCCAATCACTTTGGGAAAAAGCAGGCTTCTCCGTATCGCTTATCTTCCCTAAATCTTTTCTTTTTCCTGTTGCGCCTCTTTTTTCTGCATCTCCTCTTCTTGTAGCTCCTGTTTTTTCCGTATCTTTATCCTGTCTTCTTGCTGCATAAATTTTATAGATAAGCATTCCAACGCCCATGCACACCAAGACTACACCAAGAATGCTTTCAATGCTCATTCCCGGCAGATACCCCAGAAGCTTCGCCGATATTATACCCATCAGGATAATCGCACCCGCTCCGCTCCATATAATGTGCTTCCATAATCTGCTCTTTAATCCGCCATCAGACTCTGAAAGACCTTTTTCTCTCTTTGCGGTATATTTATTCCCAGCTTTCTTTCCCTTATTCTTCTTTATATTACCATCCTCCCGCCGAAAGAAACCGTTTTCCTCTTCGCCGTTGTCATTAAACGGTTTCTCAGCCCCGTCGGTTCCGGATATCATTCCGCTGTTCTCCCAGCCTTCCGCTGAATGTCCGGTTCCCTCATGCCGAAATATCCTATCCATCATCTCCGGGTGCTTTGCATCTTTTTCGCCGGCAGCTTTGTCTCGCAGAGGAGCTTTACTTTGGGCGTCAGTTTTATCCTGTATATGATATAAATCCTCCTTGATATGCTCGAGATGGAAACTGTCCTCCAATGCTCTTCTATAAACGCCATACCCAAGCATCACAGCTTTTCCATCCTCGTGGTCAAGTTTTGGCAGCACATATTCTGTCAGCGCCTGGAACTGTTCTCTCACATCCTGCTGAAAACCGGGGAGATAGCAGAAGAACAGTTCTTTTTTCTCTATGTCCATATATATGTACTCCGGACGAATTACAAGCTCTCCAGGATTCAGAAGATATTCAGACATCTCCTCCATGACCTGTATAAAGCCTCCAAATATCATTCTGAGATCCTCAATTCCAAATTTGCGTTGCTCGTACAAGGTGGAAACGGGCTGTCTGGAAGTGATATCATAGTAAACCATAAACTTACCATCAATGCTCTGTACACGGCATTTCAACAAAGAAGGCACCGCGTTTCCCACCAGCATTCTCACCTGATAAGATGCAGTATCTATATCCTTATCTCCGTGAAGAATCAGGTAATTATGATTCATATCTCTTTTATATTCCGCCCTCATTTATCAATCACCTACTCCCTTCAGCACCTCGGAAGCTGCCTTGATTTTTCTGATCCAGCTCACCGGCTTTACGACTGACGAGCTTCCCTCCACCCGTAAATGCCAAGACAATCCTCCAAATGAAGCAATCGTGTCTAAATTATAGGTTACCTGGACATTTTTTCCCACATTTGTCTGAGTGCTTAAATTTTCAGCGCCGAAAAAACCGATATTCCCCAATGCCTCACTGCTCATTCTTGCAGTTTCATATATCTGTCCGTCCTTCTTAATTCCCTCCATACTGCCGCTAAGTGCAGACTCATAAGCCGCCGCTGTAAGCCAAGCACGGTTATGGACAAAGAAACAGAGATACAGAATGCCCATCAACACTAATAAAATCAAAGGCATTATGCACGCCGTTTCCACAGTGAGACTTCCTTTTCTATATTTTCTCATCACAGCAATAGACCTCCTACATATCCAAGCAGTAAAAATGGTACAAACGGAATCTCACACCTACCATTCCTCCGAAATATCACCAGCATAACTGCTCCCCATAGTGCACATAACATAAGTGCGCTAAACAGTGCCATTAAGAATTCCTGCAAATCAAGTACAAGGGCCAGGGCGAGCAGCAGCCATACATCACCCAACCCCATAGCCCCCTTTGTGAGAATACTAATCGCCAGGAAAAAGCAGCCAATTCCCAGAGAAACAAACATTTCCCAATTAATACTGTGATAATTCCAGCGCAGCACTATGCCCGCCATCCCAAAAATCAATACCGCTGCCAGCGAAATCTCTTTTCTCCGCAGATCCAACCAAGAGTTCACACCTAAAAAGGCAAGTACACATAGTTCTTTCATATCGCTGTCCCTCAACCACAGCGGCTGCACGCAGGCATATCCGCTTCCGTTTGCTTTACCATTCTCACCGACCGCTTTAGTCCGCTGCAAGATTCCAGATTATGATACCGATTCCCCTTTTTCGTGATATATACACTTCCGCTGGGTTTCTGGCTTCTGCTGCACGTCTCACAGGCAGAGTATTTCTCGCCATAATCATTGCGTAGTGTAGACACCGAGCTTCCCGAGGTCTGGATAACAGAAAGATTTAAATAGCTGCAGCCCAGACTCTTATGACATACTGTACCGGAATCTGTGATATAGACCATGGGCTCGGGTTCAGATTGCGTCCCATCCTGAAATGCCTGATACTCCGTCCCTGTCCAGGCGTGGACCTTAACCGTGTTAAACATCCATACCTTCGGCAGCGGCACGAGCCCGCCAATCGGTTCATAAGCATAAGCATCTGGCAGCGTAATCTCATCCACACCAGTCCCATCCAAAACATACGCATACATACCAGCCTCTTTTGTTTTCTGACAAAGAGCAGACAAATGCTCTGTCTGCAATTGATAAATATCCATAAAGGATATCATTGTCACCATCCCCAGAAAAAACAGCGGAAGCACCAGCGCAGTCTCAACCGCAAGACTTGCCTTACGCAATTTGTGAAAAGGGGTGCAAGAAGATACTTTCCCAGGAAGGTCTTTCCTGTCCATCGGGGAAAACAGGAAAAGCAGGTACTTTAGAGAGCGATTCCTTTCCTTCTTACTATTTATCTGGTGATTCGTCTTATGTTTCCTATCCAATTTCCCACATCTATCCATCTGTATCTTCCTCACCCTTCCTTCCTGAAAAAGCATCTTTTCACACCTCTTTCAATCATAACAATATTGACGTATAGCCGTGAATGTCTTTCTTTTATTAGCCTTTACATCCACACTGGCCTCGATTGCCACAATACAGGAATCCAGACAAAACCCTGCTCTTCCTCCTGCTGTGCGTATCGTAAGTTCAATCATATCCATTGCCCACTTAATCTTATTCTCCCTTCCCGCTGTCAAAAGCAGTACTTGAAGATAATCTTCATACGTCATCCCCTTATCAGAGCTTTTTCGCACCGAATCCAGCCCTTCCAGGAGACGCGGGAGATTTTCCAGGGAAAGCTGCCAGTCTGCCGCACTCTTTATCAGCGCGACTTTTCCGCCGTCAAAAAGTTCCCTCACATCCAGCACACTCTCTGCGAATGACCAGCACAGCAGCAAGGCTCCCTCTATGATCGTGGCCGCAGGCGGTATTAAAAACCCGGAGGCTATCGCCAGCGCCAATGCTTGTGCCTGGGCCCTCTTTGCCGAATCTGCCATCAAACTGGCGAAATTCACTCCCTCACGAATCAGCAGTAACTTATTTGCCACGGACTTTAGATTTCCGATATCGTCATCCTTTCCTCCAAGCACATACTCCACCTGGTAACGCAGTCCTGCTGCCGCCGGCTTTTGATAATTCCCAAGCTTGTCCATCAGATATTGCTGAAATAACACCTGGGACGTATAGGAATCATCCTTCGTACCTCCACCGTACATCGGCATCCCCTGCTGGATGTTGCGCCCGGACACAAGCGTCCCCTTAGATACGGAATTATCAGAAACACCTTTCCCTCTTGGAATGACCAGCTCCAAAATCCCCATTTTACGAATTCTGCGTATGATTGTAATCGGGTTCTCCACCGGTACCGGTTCTGGTGCGCTTGTAAAATCATCCCCATTTCCCTGTGTACCGTCGGATGCCTCTCCGTTTTGGTTCTGTTGTGCCTCTTCCATAGCGGCCTGACTGTTTTTCGCTGCACTGTCCATTTCAGAATCATAAGATTCCAATGCATTGCCTGACTCGGCCTGCTGTCCTCGTTCCTCCGCCTCTTTTGTCTGTTCCTCTCTTCCTTTCATCCTCTGGAGAAGGAGCTGCACTCCCTGACTTCCAAGGGTATCCTGCATATAGCGCGTCACCTGCTGATAAAATACCTCTCCGCCATCGTCAGTCAGCAGCCTGTAACCCGTAAATCCGCCCTGCGCAATAGAAAGCTTCTGGCTGTTCTGTCTTAGGATCGGTTTCATATAAGACTCCAGATTATCATATACCGCAGCCATATTAAGCTTATCCCCTCCACCGGAGCCGTCCAAAACAAACAGATCATAATCCTTCAAAATTTCTTTATCGTACTGTCCAAATAAAGAATACAGCCCGATGTCTAGTCCGTTCAAAATCTGCGTCCTGGCCGCAGCCATCCGCACAGATTCAATACTTGAACACACCAGCGTCAGCAGCAAGCTTAATATCAGCGCTAAAAACACCGTAACACTTCCTCTTCTGGCCAAGGGCACACCTCCTCTCCTCATACATTTCATCAGATAGAATTACTCTGCTTGGTAATCTTGGAAAGAATATTCTTCACAAGGTCCGTAAGCTGATCTTTAAAAATAATTACAAGACCGATCAATACCACCAATATCAAAATAATCTCCACAACACCTACAGCATCCTCTTCTGTAATAAACTCTCTTACCAGATTCCGTAAATTTCCCATCTTTTCACCTCCAATCAAGCATGATATTCAAACAATTACGCACTTCCATAGAAGGATAAGCAAGCAGGCACCATGATGATCGCCATGACCACCAAAAGCATCAGCACCATAGGAAGCAAAAGCTTCGTAGCCGCAGCCTCACCCAGCACTCTGGCCTTACGTTTCCGTTCGTCCCAGGCCTCCATGGATTCCTTCTCCAGCATATCCGAAAGATTCCGGCTCCCCTTCTGAAGATTCTGAATCAATAAAGTAGCAAAGGTCTTATATTTCACCTGGCCGCAGCGCTCCCCAAATCTCCGGTACGCCTCAGCCTCAGACATACCGCTGTCCATCTCGTAACACGCTGCCATCACTTCCTCATAAGCATACCTTTCCTTCTGTGGGTGTTTCTTCCGATAATCCATGGCAATCTTCTGAAAAGCCTTACGTACCGTCATACCCGCCTGGACCAGAAGTGTAAACTTCATGATCAGTCCTGGATAATCCATCAAAAGCTGCTCATATCGTTTCATCAACAGAGTCTGTTCTTCCCTGGCTTTCACGATCAAAAGCGCCAGGGCCGCAGCCAGACATAAACTGGACAGAAGCGCACCCGAGGTATCCGGCGGACTTTCCCATTGTAACTGCCTTCCATCCCACTGGGCGGGCAGATAATAATAGTCCGGGTCATTTTTCTCCTGATTATATCTGGCGACTGCCTCCAAAAGCTCCCTCTGTCTAAGCTCCTGCTCTGTAGGCTCCCGGACTTCTTCCTCCTCTACAGTCTCCGGCCCTTCCTTCTCGGGTACCTGCACATACATAGGCTGCGCATCCTTCCCATCCACAAAGACCAGAAACTCCTCTTCATAAGAGCCGGTTTCCTCCTTCGGCAGCTTGTGCCCCTGGGTATATACCTGGGCTCTCCCGTTTCCCATAGTAAGGAACATTCCCAGAAGGTTTCCGCTCAAAGCTACCAGTACAACTAATTTACGTGCCTTGGAATCTCCCAGGCCATCCCTTGGCAGCCACCCCATTTTCCATCCCACGGCAGCGGCCAGAATCATAACAAAAATCACAATATGTATCCACATCATACCTCCTACATCCATTTCTCACAGTATCAATCTCTTAATGCCACACCATCCTGCACTTCACTATCTCTACACTTCTCCTTCTTACACTTCGCATTCTTACACTTTGCTCCCTTACACTCCAAGCCTTAATGCCTGTCTAAACTTCTATATCCACAATTCTTCTTCCCATCCAATAAGCCCCTGCATAAATTCCCAGACATACAGTCATGGCACAGATGCCAAAAGGATTCCCATACAGCACGCCCAGAAATCCTGGTGACGTCATCTGCAGATAAAGGATGATCCCCGCTGGCATCAGGCTCATGATCATCTGCTCTGATTTCTTGGCGGCCAGCGTCGCTTCTATCTCCTTTTTTACGTCAATCTTATCCCCCAGCATCCTGGAAACCTTTTGTATCACCTTACTCATATCGCCTCCCGTACGTTTTGCTGTATAAAACACCGATGCAAAATTTTCAATATCCTCCACGCCGCTTCGCTCGCCCAAGTCAAGAAAAAGCTCTTCCACCGGAACACTCACATGCTGCTGGCTCTCGATATAATGGAATTCCTCCAAAATATCCGCGCCCTTCTCATAAAGCCGTTCTAAATCTCTCGCACAGGCGGAAACCGCGTTTTCCACAGAATACCCTGCCTGAAGGGCCACACTCAATGAAGTGAGGGCATCCTTAAACTGATAATTCAATTTCTTTCTCCGCTCCCTGATCAAGTGGTTTTTCTGCCATTTCAGATAAAGCGCGGATAAGGGTATTGCAGCCAGCAAAGCCCAATAATTTTGATAAAACAAGTAATCCGCGGCCGCACAGATTCCAATGCTCTGTGCCAGATATTTCATAAATTCCCCAACAGAAAAACGATAATGTGCATAATCCCTTTTCGCATAAGCCAGCTCCATGGAATTGCTTTTCCCAAAATAACTGCCAACCTTTTTCTTTCTCATATAACGACCCCCGCTCGTTCCAGCTTCTCCCGGTGGAGCAGGGGCGCCGTCTGTACCAGGCCTTTCCCCTCCTGCCACTGGTAAAGCGGCTGAATTTTTATTTCACCGTCTTCAAAACCGCACACTTCTGTAATCTCCATTACCTTCCTCGATTTGTCCCGCATTCTACCCAAATGCACCAGGATATCCACCCCGGAAGCAATCTGTCTGCGGATCGCCTCCAAAGGCAGATCCACTCCCATTAGCGTCATTGTTTCCAGTCTGCTCAGCATGTCTCTGCTGCTATTCGCATGCGCTGTACTTAGACTTCCTTCATGTCCCGTATTTAAAGCCTGTAGCATATCCACAGCCTCACCGCCGCGCACCTCTCCAACTATAATTCTGTCCGGTCTCATGCGAAGTGCAGACTTGATCAAATCACGGATACTCACAGATACCGCTCCTTCCATATTCGCCATCTTTGCCTCAAGCCTCACCAGATTATCAATGCCTTGAATCTTTAGCTCCGCATTATCCTCAATGGTGATCAGCCTCTCATCCTTAGGAATATACTCCGAAAGCGCACTGAGAAACGTGGTCTTCCCGCTGCCCGTCCCTCCGCCGATCACAATGGAATAACGCGCTTTCACCAACCGGGAAAGAAACTCCGCGCATTGCTTCGGCAGACTTCCCAAAGTGATCAAGCGTTCCATCGTGATAGGCTGGTCCGGAAAGCGGCGGATAGTGAGGATTGGCCCGTTTAAAGCAACCGGATAGATAACGGCATTCACCCTGGCTCCATTCTCGAGACGGGCGTCGACAATCGGCATGGATTCGTTAACCACACGGTTACATTTTCCGACTATCTGCTGGATCACATCCTCCAGCTTCTCTCTGGAGGTAAAGGATTTGCACCACTTACTCAGCCTACCGCCCCGCTCCACAAAAATGGAGTCCGGTCCGTTCACCATAATCTCTGTCACTGACTCATCCTCAATGAGCTCCTGCAGTACATCCAGCTTTCTCACTGAATAAAACAGTTCCTGGCGAAGCTGCACCTTCTCCTTCAGGGAAAGACAAGAATCCCGCATATGATTAAGAATCAACTCATCTATGGACTCCAATATCTCCTCATCGCTGAGCTCACGTGACAAATCAAGCTTCTGCATCAGCATTTGCCGCAATACACGGAATGTCTCTCTGCTCATTCTCTTTCCTTTCTCAAAATTTCTCTCACATAGTCCCCTAATTCACTCCATAACAATTGTTCCACGTAAGTCTCTGCGGGCGGGAAGCCCACATGGAAGGGCGGCTTTACCCTGGTGATCTTCGCCAACACCTGAGGGAAATCCCAGATACGCAGCAGATTTTCAAACTGTGCCACCTTACATGAGGACATCACATCTGTGAGCACCGGCATGTAGATGCGCTTGCATTGATCCAGAAGCTGAAATGTCTCGTCAATGCCGCTGCCAATATCCAGTACCACGACTTCGTACGAGCTTCGGAGCACGATTTCCTGAAGCAGCTTTTCCCAATCCTCCCAGACTGTACCCCTGATATCTGCCGGGGCCTGTACAGGCGGGATATAATCCAGATTATTAACGGTCTGCACCATTCCGTTCATCTTATGGATAAGGTTCTGATTATCCTGCCTTACATAATATAAAAGATCGCTGAGATTGTGGGCAAAGCCCTTGCCCATCAGCTCCTCAAACCCGGAATACTCCTCCAGATTGAGGTAAAGCACCGCCCTTTCCCGGGCCAGCACCTGTCCCAGTGTAAGTGCAAAAGAGGTTTTCAGGCAGCGGCCGAGCGGAGAATAAATCCCCAATATCTCCGTAGTCTTTTTCAATACCGGGAACTGTACCGGAATCACGGCTTTTTCCGCCCCGTAGCACGCCATCACTTCGCGTATGACCTCAGAAGACGACTGATATTTATAGACACTGGGATACTGATCAAGCTCAGGAGGGTGTACCCCTTCCGAAAGAATAATGATCTTCCCGATATCTAATTCCCGGACCTGACGGCACATGGCCTTGCCGGAAATCAACAGCAACTCGATATGTGTCTTTTCCCCATAGGAAATCAGGCTCTCCACTGTGGTAAACGCCTGAATCTCAAAGGGTATATTCTTCTTCTGATTCAGGTAATCCATGAAATTACAGGCATAGTCCACCTCAAGATCACAGACTGCAAAAATATTCTTTTTCAATACACACCTCCCGCATATAACACCACACTCAGAAACACAGGTACTGTAAAGTGGAAATTCTCCGGAAGTGACATGTCTCTGCGGTAATAAGGCCTGCTCTTGCCACTGCGGACAAGTTCCTGGATATATTGGATAAAATATTGGAATCTCTGGCAGACACTGCCGTTAGAAATTAAAATTGCCAGGGAAATACCTGCTCCTAAGAAAAAAGAGACAAGAATGCATTTCCCCACTGTTCTTACACCCATCATTCCGCCCAAGGCACAGAAAAGCTTAATATCGCCCGGTCCAAGCATGCGCAGGATAAAGAGCCCTCCCAACACAATCATAGGAAACAAGGAACCTGTAAAAAAAGCTCCGATTCCTGCCAGCCCCTGTGACATCCAGCGCACCACAAACCCAACACTCAGGCAAAACACAATCCAGCCATTGTCCACCCGCGCTGTGCGCAGGTCCATCACCGCGGCCACTCCGGCCATCACCACCGGTAAAACGGTATCAAACACCATTTTCCCACCCCGCTTTTTTTCGCGCATTCACACTCCGGCATCTATGGTGCAGCAAAAAACACCGGGCTTATCTTTCGTATTGGTTTAATCATTCATCTTACTGTAAAAATGGGATACTTCGTCTGAATCGACGATTCTGATACCAGAAGAACTTCTGGTAGGGTTTATTATATAACCTTCCTCTGTGTTTGTCCAGAGTTTTTTGCCCGGCTAATTCTAAAAAAAGCATAAACTTAGTAACAGTTCAGACAGGTCTGCGCATTTACTGCGCGGACCGTGCGAAAACATGGTGGCTGCATGCATCCAGCCATTCGCCGCAAGCGAACTTCAATGGGCTGAATGCGTAACAGTTCGGGCTTGTCGAAACTGTTACTAATCTTATAGTTGTATCCAATATCTTTGCTCTATTTCCTCGTTTAAAGCAACTTCGTTTTCCAGCACGCCCCCATTTTTCATGATGACTTTAGCTGATAAATGATTGTATTTTTTGCAGGTCACTAAAACTTTATCTAATCCTAATGCTCTGCATTTTTCTAAAGCCAATGCTAATATTTGATTCCCGTAGCCCTGGCCTCTTTTAGATGGGCGTAAGCCATATCCAATATGGCCTCCATATTGAAATAGATAATCATTCAGGCAATGTCTTATGTCAACCATTCCGAAAATATGATCATCTTCAACCATAAAATATAAGGTTGAAGGAACCAAATTGCTGTCTAACGGCTGGATTTTATTTTGTTCCTTCTCTTTTAAAAATTGCCGATAATTATGCACATCGCCATTGGCCGAAGCAGGAATCAGCTGTTTGTCACAGCTCATTACCTCTTCTATGTAGTTTTTCCATTCATTTTCTAAGGATTCGTTTGGCTCTATAAGCTTCATATATTTGACCCCTTTCATATATTGTTATCACTTGACCACCTATGTGTGTGGTGTTAACATGAATGTTACAATCAGGAGGTACAGGTTTATGACACGATTACTCTGTCTCGGCGACAGTATCACAGACTGCGGAAGGCTATTTGATGCTCCGCCTTTAGGAAACGGCTATGTAAGCCTGCTTGCTCAAAGGCTCCGCGAAACCAGGCAGGGCTGGAGCGTTTCAAACCATGGTATTGACGGTTTGACAGTGGCGCGGCTTTTAGAATATGTACGTAGAGGTACTTCCGATACTACTGCAGATGTGATCACTGTGCTCATTGGAATCAATGACATCGGGCTTATGCTGAACACCAATCGAAACCCTGCCCAAAAGGCGCAGATGATGGATGATTTTTCTCAAAACTACGAGAAGCTTTTACAACTTGTATCGAAAAAAGCAGAGCGTATCATTCTCATGGAACCGTTCATCTTTCCCCGGCCCGCCGAATATCGCCTGTGGTTTCCTTATGTGGAGGAAATGTCCCGGAGAATCAAAAACCTGGCAGACCAATACACACTGCCTTATATCCCTTTACATAATCCGCTAAATCAATTGGCACAGATTTATGGCGTAGATAAGGTCACTGTTGACGGCATCCATCTCACTACGTTAGGGCACGAATTTATTGCCCGAACGCTGATTCCCTTCCTTTACCAATAAAAACGTGCACAGCAAATCATCCGTGTGCCATAACATAAAATATCTGCTACATCTGTAATTGAGCAAGAACTTTTGCATAATGTTTTTAGACAAAATGTACTTTATTTAAATGCCCTTTACTGACATACTTTGCACATATCCCTTACACATAAGCGCCTTTAGTTCAAGTACATCCTGCCCGAATAGAATTGCATAAATATAAAATTGTATATTATTTTCCCACATTATATTGCATATTTATCCCAATATATGTATAATTACAAATCAAAACAATTAACAAAACTAGTCTGACTGCGCATAATCAGAAAAAGAGGACTCTCACCATGGAAATCACAATCAAACAAATTGAGGACATGTCATTAAATGCCTGGCCTTCTCATAAAATGGAGCTTTATGACGGATGGATACTCCGTTTTTCCTATTTTTATACACACCGCACCAACAGCGTGGAGCAGTTCGGAACCTCCACTTTGCCCTGGTGCGAAAAAATCCCCTACTGCGAGAATGTATACAAACGACTTGGCACACCGGCTATTTTTAAAATCAGCCCCCTGGTATCCCAGGACTTCGACTACGTTTTAGAAAATCGCGGATACCGCATCGAGCATACTACAGATGTCATGACTGTGGACCTGAAAGATGCTTCTCTGAACGCTCGCTATGACGATGTCGATTTCATAAATACGATCCCTTCCCAATGGATAGAAAGCCTGTTTGACCTAAAAGGGACCACAAATCCTATACACCGTACCGTGGTGCCGTCCATGTACCGGGCCATTCCCAAGGATATACTCTGCGCCTCCATCGTACATAATGGAAAAATCGTTGCCACAGGCCTTGGTATTTTTGACCGGGAATATATCGGAATCTACGCAATTCATGTACGCGAGGATTTCCGCCATAAGGGCTATGCCCGCCAGATTTGTACCGGGCTTCTCCAGGAAGGCATGAACAAGGGCGCGGAAAAAGCATATCTCCAGGTAGTGCAGGGCAACACTCCTGCCCATGAGCTTTATGAATCCCTAGGGTTCCGCCACTTCTATACCTACTGGTTCCGTGTACAGTGAACAATATCCGACCAGCTTGCCCGCGGAGATAAAAAGGCGCAGCCTCACGCTGCGCCGATTTTGTTGGGGAATCGATTTGATATGTATTGTTTATATATTAAATAGTTTTGTTTTCTAATACTGCCGGTCTTACATTTCCCACAACCATGCTGGTGAGCGGGCTGAAGTATAAGAGACAGGTCAATACACAATAAATCGGAATCATTACTGCAAACTGTACTAATCTTCCAGGCATGATCGCATAGAAATTATATCCCATGATCCATACCAGTCCTGCAGTGGTAAATACCAGAGAGCTGAGTACCGCGGTAATCACGATAGATACGCTGATGATAACTGTTTTGCCCTTCTTTGTCCTGTTGGCAAACATAGGCTTCATCAGAGCCGGAATTACGCCCCAGAGGATAGCTGCAATAGTAATCAGCGGATTGATGGCATAACCCTTCATAAAGCAGCCGATAAAATCAGCAGCCAGTCCGCATACTGCGCCGGCAGCCGGTCCCATCCACAAACCTGCCAGAATGGTGCACACACTTCCCACAGAAATACGGTAAGCGCCCAAATCCACCACCAACACTCTGGTCAGCACCAGATGCATAGCCACCAGAAGCGCCATAAATACCAATGTTTTGACATTCCAATGTGATTTGTTTTTTTGCATAAGAAAAACACCTCCATAATGTTTTCTACAAAAATAGAGTTAGAGTAGTTACCATAAATAATAATCCCTCCACATTATGAGATGTTCTCATATGTAGCAACGGGTGCGGAAAATATATCGTAAGCTGCTTTCATTTTGCTAGCTTTTCGTTTCACGGCGACTCCCCATCCAATGAACACTTAACGCATAAATTCCTACTTCGCTATTATTTATTTAAGGAGATTATAGCACAATTTATAGAAATTTCAATATGTTTTTGTTATAATAGATAGAAAGATGTTGACACTAAGTAACAGTTCGAACTTGCCTGAACTGTTACGACACTAATAAACGATTTTAGATGTCAGCTATCCCGCAGAGCGTTCTACTGGTCACGATGTGAACAGTAATGGTATATTTAATGGAGGATTTTGATGAAGAAGCTGCTTGCTGTATGTATCTGTTTTGGTGTGGCTTTTACCATGACAGGATGTAATTTGGGGAATATTG
Source organism: Blautia schinkii DSM 10518 (assembly GCA_000702025.1). GTDB lineage: Bacteria > Bacillota > Clostridia > Lachnospirales > Lachnospiraceae > Blautia_A > Blautia_A schinkii. The sequence continues at coordinate 83,138 of JNKJ01000027.1, forward strand.
TAGACCGTTTTATTTCGACAGGAGACGCCCCGGCGCCGGATATTTCCACAGAAAAGCCGAGGGTGTATATGGACGAGCTCAGCGGCAGGCTTCAGGACTTCACCGGCAGCCAGCTTACGGTAAAAGCAGAGGAAAACATTTATGTCTTCGACGTGTCCCAGGCAACTCTGGAATGTGAAGATGGGATGATCACCGGGGATGAGGTTAGTGTGATTTATGAGGGACAGTTAACGGACACGGATACCAGCACCGTAAAAGCACTCAAGGTCGTAGACGAGTTTCATAAGAAAAACCGCCTCAAGGAGCGCACAGCCCACGGCCAGGTTCAGGGCCTGACAGCCAATACCATCACCATCAAAGCCAAAAGCGGAAAGACAGCCACCTATCCCATTACTGGTACAGAACAATATTACCAGAACGGTATCAAGGCTGGCGACTGGGTTTACCTTCACTTTAAGGGAAAATTCCCGGATACCAATTCCGACAATCCCATGGTCCTCAATGCCAGCCACCTGAAAGTGTTAAGCATTTCCGATATTGACCCGATTGTCGTACCGGAACCATCGCCTACCCCCACGCCTTCTGAGGAGATTCCCCAGGAGAATACAGAGAAACAGCTTCGGGCTGTTATTCAAGATATTAATATGAATACTCTTCAGCTTCTTCCTGATGGAAGCGATACTTCCGTGAATCTGGATTTATCTGCCATCCCTACCTATTTCAAAGGCGGCGCTGCCCCGGGTGCGTATGTAAATGTGATATACACCGGGGAACTGACTGAGGCTGAGGAAGGCCCGCTGACTCTGGAAGGGCTCACTATCCTGGCAGTCACAGGGGATGATCCTGAAACTCTCGATGACCGCCACATAAGCTCCACCGTAACTGGCGATATACTTGGCACCACTGCCAACACAGTTACCATCCAAACCTACGACGGCGCTGTTGTTACCTGCCGTACGGACAATGCCACCGACGCATCCACAAACGGACTGGGAATCGGCAGCAGTATCCGCATTACCTTCCACCCGGCAGCATCCAAAGAATCCAACATCTACACAGCCCTGCGCATTGACGACGCCTGGTAATCTGGTTATGATCCATATCCCGGCAGGAAGCGCCTGCGGATTTCTTCTTCGCCCTTTATCATCCATTCATGCACTTCCCGGGTGTCTCCAAGGATACTCAGGAAGGCATGATATTCATCCATGATTCCCCTCTCATGCGGTACCATATACGCCCCTGCGTCACTTCCAAGCGCCACTTTCGCATCTTTTGCATAGGCCAAAGCAAGATTCCTTTCTCCGGCTTCCATAATCCCCCGGATGACCGCATCCTCATATCTGCCGCACCCCAGAAGGTTTCTCACCGTCACCAGAGTCGGCACCCACACAGTACTGGTCTGTGCCAGCATCTTCACCGTTTCTTCATCCATAAAATTCCCATGCTCAATACTGTCCATCCCTGCTTCCAGCGCTGCCTGTACACCATAAACACCATTCGTATGGCTCATCACGGCAAAGCCCTCTTCATGGGCAATATGAACCATTTCCTTCACCTCCCCGGCAGGCAGCGGCGTACCGGTAATCCTGCCGTGGTCCGCAAAGTCCAATAACCCGGTGGTCATGATTTTGATAAAGTCCGCACCTTCGGACTTCGCCTCCAGAACTCTCTGATGATACTCTTTCATATTCCGAAAGCCTCTGCCCACTATTGAACCGTAGTGTCCTTCTTTATGGATAGCAAAAATCGGTGTCCGATAATCAATCCCATATTCCTCCGCAAGTTCTTTCGCTCTTTTCGATACGCCAAAGGAATCCCCTCCGTCCCGCACAAAATGCACCTCCAGCTTTTGGTAAGCACTAAGATGGGCACGGACCACCTCATCCCTGACACCGTGGGCATGAAGGCCTACAGCCTTGCGGTAATTCGCTCCGTCCATAATCATATGGGCATGACATTCTCCAAACATTCCCCTCACCTGCTTCTTGAAAATTTTGACAAATGACTGCGCAGAAGCTTCTATATATGCAGAAACTTCTATATATTATGATATAAAAAATCTCCTGATTTCATCCTCATCTGCTTGCACCGAGCCTTGTACAAAGAACGGCTTCCCGCCCCCGCGCCCGTGAAGCGCGGCGTTCATATCTTTTGTAAAATTCCGCAAATCCCCGTTTAACTCACCCATTGCATATTTATAAGTTCCGTCCGTATTTTTAGAAAACACCGCACAGCAGCCGCCGCAGGTTTGCATCACCGCATCCGCTAGCTTACGCACACTATCCGCCTCCATTCCCTCATGGAAAAGCAGGACACTGCCGTGGCCCTCCCACTTAGCCGCCTCACGCGCAAACATATCCTCCTCCAAACGCATCACACGTCCTTTCAGGCGGAAATTTTCCTCCTGCAGACGGGACACAGCCAGAGCTGTCTGGTCCTCCTTAGCCGAAAGCTTCACAGAAATCTGGTGATTCTGGTCATACACCATATTCAGATATTTAAGCACTCTTTTGCCACAGATCATCTCCATACGCACACCCTCACGGAACTTTTCCACTGACAAAAGCTTTATCATGCCGATTTCCCCGGTATGGGTCACATGAGTCCCGCAGCACGCACAGAGGTCAGCCCCCGGAAAACGCACAATACGCACTTTCCCCGTAAGCTCCTTCTTACTGCGGTAAGGCAGAACATTCAGCTCTTCGGGAGTCGGATAACATATTTCCACTTCACTGTCCTCCCACACCTTACGGTTTACTTCATCCTCAATCGCTGTCATCTGAGTCTCATCTATCATACCATTAAAATCAATGGTAATTACATCACCACCCATATGGAAGCCCACATTATCATACCCAAACTTCTCATGTACCAAGCCGCTCACCATATGTTCCCCGGAATGCTGCTGCATGAGGTCAAAGCGGCGCTCCCAGTCTATTTTCCCCTGCACAACCGTCCCCGGCTCCAGCGGCTCATCCGTATAATGAAGCAGTTCCCCGTCTTTCTCATGCACCTCACTCACCACAATATCATTAAGAGTACCGCAATCGCTGGGCTGCCCTCCGCCCTCCGGGTAAAAAGAACTCTCGTCCAGCAAAATCCGATACCCCTTCTTCGCCTCCCGGCATTCCACCACCTTGGCTGTGAATTCCTTCGTATACACGTCCTCATAATACAAACGCCTTGTTTCAATCATCTGTCCGTCCCTCTTTCCCACCAAAAATCAAGTATGCTGTCTTATATTTTTTTATCTTATATTTCGTTACCTCACAGTATATCCCAAAATTCACTTGTACTCAAGTACTCAAGCCCGGAAATGTATCGAACGGTAGGGAGAAGCAGCTTGGGGGCTGGAGGTGGTATCCCGGTGCGGCTGATGCTCGCTTCCCTTCAACTAATTGCCAACTGCGACTAAGACTCTCACGAAGAACGTTCGAGCCTAAGTCTCCGTAGGCAATGGATTTTCAGGCGCGCTTCCGCAAAATCAGCCGCACCGGGATACCACCTCCAGCCCCCAAGCTGCTTCTCCTTACCTACCACTACGTTTTCATTCCTCATATACTCCGTCTTTGTGCCGATAGATTTTTCAACATAAAAATCAAAATATCCACCACATTATATCCACGCAATTTCGCCAGGACAAACCCAAAATTATATTTACCACCATTCTCACCAACCGCCCTGAATAACCTCCCGGCAAAACCACCACCGTCCAATAGGGCAGAAAACGTAGGGGAAGGCAAGGAGAAGGGAATTGGGCGCGGGAAACCGGCAGTGTCCGGGGGCGGGCAGTTTTGCGGAAGCGCGCCTGAAAATCCAGCGGTTACGGAGACTTAGCCGCGAGAGCTCTTCTCGAGCGGCTTAGTCGCAGTTACCGATTAGACAATATGTAATGACCCCACATTTGTAAATTCGTGGATTTACCTGTATACTATGATTGGAAAAAACAAGATAGCAGGAATTACCGCATACAAATGGAGGTCATCAAATGGATTATAACACAGTTTACGTTGGAATGGATGTTCATAAAGAAAGTTTTACACTTTGCAGCTTCACGATCGAGGAAGATAAAGCTTCCCATACCCAGAGGGTCAGATCTGATTACAGACAGGTCCTGAAGTATCTTGAGTTCCTACGTACCATCTACGGGGAGGATGCGCACTTCATATGTGGCTATGAGGCTGGCTGCCTTGGTTTTACT
>JNKJ01000028.1:0-62989 GCA_000702025.1 Blautia schinkii DSM 10518
AATAGAAAAAGGATTCCAGATACGTTTTGGATAAGGATGCAGAGCGAAAGGAGGTGAGCCGGGAACGCAGTAGAAAAATAAGATAGTAAGGCCCCCCAGGGAGATTGTGAGCTTTTCTATAAGACTCAATCTAAAAAAACACTACCGAACTGGGAATACTCCATTAAAAATAATTTTACTCGTCAGAGCTGTTCCAGAGCATTTTGGGTTGTATTTTCCTGTCGCATATTGTATGATTAGACTGATACTTTTCATTTAGAGGGGAAAAGGATAAATAAAGGGGGAAAGAATATATGCCAGGCCGTAAACCACGTACAAGCCGGGTATTGATTCTCATCTCTGTCATACTGTGCCTGATTTTCGGAGCAACGCTTACGCAGTCCTCCGCAAGTCCGTCACCTATCGCAGAGGGGAAAATGCCTGACATGTTCGTAGCAAATGATGTAGATGACTCTGTTTTTACATCACAAGGCACCGTGGCAGTTGACAATGACTTTTCAGATAGTTCCAAGGCTGAGGCCGAAGCGCCGGATCCGACTGAGGAACCATCCGCGACAGAAACGCCAACACCCGCACAAGAACCTGCAGAAGAGGAAATCTTCGCAGATGCCTCACCAGAAGCCGCCAAGGGAGTATGGACGGCGAACGGCAGTAATTGGATGTTCCTTGTGGACGGCAACGCTTTCACAGGATGGCTCTCTGATACGGACGGCAAACGATATTTCTTTGACAATAACGGTATCATGCAGACCGGCTGGCTGGATGAGGGAGGCAAACGCTACTACCTTAATCTGGATGGCATTATGCAGACTGGTGATGTCACAATAGGCAAGGAAACTTATCATTTCCTGGATGACGGTTCGCTGGAGGGGTTTGTTCCCGAAGCCACACCGACACCAAAGCCGAAGAAAAAGAAAGAGACTGCCAAGGACACAAAGGATACAAAAAACTCATCTGATAAGAAAAACGATTCCAAAAAAGACAAAAAAGACGCAGACAAATCAAAGGATAAAAAACGGAAAACCATCGCACTCACCTTTGATGATGGTCCCAGCTCCTTTACTGACAGACTGCTGGACTGCCTGGAAGAAAACAATGCAAAAGCCACCTTCTTTATGGTGGGCCAGGAGATTGCTAATTTCCCGGAGACTGTAAAACGTATGGATGCGCTGGGCCATGAGCTGGGCAATCATACATACAGCCATCTTGATCTTACTTCACTCAGTGCGGAGGATATTTCTCAGCAGATTGGAGGCACTGATCAGTCACTGCTTGAGCTGGTTGGACATGGGGCTTCTGTATTACGGCCTCCGTATGGTTCGATCAATGATGCTGTAGTGGCAGAGGTAGGAACTCCGATGATCATCTGGTCTGTGGATACTCTTGACTGGGATACCCTGGATGTGGACCAGACAGTAGAGACAGTAATGGATAACGCACAGGATGGTGCGATCATTCTTATGCATGACATTTACGAAACCTCTGTTGAGGCTGCTGAGATCATTATTCCAAGACTGATTGAAGAGGGGTATGATTTGGTAACTGTGCACGAGCTTGCAGAAGCTCATGGGGTAGACTTAAAACCAGGAATCGCATACGGTGCATTAAATTAAATCACACGATAAAAAGAGCTTCGAACCATTTAGGTCCGAAGCTCTTCTTTCCACTCTCTTTTACTCTAGTAGGCTGCTGTGAACGTATGCGGTCTGGCCTTCATATTCAATCTGAATCCATTCACCGTCTACGCCTTTTTTCTCAACCTGATCACCGGCTGAAAGTCCGCCAATGATTTCAGCCTCACTGTCTGCCGCTGCACGGACATTACACTCGTCCGTAGCTGTCAGCATTGTACCATTTTCTACTGTTACCGATGCACTTGCATCCTCCCCAAGACCTGCAAGGAACTCTGCCAAAGCCGGATCATCCGCCTGAGCCTGATCATACTGCTTCTTGATATCGGATCTCAGGTTCACAACATCTTCGTCCGACTGCTGCTGTTCCGTAACATATGCCGAAATCATGGTATCATCATTTGCACTGCCGTCAATCTTATAATTGCCGTCACTGTCCTTCACCACATAGAGCCAGCTAAGCGCCGGCACCTTCGTAGTGATGCCCTTACAAATATAATCAAAGCTGGCATATACTACATAGGAATCCTCTGTCAGTCCCTGCTTGGTGTAGACATCGCCCACTTCATACCCTTCGATATAATCCTTTGCATTGGTGATTTTCGACTCGTCGGACGGCGTCAAATCATCCACAAGAGTCTTTAGCGTTGCAATATCTTTTTCCCCCAGAGCCTTGTAATAGCTCTCAATTAATCCGGTAATCTCCGAATTACTTTTTTCCATGGGATTGGCGTTTTCTTTCTTCCCGTCGTTAGTCTCCCCACCTTGTGCCGGAGAAGAAGGAACATTTCCCTGGTTGCCCTTAGATGTCGACTGATCGTCAGATGTCTGTTGATCTGACGTCTGCTGCGGATCGGAATTACCCTTCTTACTTCCGATGCAGGCACGAACACCAAAGAACAATACAGCCACGATTATCAAAACCACCCCGCCCAACATAAAATAGCGGAGATTATCTGACAACCATTCTCTAAAATTGTCCAAGTTCTTGTCCTCCTTATGATACAACGCACCGGAACGAACCAAACGTTCCAGGCAGCACACCTGAAGGGAATCGAACCCCCGCACATGGTACCGGAAACCACTGCTCTATCCACTGAGCTACAGGTGCATAATTGTGAATCAATTTCCCAACCCCTCAGGAAGTTGATTCTGCCGGGCTTTCGCCCGTGTGAGTACATAATTTGCAAGATGAAATTGTCAAAGTTGCACTTCTAAGATGATATTAATATTATCACAGAAAGCATAAAATGTAAAGTTTTTTTTGGAACGTACACAAATCTCTGAAAGTAAAGAAAAATAGGTGATATTTTTAATTATTGTCGTTATAAAATTAATAAATGAATCAGCGAAATATCTATATACACTTCAACAAATTTATAATCTATCGGTGTCTATGATCTATCGGAGTCTTCCTAGTGAAATCGCGCGCCATATCCTCCATGACGCGCGATTCAAAGACAAGCCGAATCAACAGCCTTATTTCTCCTGCAAACTACCCGATTTCATCTTAATCACAAACAATACACCCAGCATCAGTACAATACCCACTGGCAGTGCTATCCATGCTGTCTGTACAAATCCGGCCACGATATATGTAATAAAAGAAATCACAGCGGCCACGATTGCATATGGAAGCTGCGTGGACACATGATTCACATGGTCGCATTGGGCACCCGCCGAAGCCATGATCGTGGTATCAGAAATTGGCGAACAATGGTCACCACATACGGCACCTGCCATACAAGCAGAGATAGAGATGATCATCAGGTTCTCATTCGTATTTGCAAAAACAGCCACCACAATCGGAATGAGGATACCAAAGGTTCCCCAGGAAGTACCTGTCGCAAAAGCCAGGAAGCAGCCTACAAGGAATACGATTGCAGGAAGAAGCTTCATGAATCCACCGGCTGCGGACTCCATTGCATTTCCTACAAATACAGCAGCACCCAGGCTATCTGTCATAGCCTTTAAGGTCCAGGCAAAGGTAAGAATAAGGATTGCCGGAACCATAGCCTTAAATCCGTCCGGAATACAAGCCATACAATCACGGAAAGAAAGCACACGGCGTACCAGGTAAAGAATCACTGTGATCACCAGGCCGAAAAAGCTTCCCAGAGCCAAACCAACAGATGCGTCACTCTGTGAAAAAGCAGTCACAAAGTCAGCGCCGCTGAAAAATCCACCGGTATAGATCATACCTATAACGCAGCATACCACCAGGCACAGAATCGGGATTACCAGATCCAGAACCTTTCCTCTCGGATTACCTGCAGATTCATTTTCTGCGTTTGCGTAAGGACGTCCCTCTGTGGTATAAAGGTCACCCTTGAGGGCATTTTTCTCATGTACGCTCATAGCGCCGAACTCTGTTTTCATCAGCACCATTCCTACCATCATCACAATGGTCAGCAGTGCGTAGAAGTTATAAGGAATCGCACGGACAAAGATAGAAAGTCCATCCTCACCCTCAACAAAACCGCTGACTGCAGCAGCCCATGAGGAAATCGGAGCGATAATACAAACCGGCGCTGCCGTGGCATCGATCAGATAAGCCAGCTTCGCGCGGGAAACATGGTGCTTGTCGGTGACAGGACGCATAACACTTCCCACTGTCAGACAGTTAAAGTAGTCGTCAATGAAAATCAGCACACCGAGAACAATCGTAGCCAGCTCCGCGCCGACCCTGCTCTTAATATGCTTACCTGCCCAGCGCCCGAACGCAGCCGAACCGCCAGCCCGGTTCATGAGGCACACCATCGCGCCAAGGATTACCAGGAACACCAGGATTCCCACATTATAGCTGTCGGAAAGCACACTGATGATACCGCCGCTGAAAATCTGTACTACGGTTCCTTCAAAGCTGAAGCCTGAGTAAAACAGAGCTCCTACAAGGATACCGATAAACAAAGAGCTGTAAACCTCTTTGGTGATCAGGGCCAGGGCAATCGCCACGATGGGCGGCACCAATGCCCAGAAGGTTGCATACATAGCCGGCTGAGCCGCCTCTTCTTCTGCTGCCAGAACTGTCAGTGGGCAGGCGAGAATAAACATCATCGCCGTCATAAGACCGGTCAGCAGTCTTTTTCTCTTAAATTGCATTTTTTCTTCCTCCCTCTTTCGTCTGATACAAAATGTTTCCTGCCATTATAGAAAAATGCCATGGACTTCATTCCTTTTGGGAACACATCCATGGCATAAAGCGGTCAAGTATACTCTAAAACCTACGATAGCGCTCCACTATAGTGACAGTACGCCGCATCTTCTGCGTCGTCCCAGAGTTCTGCCTGCTGGCTGCCAGAACCCTTCGGCAGTGTTCCCTTTTTTTCCGGACGGCTGCCAACACCTGTTGTGCCCGGAAATACTGATGAACCCTGCGCCTCTATCTTTAACATTTGTATTCAGTTGTAGTATGTGACTAATGTAACAGCTTTCCTGTCAAATAGCAATACCTTTTCTTATTTTTCCACATTTTTTATAATAGTTTAGTGCTCTCAATTGTTAGCATTTTTCCAATCAAAACGGTATACTACATAATTATTTGTCTGCGCAATAGGCTCACAGCCCGCCTTCATGAAATACTTATGGTTCCTTAAGGTAACAGGAAGTACCAGATAATCGGTCCTGGTCTTTCTCAGTGCATAACGGAACTTCTTTAATCGTACCTTCTGCTCATAATAAACCACATCCATGATCACCCTCTGCCTGCGGTACCAGGAACTCTTCTCATTAATCTTTCCTGCCACCGTGCTTCCGGCTCTGTAAAGGACGGCATTCCTGTTAAGCACAAGCTGCAAGGATGCGTCATACTGCCTTGCCAGAGTATTCAGATCATTGCTGAACACCACTCTCGGGTTCTCCTTCTCACTGTCCTCATGGATTACAGAACACACTGCTCTGAGGTCATCCGGCACCTTATAGAGATTGTCCGCCATGGCGAAGTTTTGTGTCACACCCGGGATTGGCGTGCCCACAGCCACGATCACTCCTGCCAGAATAAGCGCCACAATCGTCTTTCCCCACTTGTTTTTCACGGCAAACACCAGGCGCACTGCATAATATGCCACTCCCGGTACTACCGGCAGAATCCAGAAAAAGCGATAATATTCATTTTCAAAATTTACTTTTGGAACTATATATTTTACAAAAAACGGATTATATACCGTCAATATCAGAAAGATGGTATAACCTATGAAAATCCCTGCCTCCTTTTTTCTGTGGCAGCAAAGACTCCACACAACCCCTGCGGCAAATAATACCAGAAAAAGGCAGCCGCCCCAGTATTGCTTCAGGCATACCTGTACAAACCTTAGCCCCAGTTCTTCAATTGTAACGTCAGCCATATTTACTCCTATTCATGATGCCCTTAATGTCAGCCACCCCATCTTCGTACTAAAATACAGGACAGCATAGAGAATGGTCGGCAGCATACAGATGACATAGGGAATCAATTTAGAAAATTGTTTTCTCACCAAAAGTATGGGAAGGATTCCCGCACTCACTGCTGCCGGTAAAATGATTGCCGAACCAGAAAAAGCCACTGCACTGGCCGAAGCTAAAAATAGCACAACCCACAGATTCCTGTCCTTATAATTCTGCCAGAACAAGATACTACAGCACAACACGACCGGAATGGATATATTTGCCAGCAGTGCTTTTCCTTCATAGGCTCTTGTAAAGAAAAACGTACCCGGCGTGTAAATCGTATACGAAAAAAGCTGCATCAGACACACAAAGCATACCATCAGATCTGCCTGCTTTTTCCCGCCTTTAAAGAGACGTTTCCCAAGCTTATAGATCACAAGATTTGCCATCAGTACGTTAATTAAGGACATCACGACCTTAGACTGTATTAAGGGATGCAGCCCAAGCAGCCGGCACCAGACCGCGTTGTTCATAGGATATGCAGAAAAAATATATCTCGCCTGGAACTTTTTGAGCAAAAGACCATTATAAGGATTATAACGTCCCAGCGTATCCGTATATACTGAGGTACTTACCGTACCCACATAGTACGCGGCATCCACGGTAGTGTCCTGGTAAAAAACAACAATCATACACTGAAGGAGCAGCACCACCCCCACCAACAGAAGAAGCCAGGAATGGTCCTTTCGGATATCAGAAATCCTCCTTGTCTGCTGTCTCCAATTTTTATGAAGCAGCCACACCGCACAGACCACTATAACTGCCAGTAAAACAGCCCAAACTATAGCGAGCACGGTAAGCCGTACCCACAAAAGCGTCATAGGCACGGCCACAGCCTCAAATACAGTAAAATAGCAGAGATATCCCAGCACAAGCGCCGAGGCGGTATCTTCCTTCATCTTCAGTACACGCATCAGCAACCCGCCGATACAAAAAAACACTGTAAGCTGTATGAGGATACCCATACATGCTATCACTAATTCACGCATTTGATTCCTGCTCTCCTGCTTCTTTTTTGAGAATTCCCATTGCTACCTTTTCCGGGGTAATGGGAAGCTCACGCACACGCACGCCTGTGGCATTATAAACTGCGTCTGCCACAGCCGGACACGGCGTATCAATGACAAGCTCTCCGATGGATTTCGCACCGAAAGGCCCGCTCTCCTCATAGCTGCATTCAAATTCCACCCGGATATCCCCGATATCCTGCCGGGACGGAATCTTATACTGCATAAACGAATTGTTGCGGATCACACCCTTGTCTGAATACTGTACATCCTCATAAAGGGCCATTCCGATTCCCTGGGCAATACCGCCCTCGGTCTGAACCCGGGCAAGGTTGGTGTTGATCGGTGTACCGCAGTCAACCACAGCCACATAATCCACGACCTGAGTTTTCCCTGTTTCCTTGTCAACCTCCACCTCAGCCATGCCGACCATAAACGGCGGCGGCGAAATCGGTGAGGAATAAGTCCTTGTCACCTGCAGCTCCCGGGAATTTCCGCAGGTTCCCTTAATTGCGATATCTTTTAATGAAACCCGCTTTGTACCGCTATCTTCGGCTTCATTCTTACCTGCAGCCTCACGACCGCCCACCACTTCACAGTTATCTGACGTCTCACTGTCTGCGGTTTCACGATAGCTTACATATTCTCCGTCAAAATCCACTTTATCCGCGTCAACACCAAGCATAGACGCACCAAGCCCACAGATTTTCTCCCGAAGGTCTGCACATGCCTGTACCACGGCGTTTCCGGTAGTGTAGGTGGTGGCTGACGCATAGGAGCCGGAATCATACGGTGAAATATCCGTATCCACGCCAAAAGCCACAATATTTTCCATCTTAGTGTCCAGACAGTCGGCGGCCATCTGCACCAGAATGGTATCACATCCGGTTCCCATGTCTGTACATCCAAGTCCCAGTGTATAGGAACCATCCTCATTGAGCTTCAGCTCGGCGCTTCCCACATCCACGCCTGCGATGGAGGAGCCCTGCATTCCCATAGCCACGCCCACACCGCGCACCTTACCGTTGCCCATATCACGGAACGGATATTTGGCATCCCAGTCCATCATTTCCTTTGCCTTTGCAAGGCAGCGGTCCATGGAACAGCTCGGAGCGGTCGGGCAGTCGCCGTAAGCCGGGAGTGGTTCTCCCTCCATAGGCATATTCAGCTCGCGGATTTTCACAGGGTCCATGCCCATCTTGGCCGCAAGCTCATTCACCGCGGATTCCACTGCATAGATACCCTGGGTAGCGCCATAACCCCGGTATGCACCGGAAGCCTGGACATTTGTATAAACCACATCGTAGGCAAAGCGGTATGCTTCTGTATGGCGGTAAAGCGCAATGGACTTATGTCCGCTTAAGCCCACGGTTGTGGGACTGTGCTCGCCATAAGCGCCGCCGTTTGAAAGAGTATAAACATCAAGGGCCTTCACGATTCCGTTTTCGTCCGCTCCGGCACGCACACGGATTTCCATCTCATGGCGCGGAGAGGAACAAATCATGGACTCATATCTGGAGTACACGATCTTTGAGGGACGCTTCGTAAGCCAAGTGACAATGGCTGGATAAATCTCGCAGACTGCTGTCTGCTTTGCCCCGAAGCCACCGCCGATACGCGGCTTGACCACTCTGATCTTAGACGCCGGGATATCCAGTGCATTCCCCAGAATCCTTTTTACATGAAAAGGAATCTGCGTGGAGGACATGACATTGAGACGTCCGAAATGGTCAATATGACAGTAAGTACGGAAGGTCTCCATCATGGTCTGCTGATTCGGTCTGGTGCGGTAGGTATAGTCAACCGTATATCTGCATGACGCAAGCAGCGCGTCCACATCACCCTTTTCTTCTATATTAGAAGCACAAAGATTGCGCTTATTGTCAGCACCCACAGGCACCTTTGCCTCCCAGTCATCTTCGGGATGCACAAGAATCGGATTATCCTTGGCCTTGTGGATATCCAGCACCGGAGCCTCCACACGGTATTTCACTTTGATACGTTTTAAGGCTTTGTCCACGGCCTGCTCTGTCTCTCCGGCCACAATTGCCACCGCATCACCCACAAAACGTAGATGACGGTCGAGAATCAGACGGTCATAGGGGCTTAACTCCGGATAGGTCTGCCCAGCCAGAGTAAAACGCTTCTTCGGTACATCCTTGTAGGTCAGCACACACACGATACCGCTTGTCTGAGCCGCGTTTCCTGTCTTGATTTCCTCCACCCAGGCATTGGCATAGGGGCTTCTTAAAACCTTGACGATCAGACAGTCCTTTGGCGCAAGGTCATCGGTGTACACCGGCTTTCCGGTGACAAGAGCCATAGCGTCGGTTTTACGAATCGGTTGATTTACATATTTCATCACTCAGCCCCTCCTTCCTGCGCTTTTTTATATCGCAAAAATTTCAGGATACTTCTGGTCTGTCCCACAAAACCGGAACAACGGCAGAGGTTACCAGCCAGATACTCCTTTATCTGCTCTTCATCGGGATTCTTGATTTCTTTAAGCATGGCAAACACATTCATGATAAAGCCCGGATTGCAGAAGCCACACTGCTCTGCTCCCTCATCCGCCAGGAAGCTTCCGAATTCCTGAGCCTCCCTCTGCATTCCCTCCATAGTAACTACCTTTCTGCCTTCCACCCGCACTGCGAGAACAGAGCAGGAAAGCACGGGTTTGTCATTTACAAGCACGGTACAGAGTCCGCAGTTGGCTGTCTCACAGCCACGCTTTACACTTAAGCAGCCTTTATCCCGGAGAAAGTCAAGAAGCATAACATCCGGCTCCACCTCCTCATGACGGTAAACGCCGTTCAGCCAAAAACTAATCTTCATCCTTCATCCCTCCTACTGCTTCCCACGCTCTTTTCGTAAGTACCCTGACCAGAAGGCTTCTGTATTCCTGTGAAGCGCGCATATTGCTGCCTGTGGGTACATGTCCGGCGGCATAATCCGCGAAGGAGAGAATGGCTTCGCTGCGCTTCTTCTTTCCCATATCACGGAAATCTTTCAGAAGTTGTTTCTTATCCTCTATGATCATGGCCCTGGCCGGACGCGCTCCGATCACTGTGCGGGCCTCACCGTTCACATAAGCCGCCGCGCAGGTAAGCACCGGGAAATCCGTCTCACTGTTACGCTGGCTCAAATACGCGATGGCCAGCGGAGTCTTCTTTATGATCACATTCATAAGGATATCTCTGTCCTTCTCCATGTTCACAAATTCATGCAGAGGCACTCTTCCGGCCTTGTAGAGCTCCACATATGTATCCATAGCCAAAAACAGTGTAAGTACATCGGAAAAGCCGAAACGGCTGTAAATACTGCCGCCGATTGTGGCGCAATTGCGGAACTGAACCCCTACAATGTGGCGCAGGCATTCCTTCACAGCCCCATGCGTGTAGTCGTTCAGCCTCTCGTCGGTCTCAATGTCTCTCAGGGGAGTCATACAGCCGATGACAAATTCATCCTCCAGCTCCTGAACCGTATCCAGGCCCAGGCCTGACAGATCAATGGCCGTGGAAACGGTACGGCTGCTCATCTTCAACCAGACCATCCCTCCGAGAACACAGGCTGTTTTCTTCTGGTTGAGCTCATAGGCTTCGGCTACGCTTTTCACCTTCTCATAGCTTCTTATCTTCAGCATTGTGTTATCCTTTCTCTTTTCATATTCCATCAACGGAATCAGCCCGGCCGAAGGGCCAGGCGGTTTCATTTTTTGACAGCCTTAAGGAGATTAAGGCTCGTTATTATATTCTATCAGGAAATGGAGGAGATTTCTAGGGGTTTGTTTAATGTATTTTAGAAGGGGTTTACAAGGGGTGTCCAGATGTCCCCTAGATGATTGTTGAACGGTAAGCAGAAGGAAGGACCGGGCGGAGACTGGGAGCCACGGCAGGCAGATGCTCGCTTCCCTTCAACTAAATGCCAACTGCGACTAAGCCGCTCACGAAGAGCGTTCGCGGCTAAGTCTTAGTAGGCATTGGATTTTCAGGCGCGCTTCCGCAAAATCTGCCTGCCGTGGCTCCCAGTCTCCGCCCGGTCCTTCCTTCTGCTTACCTACCACTACCTCTTTTCCCCTTCATTGTAGCTGTGGCTTTCGGCGGTAGATTTGTTAAGTCGGTAAACCAGAGAACAGTATCTTGTTTCAATCCACGCTCGGTAATTTCACAGAGTACGACTTTTATGGCTGCGTGTCTTGACCTCATGTCAGTGGGGGATACCGATTTCTCTCCGCCCACCACTGCCGTTAATCTTGTTTTTGGTGATTCATCTCGCCACCTGCAGAGGTGGGAGAACTCTCACTTATTTAGTTAAAATGGGACGTAGCCGTGGCTGCGGCGATTGACGGAACTGTGTGCCGATGGCACAACGTTTGGAACGGGCCAAAACGAAGTGTAGACCAACGCAGCAGATGAAAAATGAGACAAGCTAATGCGTCAGTTACTTATTATTCATTGTACCAGATTGGACAGGTGTCAATCCCTACGTATAAGAATGCCTTTCATGGACTCCGTTTCATTGTGTGTTTGATATATTATTTCTTTTTCTTGCTCTGTGCAGCCAATCAAAATTTTAATTTCCGAATCCCTCTTCATCAAATCAACAATGCACATGATTGCATCAACAGACCTTTTCTCGTCCGTTCCTACCCAGACATCAATACCACCACTATCCATTGATGAAGTATCCTCTAAATACCCGTAATCAATCTTATAGACAAAGTCGGGAAACTTCGGATGAACAGTGCCCTTAGGTCTATCTATCACTATCTTAGAGGTATCTACTAATTTATCAATAGCTGCCCAAAAATCATTGTTTACTTCCATACTGAACCTCCAAAAATAATAATTCTCCCACCACTTCCCCGCAATGAACTTCCCCTACAAACTGTGGGAAATGTCCCCTGCTTTATTCAACACAGTTCCGGCAAAAGCGACAACCTTCACGATGGGGTGGAAACGTAGTGGAAGGTGAGGCGGAGTAAGCTGGGCGGCCGGGGCAGGACTTATCCTGGTCAGGCTGATTTGCGGAAAGCGCGCCTGAAAATCCAATGCCTACGGAGACTTAGACGCGAGAGCTCTTCTCGAGCGTCTTAGTCGCAGTTGGCATTTAGTTGAAGGGAAGCGGGCATCAGCCTGACCAGGATAAATCCTGCCCCGGCCGCCCAGCTTACTCCGCCTCACCGTTCAACACCTTTCCGGGGGTCCCATCACAAACAATCACAAAATTTCCAACGCAACCATCTGAAAACCACTAAGCACAACCCCGCCTGCATTGATATCCAACCCTTCCTGATTGTTTATAAGTATCTTTCTAACCTCCCCCGGCAGCTTCACACCCCTTTCCTCTTTCTGGAAATTCGCCAGAACCAGCACTTTCCTATCCCCGATTCTATAATACCCAATCAGGTTCTCCTCTTCCTCCAAATATGCCTCAAAATCCCCATAAACCAGCGTCTCCTTATACTCCGGATCCCTGCGCAATGCGGTTAGCTTCTTATAGAAGGAAAGGACCGAAGCCTCGGATTTTTCCTGCGCTTCCACATTGATACTCTTGTAATTCGGATTAACTTTAAGCCATGGCGTTCCCACCGTAAAGCCTGCATTCTCACTGTCATTCCACTGCATAGGAGTACGCGCATTATCTCTGGAAAAAGCAATCACAGCTTTAAACGCCTCCTCCGGCTTCATTCCGGCCTTAAGTGCAACCTGATACTCATCCAGGGTACTGATATCATCCACATCCCCAAGACTTTCAAAGGCTACATTTTCCATACCAATTTCCTGCCCCTGATACAGGAAGGGCATTCCTTTCAGAAGAAAATACACACCGGCCAGCAGTTTTTTGCTGTCCTCGCACAGGTCCTCGGGACGGATGTAGTGGCTTACGCCTCTTGGCTCGTCATGATTCTCAATAATATTGGAAACCATACCGATATCGCCCACTTTTTTCTGTGTCTTAAAGATGCAGGACTTATATTCCTCGGGTGTGAGATATGGCTTGGAATCGTACCAGCCTTTATCACTTTTTCCGTAGCAGGTGCCGCAGAAATCAAACATGGAGGAAAAGTATCCATCCTCACCGATGAAATTCTTAATCTCATCTTCCTTTTCATTACATACCTCACCCACAGTGAACGCATCGTAGGGTCTGAAGGCCTCCCGTGCCATCTCGCCCAGGAATTCACCCACGCCTTCGGCATCGGCAAGCATATTTCCAATATCGGAAAATCCGTCCTCCCGGTCAACCGGATAGTCGGCAAAGGGAAGCTTTTTCTTGATGTTGATTATGGCATCGATGCGGAAACCGCCTAAGCCTTTTTCCATCCACCAGCGGATGTTTTTGTAAACTTCCTCGCGCACTCTTGGGTTTTCCCAGTTAAGGTCCGGCTGTTTTTTATGAAATACATGGAGGTACTGTTTGTCCGGACGGCCGGGCAGGGGTTCCCACACGGAACCACCGAAATAGCTTCTCCAGTTACACGGGCGTCTTTCGTCGTTTGTATCCTCAATGTAAAAGAAATTTCCGTATTCTCCGTCAGGGTCCGCTGAGGCTTTCTGAAACCATTCATGCTCGTCTGAACAGTGGTTGACAACCAGGTCCATAAGGATGTACATGTCACGCTTCTTTGCTTCAGCGATCAGGTGTTCCATGTCCTCCATGGTTCCGAAGCGCGGGTCAATGCTGTAATAGTCCGCTATGTCGTATCCCTGGTCAGCCAGAGGAGATTTGTAGATTGGAGAAAGCCAGAGAATATCCACTCCTAAATCCTTGAGATAATCAAGCTTGGAAATAATTCCCGGCAGATCACCAATGCCGTCCCCATTTGAATCATAAAAACTTTTCGGATAAATCTGATACGCTATTTTATCATGCCACCATGCTTTTTTCATTTCCATCGTCTCCTGTTCCTTTTTTTCTTTCTTGTCACGGTTGTATTATAGTATCATGTTTTTCTTTTGTCATCCGAAAAATATAACCTGAATGAGGAAATTCATATAATATTTCTGCACTGCTTTTCCCGCACTCCTATCATAATAAGTTCAGGTGGTTTGCAATTCCGCATAATCAACTAATTTTCCAACCCGTAAAAAGACGCGGCAGAAAAACGCCGCGTCTTAATCAGCCGGAATACCGTAATGCCTCGATTGGCTTTTTTCCCGCTGCCTTATTCGCCGGATACAGTCCGAAAACCACACCGATAAAGCCGGAAAAGATTACAGCAATCCACATCACCTCCACAGACATAGTAAAGCTCATACTTTCTCCCATGATCCTGTCCGCAATCCTCAGAATGCCCCAGGAGGCTCCGATACCCGCGATACAGCCCATCATGCTTACCAGCAGCGCTTCAATGAGAAACTGCAGCATAATGGTTCCCCGGCCTGCACCGATTGCTTTGCGGATACCAATCTCCCGTGTACGTTCTGTCACTGATACCAGCATAATGTTCATAATGCCAATGCCGCCTACCAGCAAAGAGATTGCGGCTATCCCGCCCAGCATCAGGGACATGGTATCTGTCACACTCTCCATAGCTTCCATAATCTCTGACCGGTCAACCACGGAAAATGCGTCCTCGTCTTCCCGGAACCGCTCCAGAAGCTTCTCCGTCAATTCTGCTTCTGCGGATTCAAGGGTGTCCTCCTGCACAGCAGAGGCATAAAACTGCGTGATATCCAGGATATTATCGGCAATCCTGGTCATAGTGGAATAGGGAATATATCCCTCCAGAGATACTGTGGTGCCGGAAGAATCTCCACCTGCCATCATTCCTGAAGCAGATGAGGTATCTTCATCATCCAGAATTCCCACGACCAGGAAGCTTCGCCCATCCAGTGATATGCTCTCCCCCTCCACATCTCTTCTTCCCAGAAGTTCTACGGCAGTATCTCCCGTGAGCACTACCACATTGGAATTGTTTTCCACATCTGCGTTTTTCAGAAAGCGCCCGGAGGAGAGCTTCAGGTCCATGATACGGGCATAGCTGCCTGTGGTCCCCACCAAAGACATAGAACCGCTGGTGTAACCGCTTTTTGCAGTAACACTTGTATGCGATACGGGAGCTGCGGCTTCTATTTCTTCAAGGTCTTCAAATTCCTGCATCTCCTTCAGCCTCAGCGGGTTTTCCTTATCGTCTGTAATGGACACGGTGAGATAACTGGAACCCATATCAGATATCTGATCCGTCACAGAGGTCGTTGCCCCATCTGCAATGGAAACAAGTACGATCAAAGCGGCGACACCAATGATGATTCCAAGCATGGTAAGAAAAGTCCTCATCTTATTTGCAATCACGGCATGCCAGGCCATTTTCACAGACTGAAATATCATACCGTCACCTCGCTCACCCTGCCGTCACGGATAAAAATCTTACGTTCTGCCTCATCCGCAACATGATTATCATGGGTAATGAGCACAATCGTATTGCCAGTTTCGTGAAGCTCATGGAACAAGGTCATGATTTCCTCGCCGGTGCGGGAATCCAGATTTCCTGTTGGCTCATCCGCGAGAAAAAGCGACGGTTCTGTGACAAGTGCCCTTGCGATTGCTACTCTTTGCTGCTGCCCGCCAGAGAGCTCTGTAGGACAGTGACGCATCCGGTGAGACAACTCCACTCTTTCCAAAGCCTGCTTCACCCTGGTCTTACGTTCACTGTGAGGGATTTTCTGGTAGATTAAGGGCAGCTCCACATTTTCCTCGGCGGTAAGCTTTGGGAGCAGATTGAAATTCTGGAAGATGAAGCCAATCTTTTTGTTGCGGATTTTTGCAAGTTCACGCTCACTGTAGTCTTCTATAGAAATCCCGTCAAGGATATACTCACCTTCATCTGCCGTATCCAGGCAGCCGATAATGTTCATCATAGTAGATTTCCCGCTGCCCGAGGGTCCCACAATGCTTACAAACTCTCCCTCACTGATTTCCATGCTGGCATGGTCAAGTGCATAGACGATTTCATCTCCGATATAGTAGGTCTTACATACATCTTTTAATTCTATCATTTTACCACCACCTTTACATATCCGGCGGAGTTTTGCCGCCGCCGAAGCCACCGGACTGACTGCTTCTGTCCGGGCGGGAGCCGCCATCCTCCATCTGGCCCATTCCGTTGAAGCCGCTGAAATCACCAAAATCACCGAAGCCTCCCTGCGTTCCGCCGCCTCCGAAGCCACTGCTTTGCGTGCTTCCTATCTTTTGATAATATACGATGTCTCCTTCTGACAGGCCCTGTGTAATCTCAACCGTACTGCCATCGGAAAGTCCTGTGGTAATCTCCTGCTCTCCGGTTAAGGTTCCATCCTCGTTTTGTGCCGTGTAAACAAACACCTTGTTTCCTTTTTCCTGCAGGGCAAGCATGGGCAGAGTAACTACATTCTCTTTACTTTCAATTGTAATCGTGGCGGATGCGTTCATTCCCTGGCGCATACGCGTATCCTTTGCCACCTTGATACCAACCGAATATTTTGCAACTCCGCCGTTTACGCTGGCTGTATTCCCGATACTGACAACCTCGCCCTCAAATTGCTCATCCTCAATCGCATCAAAGGTAACTACTGCCTTCTGTCCCAGTTCTATTGTATTGATATCCAATTCGTCCACACTTACAGAAAGCTGCATGAAATCATCCGGAGAAATAGTAAAAGCCGTCACATCCGTACTGTACTCGGATTCCTCCACTGTGCCTGCCTTCTGGCTGTCAGAATCACTGCTGTCACCTGAGGCGGTTTGACCTGTGCTTCCGGTACCTGTGGTCCCGCTTCCGGACTGGCTGCTCCCACTTCCTGAAAAACCGCTCCCTGGCTGACTGGTTCCGCTTCCCGATGAGCCACTCCCCGGCTGACTGCTTCCGCTTCCCGATGAGCCGCTCCCCGGCTGACTGCTGTTGTCTCCGGAGCTTCCGAAATCTCCTGTATCACTGCTGCCACTTCCCGGGGTGCCGCCATTTGTCTGGCCATCACCGCTTCCCTGGCCATCACCGCTTCCCTGGTCGTCACCGTTTCCCTGACCATCACCGTTTCCCTGATTATCATCACTTCCGCTCCCGGAATTATCGTTTCCGTCCTGTGAGTCATCTGGGGAATCGGAATCTGTACCTCCGTCCGTCTGCGCTGTACGCGGAAATGCAATCTGCAGCTCCATTGACTTTCCGTCTTCAGATACCTGTACTCCTGACAGAGCGCCAACCTCCACGCTTCCCACACTGGCTGCCGTAAACGCATAGCCATCAGCAGCGCTCAGTATGACAAGTGCCTGATAATCTGTTTCCGGCTCAAAAATTTCTGCAGCAGGATTCCAGACGATTGCCGCACTGTAGCTGCCGTCAGAGGCCGAAGCATCCGTCGCGGGAATATTTCCGGTAACCGGGACAGGTATCACCAGAACGGAAGAAGAACTCCCGCCACTGCCCACAATGTCGAAATACAATTCCTGGACAGTTGTCTCCTCATAGGCCACAGGCTCTGTATCGTTCTCATAGGTAATATCCGAATCACAAATTACCTCTGTGTCAACTGACTCGTCCTGTGACCCCTGTGAATCCTGTGAATCCTGTGAATCATCCGTAAACGCCATTAAAACGAAAGCAGCGTTACCTTTATTTAAAGTTCCTGCATTTAGAGTTCCTGCATTTGAAGTTCCTACATTATCATAAGTATATGAATTATAAGTATACGACATCTGGGACGCTTTTAAGCCGGAGACGCCGGTCGAAACACTGCCGCCTGCCGATCCGCTGTTTGTCAATCCGGAGCTTGCCGATCCGGAGCTTTGATTGGTACTGCTGCTGTTTGCAGACACATTCACATCCTGCACTGTGCCGCTGTATTCAGCAATGATACTCTGGTCCTTTGTGAGACTCAAAAGTTTCTTGAGGCTCTGCGTACATGCCTCCCGCCGGGCCAGCAGCTCCTGGTATTCATTCTGATTAACCGCATCCTTTAATGTAAGCAGTTCTGTATCGGCTGTCACACTTTGATTCTCCGACACATTCACTGTATCCACGACCCCGGAAGCCCCGGTTATTTCCAATGGCTGGTGGATATATAAAGTTCCCTGCCCCACCACACTTCCATCACTCGCCGAAACGCTTACCAAATCCTCAGATACCGTGCCGTTATCAGTCAAAGTCACTGTGCAGCCGCTACTATTGGCCTTTTCCACACTGCCCTCAACCTGCGTTCCTGAAGAAAGCGTCACTATGACCGAATCGCCCTCTGTCACAGCCCCGCAATCTCCTGAAATATCCACAGCCATTTTACCATCCAGGGAAAGCACCATCAGCGCACCATGCTCCAGCATCACGTCTGCCACATCCTGTTCCGCCGACACATAGATGAGTTTCACTCGACCATCCACAGAAGTATTGATGGTATCTGCCTCGTCGTCCTCCAGGCAATCACTGATTTTCTGGTCTAGCTCACTGATTTCCTCCTGTATGTCCTCTACGGCATGGATTACAGAGGTCTTATCCACCTCGGCCAGAACCTCCCCTTTTTGTACATAGTCTCCGCTTTCTACCAGAACCTCCTTGACCTCGATACCGGAAGGAATACTCAAACTCTGTGCATTTTCAAGCTCCAGGTTTCCTGTTCCCACGATTGTGTTAGAAATACTTCCTGTTTTCGCTGTCGCTGACTGTGCAGTACTAATTTCCTTTGGCGCCTCATTTTGAAAATTCACCTTGGCGTACACTGCTGCTCCGACTCCGCCTGTAACCAGTATCCCGGCAAGAGAAACCGCTACCAGTCTCTTTTTTGTTTTTTTCTTTTTTTTAGCCATAATACTCGACCCGCCTCATGCCTTACGCCTTCCTTTCAATATTTTCCACAAAATGGATACTTTAACTTTAATAAAGAAATGTGTTCACATTTTGAGTGAGCCGTGAAAACAATGTGAAAATCAGGTGTAATCCAGGTGAAATCCAAAATTAATTTATCTGATTTTATCAGATGTACATTCCATTTTTTCTTATCTTTTCAAACAAATCAGTGGAAATAATCTAATAATTGTGCTATACTATTCACATAAAATACAAGTAAGTTCCGGCGTACTTACTATGAACTGTACGCCATGCTTTGCACAATATAAAGGAGGTATGGGATATGAGTAAACGAATCATTACAATCAACCGGATGTTTGGAAGTAACGGCCGTGTGATCGGCAAGGCACTTGCAGATGAGCTGGGCATTAAATTTTATGACAAAGAATTGATCGAATTAGCCAGCAAGGAGAAGAATATTCCTTTCGATGAGTTCGCCAAGGTTGATGAGAAAAAAGCCAGCCAATGGCGTTTCCCTATTGACCATGAGATACAGATGGACCCGGAATTCCATTTTATCCCTATGAACGATGTGCTCTATGATATCCAGCGCAAAATCATCATTTCCCTGGCAGAAAAAGAGGACTGTGTGATTGTCGGACGCTGCGCTAACCACATCCTCAAGGATAAAACCTTAAGTGTATTTATTTACGCCCCCTTTGAGGACCGTGTGCAGAATGTCATGGCCCGCACAGGCCGTGAGGAGAAAAGCGCCCGCAAACTGGTGAAAAAAATGGATAAGGAACGCCGCTCCTACTATGAATATTTCACAGACCAGAAGTGGATGGATCTCACCCAATATCAACTTTGTATTGACAGCAGCCGTTTCGACCAAAAGCAGATTCTGCAGATGTTGAAAGAAGTTTTATAATCCCGGATAATACTCCTTTCCTGTCTCTATAAAAGTCCAAGAGAAGCGCGCCATGGTAATCTCCGTGGCGCGCTTCTCATTCTCAATCCTGCTGCAGGATATATTCCCTGAGAAAATCATAAATCTGGTTCTCCGTAGGCGGACACCCCTCTAAGTGACAGCGAAAATTCTTTGTACAGTGGCCGATTCCAAGCTCACCCGTCTTTTTTCGGAAGCCCTGGCCAATGCATATCTTCGTGTGAAGCTTGTCGAACAGCCCCTCTTCCTTCAGCATTTCCAGCGCCGGAATGAGATAACCATAGCACGCACTGCAGGATTCCACCTCTTCCACAGCGTCCTTAAGCTCCACCACTTTTCTCGATTTCGGAATCCTCTCTCCCTCATCTCCGCCGCACACGCGGATATCTGCCTTTGAAATGTCCGCACACCCAACGCCCAATTCCTGTGCCAGCACCACATAAGGAACCTCATTGACATCGTAATGCATCATATGGCACACATATGCATCCACCAGCACCGGGTCACGTCCGGCCAGAATCCGGTTCATCACCACCGGATTGCCTCCGTCCTCAAAATCCAGATCGCCGCAGATATTATCCACCACGATAAAATCCTGGCGGATAGCGGCATTCAGATGGGCGATGGGCTTATGCAGGCCCAAAGAATGAAATCTCCGTTTCTCAGAATTGGGAATCAAGCCCTTCATATTTTTTAGCGCGCAGGTGATTTTCGTCTGGCAATGCCCTTTTAAAACAGGAACGTTGATGAGAAAGTCAATCTTCTCTACGCTCTCGCAGAGATTCAGCTTCATCCCCGCGCAATCCCTGGAAACCGCCCTGTCCTTCTGTGTATCCCAAAAAGGTACGCCGTACAAATCCGAAAGCTCCCGGTAACCACACACCTCGAGAGCCTCGGCTGTCCTGTCTCCCACCCAGGAGCCCTCCAGCATCACCAGGTTTTCGAAACCCTTTTCCTTCAGATACTCAAGGATTCCGGCCACCACCTCCGGATGTGTGGTGGCCCCGAAGGAAGCCTCTGTAGGAGAGACGAGATTTGGTTTAATCCCCACCCTTTGTCTCCTGTCACAGATAAGCTCCTCCAGCGCACATTCCTTTAGCAGTTCTTTCGTCATTGCTTTATAATCCGTACCACATTTGATATATATTTCGTTTTTCTTCATACTCGCCTCCCAGACAGATTATCACAGCCATATAAACATCTGCTTATATAAGTTCCAATATGAACAAAAGCATCTGCACATATGATATTCCAATCGCGGGCCGGCGTCAAACCTTTTCTGTATATCTCAATATCTCAATATTCTTTACTTATATATTAATATTCCTTATTGTTTATGATCTTTTCGCTGATCTTCATAGAAATCAATACACTCACTGCAATAATTACGGCGAAAATCCCCAACAACATAGGCGCTCCCAGACTTGCAACACTCAATAATAAGGCATCTACATTCACACCCAGCTTTTCCAGAATCGTATAAATGAGATAACAGCCGCCAAAGGTCCCCAAAAATACCGCTATCATCACCATTCTGCTGTTCTCCCCACCGAACTTAAGCTGCAAAGGAATCATTACCACAATAATAAAGAAAATAACAATCAGGCTGGACATCCCTACCAACAACCATTCCGTCCAGTCTCTGCCCGGGCTTTTCATATTGGCATACACAGTGGCTACCAGGAAGGACAGCAGCCAGCCGCCCATGCCAATGATCACGCCAAGAGCATACTTAGATTTAACATAAGTACTGCGGTTCACGGGTAATGTCATCAAAAAGGACATTCCATTTTCAAATTCATCATAGGAAATGGTGTTCAACACAAGGATACTGGAAATCATAGTCACGTAAAATGTAAACATCTGCTCGCCATTCTTATATACAAACAAAAATACAAGCGCAACCAAATAGATTCCGGCAAAAATCTTAAAATTGCCCTTTAAAAGCTCAATATCTTTCCTGAAAAGTCCTTTCATACTTCTTCTCCTTTCACCATCATGGTAATCACCTCGTCAATAGAACCTTTTTCTACCACAAGGTTCGGATAATTTTCCGTATAATAGCTCCTTTCGTTAGTCAGGCAGCTATACCCGAAGTGCTCATTGCGGACACGCAGGATATATTTCTTATCCAGGCGTCTCCATGCCTGCTCATCAGCCTTAATAATCCCATAGGAATCCAAAAGCGCATCGGTATCCTCATGCAAAACAATCTTACCGTGGTCGATCATATACACATCGTCACAAAGCCCCTCCAAATCCGCAGAAATATGTGAGCTTATAAGTATGGAGCGCCCATCTGTGACCATATATTCACGTAAAAGCTCAAGAATCTCATCTCTTGCTATGATGTCCAGCCCGGCGGTAGGCTCATCGAGCACAAGCAGATTCGCCTCATAGCTCATAGCCAGTAAGACCTTAAGCTTCGCCTTCATACCTGTGGAAAACTCCTTAATCTTTTTATCCAAAGGCAGCGAAAATCCTTCACAGCGCTTCAGGAAATCTTCTTTATTAAAGTTATGGTACAAGCCGTCCATAATGGCTGTAATCTGCTTAATGTTTAAATAGCCGCTGAAGCCGCTGTCGGACAGCACTACACCAATCTTCTCTTTATCGCTGCTGTCAAGTGATGAGCAATCCTTGCCGAATATCCTGATCTTGCCGGAGTCAGGCTTCACTAAGCCGAGAATCGCCTTAAAGGTTGTGCTCTTCCCCGCCCCGTTCGCACCGATAAGTCCGGTAACGCAGCCCTCCTGGATATTCATAGAACAATCCAACGAAAATCCCTTATAATGCTTCTCCACATGATCCAACTGTACTAACATGCTTAATCCTCCATGATTAAATTGAATAGTTCCCGTATTTCCTCATCCGTAAGACCGCTTATGCGTCCTTTCTGGATGGCCTGCTCCAAATCCGCTTCCACTTCCTTACGCCGCTCTTCCATGAGAAGCCCTTGATTGCTATCGGCAATGAAACTTCCTTTTCCATGGACTGTGTTTATAAAGCCTTCCTCTTCCAGGGAATCATAAGCTTTCTTCACAGTGAGAGCGCTGATCTTCAGTTCCTTTGACAGGGTCCGCACAGAAGGAAGCATCTCCTGTGCCTCCAAAGTGCCGCTTACGATCAAAGCCTTAATCTGGCTGATTATCTGCTCGTAAATAGGCACCATAGAAGTATGGTTGATTATAATCTTCATGGTTAACCTCCTGTTATGCTAACAGTATATAACAGTATGTATCTGTTGTCAAGTGTTATATACTGTTTATTCTTTATTTTATATCTTACGCTTAAAACTACACCTACCACATATGAAACTATTGGTGGATTTTTCCAGATTATTGCTCTATAATAGAATAAACATACTGTAATAAGATGTGTATGGCACATAGAAGGAGGTCCCAATGAAGAAAAACCGACATTCTTCCATGTTTGGAGGACACTGCAGTTATGCAGTTATCCTTGGTATTTGTACATTAATTCTGGTCTGCTGCATCAGCGTTGTCTTCTCTTTCTTTCGCAGAACCACAGAACAAGAATTTTCTTCCATGATAGACACCAATTTAAATGCGTTCATTGCCAATCAACGCGAAGATACCAACTCAAGAATCGACAGGACAATGAATACCTTAAGCGCATTCGCTGCTCTGATTGGGCAGGGCGGAAACCAAGATTTTATTGATGCTTATCTTCTTGCGCTGAACGAAAACGAAACCGAGGTAACGTTCTTATACACTACGGCCCGGCAATTTGAAGAAGCAGTAAAATCCGGCAGAACACATGACGAGGATATCTCCAGCTATAAAAAGCTTCAGAATGGCGAAAATGTTGTTTCAAATATTTTGTTCTCCAAGCGCATGGGGAATATCTACTGCTTTACTATTGGAGTTCCGGTATTTGAGGACGGGCAATTCGTAGGTGCACTGCGCGCTGTACTAAACGCAGAAACCCTTGTCTCAACCACCCAGTATCCGCCTTCTCAGGGCAAAATCATTGACAGCTTTCTCTGCGACAACAAGGGTGCTATCATTCCTACCAGCAGTTCGGATTCTCCTGAAGGAGACCTCGTATCCTATTTGGAAGAAACAGAAAAGCGGCAGCTTTCTGACGATGTGCTTTCTGAAATCAGACGGGCACTGGAGTCCACACAACTCATCACCCGCAGCATCAAACTCTGTGAACAGGAGAAAATCCCTCATTATGTTTCCATAACTGACTTAGGTTATCATCATTGGCATCTGGTAATCCTTTTACAGGCTGACATGGCTGCCGAACATTCGGCTACCATCATCCAGAGTACCATCATTGCTTCCGTGGGAATGATCGTTTCCATTCTGGCAATGTGCTCTATAGTATTCCTATTCTTCCTCTCTCTTCAGAAAAAGCTGAAAATAGAGGAACAACGCTACTTAATCCTCGAGGAGTTTTCAGACACTGTACTTTTTGACTACAACAGCCACACAGACACAATCCATTTCACTCCGAACGCAGACACTTTATTCCGCACCGACAAGACTATCATAAAAGATTTTGTTAAAAACCTTTCAACTATGAATATTTTCCAGGATGATTTGAGTGAAATCTGGGAAGTCATAGACTTTCCCGACAAGTCTGCTGAGGGCGAAATCCGGCTTAGACTCCAGAAGCCTGACGAAGACGAATATTTCTGGTGTCTTGTACAGTACCATACTTTATATAAGAGCGGACGCCGTTCCTCAATCATTGGTAAAATAACAGATATCACCAGCCAGAAAGCCCATGAGGAACGACTCATTGAGCTTACCGAGCGGGACGTGCTTACAGATCTCTACAATAAAAGAGCTGCGGAAACGAAAATCGAGGACTGTCTCTGCGCATCATTGTCGGGCCTGCTGTTTATGATTGATATTGATGATTTCAAACACATTAACGACAACTACGGCCACCTTGCGGGCGACCAGTCAATCTGTTATGTGGCTGAATGTTTACGAAGAACCTTCCGCTCCTCTGATATTCTTGGACGCATCGGAGGCGACGAGCTGATTGCCTTTATGCCTATGAAAAATAAGGCTGATTTCAAAATAATGCATCAAAAAATGAAAACCCTGCTTGGGCTTTTGTACCAGCACGAACAGGAACGCGGTTTTTCCATCTCAGTAAGCATCGGCATCGCGTCTGCGCCGGAACACGGCCGGACTTACGAGGAACTGTACGCCGCCGCTGACCAGGCAATGTATCAAGCCAAACAAAAAGGAAAAAGCCAGTATTGCCTCTACCAGCCTGACGATGAAGAGACTACAGAAGAAGCCGAAAAATAAAACGCAGCCCCAGAAGCGGTAACCGCTGGCTGGGGCTATGTTATTAATAACCATATATACTTATCAAACGTTAACAATCACAATATTTACAAACCAGTTTTTCCAAAGATTCCTGAAACCGCACGTCATCTTCCACAGTCCGCTTCGCAGGCCCTTTCATGTGGTTTCTCTTTTTCCCATATCTCGCCTTCTTTGCCAAATGCCTCTCCATAAGCATCTGGTCGATATTCTCATTTGTATACCACTTCCCGCTCTGATGTATTCCGTATACACCTTTTCCCAGAATCATTGCCGCAACACCATAATCCTGTGTAACTACGATATCACCCTTTTTGCAGATGCTGACCAGTTTAAAGTCCACAGCATCCGCCCCGGCTCCCACTGTCAATACTTCACTGTAATCAGAACTAAGTATATGATTGGTATCGCAGAGTAAAATCACCGGTATGTTATATTTTTTTGCAGTATGCTCAACAATGGCCACTACCGGACAGGCATCTGCATCGACTAATATCCGCATATATTCTTGTTCCTTTCAATCCATCCCGGAAAATTTAACCGAGTATGAATCATAATATTTTATCAATATTATACCCGTCTCTTACAGCCAAATCAATACACATAGCAGATTCCTCTAATTTAAACTTCCTATTGATGCAGGAAAAACATAACCAAAATCAGATATTACTGTTTAAATATAACAACCCCACTTCCCGGTACCGAATAATGCTGCAATCCATTCCCAAATGTAACCGTACACTTCTGCACCTTATTTCCCATACAGTCATATACATAAATCCTGTATTCCTTTTCGCCGCATTCATTCCAGATGCACAGATTCTCCCCATCCGTCCCGTTCACGAAAACCATCTCATCATAAGCCTTCTGCAATCGGATGACTTCCGCACTATGATAAGTACAAACCATCTGCCTTTCCCACTCGCCCAGTATCACCGAATACCCGGTTTTCGGATGATTCGGCCGGAAGCTTCCGTTGAGAAACGCATCCTTATAATGCTCCCACAAACCACAGTAAAACTTAAGCATTGATTTATGGCTTTCCGAAAGCGTCTCCAGTCTCACGGAGATCTGCGGAACACTGAACAAAATCTGAATCATCTGAAGCGCCGCACTTTCCACGCTGTCGCCCGGATGCCACATCAGCATATCCGAGTGAACCGCGCTGCTGCCTGCAAGAAGCCTGACATCCGTAACCCGAAGATGATTCTCCACATCATCAAAAGGACAGTCCACCGCCCGGAAAATGTTTCCGTAGCTTCGCATCAACGGCCCGTTATAGGTCTGGCGGAATTCCAGAAGAATATCCGGCTTAATCGCCTTCAGCCTGCGGATACACTCCTTCATGAGAAAATCAGCAGCCTCCGAAAAAGACCGAAAATCTCTTCTCTCATCCACTTCTCTCCCGCTGAAGGGCGTCACCACAAATTCATCCACAAAATCCAGCTTAAAACCATCCAGATCAAAATCCCTCAAAGCATTCTCATAGGTCGTAATCAAAAATTCCCGCACCTCAGGATAGCGGGGGTCCAGAACATACCATTCCCGGTCATTCACCGCATCGATGACCATATCCTTATATTTCCCGTAATTCGCTGATTTCTCCCCGATAAACGGCACGGAATACCAGGTCATCACCTTCATTCCCAGCTCATGCACCTGGTCCACGAAGCCGCGCATATCCGCAATCTTCCCGGGCGCAGGCTGCCAGTCTCCGCAGTATGCATAGCCACGGTTATTGTCATCCGTCTGCCAGCCGTCATCCAGAAGAATTGTTTTCAATCCGTATTCCCCTGATAACCGGCATTGAAGAAGAAGCTCCTCCTGCGAAACTCTCTGGTGAAAGCTGTACCAGGTGGAATACATGGGTTCCTTTGCCGCTGCCGGGACAAAGGCCGGCGTATTCCTTGCATCCTCCTCCCACCAGAGAGCCGTATCCCGAAGACTCTCATAATAAGGCACCTCTCTGGTATCCAGACGGAAAGTAACCTCATACTCAGTCCCCCTGTACTCCTCTTCAAACAAATCTGCCTGGAAAGAATATTCCCCGGTCTCCTCCAGCGGCCAGGCAAAAAGCCCCGCCGCATGAAGGGTATCCGAAACAGCAAAGGTGGCCCGGTTGCCTTCCCCGTTCCCAATCAGACTGATAACCGGCGCTCCTGTAAAGCCGTTGGTTTTCTTGAGATTCATAAACCAGTCCAGATTCAGCGCCTTGATCAAATGAATCTTCGGGGTCCAGAGATAATGGATTTCCCAGGCAGGCACAATCACCTTAAACGTCATTTTAGGAAAAACCTGACTTTCCTCACATTTCATTCTGACCAGAATATCCGTAATCCCCTTCTCCCGCTCACAAGCCTCCCAGGAGATTGAAATCCCTTCTTTTTCTTCGGGAATCTCCACTCTGTAAATCATTTCCATACTCTACCTGCCTTATCAATCGTTATGTTTGCGTAATATCTGTGCTGTATTTACAGTCCGCCATATAAATACACAGGCTTCTCCAAACTGTTATAATTAATCATCAAATTCCGTAATCCGGTCCAGCATTCTGCGGTACCGGAATCTGGCCATCTCGTTTTTTTCCAGCACATCCGCCTCGCTGCCCGTATACTGGCAGCGCAGGCAGTAATATTCGTCCTTATCCTTATCATAAAACATATCAATGTCAATATCCCGCATAAAGCAGGAGGGACAACGGTAATTTAATCTGCCTTTTCCACTTTGAGCCATGAATGAAGCACCTCCTTATTTTTCATTGTCCTCTTAACTCCCAGAGTATACATGGGCGAAAATGCATAGCCCTCTTTTACATACACGGTAGAATCCTCCTCCGCGCCCACGGAAGCTCTTGTCTCAATCTGAGGGATTACCACCTCGGCCTTTTCACCGTGTTCCAGGGAGGCCTCTCTGCATTTATAAGCGTATTCAATGGTTTCTGTATGATCCGCGGACACACAGCTTAAGCGGATTCCGCACATATCCTCCGGATACTCGGTCGTTCCATAGCAGCCTGTGAAATATTCCTGGATTTCGATTTCCGCATCCGGCTCGCTCATTTCCAGAATATGCCGCTCAATCTCTATCCTGGAGCTGCCCTCCGGGAACTTAAACAC
Source organism: Blautia schinkii DSM 10518 (assembly GCA_000702025.1). Taxonomy (GTDB): domain Bacteria; phylum Bacillota; class Clostridia; order Lachnospirales; family Lachnospiraceae; genus Blautia_A; species Blautia_A schinkii. The sequence goes on from JNKJ01000028.1 coordinate 28,202, forward strand.
GGTCTGTATTTTTACGGTCAAACCATAAAACTCGATTTCCACCGGGTCCAGCGTGAGGATTCTCACATCCCCGTCCTCTGAGAAATGCGCCTTAGTCCTGCACAGGCATAAATCCACCTCTTCTCCTTTATAGAGAACCTTACAGCTCTTAATGGTTCCTTCCCCCGCGTAGTGGGTGAAATAACCTGCTCTGTACTTTTCCTGGATTAAAAACGGATAGGAGGCATCCTGTACATGCTTTGTCCCGATTCCCACTTCCCATTTGATTTTTGCCGCATAGGGACGGAAATCCACAAGCGCCCCGCCCTGATTCATATCCACACAGGTACGGTAAAAGGGGTCCACATACCAGAAAAGCTGCTTCTGCGATCCATAAAGAATATCTCTCCAGAGCGCACATTCCGGCTGTGTATACGTCTTATTTGCCCGATAGAAATCCGCGAACTCGGACATGGTCATTTCCGTAAGCTCACCTTTGTCGCGAAGCTCTGCATAATATGCCATTCCGTCCTCATAGCTTTTCAGGAGCAGCTCATACGGTGCTTCCCAGCGGCCCATCTTATTCATCCAGCCCGGTCCCACAAACATCATGTTATAGGCATAACCTCTGTTATATTTTTTCAAATGACGGTACTGATCGATCAGATTGTATAAGTAAGGGTACTCCCCGTCCTTATAGATCATCCCGCGCAGTACATTCTGAGGATGGGTGCCGAAATTGGAACCATTCCCGTCAAAGCAAGCGATCAGATCCCTGGACAGGTGGGGAATAGCCACAATCCCAGAATCCTCGGCCTCATTTGCCGCCGGAGCGTGTGTGTTCTGCTTCGAAGGAATCCAGGGATTCCAGGGGCCGCCGTCAAAGAGCGTGTACCAGGAATTATTACAGGTATGGTAAGCCTTTGGCCCCTCCTCCCAGCAGGTAGCTACCGCACACTTCACAGAAGGATACTGTTCCTTTATGTAGGCGGTCAGCTCCGCGTCAAGGTAGTAAGAACCTGTGGACTCCGGATAAAAGCCAAAGCACTCATGAAACTTCTCAAACACATCTGTGACAATCGCCTTTTTATCCTCCATGGAAAACATCCAGATACAGAAATCCTTAGTCTTATATTTCTCTCTGAATTCCTCACAGGGCAGGCCAAGAAGCGTAAGCCCAATCTCATCCCCGTACTTTTCGTGATGTTCCTTGGCAAGGGCAATCGCTTCCTCATTGAAAAGACTTGCATAGGTCATCTGGATGGTCGTCTTAAAACCATTTTTATGAGCAATGTGCTGCTGGGTCTTAAAAATATCCAGGGATTCGCCCAAAAGTGCCTCTCTCCCCAGATCCTCCTCTTTCCCATGACCTGTCACCTTTTCCGCATATTCAGGGACCATCTCCGGCCTGTGAATAATATTTAAAATAAATTTGTCCATATATCTTGTCTCCTTTGTTTCAATCCGCACTCGGTAATTTCACAGAGTACGACTTTTATGGCTGCGTGTCTTGACCTCATGTCAGTGGGGGATACCGATTTCTCTCCGCCCACCACTGCCGTTAAGCTTGCCTGAACTGTTACAGACAATCAGCTCTTCACCGCACCGGCAATCATACCGTCCACAATATATTTCTGGGCAAAGCAGTAAACAAGCAGAATCGGAAGTATGGAAAGCACGATAAACGCGCACACATAATTCCATTTATAAGTCATATATCCCACAAAGCTGTAAATACTTAAGGGCACCGTATTTTTCATGGTATCTGTGATAAAATACAGAGATACCTGGAAATCATTCCACACGCCCATGAATACAATAATCACATTCGTAAACACTGCCGGCTTCAAAAGCGGGAACACCACCTGGAAAAACATACGGAAAAATCCACATCCCTCCAGCATGGCCGACTCATCCAACGAATTGGGGATTCCCTTGATCACACCGGAATAGATCATAATGCTCAGCGGCATCCTCGACGCCACATGGATTAGGATAACGGACAAAAAGGTCCCGCTTAACCCCAGCGTCTTGACAATGATAACCTCCGGGATCAAGGAAAGCGGCGCGATCATACCAATCAGGAAATAATTTGATAATATATTACTCAGCTTATCATGTCTTCTTGTAAGCACAAACGCAGTCATGGAAGAAATCAGAACCGTAAGCAGCACCACCGAAAGCGTTACAATCAGACTGTTTTTAAATGCGCGGATTAAGTTTCCCTGCTCAATCACATAGGAAAAGTTTTCCCACAGAATGTTTTTCGGCATTGTTAAATCCACGATTGCAGATTCCTCCACTGATTTCACAGAGGTGAGGATGACCAGAAAGAAAGGAAAAAGCACCACAAAGGTCATAATCCCGCATATCAGATACACTCCGGTCCTGGAAAGCATTTTTTTCGTTTTATAATTCATCAGATATCCGGCTCCTTTCTTCTCAAAAAGCTAAGCAGCGGTGAAATGACAATGACGATCAGCAGGAACTGAATCAGGTTGATTGCCGAAGCATAGCCAAGCGTTCCCACCCTCATGGCATCGTAGGAAAGCTTGCTGATTACCTGTGTAGCCCCGTTGGGACCGCCGTTCGTCATAGACATGACAATATCGAAAATATTGAATCCTCCGATCACACAAAGCGTGATGGTTGTATTGATGGACGGTACTACCAGGGGCAGGGTAATAAATCTTGTGGTCTGCCATGCGCTGGCTCCGTCGATACGGGCTGCTTCATAAACATCAGAGGAAATAGACTGCAGCCCCGCCAGGATAATCGCGGTATTAAAACCAATCCACATCCAGGATTCCACGGCACACACCGTGTAGATTGCGATATTGGGATCTCCAAGCCAGTTCAGAGCCAGCCCGTCAAGTCCGATGGCACGAAGCGCGGCGTTTAAGATTCCTGTATCCGGCTGAAGGATAAAGGTGAATACATAACCGATTACCAGTGCGCCGATGGTACAGGGCAGAAAAATAACCGCCCGGAAAAAATTCCTCCCCTTAAAAGCCCGGTTCAGAAGCAAGGCAAAAACGACAGCGATTCCTACCTTAAGAATCGTCGTCACCACTGCAAACAGGAACGTATTCCCAAGCGCCGGCAGAAAGCTGATGGACGCAAACAGATCCTTAAAGTTCTCAATCCCGATAAAACCGGGAGTCTCAAAGTTATAGATGCTCCAGTCCGTGAAGGAAAAGATAAATCCGCCCACAATGGAAAAGATATAAAAAACCGTAAAAATCACAATTCCCGGAACAGCGAAATACAGGGGATAATATTTCCGCTCCAGTTTCCCATACTTTTGTTTCTTCACACTTGTCCTCCTTTCTCTAAAAAAGCCACCAACCTTCATAGCTGGTGGCTTAGTATCCTATTTATTTAAAACCGTCGAAACCAAGCTGCTTACCTGTTGTAACCACTGCGTCACTCCAGATTTTTGCACATTCCTCAGGCTCCTTCTGTCCAAGAAGAACGGACAGGAACGCACTGTTTGCTTCATCAGAAGGGGTGATCACATAAGTCTGATTGTAATGAATTTCTGTATTTCCCTCGTCAATATAAGCCTGTGTATCCTTCAGGGTTTCACTTAAGTTCGTAGCCTCGATATCCTTCCATACAGAGGTGCAGGCTCTCGTCTCAAGGTTGAGCTTGATGTTGTCCTCTTCTGCCATGAAGTTCAGGAAATCCTTGGCAGCGTCAACATTCTTGCTCTGGTTGGAAATGTAATAGCCTCCCGGTCCTGCGATTGCCAGCTTGCTATTTCCATCCTTGGTCGGAGCTGCAAACATACCGATCTTGCCTGCGCCTTCCGGTGCAACCTTGGCATATTCCGGATCAGCCCAGTCGCCCATGTACATCATGGCAGCTTCTCCTGTAGCAACGGCCTTCTGGCCCATCTCATATTTCGCTGTGGACATATCGGAGTTGATATAACCGTTATCTACATATCCTTTTAAACGTGCAAACATCTCTGTAAACTCAGGAATGGCATCCCAGCGTTCCTCGTTTGCATTGAGCTTTTCCAGAGCATCCGGATTTGCAGCCAAAATATTCGGCCATTCTCCGTTCATAATCTGGTTCACGGTCCATGCATCTGCCATGGATACGTAAATCGGGGTGATTCCGGCTTCCTTCAGAGTGTCACATACCTGGTTGAACTCATCGAAGGTCTTCGGTACTTCCAGGCTGTTTGCTTCAAACACATCCTTGTTGTAAACAATACCAAAGGAGTTTACGCCGCCGTTAGGGAAGCAGTAAATCTTTCCGTCTGTATTGGTGACAAATTCTTTGCCTGTGTCTGTCAGGCGGGAAACCCATTCCTCGCCGGAAAGGTCCACCAGGTTCTTTTCGTGCTGGTAAGGTGTGGACTGTGTGCCTGTATCTCCGATAAAGATATCCCACATTCCGCTTGTAGACATTTTTGTCTGGAGCAGGGAATCGAACTGGTTGTCATCGATTGCCTGTACATCTACGGTATTTCCTGTTTTTTCCTCCCAGGCTGCCTTGTAAGTCTCAATGTTGGAAATTTCCACATGAGATGCTTTCATGCCTACGGTGATTGTGGTGCTGTCTGCCTGTACTGCCACAGCGCCTCCCACAAAAGCTCCTGTCATAGCCATTGCACCCACGAGGGTGGCAGCTACGGTTTTTCTGGTCAAACTTCTTAATTTCATATTCTTCCTCCTTTTGATTTGTTTTCTGTATTTTTGATAATCCTATTGTACATAGTCCGACTTTAAAAAAGAATGTATTTTTTTTATTTCTCATTTGTAAATTTTTGACATCCCGTTGTAAAAGATTTTTATCTATGGCATAGTATAGTTAGCATTATTAAGGAAAGGGTTTTAAATGATGAATACACATTCCATCCGCAATACACATTTTAAGACAAAGCTTTTTATCAGCATCAGTATTCTTCTCACCACCCTGGCTCTCCTTGTATCCACAATCTTTACCTATCATTCCATGCGCAGCACTGTTGAGAACGAAAACCTTTCCTCCAACGGCCTTTTGGAGCGTATTTCCATGCAGGTCGGCACACTCTACGAGCAGATGAACATTGCCGCAACCTCCATCACCAAAAACAGTACAATGAAAAATATCGTCATAGATTTAAATACTATGGATTACTCGGAAACTGTAGAATATATGAGCATGCTTGAACAGGAACGCACAATCCAAAAGCTGTTGGGAAACATGATGTTTTCCCCTATTATTTCTAATGTGATCTTATACAGCTGTAATCCTCAATACTTCTACTATAGCGGCACCTATCTCAATGACGCGGAACATATCCAAAAAGTCCTTCGTGATGATAACAGTGAGGAGCTGTTTAGCAATACCTCTGTCATTTTCCGGCCTCCGGGACAGAATCCCTGGCTTACCTCAAAACAGACCGTGCTTTCTGTACTCCGGAATTTTTCAGATAATTCAACCACGGAAAATACTGTTGTATCCATTCAGGTACCCTACCGTGAGTTGGATGAAATATGCACGCAGAAATCCTTTGCGGGCGAAAAGGAAATTCTTTTGCTGGATAAAGAGGGGAATATTGTTTATCCTGAAAATCCTCAGTATTCACTTTTTAAAAAGCAGAACTATGACACTATTTTAAAAGAAATTTCCGACGGGCAAAACAGTAAATACACCTATCCTTACGCGTATTTCTCTTCCTTTAATGAGGATATTGGCTTTCGAACGGTACTGCTCTCCAATAACAGGACCGTACATAAACAAATATATACCTATATCATCAGCACGGTACTTGTGGTCTTATGTGCCCTTTTGCTGACTCTGCTGATTGTATTCCGCATCCTTTCCGCAGTCACTAAGCCCCTGAACCAGCTGATTGAATCCGTGGACAAGCTGAGTGCGGACAGCGACGCAAAGCTGAGCATCCCTAAGGATTCCCTGGATGAATTCAAAATCCTCCGAAGCTCTCTGGACCAGATGGTGAGCAGCTTAAAGACCTCCCTCAAGGAGAACTATGAGCTTCAGATCCGGGAAAGCAACGCTTCGCTGGCAGCCCTCCAGGCACAGATTGACCCGCATTTTCTTTACAATGCCCTGAACAGCATCAGCGCTGCAAGCGAAATATACGGAAGTGAGATGACCACTCTCATGTGCCAGGAATTTTCCTCCATGATGCGCTACATCACTTCCTCCAAGCAGACCGTCACCCTTATAGAAGAGCTGCGCCATACCGAAAATTACCTGAATTTCATGAAGCTCTCCAACGAGGACAATTTTTCCTACAGTATCCAGACGGACCCGGAGCTGTACAGCCTGACCGTTCCTAAAATGTGCATCCAGCCATTGGTCGAGAACAGCTTCAAACACGGTTTCAAGTCCACCCTCCCGCCCTGGGAAATTTCTATCTGCTGCAATATGCAGGATGTACAGAGTCCGCACATTAATGGCTGGGAGATCACCATCCGGGATAATGGCTGCGGATTTGAGGAGGAAACCATACGCGCCATAACAGAAATGCCTCTTACCTTCCATGCGCAGGAGATCAACGGACTTGGCCTGAACAACACATTTTCCAGGATGGCAATTTTATACAAGGGGAATTTTCAATACACGATTGAAAATCTTTCTCCCGGGAGCAAAATCACACTAAAAGGAGTATTGACTGATGATAACGATACTTGTAGCCGAGGATCAGACATTAATTCAGAAGGATATTTGCAGAAAAATTGAAAAAACAGGAAAAAACATAGAAATTGTGGGAACTGCCATTAACGGAGAAGAAGCCTATGAAAAAATCATTACCCTCCATCCCGATATCCTGATCACAGATATCCGCATGCCCCTTATGTCAGGCCTTGAGCTAATCCAGCGTCTGCGCGTGGAAAATATCTCTATCAGCACTGTGATTTTAAGCGGCTACCGTGATTTTGAATATGCCAAGGAGGCAATGAAGCTGAATGTTGACGAATATCTGTTGAAGCCTGTGAGCATTGAGGATTTGCTTTACGTCCTTGATTCTCTGGAAGAAAAGCTGACTGCCCGCAAGGACAGTCGATTAAAAGAAGCTCTTTTGTCTATGCTGCGTACCCGGAGTCCTCATGTTCTCCCTGATGCACTCCGACAGCTGGATTATCCCCGCTATTTTCTGGTGCTTATGAACCTGGATTCCTTCTGCAGCTTTTCCATTATGGATTTGCTTCCTTTCGAAGGGGAACTGAATCAGCTCCTGAACAGCGGAATCTTTTTCAAATATCTCAGCCGGGATGAACAGTATTTTATTTTTGACGGAGACACCTACAATGAGAAAATTTTTCTCTTCTGTCTGCGCACCACCACAGAGAAAAAACTCCTCTATCTCCTCCAGGAGCTTCAGAAGGAGATTGAAAAAATCACCCAGTGCGTGACCTTTTGCGTAGGTTCGCCGCTCACCACCCTCTCGGCGATTGGGATGGAGAGCCGGCTCCTTCGGATACACACAGAGGAACAGCTTATTTTTCAGAAATCGGCGATTCTTCATTCCCGGGACCTACTCTCTGCCAAGGAGGCTTTGCCCCAGCGTACCCTGGACTACGGGCAACTTGAGAAATTCCGATTCTGTATCCAGACCCAGAATCTCACAGCACTGCTTCGGGAGCTGCACGAATTTCTTATGCACTGCAAAATAAATCACACCACTCAGAAGGAGCTTGCACAATCTATCAATAAAATTCTGGAATGCTGTTTTCCGGAATTTTCCCGAAAATCCAGGACAAATCTGGAGCTGGAAATCGATGAATACATCTCCAACGCCAAAACCTATAGTGAGCTTAACGTATCCCTGGAATTTCTTTTCAGACAGAATTATAAAAAAATATATCCGGATTCCCACTCTTTCACGGAGCCGGAAAAACTGGTGGAGGATATTAAGAAATACATTGAAATGAACTTCACCAAGGAAATCAATATCAATGACATTGCTGTGCATTTTTCCATCACCCCTGCCTATCTGAGCCGTATATTTAAGAAGTATGCCGATGTCAGACCGATCGACTACCTCACAAACTGCCGGATTTCGCATGCCTGCCATTACTTTTCACATTCGCAGCTTTCCGTAAAGGATGTAGCGCAGCTCTGCGGATATTCAAACCAATATTATTTCAGCAAAGCATTTAAACAGGAGACACAGCTCTCACCCACCGAGTATCGCATCCGGCATCAGAGCGCAGAGCCATAATCTCCTTGTGAATCTGCTTTCGCCCCGCCAACATTCGTCTCACCGACTTTCAGCCACCAACTTTCAGCCCACCAAGCCTCAAAAAAGACCCGAAAACTCAGGATTTCTCCTGAATTTCCGGGTCTATTCTTTGTCTATATATTATCTCTGGTTAATAGCTGCCTGAGCTGCTGCCAGTCTTGCGATCGGAACGCGGAATGGTGAGCAGGATACATAGTCTAAGCCAAGTTCGTTACAGAACTCAACAGAGCTTGGATCTCCGCCGTGCTCGCCGCAGATACCGATATGAAGATGAGTGTTAACCGGTTTGCCAAGCTTGATTGCTACCTTCATAAGGTTGCCGACACCAACCTGATCCAGTTTTGCAAATGGATCGTTCTCGAAAATCTTGGCATCGTAGTAAGCGTCAAGGAATTTTCCGGCGTCGTCACGGGAGAAGCCGTAGGTCATCTGAGTCAGGTCGTTTGTACCGAAGCAGAAGAAATCTGCCTCTTTCGCAACTTCGTCAGCGGTCAGGGCTGCTCTCGGGATCTCAATCATGGTACCAACCTTATATTTCAGGTCAGAACCAGCTGCTTCAATCTCCGCATCAGCAGTTTTCACAACGATATCTTTTACATATTTGAACTCTTTTACATCAGAGATAAGCGGAATCATGATTTCCGGTCTTACCTTCCATGCTTTATGAGAATTCTGAACATTGATTGCAGCACGAATCACTGCTTTAGTCTGCATCTTAGCAATTTCCGGATAGGTAACTGCAAGACGGCATCCACGATGACCCATCATCGGGTTGAACTCGTGAAGGGATGCAATGATCGTCTTAATCTGCTCAACAGTCTTGCCCTGTGCATCGGCAAGCTTCTTGATATCTTCTTCTGTAGTCGGAACGAACTCATGAAGCGGCGGATCCAGGAAACGGATGGTAACCGGATTTCCTTCCAGTGCCTCATACAGCGCCTCGAAATCTCCCTGCTGTTCCGGAAGGATCTTCTCAAGTGCAGCTTCTCTCTCTTCCACTGTCTCGGAGCAGATCATCTCGCGGAATGCATCGATTCTGTTTCCTTCAAAGAACATATGCTCTGTACGGCAAAGACCAATACCCTCAGCGCCAAGCTCACGTGCTTTTCTGGCGTCTGCAGGAGTATCTGCATTGGTACGTACCTTCATAGTTCTGTATTTGTCAGCCCATCCCATGATTCTTCCGAATTCGCCTGCGATTGTAGCATCTACAGTCGGGATCAGACCATCATAAATGTTACCGGTGGAACCGTCAAGAGAAATAGCATCTCCTTCGTGGTATTCTTTTCCGGCAAGTGTAAATTTCTTGTTTTCTTCATCCATAGCAATATCGCCGCAGCCGGATACACAGCAGGTACCCATACCACGTGCTACTACTGCTGCATGAGAGGTCATACCGCCACGTACGGTCAGGATACCCTGAGCAGCTTTCATACCCTCGATATCCTCCGGAGAGGTCTCAAGACGTACAAGAACAACCTTCTCACCGCGTGCAGCCCATTCCTTAGCATCTTCTGCTGTAAATACAACTTTACCGCATGCAGCTCCCGGAGAAGCTCCAAGTGCCTTAGCAACCGGAACAGCAGCCTTCAGAGCGGCAGCATCAAACTGCGGATGAAGCAGTGTATCAAGGTTACGCGGGTCAATCATAGATACCGCTTTCTCCTCTGTGATCATTCCTTCGTCAACAAGATCGCATGCAATCTTGAGTGCAGCCTGAGCGGTTCTCTTACCGTTACGTGTCTGCAGCATGTAGAGATGTCTGTCCTCAATGGTGAACTCCATATCCTGCATGTCTCTGTAATGGTCCTCCAGCTTGTCACAAATTGTAACGAACTGGTCATAAACCTCTGGCATAACCTCATGTAACTGAGAAATCTTCTGAGGTGTACGAACACCAGCAACAACGTCCTCGCCCTGAGCGTTCATGAGGAACTCACCCATAAGCTTCTTCTCTCCGGTAGCAGGGTCACGTGTAAAGGCAACACCTGTACCTGAAGTCTCGCCCATGTTTCCGAATGCCATCATCTGAACGTTAACAGCAGTTCCCCAGGAATATGGGATATCGTTGTCACGACGGTATACATTTGCTCTTGGGTTGTCCCAGGAACGGAATACGGCTTTGATAGCGCCCATTAACTGCTCCTTCGGATCAGTTGGGAAATCTTCGCCGATTTTCTCTTTATATTCAGCCTTAAACTGGTTAGCAAGCTCTTTTAAGTCATCAGCTGTAAGGTCAACGTCCTGTGTCACGCCTTTTTCAGCTTTCATTTTGTCAATCAGTTCTTCGAAGTATTTCTTGCCTACTTCCATAACTACGTCAGAGTACATCTGGATGAATCTTCTGTAGCAGTCATAAGCCCAACGAGGATTGCCGGATTTTTTAGCCAATACTTCTACTACTTCTTCATTTAAACCAAGGTTGAGGATAGTGTCCATCATACCTGGCATGGATGCTCTCGCACCAGAACGAACGGAAACAAGCAGAGGATTTTCTTTGTCACCGAATTTCTTGCCGGTAACTCCTTCCATCTTGGTAATAGCTTCCATGATCTGATCCATGATCTCTTCATTGATCTTTCTTCCATCTTCATAGTACTGAGTACAAGCTTCGGTTGTGATCGTGAAGCCCTGCGGTACCGGAAGGCCAAGGTTGGTCATCTCGGCAAGGTTGGCACCTTTACCGCCCAGAAGATTTCTCATAGTAGCGTTACCTTCTGTAAACATGTAAACCCATTTTGCCATTTTACATTTTCCTCCTAATATTTGTTCTTTTAACATGAAATATGTTTTCTATACGCACATAATCATTTTAAAGAGTTCTTGCCCATTAGTCAAGGTAAAACTGCCAAAAAAGGGGAAAAACTTCCGTCATTTTACCCGAAGCACCTAAAAAAGGGCGTACCACCCCCTGGTACACCCCTGAAAACCCCAATACTTTTCAGCGTTTTTGCTGCATGTTATCTTTTTTTCTTCAGATTTAACACAAGATGTCTCGGCAGACCGTTTACCATGATGGGCTGGTAATCGCCCTGAATCAATGGCTTGATATAATCGACAAAATCCTTTGTGACATAGCTGGCATCCTTATTCATCCAGCTTCTCGGCACCAGCTTCTCTTCATTAGCTATGCGGTGTACGTCGTAGATACCTGTTGCTGACATGTATGGATCATCGGAAATACGGTCAATGACTACCATCTTACCGGTGTCGCCCTCGTCTGCTGCCTTAACCGCAGCACCGCCTACCATGAACGCCTCATCGATATCCACACGGGAAGCCATATGGGAAGCACTTCTCTGCAGGGTAGAAAGCTCTACGGCTCTTGTCTTGCATCCGCATTCCGCTGCCAGGAAGTTAGCCAGGTATGTGCCTGTTCCTGTAAGCTGCTTGTGTCCGAAAGCATCCACATAGTCGCCCATGCTTCCAAGCTCACATACATACCGGCCGTCAGCCAGTCTGATTCCCTCGGAAACCGCAATGACTATGGAGGATTTCTTTTTCAACAAATCTTTCACCTTAGCCAGGAATTTATCAATATCAAAAGGTACCTCCGGCAGATAAATCAAATCCGGTCCGTCGCAGTCCTCTGTCTTGGCAAGTGCAGTGGCGCCTGTCAGCCAGCCGGCATTACGTCCCATAATCTCCATGATGGTGATCATATTCTTATTATAGGTAAGGCCCTCCGCATCGCGGATAACTTCCTTCGTGGAAGCTCCGATGTACTTGGCGGCACTTCCGAAGCCAGGTGTATGGTCTGTGAGAGCCAGGTCATTATCAATTGTTTTCGGCACACCAAGGAATTTCTGGGTCTGTCCTGTCAGGATTGCGTAATCGGAAAGCTTTTTGATCGTATCCATGGAATCATTGCCGCCGATATAGATAAACGCGTCAATCTCCAGCTTATTCAAAATTGTAAATATCTTCTCGTATATCGCCTTGTCCTCGTGAATCTCCGGAAGCTTAAAGCGGCAGGAGCCCAGGAAAGCGGAAGGAGTCCTTTTCAAAAGCTCAATGTCCAGCTCAGAATGAATCTGGGTGGATAAATCAATATACTGCTCGTCCAGCATTCCCTGAATACCGTGAAGCATTCCGTACACCTTATCGAATCCTCTCTCGATGGCATTCTTATAAACACCTGCGAGACTGGAGTTTATAACGGAGGTAGGTCCTCCGGATTGTCCTACAATTATGTTTCTCTTTTTAGCCATATGAATGTCCTCCTCTTATAAAAGCCTCATTGGAGTAAATTGTAACAAAAAAATATTCATTCGTCAATGTCAAATTGTCGTTTTTTCACATCTTTATTTTTGCCATTCCGTCCATTTTGCGTAATTGATTTGGATTTTTCCCGGTATATTGTCAACAATATGAACAATTTGTATAATTATGACTAATAATAGAGGGATTAAAAAGGTTGGCCGCTTACATTTTGGGTAACGCACCGGAGGAATTTTATACATATATATAGTACAGGCCCTTAGGGTATTTTCCTAAGGGCCTGTATGGTGTGCACTCTATTGTAATTATATTTATTTAGTTTGCTGTGTCGGTATTAGCCTCATCCGCACTTGCTTCGTCCGGGTTTGATTCATCTGCATTTGCTTCATCAGAATCAGTGGTGCCGTCTTTGCTTTCATCAACGGTGCCGGCATCATCGGAAGTTTCTGCAACTGCATCATCGGAGCTGTTCTCTTCTGCTGCTTGTAAATCTTCGCTCAACTGCGGCATCACCGTGACCAACGAGGCATTTCCTTCCTCATCTAAGGTAATAACAACAATATCACCTTCCATGATATCGGTAACCTCGATTGCTTCTGTAGGAATATCGGCCTTTATCAGGGAGCCGTCTACGACCTCGCCGTTAACAACTACTTCATTCAGGTCAGAATCAGCGGTGTCTGCATCGTCTGCTGTAGTGTCTGCCTCTGCCTGTGACGTATCTGTCTCATCTGCTGTTTCTGTCGCATCTGCCTGTGCTGCATCTGATTCATCTGCTGTTTCCGTCGCGTCTGCCTCTGACGCATCTGTCTCATCTGTTGTTTCTGTCTCATCTGCCTCTGGAGCATCTGCTTCGTCTGTCGCATCAGCAGTTACTTCTGCATTGTCACTATCTGCCTGTGACGCTGTATCCTGGCTTTCTGCAGCGTCGGAAGCCTCAGCGTCATCTGCTGCTAACGCCCGGACAACAACCGTTTCTTCTGTTAAGGAAATGACTTCTTCCTCACCTGTCAGGCTGATAATAAGAGGCTGATATTCCGGGTTTTCGACAGAATCTTCCCCGGTGCTTTCACTGATTTCCCCGGATGCGTCCTCCTGGGTTTCAGAATCAGCTTCTGTCTCTGCATCTGTCTCCGCAGTGTTCTGCTCCTCAGTCTCACCGGCAAGCCCTTCCTCTGCATTCTCCTCGGGGCTTTCCTCATTTAAATCATCTTTCAAAGTACCGACATCAATTGTGATACTGTCCTCTCCAATTGCTGTAACTTGTCCGATAATCTCTTCCGCAACCGCCTCGTTGCTATCTAAAGTGTCTGCTGCAGTATCGTCTCCGGTATTTGCATCTGCCGAGTCATTCGCCAATGCATCTGTATCTGCGTCCGCGCCTTCCTCACCTTCGTCTGCCACATCTGAAACAGCGTCAGAACCTGCTGCAGTATCTGCTGCTGCGTATACATTCATAGAAGAAACTGTCAACACTAATCCTAACACCATTGCTGCATATTTTCTTTTCATAATCATCTAGTCCTTTCTGATTTTGTTGATAGGACAACTATAATCAGAAAATGTGTTCATTATGTGATGATATTCAAAAGAAACTGTGTTTTATTTCAGAATAATTCTTTATACTTATAAACATTTTATAAAATTAGAATAATATGTCAAATTCTCAAACCTACTGTTTTGCCCGGAGAATCTTATCCATCGCTTTCCCTTTAGCCAGTTCATCAATCATTTTGTCCAGATAACGGATATCCTGCATCAAAGGTTCTTCGATATTTTCAACCCTCACACCGCAGACAGTGCCCTTTATCAGTTTCCGGTTCTCATTCAGCTCAGGGGCATTTTGGAAGAATTCCGCATAAGTCACCGGATTCTCAATCATGGCTTCCAGATTTTGCTGGCTGTAACCGGTGAGCCATTGGATGATCTCGTCTACTTCCTCTTTTGTCCTCCCCTTTTTCACAGCTTTATTTACGAGAAGAGGATATATCTTTGCAAAGCTCATTTGATATACCTTTTCATTTTCCATTAGCATTCCTCCTTATGGCATTTAGTACGTCATGACTATTGTGATGTAAAGAAATCTTGGCATAAAGTTGTATCAACCGAATGCTGGTGCCCGCCGGATTATACTTTATTTACACAACTGCTTCTATAAGCATCCTGTCTCCAATCCTTGTTTCCTTGACACCGATTTCTTTTTTCGCGTTGAAATTATAACTCAGCATGTAACCTTTCTTGAGATGAAAATAGTCGAGATAATCAGCTAACTGCTGCTTCCCCCTCTCGTTATAGGCATTCCCCCTCCAAATCTTAAGTTCAATTATAAATTGGTCGCCGTGGTAATCTACAACAATATCCATACGTCTTGAATTTCTGGTCTCCGCTTCAATATAATAATTTCCTTCTCCATTTATAATCGGACGCAGGTATAATAAAAAACGGCGCCGGCCTTCTTCTTCATCAAATTCCTCGGCAGAATCTCCATATATACTATCAAAATGCATCACGAACTTTTTCAAAACAAGTTCCATATTCAAACGTCCATTTTGTATATACTGCGACTTATCCTCTGAAGCCGCTTTGAATATTTCGCTGCTTTGGGCTTCGTTAGTTGTCAAAAAATAATTATACAACCGCATCTCAAAAATACGGTTAGCAATCGCCACAGTACCATTTTCATTTTTTAAAAATCCGAACATCATAGCCATATCAATCGACTGTTCATCAGGATTGTACACCATTTTTTCTCCGCCAAAAAGAATTTTGTACACAACCTGCCTCAGTTCCCGGTAATCATGAAGTTTACTTACCAAAGATTCAAACAAGGTATTTTTTTCCAAAAGTATCAGCTTCACAGCCTCAAGAAATCCCGCCCTTGTCCACGCCGCTGCTTTGTCCGGAAATCCCGCACTACCGGCGACTGCCTCATCAATGAGCTTACAAATACGCGATACAAGGAATGGATAGCCCGAGGTATAATCATAAATCAGTTCTGCTAATTCCTCTATTTCCATACCGGTATGATGGTCCTTCTCGTAAACTTCTAACATTCCGGCGATTCCATCTTTAGAAAAGCTCATGTTAACTCTAAAATCAGCGGCAATATTCCACGGACTATTCGTCTTATGTTCTTCATCCTCCCTAATCTTACGCTTAATATTTTTGACATCATACACGCCTGCAAGAATTACAGAATGGAACGTAGGGATTTCATCACGAGTAAGGTAGTAACCCCGAAGCTGTGCAAGAAAATCCAAAAATACCTGATTATTTGTTGCACTGTCAACCTCATCAATGATTAAAACAACCGGCTTATCCGCTAAATCGCAAAGTTCACTCAAATACACGAATAGCATTCGAAGCGAAAATCTGGCATCCGTCTGTGCTGCCGTCTCCAGTTTTTTCAACACTCCTTCATCCAATCCATTTATCGGATTTTTCCTATTTTTTATTGTCCTAACCAAATATTCCGCAAAAGCAGCAGAAAACACATTGCCATTAATAAATTCCTCTTCTCCTATTTTTTGAAAATCAAGCGATAGGACGATATAATTCTTCTTCAAATATTCAGAGAGAGCCTTCAATGTGGTAGTTTTCCCATACTGCCTGGCTCTGTTGATTGTAAAATACGCACCAGAAGCAACCAGCTTTTCAATTTCCTTGAGACGACCTTGGATATCGACCATATAATGCTGCTGCGGATTACACGCGCCAACAGCGTTAAATTGACGTTTCACTCTCTATCACACCCTTTCCAATCATAGCCGCATATATAGCAGCCAGAGCATCCTATTGATAAAAAACATACATGAAAAGTTTTCACTATACCTATATGCTTATAGCTTACCATACCTTAACGAAATATCAAGTGAATAATACGCCTCGCAAAAACTCGCAAAAATCAACAAAAGCCACCCAAACTGTCGACTTTTTTACCAAAAGGTGCTAAACTTAATCTTAATTTATATAAACAATTACCAGGGGGAGAACGACTGATGAAACGAGGAATCAAGCTTATCGCAATCATGTGCATCCTGGCCGCGGGCTTATGTGCATCAGGCTGCAGCTCCGGCCAATCTGACAAAAATTCCATCAAAGCAGATGCCGGTTTTTCGTCCCCTCAATATAAATGGGAGAAAAATACAGGAGAAAAACTCACAGTGTGGGGAATGTATCCTGATCTAGAGCGAAACTATATCCTGAAAGCCTTTGACAGATACCGTGAGCTTACGGGAGATGAATTGGATATCGTGCAGTTTCCCAAGGAAGAGCTAAAACAATACCAAGCCGACGCCGCTGCGGGGAAAATTGAAGACTACGACATCCTGCTGAGCTACGGCGGTACGAATATAGAAAGCTTTAAGCCGGAAGATAATTTTTATGATTTTACTGATGCAATCTGGGTGGACGACCTGACAGATACCTCCATCAACCAAACCATATATAATGGAAGAATCATTGGTCTGCCCCATTGGGAGGCCTCTATTTCCGGCACACTGTATAACAAAGAAATTTTCCGCACTTACAATCTGGAAATCCCTAAAACTCAGAAGGAATTTATGGATGTTTGCCAGACACTCCTGGATAACGGAATCGTGCCAATGTACCTTCCGGGCAGAGCCATTTCTATGCTGCTCTACCAGTTCCCACTGGATTGTGTCGTGGAGGATTCCAGCATACTGGATGAGCTGAATAACAATAGCCTGGGCTATGCCAGTCTGCCCCAAATGCAAAAAATTATAACCTGGTATAAGACAATGGCGGACAATGGCTTCTTCGGAAATACCTGGCAGACAGATGACTGGAACGGCATGAGTGACGCCATGGACAGCGGTAAATATGCAATGATGCTCTGTTGGGATACCTGGCTTTACTCGGATTTCAACGGAGATGCCTCAAAATTCGGGCTCATGCCTGCATTTATGGGCATTCCTGAGGAAGGAACCTTTGAAGGTCCTAACCTTGGCCTTTTTATTGTAAATAAAAACAGCCCCAAGCTTGATACGGCCTTGAATTTTATCACCTTCCTCGCAGACCCCTACAATTATAATGCTGCCTTTGAGGACCTGTATACAGCGCCGGTGTTTAAGAACCAAGTTGCAAGCATATCGACACCCCAGTATCTCGAAGCAGAGCACCTTATTGAAACACTTTATCACGATTCCTCTGCCTGGCTGAGAATCCGGGGCTTTTCCCAGATGGATGCTTCCTGTATCCTGGAATACATGCAGCCGGACAGTACTTTAACAGCTAAGGGGTGCCTGCAGAAAATGGATGAGCTGCGCTGCGTCCGTCTTGCCGAATAAATTCACTACGCTGCGCTTTACTGCCTGAACATAAGATTTGAATAACGAGGGGGACTACGGTCCAATGAATAAAATAAAAAAATTCATACAAGAAAATCATCTGCTTTTCATAACAATAGCGGGACTCGTCGTACTTATTACCGCCTTTGGACTTTTTACCGCATCTTATATAAGCCGTTTTGATAAAACCCTGCTGGAGGAAAACAGAGCACATCTTGCGGAAATTGCAGACCATATCGCTTCCTATACAAAAGAAGTAATGGAAAGCACACAGGATACCCTAGAGACAGCTGCATCTGCAATCGTATCCATGCCCGAAGATACACGCCTGCCTTATCTCAGTGAAGTGGCGGAGCGTCACGGCTTCTCATTCGTTGGCTATGCAGACAGTGATGGCTATCTGCACTGCACAGAACCATTCCTGGACAGTGATGTTTCCCAGGAATCCTATTTTCAAGCTGCCCTTCAGGGAAAAAGCAGCATGAGCGATGTGGTGAGATATCTCTTTCCCACCCGCGCTGCATCCGGGATTCTCCTCTCCGTACCCCTGACAAACTCACAGGGACAAAGTACAGGGACTCTTGCCGCCCTTCTGGACCTTTCCCGGCTGCAGGATGCGCTAGGCACAGAGAGCTTCGGCGGCGAGGGCTATTCTTATATCATTGATAAGGAAGGAAATTTGATTCTGCATAACAAAAGCATGAATTTCCAGAATTTCTACAAAATTCTTAGAAATGCAAAAATACAAGATAATTTAAGTGTAGCAAAAATCCGCAGCAACATCGACTCAGAACGGGAAGGATTGATAAGTTATAATCATCTTGGTGTGGATAAATATGCCTACCACTGTCCCCTGGGGCTTAATTCCTGGACTATTGTAAATATTGTATCCAAAGATATTGTCACAGCAAAAACAAGCCTGCTCACCAAAGAGCTGGTGCGAATCAGCATCATAATGCTTATTATTTTCGCCCTGCTCTTAACCGCCGTGTGCATTTTCTGGGCAGTTTCCCAGACACAGCGCCATTCTGCAAGGGCGAAATCCGTTTTTCTGGCAAATATGAGCCACGAAATCCGTACCCCAATGAATGCCATTGTAGGTATGAGCGAGCTGCTTATGCGCAGTGATTTACAGGAAAGACAAAAGGAATACGTAAAAAGTATCCTGAACTCAGGACGCAGCCTCCTCACGATCATCAATGATATCCTGGATATCTCAAAAATAGAATCCGGAAAATTTTCCATACATGAAGAGGAATACAGAACGGAATCACTCTTATATGACCTGACTGTCATGGCCTCCATACGCATTGGTGATAAGCCGGTGCGGTTCCTGATCGATATTGACGAAAGCCTGCCAGCCTACCTGACAGGAGACATGACCCGCGTAAAGCAGATTCTCATTAACCTGATCGGAAATGCTGTCAAATTCACACAAGAAGGATACATTCTCCTCACTATGCGCTGCGAGAAAAAAGATGATCGGCTTCTCCTTACAATGAAAGTCACAGATACAGGCATTGGTATTAAAAAACAGGATTTGGACAAATTGTTTATCAGCTTTAACCAAATAGACGGACAATATAAGTACAGCAAGGAAGGCACCGGCCTCGGACTGGCAATTTCAAAGTCCTTAAGCCAAATGATGGGCGGCGATATCACTGTAGAAAGCGAATATCAGAAGGGCTCTGTCTTCACTGTTTCTATACAGCAGAAATACGGCCGCAAAGGATGTTTGATGTCGGCTGTAGGTCCGGCAGACCAGGACATCAAGCAGGAAATCCTTATACTGGATAGCTCAAAGGTGCTGCAGGATTATTACCGCTCTTATCTGGACAAATTACAGGTACCCTACAAAATATGCGCAGAATATCATGAATTTGAACGACTCCTTTACAGCGGCAATTATTCCCTGGCAATGGCAGACAGAACAGTGACTCACTA
Organism: Blautia schinkii DSM 10518; assembly: GCA_000702025.1. Taxonomy (GTDB): domain Bacteria; phylum Bacillota; class Clostridia; order Lachnospirales; family Lachnospiraceae; genus Blautia_A; species Blautia_A schinkii. The sequence goes on from JNKJ01000028.1 coordinate 47,864, forward strand.
CAACTTCAAAACACCCCTTCCTGACAACGTAAGGCTCATCACCATCCTTACCCTTCAGGAGCACTCCCTGATGTCCAGCGACCCCCAGGAGCTTACCATTTATGTGCCCCTGTTCGGAATCCAGCTTGCAGGCATTCTGGAAAAATCCGAAAGCTCCGGTATTACCTTAAAAAAACATGGAATTACCCTGGATGAAATACACCCTCTGCCAAATGTGCGAATACTGATTGTAGACGACAATGATCTGAATCTCCAGATTGCAGAAGGACTCATGAGCCCCTACAATATGACAATCGACTGCGTCAGCTCCGGCGCAGAAGCAATCAACGCGGTGACACGGACAAACTACGACCTTATCTTTCTGGACCACATGATGCCCGATATGGACGGCGTCGAGACCTTAAAGCACATCCGCTCCCTGGACGGCGGGAAGTATAAGCACCTGCCAGTGGTCGCCCTCACCGCAAACGTATCCGACAGCGCCCAGTCCATGTTCCTCATGGAAGGCTTTGACGATTTCCTGCCAAAACCTGTGGGACTGCAGTCGCTGAATAAGGTGCTTATGAAATGGCTTTTAAGGGTGAATGAAGAACGGGATGGAGTGCTGTGTGAAAGTGACAGTTGAGTCATAAATGCTCTTCTGGCGCAGATAGTCTTCGATTTCGATTATAAGGATTTCAGCTATAAAGATTTTGATTATAAACACTCTACAAAAAGAAAAGCCCAAAGCTGCGTCTTGCTCACGTGTACCAACGCAGCTCTGGGGCTATACATAATTCCACAACTTCTTCACCGCTTCATAATCGTCTGTCCGCCGCTGCCTATTCTCATCTGCCAGAATAACCTGCCTCATTTGGTTTGAGCTCCTCGACTATGCATAAATGCTCTTTTGTCTTCTCCTTAATCTGCCGGATGGCTTCCCTGGGCGATGAGTCTACTTTTAGTTCAAGGATAATCCCATCTGCTGCTTTTCTCTCCGGATAAAAAATAAAATCCACGTACCCTTTTCCGGCTTTGTCCTCTTACGGTATTTATTTCTTGCCGCAAGATATACCAGGTTAACAATAGCCGACAGTTCTATTTCGTTATTATAGGATAAAATTGGTGTTTCCGTATTATGGGCATACTGCAGAATTTCCGCCATTGTATCCACATCACCTGCCAATGTAGCTTTCATCATCCGAACGGACTCTTTAGCCAAACGGTGCACATAGCCCAGGCTGTTATTTGACATCAAAAGTCCCCGATATTTCTCCATCAGTTCCCGGTTGGGAATAAATACTTCGTTCTCTTCTTCGGCATAAGTGAGGAGACCATATACCACCATGGCGGAGTAAATCTGATTTTTGGTATTAAGTTCTGTGTTTGTAACTGAAAAATTTCTGAAAGTATATCCCAAACAGATTGAAAAACACTCACATCCCCATATTGTCAATCTCCTTCGGATTTATTTTCAATACAGTTCCTAAATCCGGTATCCTCAAGAAGCACCAATAAAGCTGTTCCTGCTGCGATAAAACTGAGACTCCCGGCATGTTGTATCTGATATCAACAGAGTAACATAAAGGGTAGAAATAGTAAAGCGGGCGGAATCTTAATCTGGTTTACTTTTCACCAAGAATATCCCTCTTGCGTCTGCAAACAAATCCCGGGGTATCTTCTCTCATTTCTTCCTCACTGATCAACGGTCTGCTAAAACAGCCTGAACAGCCTCCCACATATTTGCAATCCCCACAGGTTTCCTTATTTGGAGACTGAAGCTTGGCAAAATGCCAGAACACAGGTCTGTTGAAAATATCCTCTATTTTTTCTTCAAAAAGATTTCCCATCACAAGCATTTCCGGCGGCATCAACACACACGGCCGGATACGCCCTTCCGGGGAACAGACAATATTCCGGTGTCCACCTCCGCAATTCAAGCGGTGTTCTAACTCCTCTTCACTGATATCCGGTTTACGTACAAAATCCGGATAATCCTCATAAAGTCTGGGAATCAATTTCAAAAAACCCTGCACCTGTTGCTCATCAAGGCCCTCTAATCCCTTCCCTCTTCCAATCTGCAGAATGGGATTACAGCTAAACGATACTGCCCCAAGCTCTCGGGCCAGACGGAGCGTGTCATCAACATAATCAAAATTCTTTCTATATACATCCATAGCCACAGATACATCAAGATTTCTTGCAGCCGCCTTCTTAATAAAAGAAGTCACAGCAGCATATGCACCTTTTACACCACGGATTTCATCATGCATCTCCTCCACCGCACAGTCCAAATCCACCTGGATTTTAATCCTGTCCCGATACGCTGAAAAAATATCCAAATGCTTTTCCTTGAAATTTGTACCATTAGAAAGCACAATGACCCTGGGGCAATATTCCAACGCGGTTGTAAGAATCTTGAGAAAGTCTTTGTGAGTGCTGGGCTCTCCGCCTGTGAGGTGAATACTTTTCAGCCCATATCTGCTCAGACTCCGGACTGCTCCCAGAAGCTTTTCCGTATCAGCAAAAGAAGTTTTTGTTGAATCACTATTTCTGTAGCAATGTTCGCAGCGAAGGTTACAGAAATCTGTTAATTCAAAAACAACGTTATCCGGATAACAATAATCAGAAACATCTATGAACCTTGTGGGCCGCTTTTCCGGCGTATCACTCATCTTTAAAACGCCTTCGTCCATCATCGCCTGAAAAAAAGCGGCTGTCTGATTAATATATTCCGGTACCTGCTCTGCGTCACGGCAGCCCATGGAAAAGTTCAAAATCAAATCCCCAAAGCTTTTCGTTCCGTCACACTGCCCCAGAGCCGCTCTACCCGTATCATTTACGCCGACTACATGTCTGCCTGTTTCGTCCTTTAAAAGCATTGAGCTAAACTTTTTAATCACTTCCATCTGCTCACTGATGTATGGATATTTCTCAATCATAGCACACCTCCCTATTGGAAATTCCTGCCCCTTTATGACAAAATGCATCGTTCCCTTCCATTAAACTCCGTTCAGAACAAATTGATATCATATTTTGTGACATAAAAGCGAACTTTTCCAGAAAACTTCCGGAAAAGTCCACTTTGTCCGCTGTCTAAAATTCCTTAGCTGGCAAATCCTACAAAAGCTACCATTGTGGTAAAAAGACAAGCAATACATGCATAGCAGGCATCTTCCCCGACTACTCCGGGTACCGCGCAATCACCTTTGACATTATCAGTAATTTCAAAAGTGATTCCAGACTCTGCAAGCATCTGCTTTGCTTTACCTGCGCCATTATCATGATATTCTTGAGCTACTTTTTTCAATATTTCCAGCTCATGATCTGAGAATTCTATCTTTGCCATATTCATACCCCCTTAATTAGAAATCCAGTTTATTGCTGCCATTGCCGCAAAAACAAGACAAGCAATACATGCATAACAACTATCACTCCCCACTATCCCGGGAGCAGCCATTTCCTTCAAGCCTTCAGACATCTCCAGCTTTATACCCGACTTCTTAAGCACTTCCGCTGCCTTATCCTTACCACCTTCATGGTATGCTTCCACAGCCTGTTTCAAAATTTCCAGTTCCTCATTTGTAAATTCTATTTTTGCCATATTTACACCTCCTTGTGCAAAAATAATCCGTTTTCCTACTTATCGTAGGATTATTTTAATCTTAACGCCCATAAAAAAGAAATTCATGAGCCTTTTTTTCCTATTTCATCGAAAAAACTTGCGTTTACTACCGTATACGAAACTAATCGAGGTTTATTTTGTTGTATAATAGGTATAGCATTTGTTGTCATCATATAAAACAAGACCGGAGGGATGAACATGTACCATAAATCATTTTATTTCCCCAAAAAACTCCTGCACAATCTTTCACCGATTTTAGAGGCACCGTTGTCTCTGATCACCGCCGGAGCAGGCTTCGGAAAAACCACGGCCATTTCTCATTATCTGAAAACACACGCACCATCCCAGTGCAAAATCCGCTGGTATACCTGCTTCGACAGTCTTCAGCACCAAATCTGGTCAGATATGTGCTCCCTGCTTGCTATAGCTGATTCTGTTATAGCAGAGCAGCTTCGCAGCCTCGATTATCCTACCCCGGATAACCTTGGTTATCTTTCCCTGCTGTCCGACGATTTGTCCTGCGAAACAGAAACCTGGCTGGTTATAGATAATTACCAAAAATGCGGTTTTACTTCACCCGGCCAAGTGCTCAACGCCCTATCCTTACACCATTGTCCCCGGCTTCATCTGATTTTCATCAGCCACCCCTTAGAATATGAAACCCGGCTTGCTCTGTCCAACCCCCGAATTTACCATGTGGACCAGGAAGCTTTTCTTTTCTGCCCCCAGGACATCCGTCAACTATTCTCCAAAAACGGCGTAAAGCTTTCAGAAGAGGAAACACAATATCTCTCACGGGCAACCGAAGGATGGATTGCCCCACTGCAGCTTCACCTTTCCAATTACCAAAATGGCCATAAACCCGGCGTAGAGTTAAAAATCAATGAGCTTATAGAACAAATATTCTGGAATCCTCTTGAGCCTGAACAAAAGGATTTTTTCCTCATGCTCTCACTTCTGGACACCTTCACCCCAAAGCAGACCGCCATACTTCTCAATCAGGATTCTACACCGGAAAAGCTCTGGCGCTCGATTAGAAGTAATGCATTCGTCTATCCTATCGGCCGCGAATACACACTCCATAGCCTGCTTCGTGAATTCCTAAGTGAAAAGTTTTTCCAGCAAAGCCCCTCCTTTTACCGGGAAACCATCCGGCGTGTCGCCTGTGCCTGTCTTTCACAAAATAAAAATCTGGAAGCATTCCTACATTTTGCTGATATTAAGGAGGATTCAATGGCACTAGCCACACCTCTAACCAGCCAGGAGCTTGCAGAACTAATTAAAACAAAGGCATTACTTCTGGAATCCATGATAGAACGCTGCTCCGACGAGCTTCTCTTAAAACACTGGGATTTTCTTCCCGGCGTGACAATCAAGGCCTCCCTGCTCAGGCAGCTCAGTCTGGCCCGCCTTTGCTTCCGCCGCCTGGAAAATTTAACGGTACGTCTCCTGCACGCTCCCGGCCTCAGTGATGCTGCCCTCTCCGAACATTCAGATGGCCCTACTGCCTCCTTCGCACATTCAGATGGCAGTACTGCCTCATCCACACATTCAGACGACAGTACTGCCTCATCCGTGTATTCAGATGGCTGTACTGCCTCATCTGCGCATTCAGACGGCTGTACTGCCTCATCTGCGCGTTCAGACAAGTCTGGCAGAAAAATGAGAGATACAAAACTTCTAAATAACAATCTGCTTGCTGCCCTGGAATTAATCCGCTCTTTCCAGGCTTACAACAATGTAACGCAAATGTGCCTGCACCATCAGGCAGCATTGGAGCATCTGGAAAACCCTGAGAACTTTTATCTTACCAACGACCCCTGGACCTTCTGCATTCCAAGCCCTGTATACATGTTTTGGCGTGAAAGCGGAAAACTTCAAGAAACCTGCCGCCGCGTCACTCTTGGCATCCCCAACTACGCACGCCTGTCCGGAGGAAAAGGAATCGGCGCGCCGGAGACCATGCAGTCGGAATGCCTGCTGTTGTCAGGTAACTTTGAAAACGCTGAAATCATGGCTCACCGCGCCAGCTATATCGCAGCCCAGGCTGGACAAGACAGCCTTTGCTTTGCCTCCAGCCTGACCCTATGCCGTGTCGCACTCCTCAATCAACACACCCCAACATTTCTAAGACTTTTTAATGATATACAACAAAAAGCATTTTCCGGCAAAGAGTTTTTCTGCCTGACTATGTCAGAAGTATGCCAGGCCTTTCTTTACATGACCCTTAACCTGGAAACCAAAATCCCATCCTGGTTCGGAGATCCGCAGGCTATTACTCAACATTTGTATCCAATCTCCGTGCCCTACGCTAAAATCATCCTGTCACGCCTCCTTCGACTGGAAAATCCCCTATGCTTCCTCGGCGTGGCAGATGAATTTGAAGCAGAGGCAAAAAGCTTTCACACCTTACTACCCTGCATCTACTTCAAGCTGGAACAGGCCTGCGCCTATATACAATTAAATAAACGGCTCCAAGCATTGCAGCATGTACATGAAGCCCTTTCGTTAGCCCTCTCTGACCAGGTGTACCTGCCCTTTGCCGAATACTATAATGAGTTGTGTGAGGTGTATGCAGATTTGGAAGAGGTGTATATGAAACCGGATGAATCATGTTCAAAATTACAATCGTTTTTTATGGACCCGGACGAAAACAGCACAGATACAATTTTCGCTGCAGAACTACCAGTAGATGTGGAAACACTGACTAATAATCTTAAAAGCATAAAATCCCTGGGCCGCAAAATGCTCCTGGGCGCCGCAGAAATCCGTGCTGCTCTCTGCCCCGGTTCCTCCCCGCTCACTCCACGCGAACGCGAAATTGCCCTGCTGGCAAAAAACCGCCTTTCCAACCAGGAGATTGCCGACAAACTCTGCATCTCACCAGCCACGGTGAAAAATACGTTGTATAAGATATATGGGAAGTTAAATGTGCATGGGAAGGCTGGGCTTAGGGAGGTGGAGTTTTAGATGAGGGGTGGAGTTTTAGGGGAGATGATAATTTTGACATAATAATTTGAATATTCCACTCGATTCAATATATCAGGGTATCCTCGACAGGGGATACTTCAGCAAAGTCAACATCCGGTACATGGAAGAGAACGGTCATGAATTTGGCATCATGACCAAAATATGCCGTGTGAACTCCTGCTCACACGGCATCCTTTTATACGGCATCCTTTTATTCAGAACGAAGTCCTCTTACCAGAGTCCGGAACTCCTGTTCTGTATCTACAAAATGATATGGTGCATACTCACCATACGCTGTTGGTCTGCTGATTGTCACAAGCTGTACACCCCTATATCCAACAGCATTGTTTAATTCCCTTTTTAATTCTACCAAATGCTTACCATGACTTGTTTTTAATGCAAAACAACCATGTGCATTTCTATCCTTTGCAACAAGGTAACACATCTTTAAGCACCTCCTTAAATTCATGCTCATTCCGAATTGACCCACTTTCATATTTATCACGCATTATCTTTCCTGCTTCTATCGGATAGTTCTTCTTATACAGATAATCATGAAGCCAGTTATTCAGTTGTCTGTCAAACAACGTATTAAACTGAATCTCAATAGGATAGTGTTTCCCACTTTTTTGATAGTACACATGAACTCCTCTGTATCCATCATCCGCTGCTTTTCCTATTGTCATATCAACAACCCGGAACTGAGAAGTTGCAGCTTCTAATACTTGATTGTAGCTATCACAAAACGCTCGAAATCCTAAGATGTCATTGAACACTTTTCGCGTCTGATAATCTGGGTAATAGCGGTCATACTTTAAAAGTATAGAATCCAAACTCTTCACTCTGTAATCTAATGCAATATCCGAAAGGATTTCCTGTTCATCCAACCACTCTGTCATCATGATCAGTTCTGCTATCAACAAATCCTTATCAAAATAATGCATATTTTTCTTCAATGGGATCCCAAGGTGTGATTCAAATGACAATCCATCCAGAATCTCCGTCGATAAACCATTCATTTTCAGCAACTGCTCATTCATAAACACACCTCCTCGTATCAGGATTCTTCACTTATGCTACCACAGGCATACTGAATTATCAAGGCATTAGGTATTTTCTTCTTATCGTTTTTGGAGTTAATACGCCTTCACACATTTCAGTCAATCATACTCATTCTCTAAGTATCCATATCAACTTAACGTCCTCACAAGTCAATCGTTGTCTGCTGCTCACCACGAAGAGGGGTGCAAAGTTACGAGCAACATAAGCTGTGAATATATCACAGCCATTTTTATTAAAGCCATCAGGAACAATGCAACGCCATTACTGCTCCTCTTGTCACTCACATATAAAAGTTAATTCCATTTCATCCGAACCCTCATATTCCGCACACATGAATATAACCTTCGCTCTAAATTTACCTTTTTTCATTGGAACAATATAGATGTCTCTGAAACTGTCCCACTTTGTATGTACAATACCACTCTTAATCTCTATGTTAACCGTGTTGTCAAAAATATCCATCGATTCAAAGACGTTATTACGAATAGTATATGCACTCAAATCTGGCAACTTAAGTGCTTTTACGTCATAGAATTGTTCAAACTGTGCGGCCGCTTTTGCCATCGCTATCTCCGACTTATGTGCTCTCTCATATGCAACATCCTGAAGATTTCGCGGTTTCTTCGGTGCTTTTGGCTCTTTTAGTTTTCGTACTTCATTAATATCCAAAACCAAAATCTGGTGAGGAAATTCAATCGTTACTGAGACATCCGTAGCTTTCGCTGTGCCAATATTGTGAATGCTTATGACAGAAGCGATTCCATGGTCAACAACCATGTGGTAGTTTCGGTAAAGGCTCAGATATTTCTCCAACTTATCTTCCGATGGCAATAACTTATTATAAGTATCAATCTCCTCATTAGATACTTTACCACGTAACTCACCGATAAAATCATATTTACTCACAGGCTGGTATTCCGCTTCAATCAGAGTTGTTCCAACACTGCCAACCTTAAGATGGACGGCACCATCATCAGTAGTTTTCATATTTTCTTTCCGCTTGTAAAGAGGGTCATCTTCTTCATCCGGTGTATCTCCTTCAAACGCAAGTACCAGCTTTGGCTTCCTCACCGGTTTTTGCTTAAGTTTCTGATTCTCTGCTAGTAAAACCTTATTCTCCTCAGCAAGTTGCTGATTCCGTTCTGTTAGTTCCGTGAGTGCCTTTAGGCTCTTCTCAATATCTACGGCATCACCCCTTATCCAGCCGGGACGTTTCGTCCTTGTAATCTGCTTATAGAGAGCCGCCGTTACCTTTTGAGCCAAATCATCAGATGTTTTCCACCATTCAACTAGCCGTCCCGTCTTGACTGCTGTTTTAAATGCTATCAATTTATCACGGTTTTCAGTTTCCACATACTCTGGTTTTACCGCAACATTATCATCGAGCAGAAAAGCCAAAATGGGTACGCCTTTCTCCAACGCATACCTGAATTCCTTTTCCGTATAGCTCATTCCAGCGTCAGGAAGCCCTTTGGGGATAACCGAACCATATCGCTGACCAATGATAAGCACATAGTAGTCAGAGGAATCAATCGTTTCGCTGATAATTTGCCATTGTTCTTCGTTCGCCGCTCCAAATAACTCCATGCCCACGGGAAAATGATACATCGAAAGGATCGCATCTCGCACTTTCACTCTAGCTTCCATTAAGTCAGTATAAGTAGAGCTTATGAATATCTGATATTTTTTATCCATGTGCGTAATCTCCTTCCAATTATTCTTCACATCTCAGCCGATTTATACTTAGCATACTCACGCCTGCCACTCACCACGGAAAGATGTACAAAGTTTCGAGCAGCGTTGGGAGCTTCCGCTCCCACCAAATTTATCTTTTTCCCACGCCGGGTGCCATCTTGTTCCCAGTATATCACAAGTGTGAGAATAAATCAGCCTTGTACACACCTTTTTCGGCGTATTTCAAAATTAGTTGACAAAAACGCAAAAAAAGAACATACAGCCCTCACTTTATATTAAAATTTAGTTGACATAACAAAAATCAAACACGATTTGGATGTATCTGTATGTTCTCATATATATATACATTACCAGCTTTCGGCTGATTGTAAATAGGAAAGCAACAAATTCTCTTAAAATAGCGAAAATTCCTTTTGGGCTGTCTGGCGGTTGCCGGAATCCCTGTTGCAGAGATTTCCTCCGCCTCCCAGATAAGCCTGGAATATATTTTTCAGAAAACGGATATGCTCCTTGAATTCATCCATTCATTAGATAATACCAACTATGATTCCTGCCTGGCTGTAGTTGACGACCGGTTGATCAAGCGGTTTGTGTTCAGCCTTTCATTGGATTGCCATGCTTCTATAGAAGGAATCCAACGCTCCACGCACGCTATCCCCGACCAGCATATCTCCATTGGGAAAATCCGTTCGATTATCCGGGAAGCTTCTGGGCGTGCGTAGCAGTATAGCAGATGTACTGCTATTTTACACTACACCATGTTTTGAGGCACTTACATAATTCACAATAGCAGAACTCCCTCTGCTTGCGGAAAGTCACTTGTCTTTGGCGCTTGTAAAGGGAGTTTTTATAAAGGATTTATATTTTTGCAAATGGATTTGAGACACTTGCGTATGACAAATATTTCCCGCTTTTGCGTACACTGCAATCAGCAATTCCAAAATCGTAATCTGCGAAAAGAACAGGAAAAGGCTACTCACACCCCTCACTCATGAAGTCATCTGAGAAAAGATTCAGACTGTTTAAAAATCCTGCCCGTTCATTATCTTTCGGCAACAGAATCACAATCTCTCCAATTTTATTTACTGCCACCTCATCACCGCTAAAGCGGCACTCTTTCGGGAACTGAACCGCCTGGCTCCTGCCATCTCCAAACAACTTTGCTGTCATCATATCTATGCACCTCTCAAATCCCAAACACCTTATCGGAAAACAAGGGATATTCAACGCCATAGCACACCCACCAAACAATTTTCCTACGTCCAAAACAGCATATCACTGCCTCATCGCTCGCACATATCTCTTAAACACCATATCATTACATTTTCTGCCTTTTGCACTTGCTGCTATTCAATGCGTATAAAAGAAGCCCCACTCCAAATGAGAAAAGATCAATACCAAATGCAAAAACAACAGAAAAAATGAGCAATGTCTTATACTTATGTTCTCCAAACAGCAGCCCCCATGCCTTTTCAAAATCATTTAATTCTGACAAATACATTCTTTCAGTCTCAGAAAGCATTTCAATTTTTTCTGATTTACTTACATTTTCCAAACTTTCCTCTGGTATCTTTTTGTATAAGTCGCGAATATGATTGATTCTTTCTTCCCAGTACTTTTGCCATTTATTTTCGCTTACTAAAGCTTCTGTATTTTTATCTTCACTCGCTAATGTTTCTGGATCTTTATTTTCACTTACTAACACTTCCGTATCTTTATCCTCACTTAGCAGAGCTTCTGTTGACTTCTCATAAAGATTTGTAATTTCAGATTCAACATCTTGTTCTATATCTTTCATAACAGCATATTCCCTGGCAGCATTTCTAAAGGCAGTATATTTTACTACTCTTTCGTCAGTAGCAGCAACATTGTTATCTAAAAGATTTTCATATATTTTTGTAGCATTTGACAAGACATCCTCGGAATCTATCGAATCCTGATTCATTGCCGCTTTCAAAGAAATTGAACTATTATACAGTGTTTTTTCCAGTCCGTTTTCCAGATTTACAATTTGCGTTTTGCAATTATTTAACAAACTGCTTTTAATTGCTATTTCTTTCTCTTCATCATCTAAATTCGTTATATTCTCCATCGCCATATCTCTTTCGCTTTCAGCCGCCTGGTAACGGTCACTGGTTACATCTTTGAAAGTGGCTAAACGGCCTTGTTGCGATGCAAATACTGTTTCATTAAATTCCCTGCTGTTATTCGTTTGCTCTTTAAGCGTTACCAAATTTTTTAATTCATTATCAATTAAATTTGATAATGTGTCAACGTCATTTGATGAATACTTTCCACTTTTGATTTTTTCGAGAGAGATAGATATTTGCCCCATTTCATCGTATTTTCCCGTCTCATCTATCAAGTTTTGTAATATACTCTGATTCTCCTCTGTCACCTGAACATTATCCTCATCACTTACTAAAATACGTATGTATGAATCCATATCCGCAGTCAATTTTTTATCATAATCTTTTGCCATATCTCTTAAATAGAAATTTTCAGACAGACAATCCTCATCTAAAATCCTGTGGGCATCAGCCCGAAAAACAGATTCCGGATAAACCGCTTTTGAGATATATACATAGCTAAAAATACTCGAAGCACAAAGTAAAACAGCCCACAAGATCACTAGCGGTATGGAGCCCAAAACCTTCAGTCGTTTCATAAGGGGTATCGCACTAATGCTAAACGCAAAAAGAGTTCCTTGTACTGCAGCTGAAATAATTGCAGCCTGCCAATAATGTTCAAACACATACACTTGCAATCCCTGTGCTGTTGCAAACCACGAAACTATGGCTGTTGCCAATGCAGCTGATGCAAATATACTCCGAATATAATCGTTACTCTGTATCTTTTTCTTCTTCTGTTCCTTCACAGTCATCTAATAAATCCCCCTTAACCAAATTTCTAATTGATGTTAGAAAATCTGATGTTATAAATTTAATAAAGCTAAGTAGCGAAATCACTGTGTCTTTAGCAATATCTTCAATCAATTTTACGATATCATCCTTAATCTCTGTATGTTTACGTATATATCCACCTAGATTTTCCAAAAACGTCAAAAATATGGGTAATATAATGACCAGTACCAGAGGATACGAAAATATATCTCCTTTCGATAATTTATTGTAAAAATCTTCCAGGGTAAAAGGGTAATTTTTTGAAAAAAATGTGAAAAAAATAACAAACCCGCCAGCCACTAAAAAATATTCAATTTTCTTATTTCGTTTTGTAACTATATCGAATAACGAATATGCTAATTTAATTATCATTCCGATTGCAGATGCGAAAATAACTATTAACAAAATAACGAATCCAACTAAAGATATAATAATCCGAATCGATTCAGAAACCTTATTTTCTTGCAATGCTTCTCCTAAACTTATTGTGGATAGCTTAAACAGAACTACACAAGGTACTACAATAATAAGAATAAAAATTCCTACAAATAGTAGTTTATCCCAAAAGTTCATGGGCATCTTATTGTTCAACTCAAAGACCTCTTTAGTGGTTTTTCCTCCACCTTGATTAGCTTCAGTACTATTCATTCTTTCTCCTGTAGAACCAGATTCTGACCTTTCTGTCCCACGCAGCCACTTCTTTTTATCTTTCAAGTTTCTCTGCCTCTTTATATCTCTGTCTTCTTGAACAATATCCATCCAAGATGTAATAAGATTGGCAATAGGATTGATCAGTATTAAAGTTAAAACAACTCCGGAAGCAGCGACAGCGAAATAAACCAAAGGTATGTGGAAAACAGAATAAAAAACTCTTTCATCATAAAATTTATTGCAAATAAAATCCATCAGAAAAACAAAAATAAATTTGCCCTTTGGAATTTCTTTTTCTTTGATAGATACATAGATAAGTAGCAGCATAAATCCTACCGCAGTAAGATTTATAAAGGTCAAAACCTGATTTGAGAATTTTATATTTTCACTTATTGCCAGAATTACAATGCAGATGAGAAAACATATTATGGATTTTATCCAAATGCTCTTATGGATATATTCTAAAATCTTTCTTTGCCTATTTTCATTCATTTTGATATGCTCTCTTTCGTTAGGATATGGTCACTTTTATCATACAACAAGTAGAGATGATGGTATGTCCTTTTTATGTTTTCTTATTCTGATTTCAAAAGAACTTGTAAACTGCTGTGTCTCTTTATAAAAGGCACCAGCGGTTATGTCGCGTCATGCAGCCACATAGCTCCAAAGTACAACACCGGCCATGGTAGGCATCAGATAACAGCATTTTTCATGTCAATCCACTTTTTCGAGCCGAAAAAAGGCGAAATCAATTTTTCTCTCTGATTTTTTCATCGGCCAAATTATTAATATTTTAGAACATTTATTTTCGTGCACCTGACACCTTGTGTATTCTTATTGCTTCCAACTGTTCCTCATCTTCTAATTTTTTATCTTTCCCGTAATTGGCACCAACCATTAATAAGGCCATCAATACACTGACGGCAAGAAATATGAATGTACAAGCAACTACTATGACTATCACGCAATGCCTCCTGATCTTTTTCTGTTAATTTGACTACCACAATCTGCGGCCTGTTATTGTTCCATATGTTAATGCTATGCGTCCCAAGTCCTCTGCTGATAACCATTGTCTTGCCGCCTGCGTGGAACTCGCCGCTACAATACTTTTCAAACAGTTTCAGCTGGAATGAAATCATCCCCCTTCTGCCTGGTAGCCGTATGATTTCCCCGTGGAAATGTCCCGCAAGCGTCAAGTCTGCCTCCCCCACTCTACATAGGCCTGGACAATACTATGATATCTTTTTAATAATCCTCTGTGTTATTGGACTTTCTATCTTATAATAAAGCACGCCTATAAAACAACAGATAATGGTAATTACAGGTAGTTGAATAGTCTTGTATGGAATAAATCGACAGACTATTTTATCCCCTCCCAAATAAAAAATCATCTGAACAACAAAAATATTGAATGATGCCTTTCCGAGCAATTCCAGCAACTCGCTACGTACTGTGGTTTTACTAAATAGTATCATCATTATCGGAACCAAATACAGTGTGGCAAAAACAGATGTGGCAGTCCACTGATCTGTAATTATAGGCTTTAATTCAGTGTAATTGAAAACTATTATATAAACAACGCCTACAATCCCAACCAAATAATATAAGAAATGTTTTTTTATATCGTGTTGCTTATTGAATAGGAAACATCCATAACCAAGAATAAAGATATATCTGAAGGAGCATATCCTATATAATTCAGGGCTCATATTCATAAACGTCTTTAATGTCTCAAACAAAATGTTCACTCCAAAACAAATCAATAATCCTATCAGCGGGTTTAGCTTTATAATATACCAGATGAGAGGCATCAATAATACTACTTGAATCATAACTGGGAAGTAATAGGAACCACATCCAATCCCCCCAGTTAAAAAGTCTAAAAGAATAAGACCGAATGAAAACACTTCTTCACGCCCTATTATTCGGGCAATCACTGTAAGAATCCATGCTGGGAGAAAAGGAATTATGAAACGAAGCCATTTTTTTATCATTTCTATTGGCTTATAGCAAAATGAAAATGATAAACCTTTTCTCTCAAATGAAAGTGTTGAAACATACCCGGTTATCACCATAAATATAGGCACTGCCATATCTATCCAAAAGGGGAATAATAAACCTAGACGCTCTGAATCGCTCCACAAGTAATAATGTGTAATAATTACGAATAGAATTACAATTCCTTTATAAACATCAAGATGGTTTAACCTTGCTTGCTTGCTTGCTTGCTTGCTTGCTTGC
>JNKJ01000028.1:62999-85705 GCA_000702025.1 Blautia schinkii DSM 10518
CTTGCTTGCTTGCTTGCTTGCTTGCTTGCTTGCAGATTATGTTTCATGTCATCCTCCTTGTCAACCTATTTATTTCATAATCTATTTATTTCTTTGGTTTATTATGGCTCAATGAAAAAGTTTGTCTGTTTTGGTATTCCAAAATCAGACTGTACCATGCCACGCCCATCAAATTCCGCTCATTTGCCTCTTAGGCTAGCGTCTTTGAATGCTATGAGAGCATGCGAAAGCACTTGGTACATACCGGCTTTGCCATCCACACCCCTTACAAGGTCGAACAGCATTATTTTGAGCATTTGACTCTTCATCCTACATTTCTTCTTATATATACCCTTAATGCGCAGAAGATGGATGCCATCCGTGGCGAACATTTCTGATTATCTCATAATCTTCATGCCCTGTAAGTTGTAGATATTTCGTTTTTGCAATGTGTTTATGACCTTTCCTTTCCAAGTTGTCGATAGGCTTTTTGATTTTCAATACTACTTTTATAACTGGCTTGCAGACACGCCTTAGTGCCTAATTGGCCCCTGAGAATACGAAGCTGTATTTTCAAAGATGAGATTACTAAAACTAACTGTTTGCCATCTGATATTATTGTCAGCCGCTTTAGGGCAGCTTATTACAGATTCCTGTTTTATCTTTCAGGGATACATCTTAATCAATGCAAGCATAGCACGAGCGAAGACCCAAGTGTCTGTGAATACTGAAGCCATTTTTATTTACACCGTCTATGTCATAATATTTGCCTACATAAATTCTATCACCATTGTGATCAACATCCTTGCACCAAACGAAATCGTGGTCCCATAGTTTAATGTCTTTTACAAACCATGACACAAAGAATGTGTAAGCACAATCAATTGCTGTTGGAAACACAAATTTTCTCATCAATTCTAGTGGCTGAACTGCTCGGCTTTCTTCATAAACATTTTTTCTTATTAAAAACCATTTATCTTGCATTTTAACATCAATAAAAGATTCGCACTCATACCAGTCCTGATTATAGAAACACGGCTCGCTAACATCTGGATTCTTACCAAAATAAGAACACAGATTTCGTATGTTGACATCTTTACCATTTTTCATTTTACCTGTTCCTAGGATTAATAGATAGTCTTCTTTTTTAACTTTAAGTTCTTCCAATGAGAAAGGCATATATGGCAACTTTCTATCACTCTCAAATAACAAAAAAGATGTTTCTTGCAGTTCATCTGGTCCGATAAAGTTATCGCCCATTATCTTCTTTGCTTCAATAATCAACCTGTCCATTTAGTTGGGACTCCTTCCATTTCTGATATTCAATAACCTCTTTTACCGTAGCAAGATGTCCCATTGCGGAATATTTTTCTATTCGTTCAAATTCGGCTACCAATCTATCAAATCTCATGCCCCATCCGCTGTCAACAAACCAGTTCAGATTTCTCACTGGAGAATTATAAAGGATAATACCACTATTCTTATCTAATACTTCTCTCAAAAATGTCAAGTATGCCCTATATTGATGATCATGTGAGGCAACAAGCGCGAGCTTTTTCCATCCTAGACTCATTGCCATTTTGACAATCTCAATTGCTTGTTCTCGTGTATTTTTTGACTTATCTTCATGAATCAAGTCTTCTTCGGAAACACCCCCTTTTATAATATATGGCTTGATTTCTTCTAATGGGTAGCTACCATAGTCTTTGTCCACAATATTGCCACTGAATACAACTTTCTCAACAAGTCCTTTGTTATAAAGAGTAACAGCCTTTTCAAATCTAAAAAAACCATCTCCTTCTAACAAAACCGCCGCATCTGATCTAGTAAAACAATCATTATCAACCAAGGCCATCATTTGTTCTCGCTCTGTAATCATAATATCCATCCTTTTCTGCTAACAGTTGTCGTTATAGGCAATACTCTTTGGAGCAGTTCATGACTTAAATAGAATTACTCTGCTCCAAAGACAATTATCTTTTGACTCAAATATCTTCCCAGAAGATTGGATCATGCGCAGGTATATCCTTATTCACAGTCTTCCCAATTATCTTTGCCCGATACTTCGGGGGAATTCCGAGCGCTGGCCGTAACACATCCAAATCTTCTGCAAAAATCGTCTGCCCTTTTTTCAAGTCTCGCTTTGCGTAAAGGCAACGACGCTGTACAAATACTGTCTCGCCTTCTTCGGCTACGACTTCCTTTCGTGTACTACCCATTGCTCGTTCAACCTCACGGATAGAGTCTACCATGAATTTAAACTCGTTCGGCTCCATCGAATGAGGATGATCCGGCCCAATATCCTTCTTATCCAGTGTAAAGTGTTTCTCAATCACGCGTCCACCCAGAACAACAGAAGCGAGTGCAACAACATGTCCCGGTGAATGATCCGAATATCCCGTTAAGCAATCAAAAGCATTTTGATAAGTCTTGAGCACATTGACATTTGCGCTTTCAATTTTCGAAGGATAATTAGTGATGCACTGCATAAGTACAAGATCCTTATTTCCAGTTTTCTCAATTGTTCGAACTGCTTCATCAATTTCGGACATAGTCGCATCTCCTGTCGCCAACATGATTGGAACCCCCTTCCGTGCGGTGTAGTCCAGCATTTCAATCCAGGTGATTTCCCCAGAGCCAATTTTAATGAAAGGCACATTCATATCTGCACATAGATCAACAGCTTCTTTAAAATAAGGAGAAGTTGAAAAGTCAATCCCAATGCTTTTGCAATAATCTGCCACTTTCTGATGCCACTCCATTGGGAATTCCACATCCTTAAACACTTCAGATACCGTCCGTCCCCAAGAACCATGCACACCGTGAAGCGCCATCTTTGAGAAGCCACCTTCTGAGACAATCGTTTCCGCTGTAAAAGTCTGAAACTTAGCACAATCAGCACCTGCTTCCTTCGCTGCATAAATCAGACGTTTGGCTTTTTCGAGACTTCCATCGAAGTTGCCGCCTATCTCTGCGATGAAATAAGTAGGATATTCCGCGCCAATCATACGATTACCAATCTTAATATTTTTGTTAAATTTCAACATTATCTTTCCTCCTGTGTTTTGACTCGGTAAAGTCATTCAATAAGCATCCGGCACAAAGCGGTTTATCAATTAAGACGTCCAAAACCAGACTGACAAACGCCGCCCTTGAGTTGGCTTTCAACACTAATTTTTTCACAATTAAGCCTAGCAATCATCTTAAAGACCTCGCCAATATCATCCAAATATTTCTCAATGATTTCAACACTGTGAGCACTTGAAGTATAGAAGGAATTTGAAGCTAAATAGCCTCTCTTTAGCATTTCCTGGGTAATAAATGTTTTATATACCAGTGAATTTTCTTTCCCGTTAATCGAAAAATGACTCATCGGTAAAATACCACCAATCTCGATATCCAAACCGGCTTCATCAGCCTTCTTTCTCCATCCCGCCTGTATTAGGCGGCCATATTCAGATTGCTTTTCCCAGACTTTCTCTCTTTCGTAAACCTCAATGCTCTTCAGTGTCGCAGCAAAAGCAATGCGTTCCGTATAGAAAGTGCTACTGATAAAAGTACCTTGCGCTGAATCCATCACATCATGCTTGCCGACAATGGCAGTTAAAGGATATCCATTTGTCATTCCTTTCGCAAATACAGCAATATCCGGGTTCACACCCAGCACATTGTGGCTACCCCCTGCACAAAGCCTAAAGCCGGCAGATACTTCATCAAATATAAGTACAATACCTTCAGACTTAGTTGCTGTTCTGATTTTCTGCAGAAAACCATCCAGTGGATATTTATTTCTAATAGGTTCGATAACAACTGCCGCTATGTTTCCTTTGTGTTTTTCCATTAATGCATTGAATTCATCAATATTATTATAATGGAAAGGCATATTTGTGCCTGAGAGACCCTTTGGAACACCTAACGGCTCAAGCCCTGGAATGTGCAAATCATCCAGTGCATCCTTGTTTGACAGATTTGCTGCCAAATACCAGTCATGCCATCCATGATATCCACAAAACAGAATAATATCTTTTTTTGTGTAGGCTCTGGCAATTCTGGTGGCAAGTGCCAGAGCCTCCCCTCCGGCTTTCGCATATCTTACACCACCCGCCCATGGATGAAGCTCAATAAGCTTTTGTGCCAAATAAACCTCCTCTGGAGCATTCAGGGTACTCATACCGCCATTATTAATTGCCTCTTTTGCGGCATTATCCACCTCGTCATTGGCATATCCAAGAACATTTGCACCAATTCCCATATAACTAACATCGATGTACTCATTTCCATCCAAGTCCCAGATCTTACATCCTTTAGCTTTTGAATAATAAGCAGGCCAATAATCAGGCAAGAACATCTCGGGTCTCTTGCTAAGTAACTGTGTTCCACCCGGAATGATTGACTTAGCCTTCTTATAAAGCAACTGTCCTTTTCCGTTATTTGCAATATCCATTTTAACAACCTCCTTTAAATTATTCTGAAGTAGGAACAATTCTGTCTTCTCGGATTGATTTAATCAAACCCTCGTCACGTTGGAATTTAGCATTGATTTGCTTTACTTCTGGATGCTCACTCAAATAAGAAATGATATCCTTGTAACCGAAATCTTCAGTTCCTCTTTCATTAACAAAATACTCGTATATTCTTTTGACCACCTCAAAATCTTCCGGCTCATCAACCGTCCATCTGTGATCACCAAAATCTCCGATTGGCGACACATAATCCTGTAATTTGAATACTTCAGGATGCCTTATAGTATATTGAGTTACATGTTCCCGTTCAAACGAATGAACTGCCTCATGCCATGCTTTTTCCAAAGCTTTGAATGTAATAATCTGAATATCGAGTCCATCAGCAAAAGTCGCTGACAACATGCCCATATAATCTGTATCTTCATCAATCTCTCTTAATGCTTCATCCAAGAGTCCCGCATCAAAACATGGGCAGTCAGCAGTAAGTCGAATAACATACTCTGGCTTCAATAACTTCGCCGTTTGATAATACCTATCTAGCACATCATCCTCGGATCCAACTCCCACTCTAACTCCAAGTTCAGAACAAAGTTTTAGAATAGGAAGGTTGTTCTTCTCTATCGAAGTGACAACCATAACCTCATCCACAAGTTCGCTTTTCTGTACCCTTTCTATCATTCTTTGTAACACCGTTTTTCCGCATAAGTCTTTTAAAACCTTATTAGGCAACCTTGTCGAGCCACATCTGGCTTGAATTATTACCAAGTATTTCATGTAAGCCTCCACAATTTATATACTTCCAATCTTTGCTCTATTCTTCTTAATCCATTCTTGGAGCTGAGGAATCGTCATCCACTCTTTGTTGTTATCGGAGGTATAACTGAAGCCTTCCGAAACTTTATTACCACCCTTAATCATTGACTCAACAAATCCCCACTCACAAATTTGAGGAAGAATCTTATAATGTTCAGGATACTCATAAGTAAAATGTGCATCCTCAACACCGATCATCTGCTCGTGCAGCTTCTCACCGGGACGAATGCCAACTTCAACCTGCTCTGCGTCAGTATCGACTGCAGTGGCGATGTCACAGATATTCATCGATGGAATCTTCTTTACATAGATTTCCCCGCCTTCCATATCATTAAAAGCATGCCAAACCAGTTCCACCCCCTGCTCTAGAGAGATCATAAAACGGGTCATGCGCTTGTCGGTTATTGGAAGTTTGCCAGTCTTTGCCGTTTCCATAAAGAAAGGAATGACTGACCCACGAGACCCCATGACATTACCATAACGAACCACTGCGAACTTTGTATGCCCTCCAGCATATGAGTTTCCAGCAATAAATATTTTATCAGAACAAAGCTTTGTTGCACCGTAGAGGTTAACTGGCTGGCTCGCCTTATCGGTGGATAGCGCAACTAGGCGATTCACCCTCATATCAATACACGCATCTATAAGGTTCATTGCGCCATTAACGTTTGTCTTAATGCATTCGAATGGATTATACTCAGCGGTGGGCACAATCTTTGTCGCTGCCGCATGAACCACGTAGTCTACCCCATCAAGAGCCCTATAAAGCCTATCTTTATCCCTCACATCACCGATGAAAAAACGGACTCTTTCGTCACCAGAGAACTTCTTTGCCATGTTCCACTGCTTCATTTCATCCCTTGAGTAAATAATCAGCTTTTTGGGATTGTACTTAGTCAGTGTCATGGGCACGAAAGTGTTTCCGAAAGAGCCAGTGCCTCCCGTAATCAGAATCGTTGAATTTGTCAGCATGAATTCATCCTCCAATTTTTATTTTTATATTTCTACGTCAGTGCTGGTCCTTTCCAGCTTCCAGCGCATAAGAAACCTTGTTAACAAAAAGCTGTAAAATATGAAAGTTATCATTCTTATTAAAAACCAAAGTTACATCTTCTTTATGCTGCTAGTAAATCTCTTTACGTTTATAAATTTTCAATAAAATGTATACCCCTAAAACTGCTCCAAGTCCCCATCTAACAAACCATAATCCTCTCGTTACCCAATATAAAGCTGCTGTTCCGCAAACTGCAAGGAACCCAGGTATAAATTGAGAAGCAGAAAATGGAAATTCTCCTGGATTTATTTTCTTTGCACTTATAAAATGGAAAATAAACTGTAATCCGTGAGCAATAGCTGTTGCGATTACAGCACCAATTATTCCCCACAAGGTAATCATTACATAGTTCAATATGATATTTAGCACAGCCGCTGCAATTGTACCAATTGCTATAGTTTTTGTTCTTTTGTTGTAAAACTCGTAATTAACCGGAAAACTGTAAAGGAACACAAAATAATAGCCTATCGCAAACAATGGTATTAAATCGGTTCCTGCCCAGAAATCCTGGTTAGCTGCATATAAGTGAAACACCTCTCTTGATAATAGAATGAAGCCCATGGCAACAATAGTAAAAAGTTCTATGTAATTTCTTGCATGTTTTTTCATCTTATCAATCTGCCCTTGACTGGTATATTCGTAGTAGAAAGGAACCCAACTATTATTAAAAGCATGCCAGAAAGCATTCATTACCGCGCTAAACGAACTTGCAAGGGCATATATACCGGCCGCAGAATTGCTGACCATTCCTTGAATCATAACTTTGTCACTTTGGTTAAGAACTATATGAGCAAGAGAGTGAAATATCGTAGGAATTGTGATTGGCAGAGTAAATTTCCAATACTCTTTGTTGTAAATCTCCTTTCCTCTTCTCAACATGTATACAACCAGCACTATTCCAATCAGAGCATATACGGCTGATTGTCCAATTATTCTCCCCCAATAGTTCTCCTCTGGCTTAAAGACATATATGAGAAAAATAGACGCTCCAATTGTAAGTACAGAGGTTAAAACTGATAAAATTAAATTCCATCCAGCCTTAAATTCATAAGTTAGCTTCTGATTCATGAATGATACGCAATATAGTCCCCAGCCATGAATCAATCCTAATACAATCATCGGAATGTTGAATTCAATTGTGCCTGAGTAAACAGAACAAAAGCACAGTGTAACTACTGAAAAGCCTATATAAGCAATGGTAGCAAGGCTTATCGCACTGGACTGATATTTCTCCTGTACATCTTCTGAATAGTTAACTCTTGCAACCGCTACAGCTCCACCCGCCTGTAGTGAAAAGACAGTGGATACTATTTGAGCCCATGTGAGATAGACTGCGGCAATTCCATAATTGTTTGTACCTAAAACGCTTGAAAAAATAGGACCCGAGAGAAAAGCCAGTCCTTGGAGTATAATTGTACTCCCCATATTCAGAAGCGTTATTTTGTTTTTGCTCTTCATTTCTTGCTCTCCAAGTTAATTCTAATGAATAACCTTAGAATTATATATTGATTTTCTAAATAGTTTATCTACTGGTTAATAAGCTCAGATAATAATGCATGATCACATTTCAATAATCTGTACCATCTATCCTGTAAATTCTTGAAATGTTTTGGATCACTAATATCGTCAATTACAATCTTCTTTCCTTCAGTCAACGCCTCAAATAGAACCGTGGTCTGCATCCCAACAACATACTGTGTTTCCGCTAATGATTCCTCTAATGACATTTTCTTATTATCTTCTATCTCAATCCCGGATCTTTCAAAAACTTTTTTTATCAGTTCAGTATGAACGATATCTCTGGGATGTAAACGAATTTTGCATCTATACCCTTGATTCTCAAATTGCTGAAACACCTTGGCAATTTCATAAATCGTTTTTTCGGTCTCATCGCCAAAATAGTATGTGCAATAGTATGTTGGTTTTGAATTTTCTAAATGCCATCGCTTCGTAAGTTTTTTCGGCTTGTACGCAATGAAATCAGCTTCGCACTTTAAAACATCACGGAACATTTCAATATAGGTGTCATCCCATACATAATATTTTGAGAATTTCATATGTGCCTGTATGAGCTTTAAAAGATACTCTCCATGCATAAAGGAGATAAACTTTCTTCCCCTTTTCTCATACAATTCTGTAATTATCGGGCTTGCGACATTTCTTTCATTAACATACACTGCCACCGCTTCTGGGTTGTATTTATGAAAAAAAAACGAATGCGCAACTAACTCCATATATACCCAGTAATGGAAGAAGAACTTAAATGGGTATCTTCTAATTACCGAGAACCATATTGTTCGGGTTTCTTTACAAAGCAACCCGAATTTCTTGTTGTAGTTCTCCTCAACAATAACTTCTTTATAAGAACAATAGAGTTCCTGTGGAACAACATCGGAAAAGTCTGGAACGTCACGGGACTTCTCGAGTATAAGTGTATCGCATTTTTTCTCTATATTCTCTAGAGGCTTATTAGATATCGTTGCGAACATAATAGCTACTATATCGGCAAAAAAGCCGAGAATATTCATTATTATACGTTTCAATGCCGGAAAAAAATACATTCTGCACAAATACTTATTGTATGCTTTTTCTATGTTAGTTTTCGCTTCTGGAAGTCCATCTAAAAAATCAAGCCATGCTGATACCTCTGGTTCTTCTATGTCTGTCTCCAGATTCTTTGCTACAAATTTCTCATGGAGAATATCTACAACAGATTTCATACCATATTGCTCCTTACAATTATTGAATCTACACTTTCCACTTTTTGCAACAGTTTACGTTAATATATATAACATTACAACAGCTACCATTAGTCTGTTTATTAAGTGGATAGTCAATTTGCTTATCATTCACCTCTCTGGTTCCTTGTGCAGCTCTTTATATCTTATTTTACCCGAATCGTTACGAGGAATGTAGTCAATCACAAACACCTTAAACAGTGTTTTAAAAAGATTTGTTTTCTTACTTATGAACTCTAAAACATATTTCTTTTTGCTTTCATCTGTGATGAAAATATCCATCCTGTGGTCATTACCAATGCAGGCGCATTCAATTCCAAACTCTTCCTGAACAAGACGCTCACACTGATCAAGACTAACACGATAGCTCAAAAGCTTTAGAAAACGAGACTTACGACCTGTTACAAAATAACAACCATCCGCATCTCGTCTTGCAAGATCACCAGTGTGGTACTCGCCATTGAAGTCATCGTTATTAAGAAGTTCCTCTTTATTTATTGCATATCCCATTGTAACATTAGGTCCGCGATAGCACATTTCACCTTCTGCTTCAATCTCAATCAATTCATTACCTTCTTCATCAATCAAGAACAACTCTCCCTCCGGAATTGCCCTACCGATGCTTCCAGGCTTGTAGAGTGCCAACTCCGCCGGCAAGCAAGCCATTCGAGCAGACGTTTCTGTCGTCCCAAACGAAGCTATAAACCTTTTCTTGTTCTTCTGAGCATATTCAGCCAATTGAATAAACCTTGCATTAGTAAGCTTTCCCCCACCTTCTGACAACGTAGTCAAATATGGCAGATCCATCTGTTCAAAATGAAGACGATAAAAGATATCGTAACTAAAGGGGACGCCAGTAAAATTTGTGGCTTTCTCATCTCTGATATAATCCCAGAAATTACTGCTCATCAGATTATAAGTTGTAAGGAGTATTGTCGCACCAACGTACAAATGAGTATTAATTACATTCAACCCCATGGTATACTGCATGCCAAGATCACAGATTGGGCGCTCATCTACCGTCCATCCAAATGCCTTGGCAACATTCTTTGCATTAGCTTCCAGATTTCCTTTCTTGTAACGAACAAGCTTCGGACTTCCTGTTGATCCAGATGTTGTCATGAGAAATTGAAGTTGATCGTTGATTGGATAAATCTCATTCCTAGTCCTTAATAATGAATAACCGTACTTATCAAACTCTACCGGATAATCGAAGTCCACTACCATCTCCGATGGTATCCACAGATAGGCAGGAGTGTACTCGTTAAGAAGCGAATCCAGAAGCCCTATTTCAATCCCGCTGCATAATACCAACGGGACTGCATTTCCCTCAATAAATCCAAGATACCCCACTAACGCTCCAACGGTATTCTTACAAAGAATAAAGACAATTGATCGGGGCTTCAACAATTTTGAAATCATTGCAACTTCAGCTGAAAGTTCCCCATATGTCAGTTGATTGCCCTCATTATCTTTCACAGCTAGCTTATTCCTATCCTGTTTATCAAGTCCAAGAAACATCCTTTTCCTCTCCTTCTAACATTTGATACATATTTATAAATTACATTTCAATTCCATATTTTGCCAAAATCTTCTTTCCGTTTTCATACCCACCAAAGTGTGTGATATCATCTGTTTCCAACATGATTTCAAATGTATCTTCAATCTGAGTAATCAGCTCCAAATGTGCTAATGAGTCCCACTTTGACGCAATACCAAAATTAAATCTGTCATTAAGTTCGGACTCATTCACTTCAAAAAGTTCTGTGAAAATGCAGTTGTACTTCTCTCTGTTAGTTTTCATATTTATGTTCCTTTCCAAAATCCAAATTCGCTTTTTTTCTTGTTTTAATCTTTCGTATCTTAAGCTCCGACAACTCCAACCGAGTCCCTTTGACTTCGGGTATTAAGAGAATATATAGCCAAAATACATCAAGTCCTTTCTTTGCGATAAGGACAATAATGAAACTATATACAATGTACCCCAATGTGTACTCAAGATTATCAAAGTTAAATACTTTTTTAATAATCATAAATAATACATCTAAGTAGAGGATTCCTGGAATAATGCCGAAGCAAAGAAGCAGATTAAGGATAGAGTTGTGGCTCTGTACCAACCACTGGCCCATATACCTAACATTTTGTCCTATGGGAATACCCATAACATTTCTCAATTCACTCCCAAAGCCTGAAATTAAAAGATTGTGTTTTAACAGCAATTCTTTTATCGAGTAAATTGTTGATGCAAATCGGCTAAAATTTGATGTATCATTAATTCCGAAACCATGACTAGCAACACCACTATCAGCAACTTGATAAACCCAATAATAAGAGAAGATTATGAATATAAAGAACAAGGATAATGCCAAAGCTAGAAGTCTCTTCCTTTTCCTTAATGACTCGATTCTTTTTTTCAGGAAATTCTTAATAAATGTTTTTCCATATCTAACGCCAAAAAACATAGTCAGCAGCAGCAAGGTTCCTCTGCTAGTTGACAGAAGAAAATAGTACAGTACGGCATATATTACCCCGGATATATGTCTGTTTTTTACTGCGTAATACATAAACAGAATTATACAAAGTTCAGTTTCAATCCTGTCATAAAATGCTGTCTGGAATATAGGCGAGCCTGTTCCATCATACATTCTTGGCGATACTATAGCCCTATATACCAATAACGATAATGCCAAAAACCATATAATCGATTCCTGTCTGGTTGATACCCTTTCAATTCCATTTTGCTCCATTAATATAATCATTAAAATGGTTATCCATGCTCTAAATACATAATCCTGTCTATATTGAGATAGCATAAGTAAAAGAATAGTATATGTCAGCATTATTCCAGAAATAAGAACGCGTCTATTTATTTTCACATGGCATAAAAAAGAATAAAATATATTAATTACACATATCAATATAATTGGAATTAAACATAATCTTTCATATTCTATTGGTATCACCAAATATGTCAGTATTCCAAATAGAATTCCGCTTATATAGTTAAATTTACCAATACTTAGCTTCAAGTGGTTACCTCCACACAAAAAATTGTCCTATTCATTGGATTGCAAACGCACCTTAGAATGCAATAGCAAATGACATTAATACCTATTGCCCTAAACATCCCCCTAACGCCATGGTAACAATACACACCATATAAAATAATCTATGACATCGATTGTAATTACCCCCAATGTTGCATATATCTGATTTTTACTTTCGATTTACAAATCTGCTTATTAGTGCATCTACTTTTGGCCTGCTATTAACATAGGCTTCTCTAGTTAGGATAGAATGAAGAACATCATTTTTAAATCCAACAAGATGATTTTTCGAAGTAAAAACAGCACCGAACCTGTTTTGGATACCAAGCATTACTTTGTTATTTTCTAAAGCTGACATTTTAATTTGTCTAACATTAAGGTAATCAAAAGCAAAATCAAAACCCAGCATTAATGCTTCAATATTTTGAACTTGCGATCCAAAACCCACAAAACGTCCAGATTCTATAATTCCTTCTTCAGTATCATAATCATATAAGCCCTTCATCCCAATCGCATTTCCGTTCTTATCTTCTATAATAAAGAGATAATCTCCTTGCTTCATTCTCTGCTTTTTTATATATGCCAGTTGATCCTGTACATTTCCATTCGCAGCATGAAAATAAATAGATTTCTCCGGGTCAGCTCGCATTCTATATGTCACTTCCGCATCCCGCTCCTCGACTGATCTAAGTTGAACTGTTTTTCCCTCAATTATTCCATCATATACCATAGTCATCCCTCCTTCAAATAATCGTGCATCCATCTACTGGCAGCACTTGCCCGGAAATATAGGATGCGTAATCGGATGCCAGAAGCAGACAGCCCCCGGCAATATCCCTCGGCTGGGCCAGCCTTCCCATGCAGATGTTATTTATCCTTCCCTGGAGTTTATCTATGTCCGCCTGTTCCATCATCACAGTTTGGGTAAGCCCTGGCGCTACAGAATTAACCCGGATCTTCTTCGGTGCAAGTTCCTTCGCCGCTGATTTTGTCAGGGCAATCACAGCACCCTTTGTGGCGGAATACACCAGCTGCCCGGCATTCCCCCGTAGGCCAACCATGGAGGAAATATTGATTATGCTCCCCCCGTTCTCGTTGCGTGACATTATGCGGCTTACTGCCTGGAGCATTTCAATCGTTCCATAAACATTTACATTAAATGCCTTTTCCATATTCGACCTGGAGATCATCCCGATGAGTTCGTTGAACTCCACGCCCGCATTGTTTACTAATACATCAATATGCCCGTACTTTTTCTTAATCGCCATCACATTCTTCCTGACAGCTTCGGGGTCTGTTATATCAAAGTACACCGCATCCAGATGTTCTTTATTTGGGCTCTCGCTAATCCATCCATCCGCCGAGCCCTCCCTGGCACCGTTAACGACAACCTGTGCGCCTTCCTCTGCAAACAGTATGGCTATTTCTTTCCCTATCCCCCTTGCGGAGCCAGTAACAATACAAACTTTACCAGTTAGCAAATCACGCATAACCGCACCTCCATCTGTCCTTCCTACTGCCGAAGCACCTATCAAACCTTTTCATAAGAGTCAAGGTATCCCTGATACATCTGCTCATACTTCTTTGGAATCCGCCTCATGCTGAAAGCAATGCCGTTCTCATCGTAGCCGATAAAATCCCCGCCGCCAACCTTGGAATGGTCTCCACGTTCTTTTGCGTTAAATACCATCCTGAACAGGCTGATAACCATCTTACAATCGACAAGAAAACTTGCGTTCTCCACGTACCAGATATCATTTTCAAACTGCTCCTGATACAGACGAACATGACTATCAGCATTTATGCAGGGACATTCCAGCCCCGGTTTCAATGCCGTCCTCATACGATGTCTATCCGAAAACCTCTCATCAAAAGATGACGGCAATGGCCTTGGCCCTATCAGTGACATATCACCTTTAATGATGCTCCAAAAATTCAAGAGTTCATCAAGGGAATACTTTCTGACAAAAGCTCCGAATTTTGTGACTCGTTCACTGGGTGGCAGCAGGTTCCCGTGTTCGTCTTTATCGTTCGTCATATTTCTGAACTTCACGAGGCAGAAATGGTTCCCATCCTTCCCGGTTCTCTCCTGCCTAAAAAAGACAGGAGTTCCGACATCGAAATATGTGATGATGCCAATAACAAGGTTTACAGGCAAAAAAATGATAAATACCGGAACCGCTACCAGAAGATCAATCACCCTCTTAAAGCAGCTAATGTACAGACTTTTCTTAGGATGCACCGGTTGTGAGGATTCATTTACCTTATCCAGATTCTCCCTTTTTACAATACCAGCGATGTAACTTCCTTTTTCTTCTATCATATCGCACTACTCAACTATACCTATTTATCACATCAATCACATACCGCACTTCCTCGTCCGGCAGCCCCGCATAAATTGGGAGGCTGACCTCCTGCTTCGCGTACTGCTCCGCATTCGGAAAGTCGCTCCACTGATAGCCCCAATCCTTGTAACACTCAGCTACATAGGGCGGAATTGGATAGTGCACTTGTGTTTTGATACCATTCTTAGCTAAATACTCCTGGAAATCATCTCTATCCTCAACCAGAACTGGAAAAAGATGATATACATGGTAAACGTCTTCATATACGGGAGGGATAATCACCTTAGAATTTTTCAGACCATCCATGTACATCTGAGCCTGGTGCCTCCGCTCGTTATTTCCTGCATCAAGATATTTCAGACCAACTTTCAGTATTGCCGCTTGAACTTCATCCATGCGGCTGTTTACACCGTTGATTTCATTCTGGTATTTGACTTTAGAACCATAGTTTCTCAAAAGTCTAACCTTCTCAGCTAGCTCATCACTGTCTGTTACTACTGCACCCGCATCACCTAGAGCACCCAATGGTTTTGTAGGATAGAAACTGAAACAGCCGATATCGCCAAAAGTCCCCGCCAGCTTCCCATTAAAGGTAGAACCATGGCACTGCGCGCAGTCTTCTATTATAATCAGAGTATACTTTTGTGCAATTTTAATAATCTTATCCATCCGGCTGCATTGTCCATACAAATGAACAGGAAGAATAGCTTTTGTCTTATCCGTAATGTTAGCTTCAATAGCATTTGCATCTATCTCCATGTTGACATCCATATCTACAAATATAGGGGTACCACCATTTTCCATCACGCCGATGACAGATGCGATGTATGCGCCAGCCGGTACTATTACCTCGTCACCCGGCTGAATTCCTATTGCGCGAAAAGCAAGAATTAGCGCATCGGTGCCAGAATTAAGTGCAACACAATGCTTCGTTCCCATATATGCCGCAAACTTCTGCTCGAAATCCTCCATCTCCTTGCCAAGGATATACCATCCAGAGTTAAGCGCCCGCAGCGCAGCTTCTTCATATTCACTCTTATGTAAATCAAAAGTTCTCTTCAAAACCACGGATTGTACAACCATTTCTTTCTATCCCTTCGTTGTTGTTATTGTATTTCTTCTATTTTTACAGCTTTTCTTTATCCCTCGGATTTCTTCTGCATATGTACCAAAATCCCGGATATATTCTGTTGTGTCGTAATACTCATTTGTAACAACCATTAACACTGAATCAGGAGTGAAGTCGTACATTTCTTTCCAAATCATTCGCGGAAGATACACCGCATCCTTTGGCTCATTAAGTTCATACACTGTTTCACTCATGTCTTCATCAATAACCTTTACTTTACTCCTGCCAAAAATATTAAATAACACAAACTCTGATTTACGATTGGCATGTTTGCCTCTTGTAATACCTACATTTCCTTTGCCATATATGAAAAAAATTCTTTTAATCTCAAATGGTACATCCTTTAAAGCTTCGATTTGTATAAAACGGAACCATACATAATTAAGATTGGAGATTGTTGTTGCAGAAGGCAAACAGGGAAACTCTAGCATTTTTACGCCAAGTATATTTCCAGCATTATTTAAGTAATCCCCCCCCCCCCCGGTAAATTTGCACTTACATTTGGCGACTGTTTTTTCCTGTACAGCAAATATTCATCATAGCTTCTAATATATTCGTCCGCATCATAATATTCAGAAGCAGCCACACAAAGCACCGAGTCATCATGTCTCCAAATCATTTCTCTCCAAAGCCCCGGATTAAGAACCAGTCCTTTTGAGGGATTATCCAATGTAATTATTTCTGTCTCTTCGCCATCCGTCAAAACAATATCTATAGCTCCGTAAGGGCAAAAAAGAAGCTGCCAATTCTTCTTATGTGCATGAAATCCTCTGTGTTGATTCTCTTCCGTCTTATAGATACAGTAGATTCGCTTAATCGCAAAAGGAATATCCCGTTCACTTTCTACGAAAGAAAGTCCCCCGAGTTTCGGATTTTCATTCCAGACCGTATTTAACTTCATTAACTGGTATTTCATAATTTTCTCCTCTGTTCCCTCTTTCATGTACTTTACAGTTCCTTCTGAAGCTTTCTATAAATCAGCTACATATTAGGCATAAAGTTACTTTCAAATGTTTGCTTATCTTATCCTCGATATAAATTCCTGGTAGATAATATAAACAAACCTAAAAATTCATATCCCGCTATTTCAAAGCATCATACTGTCATTCAAATCCCGAATAATCTTTTTGTTTTTAATGTATCTCATCTATACCAAGCATCATGTTTCTTTCTATACAGCAAACTGTTTTCCACTCCATATGTTCTGCACAATAATCAGCTAAAACTCTTGGTTTCTTTAGATACTCGATATTGTTCTAATGTATATTTTTATTCTTTTCATGGTTTTTATCTTGCGATGCAAATAATATTATTGAAACTCAATACTTCTCTGCACATAATTTCGATGGATTTTTAACACTTAAGAATTTTGCCATTTTCAGGAACACTTCACTTATTTCTATTATTTATCTGGCTTTTTGATGCCAGTTGATATCTTATTCAACTTTTTCAAAAACCTCGTCTATTCTCAAAAAAATATAATTTCATCATGATTCATATCTATTTTTTCTATCTATGAAAACTGCTGTATTTACTTTAAAGCAGAGTTTATTCTTTTAAAATAAAATGTTGTTAGCTATCTCCATAATTTACTCCAATTCAAGTGGTTCTCTCTTTTTCATAGACGATTAAAAATCAAATATCCCAAATCAGCGCTTAAAATAATCATTTCAATCAAGTTCATTCCCGTCAAATCTTTCTATTAGTGCAGACAGTTTTCTCATAGAGTAGTCAGAAATTTACCCACTATAGCCGAACAAAATTCGCATGTGAGCAATCCGAACGCATAATTTCTTATATAAACTAATTCATACAATTACATTTCACCTTTATCAAGCTTCTAAAAAACATAACTTCAAACACCCTTGTTCCATTCCGCCAAAACAAAAATCGGTTTCCCAGACCATTCTTCGCCGCCTCTCCCTCACCGAAGACGCAGCAGGCGGTGCTCAACCTCATAGTCTCCGCCATAGCAGACACCATATCGCGCTTACGCTATATTCTCCAGAGCTTATACAAAAATCTAAAGGTATAACTCTAAATCCGTAATACCAATTCCCTAAGCCCCGAATCATCATCTATAAAACAGTAGCTATTCCACATGTTTCCCAAATTGCATCAAATACTTCTTCCCCAGATTCCTAGCCGCATTTAGATGCCTATTTCCTCTATGCCCATCCTCACAAAAATACTCAATTTTCTGTTTATTGAAACCAACAATATTCTTCCCGCATTTCGCACATACAGAACTAATCCCTCTGGCATTTACGTCTATGACAAGAATGCCTGCCTTCCATGCTTTATACGGAAGAAACTGTCGTATTCTTACGCTTAAATGCAATGGACTCCAATCGCCTGAGCCATACATCACATGCCGGGTATAATCCTTGTCGTATTTTGGAAGCACAATTACTGCTGCATCGTGTTCTTTACAGAACGAAACAATCCCAGCACTGACCTCATGCGCGTAATGCTCTGCCAAATGCTTCAAATGCATCCAATACTTCTGATTCGGTCGTTCATTGCTCTTTAATCGCTCATCCCGGCCTCGCCCACATTTACTTTCCCCCAGCGACTTTTCCGATTTTTCAATCTTCTCAACAACTCTCTTACAATGATGTGCATACTCTTTCCCACCACCCCACAACCGAACCGCCAATTCGCTTCCACTAATATCCGAAATACACCCAACCGCAAAAGCATCTCCATTCGTAAACTGTATACTGCAAAAATTCCTTTTTTCAGCAAAACGCTGTTTAATACCAGCCGAATCGTCGACTGCCTCTTTAATCGGAACATGCAGCATCACAAACTTGTACTCAAACACCACAGACGGCGACATAATCTGCGCACCCTCAGGAAATTCCTGCCCATATATCCGACAGCGCATCCATTGCCATTGATTGCCGTCCCAGACCTTAAGTGTAATTTCCGAAGACGAAAAATCGCGATACATTCCTTTGTAAAACACAACAGCCGCATCCAGCTTCTGAGACTTGCGTCCCGGATTTATATCTTGTCGCGCGAGATAACTCTTCGCGGCAGCAATCCCCGTATTTGCAGCTGCCCTTCTGAAGTACAACGGCACCTTTTCCCAAGGAAGGGGTGACTCCGGAATACGGTTCTCTCTCCCCGGCAGACTTAGAATTTCTAGCTCTCGAAGCAATCTCTGACTGCCAAGGTTCCAAAGCTCCGTGTGTTTTAACAACAGCTCATAATAAAAGAAAGCAATCTCGTTATAAAAATCCTGAGTTTTCTGTAGCCATTCCGGATGTCTGCAACGAAGCCGCAGGCGTCTTGTAGTAATACTGTAGCCTTGTTTTGTACTCATTGTTTTGTACTCATTGTTTTGTTCTCATTGTCTTGTTCTCATTGCTTTGTTCTCTCGTTTTAAATCAGCCTTCTTTGAAAATCTTTTATTTTATAACTTATCTAATTTATTATTTTTTATCGCTTATTATCTACATAAGCGACAAAAGAAGAGAAACGCCCTTATTCATAAGAGTATTTCTCTTCTTTATCGAATTTATCTGACTACTAATAGTAAAGGTGATTCATGAAATTCCGTTTCTGATTCATGTTGCTATGTACATATATATCCATTGTGATTTTAGGGGAGGAATGTCCCAGAATTTCAGAAAGTGTTTTGCTGTCAAAGCCAATTTCCGTACATCGTGTGGCAAAGGTATGTCTTAATGAATGTATATTAATTTTAGGGATTTCACATTCTTGAAGGAGTGCCTGGAATTTGCGCTGGACACCTCTTGGCTCCATGCACTGCTCACAGCCTGTAAGCATAAAATCACCGGAGCATGTACGCTGTTTTTCCAATCGTTCCAATAAAAAATCAGGGATTGGTATGTCCCTGATCGAGGAAAGAGATTTTGGTGTGCTGATGTTGATGCGGGTTTTGGGCAGTTTGTTTGAAATATCGTCATCTATATAGTTTAGATTTTTTATCCGTGATACGGTTCTTCGTATGCTGATAATCCCTTGATTGAAATTCAAATCCTGCCATTGCAACCCGCATAGCTCCCCTACACGGATACCTGTATATATGCATAGCAGAATTCCACTGGCAAAGGGCTCGTCGCTTATGGATAGGGTGGAGATAAGTTTTTGCAAATGATTTTCTGCTATAATATTTAATGTTTGGTTTGTTATTTTGGGGTATCGTATCTGTATTCCCCGCATGGATAAATATCCCATCTGTTCTCCATATCTGAGGATATTTTGCAAAAGTATGAGAAGACTTTTGACAGTTCTGGGTGACAATCCGGCCTCTGTTTTTTCATAAGTAAACTTTTGTATAAATTCTGTTGAAATCTGATTAAGAGGATGTTTTTTGAACCATGGTATGATGTGTGTATCGAGAAGCGTGTCGTAGCAGGCATAGCTGCTTTCCTTGATACTGCAGCGAACAGTGGCTTTCCACTCCTGACATAGAGCGCCGAAAGTAATCGACTCCTCAGGCACGTAATTAAAAAATGAATGCTGCAGTGCCAGTACTTTTTTTCTTTTTACTTCCTCGTAAGTTTTGGCATATAAATAGCCGTATTGTATGGTACCGTCTGGTTTCCTTGTTTTTTCGTATCTGGCCTCCCATCTGCCGTCGCTTCTTTTCCTGATGTTTTCTCCTCTTCTTGCCATTACTTATACTCCTTTTTTGTCATATTATATAATGAATGACCACTTTTCTGACCCTTTTCCAAGCAAAAAAATATAAATTTTTTACTTTTTTTCTATCCGTGAATGCGCTTAAACGTGGTAAATCGTCAGTTTATGCGCTATATCAGCCATTATCCTAACTTGACAATAAATCGAGCGGGTGATATCATAACATACGAATTAGAAATATTACCAAATATCACTAAAATTATAACTTATATGCTTAAAAAGAGGTCGCTTATGTAGATAATAAGCGACCTCTTCTATTTTTTCACATTTCCACCATCATACAAACAGCAAACCACCCTCTACTCTCCTCCACATATCACAAAAATCTCCATATCAGAGAAATATTCCTCTCTGATATGGAGATTCCATAACAATCATAATCGTTCAAACATAAAGCACTACTCTAACATCACCAAACCCCAGAGCTGACACCTCAGCTGGCTTAGAATCTAAACTTATCCGCAAAGTAAGCGTCTAATTCCTCAATCTTCACTCTCACCTGTTCCATGGTGTCACGGTCGCGGACGGTCACAGCTCCGTCTGTATCGGAATCAAAGTCGTAAGTCACGCAGTACGGAGTACCAATCTCATCCTGTCTTCTATAGCGTTTTCCGATATTTCCTCTGTCGTCATACTCACAGTTGTATTTCTTAGAAAGCTCCTGGTAAATCTTGGTGGCAGGATCCGCAAGTTTTTTGGAAAGCGGAAGAATACCGATTTTTACCGGTGCAAGTACCGGGTGGAAACGAAGCACGGTACGCACATCATTCCTCTCTGCATCCAGCACTTCCTCGTCGTAAGCGCTGCAAAGGAAAGCAAGTACCATACGGTCCGCGCCAAGGGACGGCTCAATCACGTACGGAATATATTTTTCTTTCTTTTCATCATCAAAATAGCTCATATCCTGGCCGGATACTTCCTGGTGCTGGCTCAGGTCATAATCTGTTCTGTCGGCAATGCCCCACAGCTCACCCCATCCAAACGGGAACAGGAATTCCACGTCTGTGGTTGCCTTACTATAGAAGCACAGCTCTTCCGGAGAATGGTCACGGTAGCGCACCTCATCCTCTTTAAGCCCTAAAGTGCTGAGCCAGTCAAGACAGAATTGTTTCCAATATGCAAACCATTCCAAATCAGTACCAGGCTCACAGAAGAACTCCAGCTCCATCTGCTCGAACTCACGGGTACGGAAAGTAAAGTTACCAGGAGTAATCTCATTACGGAAAGATTTACCAATCTGGCCAATACCAAAAGGAATCTTCTTACGTGAAGTTCTCTGTACATTTTTAAAGTTAACAAAAATACCCTGTGCTGTCTCAGGTCTTAAATATACCGTATTCTTCGCATCCTCAGTAACACCCTGGAAAGTCTTGAACATCAGGTTAAACTGACGGATATCGGTAAAGTTATGCTTACCGCAGGTAGGACAAGGAACCTCGTGCTCCTTAATAAAGTCCATCATCTTTTCCTGTGACCAGGAGTCCACAGAACCGTCAAGCTCCATGTCATGCTCTGCACAATAATCCTCAATCAATTTATCTGCACGGAAACGCTCGTGACATTCCTTACAATCCATAAGAGGGTCTGCAAAACCACCCAGATGACCGGAAGCCACCCAAGTCTGCGGATTCATCAAAATCGCACAGTCCACACCCACATTATACGGAGATTCCTGGATGAACTTCTGCCACCAGGCTTTTTTCACATTATTCTTAAGCTCTACACCCAGGTTGCCGTAATCCCAGGTATTTGCCAGGCCACCGTAAATTTCTGAACCCGGATAGACGAATCCTCTGGCCTTCGCCAACGCCACAATCTTGTCCATTGTTTTTTCCATGATATTCGCTCCTCGTTATCTTAATTATTTTGTACTATTGCTCCATCTCAACTAAAACGCCGCCAGTGAATGCTACCATTATACTAGCATCTAAAAAAATTTTCAATATGAAACCTCGCAAACCCTGTACTTATCGCAATACAACACTGCTATTCCCTGCAAAATCCTCCCGGTAAGACAACCGCCGCTACAAAGGGTTCGAAAACGTAGCAGTAGGTGAGAGGAAGGGAATTCGGAGCGGGAGCGGAGGCGCTGGTCTTGTCAGGCAATTTGCGGAAGCGCGCCTGAAAATCCAGCGGTTCTTGACAAACTTAGTTGATTTGATAATAGTATTCGTTCAACAGTATCTTTGCCCTTAATAATGCAAAGCTGTTCCGGCCATACATGATCCGTTTAGCCAGCTTGATCTTATTGACGCTGCCTTCTGCCAGACCATTATTATATTCATAACGGATCGCATTTTTAACTGCATCTTCGTCCGCTTTCAGCCCATTTATATAACTGTCCAGTTCCTCTATCCCCAGTTTGGTGACTTTGTCCATCCATGCTCCCAAGCCATCTTCGTTATGTGAAAATACGATGCTGTAGAACTCTTTTATCAACGCGTATATCTGTCCGAGTACT
>JNKJ01000029.1 GCA_000702025.1 Blautia schinkii DSM 10518
CCTTCAACTAATTGCCAACTGCGACTAAGCCGCTCACGAAGAGCGTTCGCGGCTAAGTCTCCGTAGGCAATGGATTTTCAGGCGCGCTTCCGCAAAATGCCTGACAAGACAGGGCCAGCGCTCCCGCACCGTTTTCCCTCATCCTCACCTACCACTACGTTTCCACCCCTTCGCGGAGAGTGTCGTTTACGGCGGGAAGAGATACAGGCGATCGGGGTAAAAGAAATTTCCGTCCCCCTTAACTATTAACTTCATAGTTCCTTTGCGCAACCCATAAGCTCATACATAATCCAAGATTTTTCAAAACAAAATAGCGGATTTCTGCTCATCAAATTATTATACTATTCTGTCTCAATTGGCCTGGAAGCATAAACACTTGTTAAAGTATATCTATATATCCTCGCCTCTCAAAATTAGACAAAGCGCACCCACTTCCCTTCACGTAACATAATCAAGATAAATTTATACAAACATCTATCTGTCATCAATAACGTCCCGCATTCTCCCCTTCCGCATTACACCAACTACCGAAAAAACGACAAACCAAGTAGAAGGGGAAGGAAACGTAGCGGAAGGTGAAGAGGAGGAATTTGGGGGCCGGGGGCAGTGCGCTGAGCGCGAACGCTCTTCGTGAGCGTCTTAGTCGCAGTTGGCATTTAGTTGAAGGGAAGCGGGCATCAGCCACACACGAATACCACCGCCCCCGGCCCCCAAATTCCTCCTCTTCGCCGTTCGACATTTTCCAGGGGACCCCTTCAACCTTTGTAATATCCTACAGGAATTTGACGAACGATTTTTGTTCCCACTTCAAGTCTACAGATGTATAATAACTCTAGAATCTTGAAGGAGGGTATTATGCTGGAAAAAATCATGAACCTGCACATATTGCTCTACTGCATGGCAGCCCTGGGGGTTTTGGGAGCAATTGGAATGTTAGCCACGCACCTTACTTACAGAAGAATGATCAAAAACACAGGCCACTTATCGAATCTCAAAGAAAAGTGGCTCAATTTATGGAAAACCAGGGACAAGCTCCTACACCGCATGAACCGTCTCGTGTGGTATCCGGCGCTTTTGAGTACCGTATGTCTGGGCGCTTCACTGTTTCTCGTGACAAGGCTCAATCTGCAGGAGGGCCTGCCGCTGCGCTACCTCTACGTGGGCGCGGCTGTGCCGGTAGCACTTCTTCTGCTTCGTCAGGCCCTGGACTTTACCTACAAGGAAGAACTGGTGATGAATTCTCTGGCTGATTATGTGGAGCAGGTGCGCACCTGGGTGGAGGAGGTACCGGAGCCTCAGAAGGTTGACCCGGCCCTTCAGGAAGAGGTAGTGGAAAAAATCACCGCCAGCATCCGTCAGACAGCCGCCTCGGGCAGTCATTTCAGTAAAATGCTGTCACCAGAGGAGGAAGAAATCATGCGGGAGATTATCCGCGAGTTCATGAATTGATTCGCAATGGGCTACGTACTGGAATCGATTCGAGATAGTTTGTGAAATGAATTTATGAATTGATTTCCTGTAACAACTTGTAGAATCCGGAAGTTTTTGCTATACTTAGTGAAACACGGTGTAAGGGGTGCAAGTGTCTGCCTGGCAAAGACAGACCTGTGTCGATACTTTTTCAGTCCTTGCATCTGAAATGTTACAATACATAAGATTTTTCCATATAAAGGAGAGAGAGCCATGAGCAAAGTTACATTTGATTATTCAAAGGCAGGCTGTTTTGTCGCAGAGCATGAGATGGAGTCCATGAAAACCCTGGCAGAGGCTGCTAAGGAAACGCTGGTTTCCAGAACAGGCGCCGGAAATGATTATCTTGGATGGATTGACCTTCCTGTAGACTATGATAAGGAAGAATTTGCCCGCATTAAAGCAGCAGCTAAGAAAATCCAGGAGGATTCCGAGGTTCTGCTGGTTATCGGTATCGGCGGTTCCTACTTGGGAGCAAGAGCTGCCATTGAATTCTTAAGACATGGTTTCTATAATAATGTTTCCAAAGAAATCCGTAAGACACCGGAGATTTACTTTGTAGGAAACAGCATCAGCAGCAGCTATATCAAGGGTCTGATCGATGTGATCGGAGACAGGGATTTCTCTGTGAATATGATTTCCAAATCAGGAACCACCACTGAGCCGGCCATCGCATTCCGCGTATTTAAGGAAATGCTGGAGAAGAAGTACGGCAAGGAGGGCGCTGCCAAGAGAATCTATGCCACCACGGACAAGGCCCGCGGAGCGCTTAAAAAGGTTGCAGATGAGGAAGGTTATGAGGAGTTTGTAGTTCCGGATGATGTAGGCGGACGTTTCTCTGTTCTAACCGCTGTAGGCCTGCTTCCGATCGCTGTAAGCGGTGCGGACATCGACAAGCTGATGGAGGGCGCTGCGTCCGGACGTGAGCTTGCGCTGAATAGCTCTTTTGAAGAGAATGATGCTGTGAAATATGCGGCAGTGCGTAATATTCTTCTGCGTAAGGGTAAAAACGTGGAGGTGCTGGCGAACTATGAGCCAAGCCTTCATTATGTCAATGAATGGTGGAAACAGCTCTACGGCGAGAGCGAGGGCAAGGACCAGAAGGGTATTTTCCCGGCAGCAGTGGACCTTACCACCGACCTGCATTCCATGGGACAGTTTATCCAGGACGGCAGCCGTATCATGTTTGAGACAGTCATGAATGTAGAGAAATCTTCCGCAGAGATTGTGATCGGCGAGGAGCCGGTAGACCTTGACGGTCTGAATTATCTGGCCGGAAAGACGGTTGATTTTGTGAATAAGAGTGCTATGAATGGTACGATCCTTGCCCACACAGACGGGCAGGTTCCGAACTTGAGAGTAGATATTCCTGAGCAGAACGAATTCTATCTGGGACAGTTGTTCTATTTCTATGAATTTGCCTGCGGTGTGAGCGGATATCTCCTGGGTGTGAACCCATTCAATCAGCCTGGCGTGGAAAGCTATAAGAAGAATATGTTCGCCCTTCTTGGCAAGCCGGGATTTGAGAAGGAAAGGGAAGAGCTTCTTAAGAGACTGTAATTGCCTCTGGGATATCAGGGCAGTTACAGGGAAGCGTTCTCTGTAAATAATGAAAATTGTTATATTAGAAGCGGAAAGTTTGGGTGAGGACATGGTCTTCACCCCTTTTCATAAGCTGGGGGATGTGGTGATCTACGGCTCTACGCGTGCGGAGGAAATGCCGGAGCGTGTGGCAGACGCGGACATCATCGTGGCGAACAAGGTCCCCATTTGTGAAAGCACCATCGGCGGGGCAAAGAAGCTTAAGCTGGTGTGCCTTACCGCAACCGGAATCAACAATCTTGACGGCGGCTTCCTGAAATCCAGGGGGATAGCTGCCTGTAATGTGGCGGGCTATTCTACGAACGGCGTGGCCCAGCATACTTTTGCCCTATTGTTTTATGTGATGGAAAAGCTACGGTATTACGATGATTACGTGAAATCCGGCGAATATGCCCGCGGTGCCTGCTTTTCCCATTTCAGCCAGAGCTTTTTTGAGCTTAACGGTAAGACTTGGGGAATTTTGGGACTTGGCGCTATCGGCAGGAGGGTGGCGGAGATTGCAGAAGCCTTTGGCTGCCATATTATCTGCTGCTCTGCCTCGGGGCATAGATACGACAGTTCCTATGAGCAGGTGGAGTTTGAGGAACTACTCACGCGTTCGGATATCCTGTCTGTGCACGCGCCGCTGAACGGGCATACGGAAGGGCTGATGAATCTGAACGCGTTCCGCCGGATGAAAGAGTCGGGTGTCTTTATCAATGTGGCGCGCGGTCCGATCGTGGACGAGCAGGGACTTTATACGGCTTTGGTTAAGAATGAGATTGGGGCGGCCGCTCTGGATGTGCTGTCCAAAGAGCCTATGGACCCGGAAAATCCTTTGCTGAAAATTAAGGATAGTAAGAAGCTTGTAATCACGCCTCACATCGCCTGGGCTGCGAAGGAGACGCGTTTCCGGGTGGTGGATGAGGTTGTTAAGAACATAGAGGCCTTTTTAAACGGGGGCAGCAGGAACCGGGTGTATTGACGGTATATCTTAAGACGATATAATATTAAGCTGATATTATAGAAGGCGTTTGATAACAGTTCAGGGTATCTGAACTGTTATGCCGTGTGGAGGAAAAAGTGATGAAGGTTACGATAGCCGTCGACTCCTTTAAGGGGAGTCTTACCTCTTTGGAGGCAGGACAAGCTGTGGCTGATGGGATAAAAAGGGTGTACCCGGACTGTGAAATATGTATACGGCCGTTAGCGGATGGCGGGGAAGGAACCGTCCAGGCTCTGACCTGCGGGATGGGCGGGGAACTTAAATCTGTGACAGTAACAGGACCTCTTGGTGCGCCGTTGGAGTGCTCTTATGGAATTATAAGGGAAAAGAAAACTGCCGTTATCGAAATGGCTTCCGCGGCGGGCATCACTCTTTTAAAAGAGGAAGAGCGAAATCCTTTATTTACAACCTCGTACGGGGTGGGAGAGATGATTAAGGATGCTGTTTACGAGGGGTGTCGGCGTTTCGTAATCGGTATCGGAGGCAGCGCGACTAATGACGGCGGCGTGGGAATGCTTCAGGCACTTGGCTTTGATATGCTGGATGAAAACGGAGCGCAGGTGCCTCGGGGAGCAATTGGTTTGGAAAGACTTGTGGAAATCAGGGACGAGCATGTGATTCCCGAGCTGAGAGAATGCTCCTTCCGCATTGCGTGTGATGTCACAAATCCACTTTGCGGCGAGGACGGCTGCAGCGCTGTTTTCGGCCCACAGAAAGGGGCTGACCCGGCGATGGTGATGCGTATGGATGAATGGCTCCGGCATTATGCAGCTCTGGCCGGGGAGAAATATATGCAGGCGAATCCGTATCAGCCAGGTGCGGGTGCGGCCGGGGGATTGGGGTTTGCTTTTCTTACCTTTACAAATGCTTCTCTGGAATCAGGGGTTCAAATTGTTCTTGAGGAAACCAGCCTTGAGGAGTATGTGAAGGATGCGGACTGGGTGATTACCGGGGAAGGACGCCTGGACGGACAGACGGTGATGGGGAAGGCTCCTGTGGGAGTAGCTGCGGCTGCAAAGAAATACGGTAGGAAAGTGTTGGCTTTTTCCGGGTGTGTGGCCAGGGATGCGGTTTGGTGCAATGCAAAAGGAATTGATGCGTTTTTTCCGGTGCTGCGGAGCGTGGAGCCTTTGGAAGAGGTGATGCGGCCGGAGAATGCCAGGCAGAATCTTATAGATACCTGTGAGCAGGTATTTCGTCTGGTTCGGACGATGGAATTTTAATCGGAATTAGGGGAATTAGAAAAAAACTTCTTGACTTTGACGTTACGTAAAGATGTAGGCTACTAATTGTAAGGAAGGTAAAGCCTGGTGAAAGTTTATAACATCCGGGCTGCCGCGAGGTTTGAAGGAAGGTAAAGCCCGGTGAAAGTTTACAATATCCGGGCTGCCGGGAAGTTCGATGGGAGGTGTAAAGCATGGAATACAGTATCAGAGAATTGTCGGAGCTTGCGGGTGTCAGCGCGCGGACATTGCGCTATTACGACGAAATCGGACTGCTTGCGCCTTTGTATGTCAATGATGCGGGATACCGTTATTACGGAGAGAAGGAACTGGAGCTATTGCAGCAGATTCTCTTTTACAGAGAAAGGGGATTTTCCCTGCAGCAGATTTCCCAGATTCTTTACGAGCAGGAATTTGACGTACTTTCCGCATTGCAGGAGCACCTTTCTGAGCTGGAGGAGCAGCGCTGCAGAATCGAACGGCTGATATCC
This sequence comes from Blautia schinkii DSM 10518, assembly GCA_000702025.1. Taxonomy (GTDB): domain Bacteria; phylum Bacillota; class Clostridia; order Lachnospirales; family Lachnospiraceae; genus Blautia_A; species Blautia_A schinkii. Next base: position 5,772 of record JNKJ01000029.1, read on the forward strand.
AGTGTGAATCTTACAATTGCGTCAATGAAAGGAGAATGTAAAATGAGTGATAAAGAGAGATTTGAGGCATTTAAAAAGAAGATAGTTGAGGAGAATGAGGAGCGTTACGGAGACGAGGTACGTGAAAAGTACGGAGACGAGGAAATCGATGCGTCTAACCGTAAAATGCTGAACATGACAGAGGAAGACTATGAGAAATTCCAGAATCTGGGCAAGGAGATTGTCAAGCGTCTGGAAGAAGCGGTGAAAGCCGGGGAAGACCCTGAGGGTGATTGCGGCCGCGGGATTGCTGCCCTTCATAAGGAGTGGCTTGGCATGACCTGGAAAAAGTATACCGAAGACGCGCACAAAGGGATAGTTAATATGTATATCGCGGATGAGCGGTTTAAGAGCTATTATGACAAGGAAACACCCGGATGTACCGAATTCCTGCGCAAGGCTGTGCTTAGCTGGGCGGAGCGCATATAGTTTAATCTTCTTCAATTACTTGAATTTCCAGGTAGTCAAACTCTATTTGTTCGATGAAATTGTCCTGGTAAAACCTTGCTTTATCGTGCTTTTTAAAGTCTGCCACGGTGGAATCCAGCCAGATTGGATTCCCCAGATCTAATTCATAACATATCTGCTCCAGTCCCCGGAAAACCTTGTGTGTACGTGTATCTTCCGTGTCATCACAGACAACGGTGTCCTGGAGCAGATGATTATCTTTCCAGATTTTTCCCCATAAACGAAACATATTCATTCCCGCCCTTCTGTAAATTTTTATTTGGTTTTATTTGGCCGTTCGGTTTTAGTGTAGTATATCATTATTAGATAAAATATTCAAATAAATTACGTATCGCCATTCGTATCGTGGTATAATCATAATTAATGTAATTGAAACTACTGTGAGCGGTATTCGGAAGAGAGGGCGCCGATATGAAAATGAAAAAACATAGTCTGACCGTATTAACTGTAATTATCCTATCGGTAACATTTTTAACATCCTGCAGCAAAAGTATTCTTCCTAAAATTGAGGCGCATACGACAAAGGAAGCTCTGCCATTGCTCAAAGAGGCCGAATGGCCCATAGACGACAAGGAAATGGGGGAACTCCGTAGTTTTCTGGAAAATATTTACGGAAGAACCATTTCTAAAGTGAGCAGTTCAGATTCAGAAATACAAATTGGTTATGATTTACCGGAAGCTGATGATTTTGCTAAACAGCATTTTTATATTTACCAAACTGTCTATAAATATAATGATTCCAGAAAAATAATAAAAACCGACAGTTATATAGGCCTTAGCGAAACCTTGTCTGAGGATGAGGGTATCTCTGATTGTCTGCAGAATAAGGTTATTTATGTGGAGGATAAGGATACCTGGAAGGTGAAAGCCTGTATAGGAAGCAAAGTGCTTTATGAGAGCGATACCATTATAGAAAAGGATGAAAGCGGACAGCCGAACGTGCAGGGGTACGATAATCAGAAAAAAGTAAGCAGTAAGAAATATTATGATGATGAAAAATGGCAGGCTGCGCTTTCGCCGGAATCCTCCTTTTATTATGAAGTCTATAACGATGCAAAGTGGAGCTATGATGGCATTGACTAAAATGTGAAAGTATTCTCCACAACGCCGGGCAGTACATCGTAGATGGAACATCCCATTTTTTCTTCAAACATCTGCTTGATTTCAAACACCTTTTTCCAGCGGGGGATTGTCGCTTCATGCACGCCATAACGAAGCGTGACATCAACCAGGCGTTTTTCCAAAAGACAGAACCCGCTTGGCAGGGCGAGAGAGTCGCAGAGCTGTACAAGTCTGTCATAATCATCATACACAGCCTGGGATATGAACTGCTTCATAAACTGGTATTCCTCCTCAGACATATCAAAGACCCCGATGGAGGTGCGGATATCCTGAATGATAAATGCATGGGAGATACAAATCTGCGCAGCCTTTGTCCAGCCCCGCTCCGTGCAATAGCGGTAACCGTCCAGCAGATGCCGCTCCGAGGTTACACCGGGATAACGCCCGATATCGTGAAGCAGACCGTAAAGATAAGCCTTTTCAGCCGAAAGCTCCGGACATTTATCTGCGATATTCTTACATGCCATCGCCACATATTTGGAGTGTGCGGTCCAAGGCCCGGGGTTAGAGAACCCCGCCATTTCTAAAGCTTTTTCTGCGTTTTCGCGGTTGAAATCCATGATGAGCCCCTCCTTTTTCCCTATATTAACACAAGCGAGGATTAATTTCCACTTACTGTTTGATAACTTTTGCAGCAGCCATCCCTCAGTACATCTTATCACGCCATCTGCCACTAACTCTTGATTATTCAACAAAAATCAACTATAATGAAACCCAATTGATAACCTATATAAAGTACGTACATAGAAATGGAGGAGACATAGAATGAAATTATACGATACCGGTGTGTATCTGGTGAATGGCCGCGATATTGTGGAGCCCCCGCAGGCCGGGAATTTGATTTCCCCTGAGGAGGCAGCGAAGAATACGATTGCTTACGGTATTTTGGAGGCTCACAATACCTCTGGAAATATGGATAAGCTCCAGATAAAGTTTGATAAGCTTACATCCCATGATATTACTTTCGTGGGAATCATCCAGACAGCCAGAGCATCCGGCCTGGAAAAATTTCCGGTGCCATATGTGCTGACAAACTGTCATAACTCTCTCTGCGCAGTCGGCGGCACCATTAATGAGGATGACCATATGTTTGGTCTTACCTGTGCGAAAAAATACGGCGGTGTCTATGTTCCGCCTCATCAGGCTGTCATCCATCAGTTCGCCCGCGAGATGCTGGCAGGCGGCGGCAGGATGATCCTGGGATCGGACAGCCATACACGTTACGGAGCACTCGGCACCATGGCAATGGGAGAGGGCGGACCGGAGCTTGTGAAGCAGCTTCTCTGCCAGACCTATGACATCAATATGCCGGGAGTTGTAGCCATTTATCTGAAAGGAACACCGCGTCCGGGCGTAGGTCCGCAGGACGTTGCGCTGGCAATCATCGGCAAGGTCTTTGCCAACGGTTATGTGAAGAATAAGGTGATGGAGTTTGTGGGACCTGGTGTGGCTAATTTGAGTGCAGATTTCCGAATCGGAATTGACGTTATGACCACTGAGACCACCTGCCTTTCCTCCATCTGGCAGACAGATGAAAAGATTGAAGAATTTTACGAGATCCACGGCCGCAGCGAGGACTACAAAGAGCTGAAGCCGGGTGACGTCGCTTACTATGACGGCTGTGTGGAAATTGACCTGAGCGAGATCAAGCCTATGATCGCTATGCCGTTCCATCCAAGTAATACGTATACCATTGATGAGCTGAATGCAAATCTTGACGATATCCTTGCGGATGTGGAAAAGAAAGCACAGGTAAGCTTGGACAATAAGGTTCCGTTTACCCTTCGTGACAAGGTGATCGACGGCAGACTTTATGTGGAGCAGGGAATCATCGCCGGCTGTGCGGGCGGCGGATTTGAAAATATCTGCGCGGCAGCAGATATCCTCCGTGGCAGCAGCATTGGAGCGGATGCCTTTACCCTGAGCGTTTATCCTGCAAGTACGCCGATTTATATGGAGCTTGCGAAAAACGGAGTCCTGGCTGAGCTTCTCGCGACAGGAGCGGTTGTGAAAACAGCTTTCTGCGGTCCGTGCTTCGGCGCAGGCGATACTCCTGCCAATAATGCGTTCAGTATCCGCCATACAACCAGAAACTTCCCGAACCGCGAAGGCTCTAAGATCCAGAACGGACAGATTTCTTCTGTAGCTCTGATGGATGCCCGCTCCATAGCTGCGACTGCGGCAAACAAGGGCTTCCTGACCTCTGCGGAAGAATATACCGGAGAATATACGAACCAGAAGTATTTCTTTGACAAAACCATCTATGACAACCGCGTGTTTGACAGCAAGGGCGTGGCTGACCCAAGCGTAGAGATCCAGTTCGGACCGAACATTAAGGACTGGCCTACGATGGCGGCTCTTGCGGAGAATCTGGTGCTGAAGGTGGTTTCTGAGATTCACGATCCGGTCACAACTACGGACGAGCTGATTCCGTCCGGCGAGACATCCTCCTACCGTTCCAATCCGTTGGGACTTGCAGAGTTTACGCTTTCCAGAAAGGACCCGGCATACGTGGGCCGCGCAAAGGAGATCCAGAAGGCACAGCAGGCCATCCAGAACGACCAGTGTCCGCTTGAGGCAGTCCCCGAGCTGAAACCGGTGCTGGAAGTGATTCACAAGGATTTCCCGGATACAGGAAAAGGTAACCTGGGCGTAGGCAGCACGATCTTTGCCGTGAAGCCGGGCGACGGTTCTGCCAGAGAGCAGGCCGCTTCCTGCCAGAAGGTGCTTGGCGGCTGGGCAAATATTGCGAATGAGTATGCGACCAAGCGTTACCGTTCTAACCTTATCAACTGGGGGATGCTCCCGTTCCTTATTCCGGCCGGAGATCTGCCGTTTAAGAACGGAGACTACCTGTTCTTCCCGGGCATCCGCAAGGCTGTGGAGGAAAAAGCCGAGGTGATCAAAGGATATGTGGTAGGAGATACTGGTTTGAAGGAATTCGATGTAACCTTGGGCGAGCTTACGGATGATGAGCGTGAAATTATCCTCAAGGGCTGCCTGATCAATTATAATAGAAGGTAAAACGTATATAGAGATGCTGTTGTGGTGCGTGCCATGACAGCATCTTTTTGTCATATCATAGGTAAGTACGTCAATCTCTTTTAACAGGAAGAATATCACTTTCCTATGATATAACCCTCCGGGGGATGCACGCAGTGCGCAGAGGAAAGCCGCTTCGCAGCTGCACATTTGCGCACAAAGTGTACAAGTCCCTCATGAGTAAGGGGTTTAGGGAGGTGAGGTGGACTTGTCCACATTGTTCTGTATGTACTCAAAAAACGAATTTTCTAAAAATATAGAAAAATTCAAATAAATCACAGTTTAAAATTAAATTAGATAGATAGAAAATAATTTATTTTAAAAAATATGAAAAAATGTGTTGACAAATCAAAGGGGCAGTGGTATTATAATCACATCAAAAGAAAACAAGCAAATAAAAATTAAAAAAGCAACTCATTCAATTCATAGTATAAATGTTACAATGAAAAGGATGGAGTTAAACAGAAAGGACAGGGTGATTCCAGTGGGAACGTAAGTACAACATCATCAATATGAGAGTGATAGGAATCGTGTTTCCTGCAAGAAAGACCTGATACATCAAAGAAATCAAGAAATACCCGATACAGTAGGAAGCTCTTAGCAGCAGAAAATACAAGGGAATGAAAAGTATCAAAGGTATATAGAAACGATTACTCATATTGAACAACTATCACGAACCTGATACAAAGATTTTATAAATAGTGTAAAGAAACTTTTTATAAAAGGATATAACCCTTATCTTAGAAGCTCGTCCGGAAGAAGAGCTCCGGAGAATTTTGAAAATAGATAAGAACGTTATCTTGAAATCCATATCAGCAACATTAGGATATGAATTGAAGCTTTGCATCAGAAGAATATCTTTCAAAAGAAAAGATATTTAATGAAGAAATATGATGGAACTTTTTAAACACTTTACATATTGATTTAAATAATCTTCACATTAGTGGAAATCTATTTGAACATAGATAAAGTACAATAAATAAGCGGTTTAGAATTTAAGAAGTTAAGTTCAAAATTGTTTATACCATCCGATAAAAAGTGTATCCGATATTTCTTCAAAATATATAAATTATAATCCGTGAAATTATAATTTAAGCATCTATAAACTTTCTAAGTAAATCGAGTGATACTTAAATCATATCGTTTATGAGCAGGAAATAAAAAAAGATATGTACACATATAGAAGATAAAACCAAAAACTGAATAAAGAGAATTGGAATATACTTCTAAGTAATAAGTTCCAGTTGGAAACCAAAAACAAGATAATTAGTTTTCAAAAGAACGAAGAGGAAAAACGAATTGAATAACGAAGAATTTTAGGACGGTCATCATTTTTGAAATAAGTAAAAAGTGATGACCGTCTACCTCTGTCTATTCTTAATCATGTACTATTCTAATGTAATAATCTTGTCCTGCTCTTGCAGAAACTATATTTTTCAGTTATACTTTCCCCAAAAAGGAGTGTCGGGATTATTGGTCCGGCGAGAATTTATATGTGGATTGGAAATATTGAGGATTATATCCTCTATGAAGATAAAGAGCTCATTGTATGCCACAAGCCTGCAGGAATCGCGGTTCAGAATGCCCGGGTGGGCACGATGGATTTGGAGAGTGCACTTAAAAATTATTTAGCAGCGAAGAAGGCAAAGAATGAAGTGATTGCAGGTACAGCAGTAAATACAGGAACCGAAGTGCCTTATCTTGGGATTGTGCATCGTCTCGATCAGCCTGTGGAGGGCGTTCTTGTGTTCGCCAAAACGCCTGGTTCAGCCAGGGAACTGAGCAGGCAGATGAGTGCAAATGAGATGGGCAAGATCTATCTGGCCGTGACTGCCGGAAAACCGCAGGCTGCGCAGGGAAATCTGGAGGACTATCTGAAAAAGGACGGCAGGACAAATACCTCCGCAGTTGTCAGCCCTGGCACGCCTGGAGCGAAGCAAGCGCGGCTCCGGTACAAGGTCCTGGCAGAAACCCGTGTGCAGGTGCAGGAAAATGGTGTAGAGGCAGTCGGACGGCGACAGGAAAGTGTTACGGAAACCACACAGACTCAATTTCTTCTGTGGATTGAGCTTGAGACAGGCCGCCATCATCAAATCCGTGTACAGATGGCAAATGCAGGTATGCCGCTTCTCGGTGACCAAAAGTATAATCCGGGAGCAAATGCCGGCGTTGCACTTGCGCTATGCTCTTGCCGGTTAAGCTTCCGCCATCCGCATACAAAGAAAAAAATGGAGTTTTTTGTAACTCCACAAGGTAAGGCTTTTGATGTATTTCAGGAAGAGCTTCGTGAGTTAAAAGAATAATTTTTGCAAAAATCACCATACTAATATAGCATATAGGCATAAGCAAAAATAAAGTAAAGTATGGTGAGAGAGCTTGCATATAGAATGGAAAAGAAAATTGATGATCTTTGGGATTGTCGCTGGTGTGTTTGTGGGGTTTCGCTGCTTACTGCCGGTTGCAATCCCTTTTTTAGCGGCCTGGCTTTTAGCAGCCTGGTTATATCCTGTCACGGTTAAAATCGAAAAAAAGACGAAAATTAAAAAAAGCCTTTCCGGCGTTGTACTTTTGGCACTTTTGTTTGGTTTAGTGGGATTGCTCCTATATCTGGGAGCTGCGGAACTGCTGTCTCAGCTAAAGACGGCAATTGGCAATCTTCCGGTATTTCTGCGCTGGTGCTCCGGATTTCTAGATAAATGCTGCGTAGCGATCGAGGATATGACCGGAATCCTGAGGACAGACAGCCGAAGTTACATTTTGTCACAGTTTTCGGGAATGCAGAACCAGCTTCTGTCACTTATGAGCCCAAGTGCGCTTGTGAAGGCTTTTTCTTATTTCAAAGGTGTGTTTATACTGCTCTCAGGCGTTGTAGTGGCGTTTATCAGCAGTATTCTTATCATCTCAGATATGGAAAACCTGCGCAAAAAAATCTGGGACTATCCCTGGCTGGTGGGGACGCGCCGTGTGGTGAAACGGTTAAAAAAGACTACGGTCACTTATCTTAAGGCCCAGGCTGTGATTATGACGCTGGTGGCAGCAGTATGTACGATTGGATTCTGGCTTATGAAAAGTCCGTACTTTTTGATTCTGGGGATTGCGTTAGGGGCTCTGGACGCGCTTCCTCTTATCGGCACCGGAACGTTTCTTTATCCTGCGGCTTTCATATTTTTGATAAAAGGAAATCCCTCAATGGCGGCGGGGTGCGTGGCTCTGGATCTTGTGACGAGTGTACTGCGGGAATTTCTGGAACCGAGACTGCTGGGGGGAAAACTGGGGGTATCTCCTATTGCAGTGCTTGCGTCTGTTTATATTGGAATATTTCTGTTTGGGGGCTGGGGTGTGGTCCTCGGACCTTTGTCATTTTCCACAATATATGAGATTGGCAGAGAGTGGGACGTTTGGGATTAATGATGAAAAATGTGAAAAAAGTATAAAATGTCTGGACGCTCCCGGGAAAAAGTGTATAATGTAAAAAAGTACAGAGAAAACAGTAAAGAAGTCCAAGTAAGTTTAAATTCAAGTTAAAGAGGAGATTGAAGGATGAAAAAAGCGGCAGTTGCAGGTGCGGTCTTTTTGAGCGCAGTCACAATGCTGGCCGGATGCAGTAAAGAGGAAGTGGATAAAGCTATCGCCCCCCTTATCGCAGACGTACAGGAAACAACGGAAGCCGAGGAGATGGAAGAAACGGAAGAGGATCCGGCAATACCTGAAATAGATACAACTGTCCCTATCCAGCCGGGGGCAAGGATAGCAGTGGTAAGTAAGAATACAAAAGGCCAGTTCTGGGATCTGGTACGCAAGGGTATGGAGGAAGCTGTCCAGGCTGTCAACGTGGCTTATGGCTTCGAGAAGGATGAGCAGATCACTATGACCTTTGAGGGACCGGACGATGAACAGAAGGTGGAGGACCAGATCAATATCCTGGATGCGGTGATTGCCGAGAATCCGGATGTGCTCTGCATGGCTGCAGGTGATATGGAATCCTGTCAGGCACAGCTTGAGTCTGCCAAGGAGAACGGCATTCCGGTGGTGGTATTTGATTCCAATGTAACGGAGACGAAGCTCATCCGCGCTTTCCGCGGTACGAAGAATGTTACGGTAGGAGAGATGGCTGCCATCCAGCTCGGCAATGCCCTGGGAAAGATGGGCAAGGCAGCGGTGTTTTCCGGACAGGAGAAGACACAGAGTGTGAGAGACCGTGTGGAGGGCTTTGTGGATACTTTCACAAATTATACGGACACAGAGGTTGTGGAAGTGGTATATCAGGACCAGGTGGAGGATATGGTGGAGGCCATGCAGGCTGTTTTAGACAAATATCCTGACTTGGATGGTGTATTTTGTACCAACGCCGAGGTTTCCGAAATGTATCTGGACATGGATAAAGGCGAGGAAACTAGAAAGATCGCCATGGTGGGCGTGGACGCGACTACCCGTCAGCAGGAAGCTATTAAAAACGGTGAGGAGCTGGGCGTGGTTTCCCAGCAGCCGTACGCAATGGGGTATCAGACTATTTGGACCGCTTTGCAGGCCACAGCGCCGAAGAAAAAGGTGAAGATTCAGAAGCGTGTGCTGCTTGATCCGGCCTGGATTGATATTGACAATTTAGAGGACCCAGACTACAGTGCATACATATATGAGTGAAACACAGGAATAGCATAAGTATAATATTTCTATAAATATTCCAACAGCCGGGAAGATTATTTTCCTGGCTGTTGTTTTTTCTTTAGAAAGACCATTTTCCATATTAAAAAAACACTTCTTTTTTTAGGCAAAAGGAAAAAAATGCATAAAGACAACCCACTTGATGCATGATAAAATAAGAAACTACCGTAATACAAGAGTTACTATGCAGAAACGCGGATGTCTCAGAATTTGTGCACTATTACGAGAACACAAAAATAATTTAGGGACATACAAAAATTTTTTAAACAAATTGCCCAAATACGTTGTATTTTTAAAATTATTATGGTAGAATTTGTCTATATGAGAAAAAGGTGGTGATCAGATGGTACAAGAAACAATTAAGGTAGTGAAAGAGACGGAGGCAAAGGCAGAGCAGATTATGAAGGACGCTGCCCAGCAGGCAGAAGCCTTGATAGAGAAGGCGAAAGAAGATGCCAAGCTTTTGAAGGAAGACACTAGGAAAGCCGCCGTGGCAAAGGCCGCATCTGATATGGAAGCGGCGAAGACGGAAGCTTCTGCAGGTGAGCAGAGCGCTCTGAAAAATGTAGAGCAGGAGATCCAGAAATTAAGAAATCAAGCATCCCAGAAGGAAGCCCAGGCGATTGAGCTTGTGGTGGACAGCCTGTTTTAATGCAAGGGATGAATGAAATAAAAGGATAAAGGAGGAATGCGGATATGGCAGTATTGCAGATGCAACGATTAAGTATCTGCGCGATGAAAAAGAACCGTAAGGCCATATTGGAAGAACTTCAGTCACTAGGTGTCATGGAAATAGACACCACGATGCCATTGGACCCTGACCTGGCAGTCATGGATACCATGGAGTCAAGACAGACCTTTGAGAAAAGCGCACTGTTATGTGATCAGGCGCTGGAGGTCCTGCAGGAGTATGCTCCTGAGAAAACTTCTATGTTCTCGTCTCTGGAGGGAAAGAAGCTGGTGGATAAGACTTCTTATGAAGAAGCCAGTGAGCACCGCGAGGCAGTGCTCAAAAAAGCCAGGAAGTTGATTTCACGCAAGAAGAGGCTTACAGAGAACAAGGCAGCGATTGTCAAACTGGAAACCCAGATTGAGACACTGACACCTTGGCTTTCCCTTGATGTTCCGCTTAACTACAACGGGACAAAGAAGGTGGCCATGATCATCGGCAGTATCAGCGGGGATACCAGTCTGGACCAGGTATATCAGCGTCTTGCGCAGGATGCGCCGGACCTGGAAGCCTTTGATATCCAGAAGATTTCTGCGGATGGAGACCAGCTCTGTATTGCTGCGGCCTGTCTGCGGGAGGATGCGGCCAAGCTTGAGGAGGCTCTGCGTATGCAGGGATTCGCAAGGCCGTCACAGTCCATCCGCAAGGTACCGGCAGAGGAGAAGAATCATCTTGAGTCGGAGATCAGACATTTCGTGAAGGAGAATCAGGATCTGGAAGAGAAGATCAGGGATATGGCTGACAGCCGTGAGAGGCTTCGTCTTGTCTCCGATTATTTCAGGGCCAGAGCTCAGAAATATGAGATTCTCGGGCATGTTCCCCAGTCAAAACAGACCTTTTTCATTACCGGTTATCTTCCCAAGAAGAAGGTTCCGGCACTTGAGAAGCTTCTCAATGAGAAGTTTGACCTGGTCGTGGAGGCTGAGGATGCAGAGGGAGATGAAGTTCCAATAGTATTGCAAAACGGCAGGTTCGCAGGCGCAGCGGAGGGAGTTTTAGCTTCGTTTGGTTTGCCACACTGGGGCGAGATGGACCCGTCCAAGGTGATGGCAGCTTTTTATGTGTTCCTGTTTGGACTGATGCTTTCTGATGCAGCCTATGGTTTGATTGTATTCGTGGCATGTGCAGTGCTTCTAAAGAAATTCCCGCGAATGTCCGAGGGCATGAGCAAGTCTATCAGGCTTTTTATGTACTGCGGACTGTCCACTTTATTCTGGGGCATTATGTTTGGCGGATATTTCGGCGATTTGATAAACGTGGTGTCACGGACCTTCTTCGGACACGAGGTAGGCATACGTCCGGTATGGTTTGCACCTCTGGAAAATCCGATGAAGCTTTTGATCTACTCCATGCTGTTCGGCCTTATTCATTTGTTTGTGGGTCTTGGCATGAAGGGTTATATGGCAATTAAGGCTAAGAAATATTTAGATTTCTTCTGTGATGTAATACTTTGGTACATGATGCTGATCGGCCTTTTGATCATGCTGATTCCAAGCGATCTTTTTGTATCAATTTCTCAGATGAATATCGTGTTCCCGCCAATCGTGAATACGCTTGGTAAGGTTCTGGCGATTGCCGGAGCTGTGGGAATCCTTTTGATGTCCGGCAGAGCAAATAAGAATCCGGCGCTGCGTATCGCATTGGGTGCTTATGATCTGTATAACATCACCGGATGGCTGAGTGATATTTTATCCTACTCCCGTCTTTTGGCTCTGGGCCTGGCTACCGGCGTTATCGCTTCCGTAGTAAACCAGATGGGAAGTATGGTAGGCAACAGCGTGTTTGGCGTGATCGTGTTCATTCTTGTGTTTATTGTTGGACACGTATTCAACATTGCGATCAACCTGCTGGGTGCTTATGTGCACACCTGCCGTCTGCAGTATGTTGAGTTTTTCGGTAAGTTCTACGAGGGCGGCGGCAAAGCCTTCGAACCATTTAAAGCAAATACAAAATATGTAGATATTAAGGAGGAAACAAAAATATGAGTGGTATTGTTTGGGCATTATTAGGAGCAGCGAGTGCTGTTATTCTGGCAGGTATGGGTTCTGCCTATGGTGTTGGTGTTGCCGGACAGGCAGCAGCCGGAGTTGTAACAGAGGACCCCAGCAAATTTGCAAAGGTATTGATCATGCAGCTTCTTCCGGGTACCCAGGGTATTTACGGTCTGCTGGTAGCTTTCATCGCTCTTTCTAAAGTCGGCCTGCTTGGCGGCGGAGCAGCAGATTTAACTCTTGAAACAGGACTTCTGATTTTCGTAGCCTGCCTGCCTATCGCACTGGTTGGCCTTGTATCCGCTATCCATCAGGGACGTACCTCTGTGGCTTCTATCGGTATCGTAGCTAAGAAACCTGAGCAGTTTGGTAAAGCCATGCTGTTCCCGGCAATGGTTGAGACCTATGCGATCCTTGCACTTCTGATTTCCATCCTGGCAGTAAGTTCCATCCAGGTATAAAGCGAAGTCTCGAACTTCCTTGTAATAAAAGGACATGTCTGCTGACGCAGACATCGCTAATTATGAAAGTCGATTGCTCCGCGCTTACGCGCTCCCACAATCGCCACCCATATTCGCAATCTGGCCTGTCGGCCTACTTGCTCATACGGGTTAGCCCGTCCAATGTCTGTACATCTGTGCAAGCAAGCTTGCCCATCTGCACAGCCGCAGTCCGGGACTTTCATAAGTATATTAATCAGAAAAAAAGGAGAGCTGACAGATGACTGGATTAGACAAGATGATCAACCAGATTCTTGATGAAGCAAACAGCTCCGCGAATGACACATTGGAAAAAGCACGGCACACTTCCCAGGAAATTATGGACACAGCCAAGGCCGAGGCCGATAAGCTGGAAAAAGAAATTTCCGCTAAGTCACAAGCCGATATCGCTAATTTCAAAGACCGTATGGTATCCTCCAACGACTTAAAGCGCCGTACCGCCATCCTCACTGCCAAGCAGGAAGTGATCGCGGACGTGCTTGCTAAGGCATATGAGAGCATTATGAGCAAGGGTGACGCCGAATATTTCGACATTATCCGTAAGATGCTCGGGGAATTCACTCATGCCGAGGCCGGAGTCGTATATTTCTCAGCCAGGGATGTAGAACGCCTGCCTTCCGGCTTTGAGAAGGAAGCGGAGGAAATCGCCGCAAAGAAAGGCGGAAGCCTTGCCGTATCCAAGGAAACGAGGAATATTGACGGCGGATTTGTCCTTGCGTACGGTGGCATTGAGGAGAACTGCTCCATTAAGGCGCTGTTTGATTCTAAGAAAGACGAATTACAGGATAAAGTACAAAGATTATTATTTTCATAACAAAGCGCAATCCGCGAAAAGGAGGTTCACCTAATTATGGCAGACAAGAAGTATACCTATGCGGTAGCGCGAATCCGCTCATTGGAGGTGTCACTTTTTAACCAGGCTGTGATCGAACAGCTTCTGGCCTGCAGGGATGAGAACCAATGCCTGCAGTTTCTGGCCGAGAGAGGCTGGGGAGATGCCGACACTCCTATGAACGCAGATGCAATCTTGACCCGGGAGAGAGAGAAAACATGGGCGCTGATGGAATCCCTTGTGGATGATATGTCTGTGTTTGATGTTCTCACCTACGCAAATTTGTTCCATAATCTCAAGGCGGCTATCAAGGAGACAGCTACGGAGGAGAAGAATCCCAATATCTTCTTTAACGACTGTGCCATTGATGGAAAAACTATGCTGGAGATTCTGGCGAACAAAGACTACGGCAGACTCCCGGAAAATATGAGGCAGGTGGCGCAGGAGGCATATGAGACATTTCTGCACACCAGAGACGGCCAGCTATGCGACATCATGATTGACCGTGCCACTCTGGAGGCTATTTACGAGGCCGGGAAAAAGGCCAAGGACGATATTATCCGCCAGTATGCGGAGTCTACAGTGGCAGTAGCAGATATAAAGATTGCGGTGCGTTCGCAGAAAACCGCAAAATCAATGGAATTCATGAGAAAGGCCATGGCAGAGTGTGATACGCTTAATATTGAGCTTCTCATTCATGCGGCTTTAAGCGGAATGGACGCGGTCATGGATTATCTGGCAGGGACGAAGTATGCCGCAGGTGCGGAGGCATTGGCCGAGTCACCTTCAGCGTTTGAACGTTGGTGCGACAACCAGATTATCGAGACCATCCGGCCGCAGCTCACCAATCCATTCACAATAGGACCTCTGGTAGCCTATGTGCTGGCCAGGGAAAATGAAATCAAGACGGTTCGCATCATTCTGACAGGGAAGCGCAGCAACCTGCCGGAGGAAGCCATCCGGGAAAGGGTAAGGGAGATGTATGTATAAGATTGCAGTGATCGGCGATTATGACAGTATTTACGGTTTTGCCGCGCTGGGCCTTGACACATTTCCTGTGGAAAGCCCGGAGAAAGGCAGAGAACAGTTTGCCCGTCTGGCTGACGGGGAATATGCGGTCATCTATATCACAGAGCATCTGGCCGCTCAGTTAAAGAATGAGATAGACAAATATAAAGGAGAATTGCTTCCGGCTATTATCCAGATTCCGGGGATTTCCGGAAACACCGGCGCAGGTGTGGAGGGAGTTAAAAAATCCGTGGAAACTGCGGTTGGCTCGGACATTCTTTTCAGCAATGGCGGCTGATGTTTTTCAGACGCAGCCGCGGCTTACCCAAAGGCCGGGGCATAAAATTCGAGAAAGCAGGTGATTGGTCCAAATGAGCAAAGGAACCATTAAAAAAGTAGCAGGACCGCTGGTCATCGCTGAGGGCATGAGAGACGCCAACATGTTTGACGTGGTTCGTGTAAGTAATCAGCGACTGATCGGTGAAATCATCGAGATGCATGGAGATGAGGCTTCCGTTCAGGTATATGAGGAAACTTCCGGACTGAAACCGGGCGAACCGGTGGAATCCATGGAAGTGCCGCTGTCCGTAGAATTGGGGCCTGGTCTGATCGCCAGCATTTACGATGGTATCCAGCGTCCGCTTGACGATATCATGAAGGCAACTCAGAGCAATAACTTGAAGCGTGGTGTGGAGGTTCCCTCCTTAAAGCGCGACAAAAAATGGAATTTCGTTCCTGTGGCTAAGGTGGGAGAGGAAGTTCAGGGCGGCGACGTCCTGGGTACTGTGGAAGAGACGATCGTCGTTACACAGAAGATCATGGTTCCCCCGAATGTCAAGGGTGTAGTCAAAGAGATTAAAGCCGGAGAGTTTACCGTGGAGGAAGTAGTAGCGGTGCTTTCCACAGACGAGGGCGACAAGGAGCTGACCATGATGCAGAAATGGCCGGTACGCCGCGGACGTCCTTATAAGAAAAAACTCCCGCCGGAAATGCCGCTTGTAACGGGTCAGCGTGTAGTTGATACCATGTTCCCCATTGCCAAGGGCGGTGTGGCAGCCGTTCCCGGACCTTTCGGAAGCGGTAAGACCGTTATCCAGCATCAGCTCGCAAAATGGGCGGAGGCTGACATCGTGGTTTACATCGGCTGCGGTGAGCGTGGAAATGAGATGACCGACGTTCTGAACGAGTTCCCGGAGTTGAAGGACCCGAAAACGGGACAGTCTCTGATGGAACGTACTGTTTTGATCGCAAATACCTCCGATATGCCTGTTGCGGCTCGTGAGGCTTCCATTTATACTGGTATCACCATTGCAGAGTATTTCCGTGACATGGGCTATTCCGTAGCTCTGATGGCAGACTCCACATCCCGTTGGGCAGAGGCTCTTCGTGAGATGTCCGGACGTCTGGAGGAGATGCCCGGTGAGGAAGGTTACCCTGCTTACCTGGGTTCCCGTCTGGCACAGTTCTACGAGCGTGCCGGCCACGTGATCTGCAGCGGTAAGGATGAGAGAGAAGGCGCACTGACAGCAATCGGCGCTGTATCGCCTCCGGGCGGTGATATTTCCGAGCCTGTTTCCCAGGCAACCCTTCGTATCGTAAAGGTGTTCTGGGGACTGGATTCCAACCTGGCTTACAAACGTCATTTCCCGGCTATCAACTGGCTGACCAGCTACTCCCTGTATCTGGATGATGTGGGACCATGGTTCAACGGACAGGTAGCTGAGGACTGGATGAGCCTCCGTCAGGGAATGATGACACTTCTGCAGGAAGAAGCAGAGCTGGAAGAAATCGTTAAGATGGTTGGTATGGATGCACTTTCACCGGGCGACCGCCTGAAGATGGAAGCTGCCCGTTCTATCCGTGAGGACTTCCTGCATCAGAACTCTTTCCATGAGATTGATACCTACACCTCACTGGAAAAACAGCATTACATGATGCTTCTGGTGCTTGCATTCTACGAGTCCGGCAAGGAAGCGCTTGAAAAAGGCGCAAATATCAACGATATCGTAAAGATGGCGGTCCGTGAGAGGATTGGCCGTTACAAATATACGCAGGAGAATGACCTGAAGGCTGAGTACGAGGCAGTGAGCCGCGAGCTTGCCCAGGAAACTGCAAATCTTTTAGGAAAGGAGGACCTGTAAAATGCCAAAAGAATATAGAACCATACAGGAGGTTGCCGGTCCTCTGATGCTGGTAAAGGGCGTAGAGAATGTTTCCTACGACGAGCTTGGTGAGATCGAGCTTGCCGACGGCGAAACCAGACGCTGCAAGGTATTGGAAATCAACGGAAGCGATGCACTGGTACAGCTTTTCGAAAGCTCCACCGGTATCAACCTTTCCAACAGTAAGGTACGTTTCCTTGGAAGAAGCATGGAGCTTGGTGTCTCCGGAGATATGCTGGGACGAGTATTCGACGGACTTGGACGTCCCATTGACGACGGCCCTGAGATTCTTCCTGAAGAACGCCGTGATATTAATGGTCTGCCGATGAACCCGGCTGCAAGAAGCTACCCGGAGGAGTTTATCCAGACAGGAGTTTCCGCAATCGACGGTCTGAACACCCTGGTTCGTGGACAGAAGCTGCCGATTTTCTCCGCATCCGGTCTGCCTCATGCACAGCTTGCTGCGCAGATTGCAAGACAGGCAAGAGTTCGCGGAACAAACGAGCAGTTCGCCGTTGTTTTCGCAGCTATGGGTATTACCTTCGAGGAGTCCAACTTCTTCGTAGAGAGCTTTAAAGAAACAGGTGCAATTGACAGAACAGTTCTTTTTATCAACTTGGCGAATGACCCGGCAGTAGAGCGTATCGCGACACCGCGTATGGCCCTGACCGCTGCAGAGTACCTTGCATTTGAAAAGAACATGCATGTCCTTGTAATCCTTACGGATATTACAAACTATGCGGACGCTCTGCGTGAGGTTTCCGCAGCCCGTAAAGAGGTTCCTGGACGCCGCGGTTATCCGGGATATATGTACACAGACCTTGCGTCTCTGTATGAGCGCGCAGGACGTCAGAAAGGCAAGAGCGGAAGTATCACCATGATTCCGATCCTTACCATGCCTGAGGATGACAAGACTCATCCGATTCCTGACCTTACCGGATATATTACAGAGGGGCAGATCATTTTGAGCCGTGAGCTTTACCGTAAAGGTGTAACGCCGCCTATCGATGTTCTTCCGTCTCTGTCACGACTGAAGGATAAAGGTATCGGCGAGGGCAAGACACGCGCCGACCACTCTAATACCATGAACCAGCTTTTTGCTGCGTATGCCCGTGGTAAGGAGGCGAAAGAGCTCATGACCATCTTAGGTGAGGCTGCTCTTTCCGATGTTGACCTTATCTATGCGAAATTTGCAGATGCTTTTGAGCAGGAGTATGTTTCCCAGGGTTACATGGCGAACCGTGATATCGAGGAAACATTGAAGATTGGCTGGAAGCTGCTTTCCATCCTGCCGAGAAGCGAGTTGAAACGTATTGACGATAAATTCCTGGATGAATATTACGGGAAATATTAAAAGGGGGGATGATTTGTGGCATCTACACAGGTGAATCCTACCCGTATGGAGCTGACCAAACAGAAAAAGAAGCTGGTCACCGCAGTGCGCGGACATAAGCTTCTCAAAGACAAGCGTGATGAGCTCATGCGCCAGTTTCTCGAACTGGTACGTGAGAACATGGAGCTTCGTCTGAAGGTAGAGGCCGGCATCCGCAGCGCCAATACCAACTTCGTCATTGCCAAAGCCGGTATGTCGGAGGAAACTCTGAACACCGCCCTGATGGCGCCGAAGCAGGAAGTATTCCTGGACACAGACAAGAAGAATGTCATGAGCGTGGATATCCCGGTCTTTGAGTATAAGACAAGGACTGCGGACGCAAATGATATCTATTCTTATGGCTTTGCCTTTACCTCCAGCGATCTGGACGGAGCAGTGAAATCCCTGGCGGATGTGCTGCCGGATATGCTGCGCCTGGCCGAGGTGGAAAAGGCCTGCCAGCTCATGTCTGCGGAGATAGAGAAGACGCGCCGCCGTGTAAACGCGCTGGAGCATGTCATCATTCCGGAGGCTCAGAGAAATATTAAGTATATTACCATGAAATTGGATGAGAACGAGAGAAGTACGCAGATTCGTCTGATGAAGGTAAAAGATATGATGCTTGAGGAGGCTCACCACTACAAGGAGCGGCCTGCAAGAGAAGCGTAAGGATATCCGGCTGGCAATGGTCCTGCCGGTGTCAGGTAAAGATTGAATGCAATATGTATGCCGGGGATACGAACTGAAAGGTACGTATCCCCGGTTTTTTAATGTATAATGATGATTTTATCTTTTGTGGGAGGGTAAGAAGCTGTAGGTATATGTAAGTGTGTCTACAGGTGGTATTCCTTTAGCAGTTTGGCACAATAGGCGGGCTCCTGTGTTATTTTCGCTATTTCATTGTTTCTGTTCTCTGCTATTAGGATGGAAACGAGGGAAAGGATACTTGCCTGGCCTAGTTCGAGACCCTGCTTTTTGCCTAACTCAAGACCTTGCTTTTTGCCTAACTCAAGACCCTGCTTTTTACCAATCCGCAGACCTTCTTGTCTGTTTTCGATTATTTTGTCGGCAAATAAATCATATAAAGCTTCACACATAATAAGTTCACCTTCCTTCGAGATAAGATTGGCATGGATAAAGGCATTCATAAAATTCTGGTATTCCGGGTCCTCCTGGTGTGTTTCGTAGGCGTTAGCTAATTCCCTAACCGGAGTCTTCTCATTCAGCTGATTGGTAAGGCAGCGAAGCCAAAGATATCTGTCAGGCGGAAGCTCAGGGAGAATGATTACCTGTATGGGGAGTATCCCTATGTCTATATGATAAACTCCAGGCATAATTTTTGCAAGAGCTTTAGAATATTTTGTTCTAAAATGCGAAGCTAGTTTTCTGGGAAACTTGTGCGAAATGAGGGTGAGCGTGATATCGTCCAGATGAGAGGGAAGCTTCAGATAATCGGGAAGAGAAAAAACATAAGAGAGAGCCTTATAGAAGTTTGAGACACGCATAGATTCGCCAGGACCTTTATAGTCGATTACATTGTATTGCTTAAAAAATGCGGCGATGGGGGAATCTATGGGAGGACTGTTGGATTTTTTGATGATCAGGCAGTCGATGCGCCGCGGACCGGTATTCAAGGTGAGCTCAGTAGAAAAGGAAAGAATATCCGAATAATCGCTAAGCTCGATTTTTAAACCGGAAATCAGGGCGGAATGCCAGTTTACCTTATACTTGCCGGACAAATGAGACCTCCTTTGCCAAAGAATTATAAAGGTTGGACATGTAGAATGGATTTTTGCATTGTAACTGAGAAAGTACTAAGTAATTACGATAGATTGATAGATAGAAATTTCAGAAGAGTCATAGAAGTATTGTAGAGATTATACAATAGAGAGGTAATGATATCAAGCGTTAAATTTGTGACATATCGACAGATGAACGGTTGCAGACACATTATAAGACGCTATATAGTATTGTGAAAATCTGGTTAAATTTCAAAATGTTTCTGTTCTAAGATTGGGTTTTATGATATAATCTACTAAATATCCGCTTTACAACCAGAGATATGATGACGTAAGATGATGATATTTTTGCATATTGGGTGCACCAGAATTTAGGAGGTAATATTTATGAATATGGATAACGAATATATTCCGTTTACAATCGGAAAACAGAAAAGAATCGCTTTAATCGCCCACGATGGCAAGAAACAGGAGCTGATTGAGTGGTGTAATGAGAATAAGGAGATTCTGCAGAAGCATTTTCTGTGCGGAACAGGAACTACGGCGAGATTGATTGCCGATTACACCGGGCTTCCGGTGAAAGGTTATAACAGCGGCCCGTTGGGCGGTGACCAGCAGATTGGAGCGAAGATTGTGGAAGGTAGCATTGATTTGGTTGTATTCTTCTCCGACCCGCTTGAGGCCCAGCCCCATGACCCGGATGTAAAGGCGCTGCTTCGAATTGCCCAGGTATATGATATTCCTATGGCAAACAACAAGTCTACCGCAGATTTTATTATCACCTCTTCCTACATGAATGAGGAATATGTACATGAGGTTCTGAATTTTAACAGAAACGTAGAAAATCGTGTGAATGCCATGAAATAAAATAGTCGAGGTGACTGTAAAAGTAGCCGGGGTAATTGCAAAAAAATAGACGGGTTTCACACCAATGATATTTATGTCACTGGTGTGGCAACCCGTCTTTTTTACATATTGGAAAAATAATCTAATTAGTTCCAAACGATACATTATAACTATCCTCGTATATAAAACACTCCGAGAGGATTGCGCTGCGGCGAAAAGGAATTATGCCGCTTAGGTGCCCTATGAGTTTAAATGGACTTAAATCAACTATAATAGGACTTAACTATAATAGCCTTAAATTGAACTCAAGCAGCCTCTTTAGATAATCCCCTGTGCAGTCTCCGCAGGAAAAACGCGCAGATAATAATAGACACCAAAGACGCCGCGGGCGCCGCCAGACCCATAGGGTAAAGTGAATCCGCGGTATAGCGGCTGAGTACATAGGTCACCGGGATTCGTACTGCAAAGGTTGCGACCATACTGTGTGCAAAGGAAATGATTGATTTTCCGTAGCTGTTAAAATATGCGTTAATGCAGAACACAAAGCTAACCAGTATGCAGTCAATCGTATAGGCACGCAGATATTGGCCGGCAGCAGTGACCACAGCCTGATCCTTTGAGAATATCTGCGGCAGCGCTTCCGGGAAAAACTGGGTAAAGACACACATCACAATACCGATGACAAGCGAGTACAATATTCCGAAATGCAGGGATTGTCTTGCACGCTTTGCCTGTCCTGCGCCGAGGTTCTGCGCGGACATGGTAGCCACCGCAGAAGAAAATGCCCCGGTGGGCAGCATGGCAAAGACAATCACCTTTTCCACCACGCCAACCGCTGCTGATGCTACCAGACCGAGTGTGTTCACAATGGCCGTGATCACCAGGAAGGACACATTCACAAGTGCATCCTGAATGGCGAGCGGTACACCTACTTTAAGTATGGCTGATGCATCATTCTTATCAAGCCGGATATCGCGGCGAGTGAAAGCAAAGGGCAGGCCCTTTTTCTTCATGAACACCAGGAAAGCCAGGAAACTCACAGTCTGGGCTACAACTGTGGCCACGGCGGCTCCGGCCGCTCCCATATTCATTGCTCCCGCAAGCAGGAAATCTCCTGCGATATTTACAATACAAGCGATGATAATAAAGTAAACCGGTGTCTTGGAGTCCCCGATTCCGCGGAAAATACCGCTCACAGCGTTATAACCGATGATAAAGGGAATACCGCAGGCACAGATAAATATATATTCCCTGGCAAAAGGTACAGCCTGGGCAGGTGTCTCCATAAGTGCTACTGCCTGATTGGTCAGCAGAGCCATCAAAGGAGAAAGTATTGCCGCCAAAATGACAAACAATACAGCCAGAGTACCCACGGCACTCGCTGCTTTTCGTGCATTCCTCTCACCGATACGTCTGGCGATGAGAACCGTACCTCCGGTAGAGATGCCAAGGATGATTCCTGTTATGGTCTGCATCACCTGACTTCCAATCGCCACCGCCGACACAGCCGCAGACCCCGCGTACTGCCCAACAACAAAAAGATCTACGGCACCATACAGCGCCTGCAGAAAGCTCGCCGCCATAAAAGGCATGGCGAATTTCAACAGCGCAGTGCTGATTTTTCCGTCCAATAATTCATTTTTCTGTGATAGCTGCTCTGTTTTTTCCAATTGAAACCTCCTTGATTTAAGTATGTGATATCAAAAAAAGCCGGATAAGGGAGCAGGAGTTTCACCCGCCATCTTATCCAGCCTGCAATTTCAAGAATTACCAGCCCTCCGATGAGCAAAAAAATATTACCACGACAAATACATAAAGTCAAGCCCTCCGTTGGCTAAGGAAAAAAATCGGTTGGCTAAACAAAGAATTTCCAAATTTTTTTTGCGCTTTAACGCATAAATGCGTTGACACAACAAGCCCGCCGGGGTTACAATTAAATACTAGGGTGACCAGACAAATATGGACCGGAGCCGGGCAGCGGCACAGGCGTGCCGGGCTTTTTCTGATATCGGGCGCAGAGTGCTGTCCGCCGCCGTCCGGCCCCTATTTGTCTGGCCACTCAAGAGGATTGCAAGGAGGTAACCTATGAAGAAATTAATGACCGGCGATGAAGCCATCGCCAGAGGGGCATACGAAGCCGGTGTCAGCTATGCGTCAGCGTATCCGGGGACACCGAGCACAGAAATTCTGGAAAATATTTCTACATATAAAGAAATTTATGCAGAGTGGGCTCCCAATGAAAAGGTAGCTATGGAGTCTGCAATCGGAGCATCCGTGGCAGGCCTGCGCAGCATGGTATCCATGAAGCACGTAGGCATGAACGTAGCGGCTGACCCGATGTTTACCTGGGCCTACATGGGCGTGAACGGCGGAAATGTCATCATCACCGCTGACGAACCCGGTATGTTCTCCTCACAGAACGAGCAGGACAACCGCAATTATGCAAAAGCAGCAAAGATTGCCATGCTGGAGCCTTCCGACAGCCAGGAGTGCATCGACATGGTAAAGGCAGCCTATGTTTTAGGCGAGGAGTTTGACACGCCGTTTATCGTTCGTCTCACGACTCGTATCTGCCATTCCAAATCCATCGTAGAATTAAAGGACCGCAAGGATGTTCCGGCTAAGACCTGGGATAAGAATCCTGCGAAATATGTGTGTCTTCCGGCAATCGCCCGCAATCTGCGTGTGAAATTAGAGGAGCGCATGAAAAAGCTTGCGGCTTACAGCGAGACTTCCCCCTTTAACCGTGTGGAAATGGGAGATACCAAGATTGGTGTGATCGCATCCGGTGTATGCTATTATTACGCAAAAGAAGTATTCGGCGACAATGCTTCTTATCTGAAGCTCGGATTTACCAATCCGCTTCCGGCAGGACTCATCAAGGATTTCTGCAGCAAAGTGGAAAAAGTCTATATCCTTGAGGAGAACGACCCCTATATTGAGGAGTTTGTGAAACAGCAGGGCTGTGCCTGCATCGGCAAGGAGCTCTTCCCGGCTTACGGCGAGATGACTCCGGACGTGATTCGTGCGTGTGTGAGCGGGACACCGAATAAGACCATAGAGTTTGACAAGAGCAAGCTTATTAACCGTGCGCCTACTTTCTGTGCAGGATGTCCTCACAGAGGCGTATTCTACCGTTTAGGCAAGCGCAAGGATATTATGATCAGCGGAGATATCGGCTGCTATACCTTAGCAGCAGGCAAACCGTACAATGCCATGGATTCCACTGTCTGCATGGGAGCCAGCATCAGCCTTGGACACGGCGCGCAGAGAGCGTTTAATGCCCAGGGTACCGGCCGCAGAGTCGTGACTGTGCTGGGAGATTCTACTTTCTTCCATACAGGAATCAACTCTTTGATCAACACGGTTTACAACAAGAGCAATACCGTCAATATCATTCTTGACAACCGCATCACAGGTATGACAGGCCACCAGGAGAATCCGGGAACCGGCTATACCGCCAAGGGTGAGGAAACAACACTTATTAAAATCGAGGATCTTGTGCGTGCAATCGGCGTGAAGCATGTGTATGTCATTGACCCGAATAACCTGCAGGAAGTAGATGACACACTTGATAAATGTCTGGCGCTTGACGAACCGTCCGTGATCATCACACGCTGGCCCTGCGTGCTCAAGAAATTCTCTAAAGAGGATAAGGGTGAGTTTGATGATCTTTTCACCACTAAGAACAAAGTGGACGAGGACAAGTGTATTGGATGCCGCCTCTGCCTGAAAGCAGGCTGTCCGGCAATGTCTTATGATAAAGAAAACAAAAAGATACGCATCAACCGTGCACAGTGCGTGGGCTGTGATGTCTGCACACAGGTCTGCCCGAAAGACGCGATTGTGAAGGAGGATTAATGCCATGACAAAAAGCATTTTATTAGTAGGTGTGGGCGGTCAGGGTACCATCCTTGCCAGCAAGATTTTGACAAACGGCCTCATGGAAGCAGGCTTTGACGTAAAGATGAGTGAAATCCACGGTATGTCCCAGCGCGGCGGCAGCGTATCCTCCCAGGTGCGCTACGGCGAAGCGGTCATGTCCCCGGTTATTGAGAAGGGCAAGGCTGACATTGTGGTTTCCTTTGAGAAGATGGAGGCGCTGCGTGCCCTTGACTATCTGAAGGAGAATGGTACACTCGTAGTGAATAACGAGGAGATTCCGTCCATGTCCGTCATCACCGGAGACGAAGAGTATCCGGATGATGTGATGGCAGAAATAGAAAAGCATGTGAAGGCGAAGGTGGTGGATGCCACACGTCTCGCCAGAGAGCTGGGAAATGAGAAGGCTGCCAATATCATCCTGCTCGGTACGATCATCAAGTCCATGGGACTGGATAAGATTGACTGGGACAGCATTTTAGAGGCAAATATCAAGCCACAGTTCGTAGAATTAAATAAAAAAGCGTTGAAGGTGGGGATGGATGCTGTCGCATAGACTATCCAGAAGAACGAGGAGAGGAGTTAATCGTTGAAAGAACGTGAAAAATTCGGCTCGCGCCTGGGCTTTATCCTGGTGTCCGCAGGCTGTGCGATTGGACTGGGAAATGTATGGAAATTCCCCTACATG
This sequence comes from Blautia schinkii DSM 10518, assembly GCA_000702025.1. Taxonomy (GTDB): domain Bacteria; phylum Bacillota; class Clostridia; order Lachnospirales; family Lachnospiraceae; genus Blautia_A; species Blautia_A schinkii. The sequence continues at coordinate 30,855 of JNKJ01000029.1, forward strand.
GCCGGTAAATTCGGAGGAGCCGCATTTATCCTGATTTATCTTGTATTCCTGGCAATTCTTGGGCTGCCAATTCTGGTGTGTGAGTTTGCCGTAGGCCGTGCAAGCCGTAAAAGCACGGCCAAGGCTTTCCATGATCTTGAGCCAAAGGGAGCCAATTTCCATAATTTCAGTTATATGAGCATGGTTTCCAACTATGTTTTGATGATGTTTTATACTATGGTGGCAGGCTGGATGATGTATTACTGCTTCACCACAGCAACCGGAAGACTTGGGGGGAAGAATACAGAGGAAGTTATTTCCTGGTTTGACAATCTTCAGGCATCGCCGGGTACCATGACCTTTTGGATGGTGTTGGTAGTGGTACTTTCTTTCGGGATCTGTTCCCTGGGTGTGCAGAAGGGCCTGGAAAGAATCACCAAGTTTATGATGATCTGCCTTCTGGCACTGATCGTGCTGCTGGCAGTCCATTCCCTCACGCTCGACGGAGCCATGGAGGGCGTGAAATTTTACCTGATACCCAACTTTGATTCCATGAAAGAGGCGGGGATAGGCAATGTGATTTTCGGCGCCATGTCCCAGGCGTTCTTTACCTTAAGTATCGGTGCGGGCTCCATGACGATTTTCGGAAGTTATCTGGGGAAGGACCGTTCCCTGGGCGGAGAATCGGTGCATATCACACTTTTGGATACTTTCGTGGCGCTTATGGCAGGTCTGATCATCATTCCGGCGTGCTTTGCTTTTGGCGTAGAGCCGGGAGCGGGACCGGGGCTGATTTTTATCACCCTGCCCAATGTGTTTAACCAGATGGCGGGCGGCAGAGTGTGGGGAAGCCTGTTCTTCCTCTTTATGTCCTTTGCAGCACTGTCTACCGTAATTGCCGTGTTTGAAAATATTTTATCCTATGCTATGGATTTGTGGGGCTGGAGCCGCAGGAAAGCGGTAGCGGTCAATCTGATTCTGATGATCGTACTTTCCATGCCGGCAGTCCTTGGATTTAATGTACTTTCGGGCCTTCAGCCGCTGGGAGAGGGCAGCAATATCATGGATTTGGAAGATTTTATTGTGTCCAGCAATATCCTGCCGCTTGGTTCCGTTGTATATGTGATGTTCTGCGTGTCCCGTTACGGGTGGGGCTGGGAGAACTTCCTTAAGGAGGTCAACACTGGTTCCGGACTTAAATTCCCGCGGGGGGTCCGTCCGTATATGTTGTTTGTAATCCCTGCTGTGATCGTGATCATTTATCTGAAAGGATATTACGATATGTTCAGCCACAGAGGTCCGGCCGTGTTCGCAGCCTGGATGGTGGTGGGCGTGCTGGTTCTGGCGCTGATCGGTTGGTTTATCTTCGGCGGTAGACGGCGGCAGCAGAAGCTTCAGGCAGAAAAGGAGAGAAAAAGATGATTGCAGAAAAAATGAAATCGTTTGTTGCAAATAATTCTGCTATCCGTATGATGTTCGAGGAGGGCAACCGTCTCCGCGCAATATACGGTGCAGATAAGGTTTTTGACTTTAGTCTGGGTAATCCCAGCGTTCCGGCGCCGGACTGCGTGCGCCAGGCCATTATCGACCTTGTGAATGAGGAGGAGCCTACTGTGCTTCACGGTTATATGAGCAACGCAGGCTTCGAGGATGTGCGCCAGACCATTGCAGAATCCCTCAACCGTCGTTTCGGTACCTCTTTTGCAGGGAAAAACCTGATCATGACTGTGGGAGCTGCCAGCGGACTGAATGTGATTTTAAAAACCGTAGTCAACCCTGGCGAGGAAGTGATTGTTTTTGCCCCATATTTCCTGGAATACGGCGCATATGTGAAGAATTATGACGGCAAGCTGGTGGAAATCAGCCCGGATACTACCACCTTCCAGCCGAATCTGGAGGAGCTAGAGCAGAAGATTACAGCGAACACAAGAGCTGTCATTGTCAATACACCTCACAATCCTACGGGCGTTGTTTACTCAGAGGAAACCATTAAAAAGCTGGCTTCCATTCTTGAGAAAAAACAGCAGGAATTCGGAAGTGTGATTTATCTGATTTCCGATGAACCGTACAGAGAACTGGCTTACGATGGTGTGGAGGTTCCCTACCTCACCAAGTATTATAAAAATACGGTGGTCGGCTATTCCTACAGTAAATCTCTGTCCCTCCCCGGAGAGCGTATCGGATATCTGGTCATCCCGGATGAGCTGGAGGACAGCGAGACAGTGATCGCCGCAGCTTCCATTGCCAACCGCATTCTGGGCAGCGTCAACGCGCCGTCACTCATGCAGAAAGTGATTGCGAAATGTGTGGATGCGGAAGTGGATGTGGCTGCTTATGACAAGAACCGCACGGCTCTGTATAACGGCTTAAAGGAGTGCGGATTCGAGTGCATCAAGCCTCAGGGCGCGTTTTATCTTTTTGTGAAATCTCCTGTACCGGATGAGAAGGAATTCTGTGCGGCAGGAAAGAAATATAACATCCTTATGGTGCCCGGCAGCTCCTTTGCTTGTCCGGGATATGTAAGGCTGGCTTATTGTGTGTCCTATGATACAATCGTTAATTCACTGCCGGAGTTTAAAAAGCTGGCGGCCGAGTATGGCCTTTGATCAGTTGCAAACATAAATAAAACGGAAACAGGTCAGCCAATAAAATGGGCGGACCTGTTTCCGTTTTTGCATGATATATTTATTTTGATTTCATGGAGGCGAGGAAAAGCTCCAGCGAATCAAGCTGTTTTGACGACAGAGCATTCAGGAGAGGAATGAAGCGCTGGCAGGTATCTGCATCTGTAAACTTACGGGGGCAGATAAAACGGCTGTTTTCATAAGAATCCTTGCCGGTCACATCCGTGAGCAGGCACGCGCAGTAGCCGTGCATTGGCTGGAAGCATTGGATGCGGAGCACCTTTTTCAGCTCCTGGCGGAAGTCGATGATCTCCATTTCCTTGCCTTCAAATGCTACCTCGCGGTATATGGACAACCATTTTTTCTGTGCGTCAGGAAAAATACTAAGGAAGGAATTGCCTTCCAGATCTTTCAGCGGCACACCCTCCAACTCAGCCAAAGACTGGTTTGCATAGCGGAAGATGAAATCAATGGAGTGTCCGTTGCTGTCGATCACCATTTCAATCACGGCAAAGGCAATGGGGATATTGTCAAAGCTCTTGTATTTTTCGTAGAAATCAATAGCATGGTGCAGTGTGTCTGGAGCTTGTGCTGCATATTTATGCTTTATATATGTCTGATATCCGTCAAGGATTGATTTCTCCCTGCGCTTGCTATAGGGCAGAGATTCGTTGTTCGTCAAGGTTACCTGGGTATCATGAATGGAATGAATTGCATGATAGTTTATAATGCAGTTACGGCTGATACGGACAAAATCTGCTCTGGGAAGCAATTGCTCCAGCTCAGATAGGGTAATAAATAAATTCAGAGTTACATTGTTCTTTAAATGCAAAAAGCTAAGCTTATCGGAAATCGTAATATATAAAATGTCCTTTGTCTGAATGGTTTCCCATTTTCGGTTAATCAATAGTTTTATCGTCTCTTTCATGTCAGCACCTGTTCATCATTTTTGTATAAATATGTAAATTTATAAAACTGGATAAGATATTCTACTTTTATATGGTAAGATTTTTGACGAAAATTGTCAATAAAACTATAGCTGTAAAATGAAGTTATTTCGTAAATGGTGCACAAAAATATACGTGAAGTGACTAATTTAGTTCTTCACGTATAATCTTACGGAAAAATTTTAAAAATTTTCATTTTTGCTCATAACGGCTGTCCGCGGCACGCTGACATATTATGGGAAAAACCAGGCTGCATCTGCACAAATGGCAGACACAGCCCTGAAAAAATACAGATTATATAATTACTGGAAGTCAATAATATCAATCCAGCGCATCAGGAATTCTCTTTCCTCTTCCACACCCTTGGTAAGCTGCGCAGCAGCAGCAATAGGCAGCCATTTCTGTACGTACTGTTTAGCTGTGTCGCTCTTCTTACAGAAAAGCTCCAGGTAGAGATCTGCTGTTTTTTGATCTTTAAGTGCGAATTCCAGATAGGTGATGGCAGCGTCTCCGCTTGCATTTCCCTGAGTGGCATGCGCCCAGTCTACGATGCTCATGGTGCCGTCTTTGGCTACGATCACGTTGCTTGGATTAAAATCGCCGTGGCAAAGCTTGGTATGGTTTGGCATGGAGTCCAGACGTGTGCACAGTTCATAGCGTGTGGTAGCGTCGATCACATCCTTAAGACTGGAAATCTTGCGGGCAAATTTATCCTTCTGCAGTGTCAGGCGTGGTGCTTTATTGGCGTGCATGGTAAGCTGCAGGTCCACGAACTGTTCCATATACTTCTCAAGTTCGGCGGGATTCTCTTTCATAAGCTCCTCAAGGGTGCGGCCTTCTATGAACTCAATGGAGATTGCCCATTCCCCGTCAATCTGGCTCACTTCCAGAACCTTGGGGATATTAAGTCCGCTTTCCTCTACGCGGGCCTGGCAGAGCGCCTCATTAAATACGTTTGCCTTGCCGTGTTCCTTAGTGAAAACCTTAACAATACGGTCTCCATCTCTGTAAACTACCTTGTATGGACGGGTCAAAAATACTTTTTTATTCTTTAAATTCATGGTAACTCCCTTCCTTTCCCCTGATTATTTGGTTTCTTTTCCATAGTAAGCCTTCAGATACAGATCTTTCAGCTCAGACATTAACGGGTATCTGGGGTTGGCGCCGGTACACTGGTCATTAAAGGCCTGCTCTACCATTTCGTCAAGAGTCTCCAGGAAATATTTCTCGTCTACGTTGTAATCCTTGATGGCTGGTTTGATTTCAATCGTTCTCATCAGTTCGTCCAGTTTCGCAAGAAGCTTTTCAAATACTTCCTGGTCATCCTTTCCGGTAAGACCTACATAACGGCCAATCTGAGCGTAGCGTGCCAGAGTGTGCGGATACTGATACTGTGGGAAAGTGCCCATCTTAGTCGGTACCTCAGCACTATTATACCGCATAACATCCAGGAGCACCAGCGCATTTGCGATTCCGTGCGGAATGTGATGGAAAGCGCCAAGCTTATGCGCCATGGAGTGATTGATGCCCAGGAACGCATTGGCGAAAGCCATACCTGCCATGCAGGATGCGTTTGCCATGTGATCTCTGGCTTCCACGTCATTTCCATCCTTATATGCACGCGGGAGATAATCAAATACCAGCTTGATTGCCTGCAGCGCAAGGCTGTCCGTATAATCAGAAGCCATCACGGACACAAAGGCTTCGATGGCATGTGTCATAACGTCGATACCGGAAGCGCAGGTAAGACTCTTCGGTGCGCTCATCATGTTGTCGGTGTCTACAATAGCCATGTTCGGCATCAGCTCGTAGTCAGCCAGCGGCCATTTGATTCCGGTTTCCTTATCTGTGATGATTGCGAAAGGTGTCACCTCAGAGCCAGTACCGGAGGAAGTCGGGATTGCCACGAAGTAAGCTTTTTTGCCCATTTTCGGGAAGGTGTAGATCCTCTTTCTGATATCCATGAAGTCCATGGCCATATCATCGAAATCCGCATCCGGATTCTCATAGAGCACCCACATGATCTTGCCCGCATCCATTGCGGAACCGCCGCCGAGAGCGATGATGCAGTCAGGCTCAAACGCACGCATTGCAGCCGCGCCGGCTTTTGCGGAGGCTAAGGATGGGTCAGGCTCTACATCGGAGAAGCAGGTGTGTACAATGCCCATCTGGTCTAATTTCTCTTCGATTCTCTTGGTGTAGCCGTTTTTGTAAAGGAAGGAGTCGGTGACAATGAAGCAGCGTTTTTTGCCCATCACAGTACCAAGCTCATCTAAAGCTACCGGCATGCAGCCTTTCTTAAAGTAAACCTTTTCCGGTGTTCTCATCCAGAGCATATTTTCTCTCCTTTCGGCTACGGTCTTAATGTTGATCAAGTGCTTCACGCCTACGTTCTCAGATACGGAGTTCCCGCCCCAGGAGCCGCAGCCCAGAGTGAGGGATGGCGCAAGCTTAAAGTTATATAAATCACCGATACCGCCGTGGGAGGATGGGGTGTTGACCAGTATACGGCAGGTTTTCATGGCTGCTGCATGTTTTGCCATTTTTTCCTTTTCATTGGTGTTGATGTAGAGGGAGGCTGTATGGCCATAGCCGCCGTCCGCTACAAGCTGCTCTGCCTTGGCGATCGCCTCGTCAAAGGTTTTTGCCTTGTACATGGCAAGCACTGGGGAAAGCTTCTCATGAGCGAACTCCTCGCTGATATCTACAGATTCAACCTCGCCGATGAGGATTTTTGTCTCCTCCGGAACGGTTACGCCAGCCATGGCTGCGATGGTGGCTGCCTTCTGGCCTACGATTTTCGCGTTGAGAGCGCCGTTGATGATAATTGTCTTGCGCACCTTTTCAATCTCGTCTTTTTTGAGGAAGTAGCAGCCTCTGTACTGGAATTCGTCTTTTACCTGTTTGTAAACACCTTCAAGAACCGTTACGGACTGTTCAGAAGCACAGATCATACCATTGTCAAAGGTTTTTGAATGGATAATGGAGTTCACGGCAAGGCGTACATCCGCGGTGTCGTCGATGATTACCGGGGTGTTGCCCGCGCCTACGCCAAGGGCCGGTTTGCCGGAGGAGTAAGCAGCCTTAACCATTCCGGGTCCGCCGGTTGCCAGGATAATATCGGCATCCTTCATGACCATGTTGGTGAGTTCCAGGCTCGGAACATCAATCCAGCCGATAATGCCTTCCGGTGCGCCTGCCTTTACAGCGGCTTCAAGTACGACTCTGGCAGCCTCGATGGTACAGTTCTTTGCACGGGGATGTGGGCTGATAATGATGGCATTTCTGGTCTTTAAGGCAATGAGTGTCTTAAAGATTGCTGTGGAGGTTGGGTTAGTGGTAGGGATAACGGCTGCGATCAGACCGATCGGCTCGGCAATCTTTTTGATTCCGTAAACCGGATCATCCTCGATGACGCCGCAGGTCTTTGTATCCTTGTAAGCATTGTAGATGTACTCGGCTGCGTAGTGGTTTTTGATGACCTTGTCCTCGACCACGCCCATGCCTGTTTCTGCAACTGCCATCTTAGCAAGCGGGATACGCATCTTGTCGGCGGCAGTAGCGGCAGCCTTGAAGATTTTGTCTACCTGTTCCTGTGTGTAGCCGGCGAAAGCCTTCTGCGCTTCCTTCATCGCTGCCATTTTCGCTTCGAGGGCTTCGGGCGTGTCAATGATGGTTGGGATGATGTTCTCTTTCTTTGCCATTTGGAATCCTCCTGTTTTCTCTTCCTATGATTTACCTTTTTACGGGTGATTGATGTTTTTATTCTTGTTAATTCATTAACGTTAAAAAAATATCAATCTTGCTTGTTGAAGCTATTATATGCCATTGACAATACTTTGTCAATCTTTATTTTGATAAAAAATTAACAAAAGTTGGCGGCAAAATTAGTGGAAATTTATGGATGGGAAGGGGGAACCCCCTGGAAGGTATCGAACGGTAAGGATGAGTTTGGGGACCGGGGCAGGTCTTATCCAGGTCCCCAAACTCATCCTTACCTTCCACTACGTTTTCGCCCCCTTCTTGGAGGCGGTCGTTTTTAGCGGAAGGGAGCGGCGGGGGGGGGGGGAAGGACTGTGGCCTGTGGGCATAAGCCTCGCATGACTCCAGGTCCCAGCCCCCACGTTCCTTCTGCTTACCGTTCCCACACCTTCCAGGGGACATCCCCCCCCCAGTTTAATGCAATATAAATTTAATGTAATAAATAAAGAACTCAATAGCATTGTGAGTCCGCCTATGATACAATACAAAAAAGGGGTGGTATTTGATGAAGAAAACAGTTGCTGTCCGGTTGTGTATTGTTATTGTGGTCAGTATGCTCATATCTGCGGGACTGAGTTTGTATCTTCAGATAAAGTCGGCAAGAGAGGTTATGAATTCGAATGCGGAGCTGCGGATTAACCAGGTCAAGGAGATTCTGGAGAAGAATGATGCAGAGGTCGAGAAGCTGAATGAGGATTTGAGAGAGGACTATTTTATCCGGGCAAAGGCGGCTGCTTATATCGCGCAGAACCAGCCCGGAGTAGTTGGGGATTTGGAAGAGACAAGGAAAATCGCTGCTTTGCTGCAGGTGGACGAACTGCACTTTTTTGACACAGAGGGCAGGATTTTTGCGGGGACGGAACCGAAGTATTTTAATTATACCTTTGAGTCCGGGGAGCAGATGCAGTTTTTTCTCCCTATGCTTGATGACTATGATCTGCAGCTTTGCCAGGATGTCACCCCTAATACGGCGGAAAGTAAAATGATGCAGTATATTGCTGTCTGGCGTGAGGACCATCAAGGGATTGTGCAGATTGGGATGGAGCCTGTCCGTTTGCTGGAGGCAATGGAAAAAAATGAATTATCTCATATTTTTAATCTAATGACTACCGAGGAAGGCATCTCTATTTTTGCTGTGGATCTGGGGACGGGGAAGGTTGTTGGAACCACAGAGCAGTGGATGATGGGGAAAAGTGCGGAAGACATAGGGCTGGATTTGAGTGATTCCAGGATGATGAACGGCAGGCAGAGTTCAGAGATTATTATGAATGGGGAGAGAAATTACTGTGTCACAGAGGCCATGAAGAATATTATGATCGGAGTGAGTGGTACCCATGATAAGCTGTACAGGAATATTCCGGCTAATATGGGAGTTGTGGTTTTCAGCCTGTGTTTCCTTGCTATTGTGGTTATTTTTCTGATTTTGAGGATGCTGGATAAGGTTATCATCCAAGGTATTTATAGAATTATAGACGGTACCAAAAGAATCGCTGCCGGAGATTTGGATTTTCGCGTGAACATAGATGATTCTCCTGAGTTTGCAATGCTGAGCGGTAACCTGAACCATATGGTGGAAAGTCTGCTCGAGACTACAGGGAAACTGTCCCTGGTATTTGAGAATGTGGATATCCCGGTTGCAGTATATGAATATAACCAGGATATGAAGCGTGTTCTTGCTACGAGTAAAATCGGGGAAATATTGATGATGCCGGAGGAGGAGCTGCGCAGGGTTTTATCTGACCGCAATAGATTTTGTGAAAAGATACAGGAGATATGTGCGCAGCCGGATGTACTGGAAAAGGATGTATATCTTTTGGGACCATTTGAAGGACAGATGCATTATGTGAAAATCAAATCCTATCAGGAGGACGGAAAAACACTGGGAATTGTGCAGGATATGACAGAAGAGATCACAGAAAAGAGGACGCTTGAGCGAGAGCGTGACGTGGATGTGCTGACTGCTCTTTTGACCAGAAGGGCTTTTTTCCGCAAGATGGATGCGCTGCTTGAGGAGCCGGAGCAATTGAAAACTGCTATGCTTCTGATGACTGACCTGGACAATCTGAAATATGTGAATGATCACTGGGGACATGAGTATGGAGACAGGATGCTTAAGACTGTTGCCAGACTGCTTCTTAACTGTCCCGGACCGGAGAAGCTGGCGGGCAGATTGAGCGGTGACGAGTTTGTGCTGGTGATTTACGGCGCACAGTCTCAGCAGGAACTAGAAGACTGTCTGGAGAAGTTGAATAACAGTATCCAGGGAACTGAGCTTGCGATGCCGGATGGAGAACATGTGAATGTGAGCTTGTCAGGGGGATATGTGTTCTATCCGGAATACTCAGGCACCAGTGCTGAGCTTGTGAGAATGGCGGATGAGGCCATGTATGTGGTAAAGAAGAGCACGAAGGGAAATTTTGCCAGATATCAGAGATAGATTTTTGAAAAAAAGATTTGATGGATAGGTCGAATCTAACTAAGTAATAATACTTTATGATAATAAATGCCAAACAAAAAGTACGATTGATACTTCTTGTTTGGCATTTATATTATCCAGTCTTTTTACTGCTTCAAACGCACGATTTATAAATTCGTGAAAGTTGATTTTATAACTGCCACCAAATTGTTTCTCCGCGTGTTTTCTCGATGAAGCCGCATCGTTTCAGAATGCGTTGTGAGGCGAAGCTGTCTGTGTCAGTTTCTGCTATGATATGGGACACATTTTCTTGCTGTAATGCCCACTTGCACATGGCCTGCACTGCCTCGGTCATATAACCATGATGTTCAAAGGTTTTTCCAAGCCCGTAGCCGATTTCAACTTCCTGTCTGGTATTAGGCGTGCTCTTAAAATCAGCGGAGCCCACAACTGTTCGGTCATTTTTTCGTATTAAAAACCAAAAGCTGTGCCATAAATAGTTGTTAGGATTATTTTCTGTGATTGCTAATTGTCCCTTAACTATTTCCAGGAACAGGCCCTCCATAGGTTCGGCTTGATAAGAGCAATTTAAGTCTTTTTCAAGTCCCGGTAAGTCCTCAACCCACAGTTTTAACTGATGGGGTTGTAACGGAACTAATTCAAGACGGTCTGTTTCTATTATCATTTCCGGAACGCCGCCCTTTTCCTGTCTCTTGGGTCAAGAATCCTCTTACGGATACGCAGGCTGGACGGGGTAACCTCCAGCAGTTCGTCCTGGTCAATGAATTCAATGGCCTGCTCCAGGCTGAGTACCTTAGGCGGCGTCAGCTTCAGCGCTTCATCTGCGGAGGAGGAACGTGTGTTGGTCAGGTGCTTGGTCTTACATACGTTAAGTTCAATGTCTTCAGCCTTGCCGTTCTGGCCGATGACCATGCCGCTGTATACTTTCTCACCAGCCGAGATGAAGAGCACACCGCGCTCCTGGGCGGAGAAAAGTCCGTAGGTTACAGCCTCGCCAGCCTCAAAGGCAATGAGAGAGCCCTGCTTACGGTACTGGAAATCGCCTTTATACGGGGAATATCCGTCGAACATGGTATTGAGGATTCCAGTTCCCTTGGTAGAGGTAAGGAATTCACCGCGGAAGCCGATCAGTCCTCTGGAAGGAATGTGGAACTCCAGGCGCACGGAACCGTCACTTGCTGTGCTCATACCCTGCAGCTCGCCCTTTCTCTCGGAAAGCTTCTGGATCACTGTGCCGGAAAATTCTTCCGGTACATCTACATAAGCGATTTCCATAGGCTCAAGCTTCTTGCCGCGCTCATCAAAATGATAGAGCACCTCAGGCTTGCTTACCGCAAATTCAAAGCCTTCACGCCTCATATTTTCAATCAATACAGACAAATGCAGCTCGCCGCGGCCGGATACCTTGAAGCATTCGGTAGTCTCGGTGTCCTCCACACGCAGACTCACGTCTGTATTTAACTCCTTGTAAAGTCGGTCGCGCAGGTGGCGGGAGGTAATGTATTTGCCCTCCTGTCCCGCAAGCGGGCTGTCATTTACCAGGAAGTTCATAGCGATGGTAGGCTCGGAAATTTTCTGGAAAGGAATGGCCTCAGGGTTTTCACCGCTGCAGAGGGTATCACCGATATGGATGTCCGCAATGCCGGAAATCGCAACGATAGAACCTACGGAAGCTTCCTTGACTTCGATTTTATTAAGTCCGTCAAACTCATAGAGCTTGCTGATTTTTACCTTCTGACGCTTATTAATATCGTGGTGGTTTAAAAGAGCGAGCTCCTGGTTCACGGCAATTACACCGTTTTCCACCTTGCCCACGCCGATACGTCCTACATATTCATTGTAGTCAATGGTACTGATGAGCACCTGGGTATCTGCGTCAGGGTCGCCCTCGGGAGCGGGAATATATTTGAGAATCGTCTCAAACAGCGGCGCCATATCTTCCGGTGTATCCTGCAGATCAAGCACAGCGTGGCCGGCTTTTGCAGAAGCATAGAGGAAAGGACAGTCAAGCTGCTCGTCCGATGCTTCCAGATCCATAAGAAGCTCCAGAACTTCGTCGATGACTTCGTCCGGGCGTGCTTCCGGGCGGTCAATTTTATTGATGCAGACGATCACGTGCAGATCAAGCTCCAGGGCTTTTTTGAGCACGAATTTCGTTTGGGGCATAGCGCCTTCAAAAGCATCTACCAGGAGGATGACGCCGTCTACCATTTTAAGTACACGCTCCACCTCTCCGCCGAAATCAGCATGGCCGGGGGTGTCAATGATGTTGATCTTTACGTCTTTGTAGTGGACAGCGGTGTTTTTGGAGAGAATCGTGATACCGCGTTCACGTTCAATATCATTGGAGTCCATGACACGTTCCTGAACCTCCTGGTTTTCCCGGAATACTCCGCTCTGCCTCAAGAGCTGGTCCACCAGGGTGGTTTTGCCATGGTCTACATGGGCGATAATGGCTACATTGCGTACATCTTCGCGTTTGGTCTTCATAAAATCGAAATCCTTTCTTTAATCTTGCCCATTGTAATTGGGCATAGTGGTACACCGTAAGGTGTTTCTTTGATTATGCCCACTGTATTTGGGCATAATAACCTATATTTTCTGGGCGTAATGGAATACCTTCGAGTGTTTCTTTCTATATTAATGTGTTTTGAGTGGTATCATTGTCCGAATTTCAAGTTTACCACATTTTCAGCAGATTACAAGGTATTGGAAAAATATTTTTTATTTTTGGTTCTAAAGAAGCATTCCTGTACATACACATAATATAGACAAAATACCCAAAGAGGAAGGAGAACTACATTATGGCAGATAAAATTATTGAAAACAATCAGGTATCGATCATGGGGAAAATCGTTACCGGCTTTACGTTCAGTCACCAGGTTTATGGGGAGGGCTTCTATATCATGGAGCTGCTGGTGAAGCGTTTGAGCGACTCTGAGGACCGGATTCCGGTGATGGTATCCGAGCGTCTCATAGACATCACACAGGATTATATGGGGGAATATATTGAGATTCACGGACAATTCCGGTCTTATAACCGCCATGAAGAAAAACACAACCGGCTGGTGCTGTCTGTTTTTGCAAGAGAATTGAAGTTTGTGGAAGAAGAGGATGACTCTATCACTGTAAACCAAATCTTTCTGGATGGTTATATCTGTAAACCGCCGGTGTACAGAAAAACTCCGCTTGGCAGAGAGATTGCAGACTTATTAATGGCGGTCAACAGACCCTACGGAAAATCCGATTACATACCCTGCATCTGCTGGGGCCGGAATGCCCGCTATGCGTCGGCTTTTGAGGTGGGCGGACATGTTCTTATCTGGGGACGTATCCAAAGCCGTGAGTACATGAAAAAAATCGGAGAGAATGAAACAGAGAAAAGAATTGCCTACGAGGTTTCTGTCAGCAAGCTTGAATATATCGAGTAGAAAAACACCGGGCTTGCAATTCTTGCCAATCTGAGGTAAGATAATCGTATTCAGGATGGATAGAAACAAGAAAATGACGTATGCGTTCAACTGGGATCAGGATCTAGATCATTAACGGTAAGAGGAATTTTTATGAAAAAAGAATTAACAGAAGTTTACTGCGGAAGCGGAAAAGGGAAAACAACCTTGGCAATCGGTCAAAGCCTCCGGGCTTCGGCACAGGGCAAAAGCGCGATCATCATTCAGTTTCTGAAAGGAAAGGAACGGCGTGAGCTGGACTTTCTGGAGGAGCTGGATAACATCGATGTGAAGATTTTCCGGTTCGAGAAGATGGAGACCTGCTATGAAGAGCTGAACGAACAGGAAAAAGCCGAGGAGAAGCGCAATATTCTCAACGGCCTGAACTTCGCACGTAAGGTGATAGCTACCCAGGAATGTGATTTTTTGGTATTAGACGAAATTCTCGGGCTTTTGGACAATGATATCACCACAGTGGACGCTATTGCGGAGATTCTTAAACTAAAGGATGAATCTATGCATATCGTCATGACAGGAAGGAGACTACCTGAAGGCCTGAAGGATTACGTGGACAGTGTGACCACGCTGACGACGACAGAAGAAACGGACTTGGATTGAGAAGCATGAATGTTTTACAGAAGAAAGAAGGAGGAAGGCATATGGCAATTTTTAAAGGCGCAGGCGTAGCGATTGTGACACCAATGTGTGAGGACGGAAAGGTGAACTACGAAAAACTGGAAGAAATTCTCGAGTTCCAGATTGCCAACAGCACCGATGCGATTATTATCTGCGGCACCACAGGAGAATCTTCCACATTGACACATGGAGAGCATCTCCAGACGATCAAGTTTACGATTGACAAGGTGGCTAAGCGTATACCTGTAATCGCAGGTACAGGCTCTAACTGTACAGAAACTGCGATCATGATGTCCAAGGAGGCTGCCTCCTACGGAGCAGATGCATTGCTGCTTGTAACTCCATATTATAATAAGGCCACACAGAAAGGGCTGATCGCCCACTATACCGCAGTGGCAAATGAGGTTCCGGATACACCGATCATTATGTACAATGTTCCGAGCCGTACAGGCTGCAATATCCAGCCGGCCACAGCAGTAGCTCTGGCAAAAAATGTGAAAAATATCGTAGGTATCAAGGCTGCAAGCGGAGACCTTTCCCAGATTGCCAAGATGATGTCCATGGCGGACGGATGCATTGAACTATATTCCGGAAACGACGACCAGGTTCTGCCGCTTCTTTCCGTCGGAGGTTTAGGCGTCATTTCCGTACTTTCCAATGTGGCTCCGAAATATACACATGACATGGTTATGAAGTATTTTGAGGGAGACACCGCAGGCGCTACCGAGATGCAGTTAAAGGCAATCCCGCTTATCAACGCATTGTTCTGTGAGGTGAATCCGATTCCGGTTAAGGAAGCCATGAACCTCATGGGCATGAACGTTGGACCGCTTCGTATGCCGCTCACTGCAATGGAGCCTGCTAACAGGGAACTTTTGGCCAAAGCCATGAAGGATTTTGGACTTAAGCTGGCATAAGCGAAAGGGAGATACATATGGTAAGAATTATTATGCATGGCTGCAACGGGCATATGGGTCAAGTCATTTCCGGCCTGGTAGAGAATGACCCGGATGCAGAGATTGTGGCGGGAATTGACGTCAGTGACCAGGGAAAGAACAACTATCCTGTGTTCACAGATATGAAGGCCTGTCAGGTAGAGGCGGATGCCATCATTGATTTTTCTTCCGCGAAGGCAGTGGATGCCCTTCTGGATTACAGCGCAGAGCGCGGGATTCCGGTTGTGGTGTGCACCACCGGGCTTAGTGAAGAGCAGCTCGCCAAGGTAGAAGAGACAGCGAAGAAGGTGGCAGTACTGAAGTCTGCCAACATGTCTTTGGGAATCAATACTCTTTTAAAGCTGGTGCAGGATGCGGCCAAGGTGCTGGCAGCAGCAGGATTTGACATGGAAATTGTGGAGCGCCATCACCGTCTGAAGGTAGATGCACCCAGCGGAACAGCCCTGGCTTTGGCTGACAGTCTCAATGAGGCTATGGACAGCCGTTATCATTATGTGTATGACCGCAGTCAGAGACGCGAGAAGCGCGATGACAAGGAAATCGGTATTTCTGCTGTGCGCGGCGGCACAATCGTGGGAGAGCATGAAGTGATTTTTGCGGGTCCTGACGAAGTGATCGAGTTTAAACACACGGCCCATTCAAAGGCTGTATTTGGCAAAGGCGCTGTGGAGGCCGCTAAGTTCCTCGCAGGCAAGCCTGCCGGAAGATATGATATGAGTGATGTGATCAACGGCTGAACGATCAGATGCTGATAATGTAATGAATGTGATATGATAAATGCCCCGGATTTGAAATTTCGATTTCAGTCCGGGGCAATTTTATTAAAATTTCCAATTTCTGACAGCATACTATTTCTGGTAATGTGCATATTAAAAGTACAAGTTAAATTCCAAGGAAAAGGAGACTGATAGAATGAAGAAAATGAAAGCTATCCTTATTAGCACTCTGCTTGTGCTGACCTTATGTACGTTTACCGCTTGTGGAAATGACAATAATAACAAAGCGGACGAATCCGGTACTGCAACTGAGGATGAGACAACAACCGGAAATGATAACGGGGACGACGCAGGTAAAAACGATGCGGCTACAGACAACAATACCACAGACAACAATACAGATACGGACACTGGCAATACAGGCACCGGTGACGCGGCTGACAACAACACTACAGGAAGTGATACCACAATCGGAGATGACGCTGCCGGTACAGATACAGCGGGAGACACCGCAGGCGGTACTGACGCAGGAGATAATGCCGGCGGAGATACAACAGGAAATAACACTGCCAGAAACAGCGACGACACAGTATCCGGAGAGCTTGGCAACAGTGTCAAGGATATTGGCGACGGTGTAGGCAATGCTGTGGATGATCTGGGCAATGCAGTAGGAAATGCTGTGGAAGGCCGGTAAGCCGACGCAGGCTAGTAAGCCGACGCAGGCTGGTATTCAGACGCATACAGTCAGGCTGTGCAGGCCGATATTTGATTGCATAATTTATTGATTAATGCTATTATCAATGCATGAAAGGGTGATGAAGATGAGATTCCGGCCATGCATTGATATACATAACGGAAAAGTGAAACAAATTGTGGGAGGCAGCTTAAAGGATGCCGGGGACAGTGCGAAAGAAAATTTTGTCGCAGAGGCGGACGCGGCGTTTTATGCAGCTCTTTACAGGGATGCCGGGATTCGCGGCGGACATGTGATTATTTTGAACAGCCCGGATTCTCCTTATTATCAGAAGACGAGGCAGCAGGCGTTTTTAGCGCTCAGGACCTACCCGGGAGGGCTGCAGATCGGTGGCGGTGTCTGCCCGGAAAATACGGAGGAATTTCTTAATGCCGGGGCGAGCCATGTGATCGTTACGTCGTATGTGTTTAAGGACGGAAAGATTTCCTGGGAAAATCTGCAGAGAATGGAAGCTGTGGCAGGGAAAGAGCATCTGGTATTGGATTTGAGCTGCAGGAAGAAGGACGATGGGAAATACTATATCGTCACCGACCGCTGGCAGAAATTCACAGAGGTGCAGGTGACGCTTGCCCTGATGGAAGAGTTGGGCAGCCATTGTGATGAATTCCTTGTGCACGCAGTGGACGTGGAAGGTAAGGCAAAAGGAATTGAGACAGAGCTTGCGCAGCTTTTGGGCAGCTACGGTAAGCAGCCCATTACATATGCGGGCGGAATAGGCTCTATGGAGGATGTGGAGAAGCTGCGCATCTGCGGCCGGGATTGTGTGGATTTTACGGTGGGGAGTGCGCTTGATATTTTTGGCGGTACGATACCGTTTGAGGTATTGGTTGGGCATGTTTGAGTAGGCTAGAACTAAAAGCACTGGGGAAGGAGGATTTATGAAAAAGAAAAATGAAGTTTCTATAGTACGCTCATCAGCGGCTGAATACCTTACTTTTTTAACAGCCACTGGTCAGAGTGATGTAAATGCAATCTATGCAGATGAAAATGTGTGGCTAAGCCAAAAAATGATGGGACTGCTTTATAATGTCGAAGCTCATACAGTTACCTACCATCTGCAAAAGGCATTTAAAACAGGCGAATTAGACGAAAATTCAGTTACTCGAATTTTTCGAGTAACTGCCAGCGATGGAAAAATCTACGATACGAAGCACTACAACCTAAAAGCAATCATTTCTGTAGGAAATAAAGTAGATTCTCCAAGGGCCGTCCAATTTCGCAAATGGGCGAATGACATTATCGAGGAATACACCATAAAAGGCTTTGCCATGGACGATGAGCGTTTAAAAAATGGTGGAACTGTTTTGACAAAAGACTATTTTGAGGAACAGTTACAGCGTATTCGTGAAATCAGATTGTCTGAAAGAAGATTTTATCAAAAAATCACAGACATCTTTGCGACCAGCATTGATTATGACCCCAAAGCGAATTTGACAAGGAAATTCTTTGCCCGTGTTCAAAATCAGCTTCATTGGGCAATTCACGGTGAAACGGCCGCAGAAGTTATCTATCATCGCGCGGATAGTAGGAAAGAACATATGGGCCTTACCACATGGAAGGATGCGCCGAGCGGAAAAATACAGAAATTTGATGTGTCTGTTGCAAAGAATTATTTGACGGAGAAAGAATTAACGGCTATGTCCAGAATAGTCAGTGCATATCTGGATCTTGCTGAAGCGAAAGCAGAAGATGAAATACCAATGACTATGGAAGATTGGGCTAAACAGTTCGAAGGCCTTCTTCGGCTTTCACGGAAGGAAATTTTGACAAATGCAGGGGCTATTTCTGCGGAGATTGCCAGACGGCACGCAGAAACTGAATTTGAAAAATATAGATTAAAACAAGACCGTCTATTTGAAAGTGACTTTGATAGGTTTATTTTGGAAATGGAAACTGCAGAAGATAGCGATAAAGAATGAGTGAATTTGATGAATTAATTACACAATTATTTCTGGCCGATTGAAAGAGTCTCTTTACTATTATCATTATCATAAGTCTGATAAAAATCAGACAGAACGTGATATTCGCATGGCTAATGTTAAAGCCATTATGTTGGGCTATAGGAAGGCATGGCTAAATGTTTCAGATAAATATATGAATTTTTAATAAAATGATGTTAAAATTCAAAACGATGTGATATAATATAAACATCAAACAGCAAAGGGGATGGAAGCATGAAATTTATTATAAGCGGAAAAAACATTGCAGTTACAGAAGGACTTAAAACAGCTGTCGAGGACAAGCTTGGCAAGCTGGAAAGGTATTTCACTCCTGACACCGAAGTTGTAGTAACTTTAAGTGTGGAAAAAGAGAGACAGAAAATCGAGGTGACGATTCCCGTAAAAGGAAATATAATCCGCTCCGAGCAGGTGAGCAATGATATGTATGTATCAATCGACCTGGTAGAAGAGGTGATTGAACGCCAGCTTCGGAAATACAAAAATAAAATAGTTGACAAGAAGCAGTCTGCAGGTAACTTCCAGCAGGCTTATATTGACAAAGACTATGATGAAGATGACGAAGTAAAGATTATCCGTACCAAGAAATTCGGTATCAAGCCGATGTATCCCGAGGATGCATGTGTACAGATGGAGCTTCTCGGACACAATTTCTTTGTTTTCTTCAACGCGGAGACCGAGCAGGTGAACGTTGTTTATAAACGTAAAGGCAATACCTACGGACTGATCGAACCAGAGTTCTGATGACAGTTTCCGGCGATTGGGACGGACTGATACATTTACCGTCCGGTTGCGAGAGAACGCGAATGTTGCAATAACCACATAAATAAGCCCCTGGGATGTATGAAACAAATCCCGGGGGCTTATTTGGCTGGAACCGGCTATAAAAAGTTCAAGAAAAATTCATTGTTTTCCACGCTGGAAAGTGATAGAATAGATAAGTGTATTGTCCGGGCGGATATGACAGTGTATGCCATAACGTGAATGATAATGCACGTATTTGAAATCCGAACGTATAAACATGAATATGAGGAAAGCGCCGGAGGACGCCCGTACAGGAGCTGTCTTTTTAATGCTTTCATCATGATCATCATGAAAATAAAGATAAATAGGAGTAAACACATGAGTATGTTTTCAAAAGTATTCGGGACGCACAGCCAGCGTGAGGTAAAGCGTATCATGCCTCTGGTGGAAAAGACAGAAAGCCTGCGCCCGGAGATGCAGAAGTTAAGCGACGAAGAGCTGAGGGATAAGACAAGAGAGTTTAAGAAACGTCTGGAAGAGGGCGCTACACTGGACGACCTGCTTCCGGAGGCTTATGCGGCTGTCCGCGAGGCGGCGAAGCGTGTGCTTGGCATGGAGCACTACCGCGTACAGATCATCGGCGGTATCATCCTTCACCAGGGCCGTATCGCAGAGATGAAGACCGGTGAAGGTAAAACCCTTGTTTCCACCCTCCCGGCCTACTTAAACGCCCTCGAGGGTAAAGGCGTGCATATCGTAACTGTCAACGATTACCTGGCAAAGCGTGATGCTGAGTGGATGGGCAAGGTTCATGAATTCCTTGGCCTGACCGTAGGCGTGGTTCTCAATGACATGAAGCCGGACGAGCGCCGGACTGCCTATAACTGCGACATTACCTACATTACGAATAATGAATTAGGTTTTGACTATCTGCGTGATAACATGGTCATCTACAAGGAGCAGCTTGTGCAGAGAGATCTGCATTTCTGTATCATTGATGAGGTTGACTCCGTGCTTATCGACGAAGCCCGTACTCCTCTGATCATTTCCGGACAGAGCGGCAAGTCCACCAAGCTTTATGAAGTGTGCGATATCCTGGCACAGCAGCTTGAGCGCGGTGAGGCCAGCCATGAGATGACTAAGATGGCGGCCATTATGGGTGAGGAAGTCATCGAGACAGGTGATTTTGTTGTCAATGAGAAGGATAAGATCGTCAATCTTACTGAGCAGGGTGTACACAAGGTTGAGAAGTTTTTCACCATTGACAACCTGGCAGATCCGGAAAACCTGGAGATCCAGCATAACGTTATCCTGGCGCTGCGTGCTCACAATCTGATGCACAAGGATCAGGACTATGTGGTCAAGGATGATGAGATTCTGATCGTCGATGAATTTACCGGACGTATTATGCCCGGACGCCGTTATTCTGACGGACTTCATCAGGCAATTGAGGCGAAGGAGCATGTGAAGGTGAAACGTGAGAGCAAGACTCTTGCAACCATCACTTTCCAGAACTTCTTCAATAAATATACAAAAAAAGGCGGTATGACCGGTACCGCTCTCACTGAGGAAAAAGAGTTCCGTGACATCTACGGCATGGACGTTGTGGAGATCCCGACCAATATGCCGGTACAGCGTAAGGATTTAGACGACGCTGTTTATATGACAAAGAAAGAGAAATTCAATGCGGTTGTAAGGTCTGTGGTAGAGGCTCATGAGAAGCAGCAGCCTGTGCTCGTCGGTACCATCACCATTGAGACTTCCGAGCTCCTCAGTAGAATGCTGAAAAGAGAGGGCATCCCTCATAATGTATTGAATGCGAAATTCCATGAATTAGAGGCTGAGATCGTAGCCCAGGCCGGACAGGCAGGCGCGGTGACCATCGCTACCAACATGGCAGGCCGTGGTACAGATATTAAGCTTGACGATGTGGCGAAAGAGGCCGGCGGTCTGAAGATCATCGGTACTGAGCGACATGAGTCCCGCCGTATTGATAATCAGCTGCGAGGACGTTCTGGTCGTCAGGGTGACCCGGGTGAATCCCGCTTCTATATCTCCCTGGAGGACGATCTGATGCGTCTGTTCGGTTCCGAGCGTTTGATGAAGGTGTTTACCTCCCTTGGAGTGGCTGAGAACGAGCAGATCGAGCATAAGATGCTTTCCAATGCGATTGAGAAGGCACAGGAGAAGATTGAGTTTAATAACTTTGGTATCCGTAAGAATCTGTTGGATTACGACCAGGTTAACAACGAGCAGCGTGAGATCATCTACAAAGAGCGCCGCCAGGTTCTCGACGGAGAGAATATGCGCGATGCTATCTACAAGATGATCACAGATATTGTGGACAGTACGGTTGATATGTGCTTCTCTGACGATGTGGATTCTGAGGAGTGGGATCTCAACGAATTTAATACGGTGATGATTCCAATCATTCCGATGGAGCCGCTTACTGCCGAGAAGGTGAAGGGTCTTAAGAAGAACGAGATTAAGCATACCCTTAAGGAAGAAGCTGTGAAGCTCTATGAGGATAAGGAGTCTGAGTTCCCGGAGCCGGAGCAGCTGCGTGAGCTGGAGCGTGTGGTACTGCTGAAATCCATTGACAGTAAGTGGATGGACCACATCGACGATATGGAGATCCTCCGTCAGGGTATCGGTCTGGCTGCATACGGCCAGCGTGACCCGGTTGTGGAATATAAAATGAGCGCGTACGAGATGTTCAACAACATGATCAACTCCATCCAGGAGGATACGGTGCGTATGCTGTATCATGTTCATGTGGAGCAGAAGATTGAGCGTGAGCAGGTGGCTAAGGTTACCGGAACCAACAAGGACAGCTCCGGACCGAAGAAGCCTGTACAGAGAAAAGAAGAAAAGGTTTATCCGAATGATCCGTGTCCGTGTGGAAGCGGAAAGAAATATAAACAGTGCTGCGGACGTAAGAGCGCGAAGGTTTAAGCAAAGGTCTAATTAGAAAAAATGTAAAGCGCAGAAGCTTAAGAGTACAATCAGTTAAGCACTGCAGATAACAGATACAGCGGTTTCCTGTAGGGGAAGCCGCTGTTTTGCGATTAAAGTGAATGCAGTGTGGTTTCTGGCCGGAAAGTCCCCGGAGGATAACAAAGCGTTATCCTTTGCTTGGGGCGGCGCCGAATTGTTTTTTATAGGCACGTACAAAGGTGGTGTAGTCACCAAAGCCGCTCTGTTGTGCTGCTTTGATCACTGGAATGCCCTGAGTGATGAGGGAGCGGGCCAGCAGCAGCCGTTTGCTTACAATATAGTTGTGCATGGTGTAGCCGGTCTCCTCCTTGAACTTGCGCATCATATGATATTTGCTGAGGTAATACTTCTGGGCCAGCGTTTCTATGGACAGGTCAGCGTCCAGATTGCGGTTAATGTAGCGCAGCAGGTTTTCCACCTGTGAGTCATAGCTGTAGGACTGCTGGTCAAGAATGTATTGTTTCTCCAGGAAAATGCGGTTTAGATAAACCATAAATTGTGTAAAAAGGGCATGGCTCAAAAGCTCAGCGGCGAAGGCCTGGGAATTAAGTGCACTCTCCAGTTCATAGAGGATATCCTTCAGCTTTTCCTGTACCTGGGAATTGAGACGGACCAGGTTAAAGCTGCGGTCCACGGCTTTTTGAAAGCAGGCGGAAAGCGCGTTTGGGTCAATATCGCTGCGCACCCAAAGGATGAAACGCTCGTAGGGCACAGAGATGTCAATCTCAGGCTTGTGGATGGCATACTGGTTTACCAGAAGGATATCCCATGGGTTCAGATGATAGGATTTTCCTTCAATGTGGTAGGTCACTTTGCCGGAGAGAAACACAATGATTTTATGGAAATCGTGATAATGGTAGGAAAACTCTCCTTCTGTCTGGTCCTTTATGTGGAAAAGACGAAATTCCTGGTCTAAATATCCTGATTTTTCCATTTGCTCTAAAGACTGTTCCATAGGTTTACCTCCATTTTAGTCCTGTGTGCAACGAGTTGGGCGAACATACTTACATGCCCCGATTGTCTTTATGATAACTTATTTTTTGGTGTATCTCAAGTTTTTTGGTAAATCTGATTTTTATTTGATTTTTGTTTTATCTGATTTGGGTTGTATTTCTTATTTTTGTGTTGTTCGTGATATAATAGTGGAAATCCTATTTACCTTCCGGTATAATAGGATGAAAGATAGGAGGATTTCTGATGATGATATCAACGAAAGGCCGATATGCACTGAGGGTAATGATTGAGCTGGCAAAGTATCCGCGTGAGGCGTATGTGCCGCTTAAGGAGATTGCAGAGAAGCAGGAGATTTCCGAGAAATATTTGGAGATCATTATAAAAAATATGGTAAAGGCCGGGTATGTGGAAGGTCTGCGGGGAAAAGGAGGGGGATATCGACTAGCCTTTGAACCTGAGGAATATAGTGCCGGCAGTATCTTAAAGGCGGCAGAAGGCTCCCTGGCTCCTGTGGCATGTCTGGAGGAGGGAAGCAAGCCTTGCCCCCGCGAGGATAAATGTCCCACGCTTCAGATGTGGAAGGATTTTTATAAAATGATTGATAATTTCTTTGAGGGGATTTCCCTGGAGGAATTGGCGAAAAAATAAATACCTATGTTAAGCGGAAAAATCCATGTCAAGCGAAAAACCTATTGACACAGTAGGTAAAAGGTGGTAATATCCCAATAAACCTATTGATTGAGTATGTTGGATGGCGCGGCGTATATTGTCATCGTGCAGATTGACCTGCATGAGTAAGCATGGGCAAGTAGTGTGCCGGACATCCGGGCTACGCAGTGACTACAAGGAGGCGGACATGAATTTTTTATTTCGTAAGCTGTTGAGAGAAAATTTCCGGAATGGGCGAATGTGTAATTGTGACAGAAATTGCTGTTGTGAAGAATCATAAGTACCTGATTTAAGATAATTTGCCCAAAACCAATTTAGAAAGGAAATTTTATTATGACAGATAAAAAATACAGATTTGAGACATTACAGCTTCATGTTGGACAGGAACAGCCGGACAGCGCCACAGACGCGCGTGCAGTTCCCATTTACCAGACCACCTCTTATGTATTCCGTGACTGTGCACAGGCTGCCGGACGTTTCAGCCTGGCTGAGGGCGGGAATATTTACGGGAGGCTTACCAATCCTACCCAGGGTGTGCTAGAGGACCGTGTAGCTGCCTTGGAGGGCGGCGTGGCAGGGCTTGCGGTAGCCTCCGGAGCAGCCGCCATCACATACGCGATTCAGGCATTAGCAAAAGCAGGGGACCATATTGTATCACAGAATACTATCTATGGCGGCAGTTACAACTATTTTGACACCACACTCAGGGAATACGGAGTGGATACCACATTTGTAAATGTACATGATTTGGCGCAGGTGGAAGCAGCCATCCGTCCGAACACCAAGGCACTTTATCTGGAGACATTGGGAAATCCGAATTCAGATATACCGGATATTGAAGCTTTGGCTGCGCTTGCTCACGCGCATAAAATCCCCCTGGTGATCGACAATACCTTTGGCACGCCTTATCTTATCAGGCCAATCAGCTATGGAGCTGATATCGTGGTGCATTCGGCCACGAAATTCATCGGAGGGCACGGAACGTCCCTTGGCGGTATCATCGTAGACGGCGGTACCTTTGACTGGGCGGCTTCAGGCAAGTCCCCTCATTTATCTGAGCCGAACTTAAGCTATCACGGCGTGACATTTACGGAAGCGGCGGGTCCGGCGGCATTTGTGACTTATATCAGAGCAATTCTTCTTCGCGACACAGGGGCTGTGCTTTCGCCGCTGAATGCGTTCCTTTTGCTGCAGGGGCTGGAGACGCTTTCTCTTCGTTTGGAAAGACATGTGGAGAATGCCAGGAAAGTGGTGGATTTCCTGGCCTCTCATCCGCTGGTTGAAAAGGTGAACCATCCCGCTCTTCCGGAGCATCCGGACCATGCTTTATATGAGAAATATTTCCCCAAGGGAGCCGCATCGATTTTCACCTTCGAGATTAAGGGTGGGGAGAAAGAAGCCCACAGGTTTATTGACAGTCTGCAACTGTTTTCCCTGCTGGCAAATGTGGCGGATGTGAAATCCCTGGTGATCCATCCGGCAACCACAACTCATGCGCAACTAAGCCCTGAGGCGCAGCTTGATGCCGGGATTAAGCCAAATACTATCCGGCTTTCGGTGGGAACGGAGCATATCGACGACATCCTAGAGGATCTTGCTCAGGCTTTCGACAAAGCAGAATGATAGAGCGCTGTATGGTAAAGCGCTTGTATGATGGAATAATAGATGAGGAGGCGTTATGATGGCTGTTTATGAGAGTGTTATTGATTCGGTGGGCAATACGCCATTGGTAAAGTTTGGACGTCTCGGGGAAGCCTATGGCCTGGAGGCTGAGATTTACGGGAAACTGGAGTATTTGAACCCTGCGGGAAGTGTTAAGGACCGCGTGGCAAAAGCGATGGTGGAGGCGGCTGAGAGGCAGGGAACTATTGGGAAGGGTTCTGTTATTATTGAACCAACCAGCGGAAATACAGGTATTGGCCTTGCGGCTGTGGCGGCGGTAAAAGGATATCGTCTGATCATTGTTATGCCGGATACTATGAGTGAGGAGCGCCGCAGACTCATGAAGGCTTACGGCGCAGAGCTGGTGCTCACTCCGGGGGCTGAGGGAATGAAGGGTGCAATCGCAAAGGCGGAAAGCCTGGCTTCAGAGATTCCGGGAAGCTTTCTGCCGGGCCAGTTTGATAATTTCGCAAATCCACAGACGCACAGAGAAAACACAGGACCGGAAATCTGGGAAGATACGGCAGGGCTGGTTGATATTTTTGTGGCAGGTGTGGGTACAGGCGGCACCATCACAGGCGTGGGAGGATATCTTAAGAGCCGGAATCCTCAGATTCAAGTAGTCGCAGTGGAGCCGGAGGATTCCCCGGTCCTTTCCGGCGGAAAACCCGGACCCCATAAAATTCAAGGGATTGGGGCAGGCTTTATCCCCGGAATACTGGATGTTGGGATTTATGATGAGATTATTCGTGTGAAAAACGAGGAAGCGTTCGCAGCAGGACGCGAAGCCGCATGCAGGGAAGGCGTACTCTGCGGCATATCATCCGGAGCCGCGGTTCACGCTGCCGTTATTCTGGCAAAGCGGCCGGAGAATAAGGGGAAAAGAATCGTAGTGCTGCTGCCGGACAGCGGCGATCGTTATTTGTCAGGGCCGCTTTTTGCCTGAATGATATTTGGGCTGACGTTTTCGGTTGTTTTACGCATTTTTTGCAATATACTGAGCAATTTTCACTATATACATGGTAAATATATTGGATATAATGGTAATAGGTGCCGCGGCACGCAGTCGGCGGCAATCTGTGAGATTCAGCATTCTTCACGGACATATAGTCAATCTATGTTTCTATATAAGCAGTGGTTGTATGCAGACAGTGGTCATATACAATGAAATAAGTGCTCACAGACTGAAACAAGAAGAAAGGAAACTGACTATGAATAATAGTATTACCATGACGAAATACCAGGGCTTGGGAAACGATTACCTGGTTTTAGATCCGAATAAAAACCGTGTACAATTACAGGGAAAAAAAGTAGCTCTGCTCTGCCAGAGAGGCTTCGGCCTGGGCGCGGACGGCGTGCTTTACGGTCCGGTAGAGATTAACGGAAAGCTTGGCGTTCATATTTTCAACGCTGACGGAAGCGAATCCGCCATCAGCGGTAACGGTGTGCGGATTTTTGCCAAATATCTGATGGATCAGCAGTATGTGAGCGGGCAGCAGTTTGCTATTGAAACAATGGCAGGCACCATTGAAGTGGAGTGTTTGAACAGCCGCGCTACTGAATTCAGGGTGAATATGGGCAAAGCTTCCTTCATTTCCAGAGAGATTCCGGTTACGGGAGAGGTCCGCGAGGTTATCAATGAGCCTTTTACCTTTAACAATACGGAATATAAGGCCACCTGCCTTACTGTGGGCAATCCACATTGCATTATTTTTATGGATAAGGTGAGCAGAGAAGAGGTTAAGGCACTGGGGCCTTACGTGGAAAACGCGGATGAATTCCCGGAGCGTATGAACCTGCAGATATGCCGTCTCATTGACAGAGGAAACCTGGATATCGAAATCTGGGAGCGTGGTTCCGGTTATACCAAGGCCTCCGGTACAGGAAGCTGCGCGGCTGCCATAGCAGCCCACCGACTCGGTCTGGTAGAGGACCGCGTGAATGTGAACCAGCCCGGAGGTATGATTCAGATTGACATTACCCCGGATGAAACTATTTATATGACAGGCACAGTTGGTTATATCGCGGATGTACATGTGGCGGAGAGCTTTTTCTCCTGAATTAAGAACACCCCTGCATAGATGCAAGAAAGCATTCTATGCAGGGGCTTTTGGCTTTAAATGTCGTGGAAAGGAGACAGCGTTTTGAATAAAATGGATTTTTTTGCACAGGTGTATGAGATTGTGGCCGATATTCCCAGCGGCCGCGTGGCAACCTATGGGCAGATTGCATGGCTGATGGGCAGACCTAAGTGCGCAAGGCAGGTAGGACAGGCCATGCACTATGCGCCAAAAGGAATCCCCAGCCATCGAGTAGTAAACAGCAGCGGAAGAACAGCACCCGGTTTTACAGAGCAGAGCAGTCTTCTCGTAAAAGAAGGCGTTGTTTTCAAAAGCAATGGCTGTGTGGATTTAAGTAAGAGCCGCTGGGAGATAGTTTACTGACACATTCATGTTTAGTCAAACAGTGCTGCATATGAACGTGTCAGTACACTAGCTATATTCCAGTGAAAAAACATCCTTTAGCCTTTCCACTGCCTTGCGCTGCTCCTCTGTGAGCTCCTGAGGAATACGGATATGAAGCTTTACATAAAGGTCGCCTCTGCCACCCATCTTTTTAGGCCGTACCAAGCCCTGGTTGATAAGCCTGAGCTTTTGCTCCGGAGCAGTGCCCGCCGGAATATCCATGAGGACCTCGCCGTCCAGCGCCGGGACCTTGACCGTTCCGCCAAGAACAAGAGTGTGATAGTCTACAATACAATCCGTATAGAGATGATACCCTTGCCTAACAAACCCCGGTTTATCCCGAAGCAGCACAATGATCACAAAAAGCTTGTCCGGATTCCGTTCTTTCTGCACACTTACGAATTCCGTATCTCCGCAAATCACATCCTCCAACAGGAA
Source organism: Blautia schinkii DSM 10518 (assembly GCA_000702025.1). GTDB lineage: Bacteria > Bacillota > Clostridia > Lachnospirales > Lachnospiraceae > Blautia_A > Blautia_A schinkii. The sequence continues at coordinate 59,002 of JNKJ01000029.1, forward strand.
AAACTGATGATCATACGCTCCGGCAGGAATCTTCACCTGAAATTTCCAATTCTTTTCTTTCAATTTCGCAGCAGAAAAGGTATTTGTGTTGGGCTGTCTTTCCGTATAATACGTATCCTTCACCACAGTGTAAAGCGTATCTTTTAGGTCCAGCCATACTGCGATACGGATTGCCTGCGGCGGCGGCCCCTCCTCAGGGGCCGGCTTTCTGCCCGCGTCACAGGCGCCGCAATGTCCGTCAGTTCCATGGGAATGAGCACCGTTTTGGCATGAACCGCAATGGCCATTTTCATGCGTGCCGCATCCATCATGTCCGGGACCATTGCCTTCTTCTCCGGTGTGTGCCCCGCTACCCCAAAAGCCTGAGGAATGCTGGGCGTGATAGCTTTTCCGGTAAGCTTCATGTCCATAATAGTGGTACATTTTTCTTTTTTCAGGATCTGATAGGACTGCATAAGCCTCCTGAATTTCCTGGAAACGTTCTTTAACCTCTTCATTCTCCGAACCGGTATCCGGATGATACATCTTTGCCAGTCGGCGATAGGCGGCCTTAATCTCATCCCTTGAAGCATTCCGGGAAACACCTAATATATCATAATAATTTCTCACATCGATACCTCCTTTCCTTGGGGAATAGCTGGAATAGTGGATGAAAATAATCTAGTATAAGTATACTTATATTGTACGCTAGAGGTATGAAGATTTCAATAGCTATTTTACTATATCAAATGAATGGAAGGGATTCCCCGGAAAGTTGTTGAACGGTAAGCGGGAGAAGCTTGGGGGCCGGGGCTGGTATTGTCCGTGTCGGGCTGATGCTCGCTTCCCTTCAACTAATCGCTAACTGCGACTAAGCCACTCGAGAAGAGCTCTCGTGGCTAAGTCTCCATAAGCGCTGGATTTTCAGGCGCGCTTCCGCAAATCAGCCCAACACGGACATTACCAGCCCCGGCCCCCAAGCTTCTCCCGCTTACCTACCGCTACGTTTCCACCCCTTCGGAAAAGTGGACGTATTTCCGGTTGGTTTGTTAAGGACGGAAAGCTGTGAGTCATTTTCGGTTGTGGTATATCATGCCTGGGCTTTTTTAACGATGTATGGGTGTACCGATGTGCTTGTCAAGCCTCCACTGCGGAGCAGTGCCGTCATCACCCCAGTATTCGTCAATTGCGATAATTTTGTCATCCTTTAATTTGATGAAAGAGGTTACATGGAAAGATAACTCTCCACCGGGTGAATATACGTGGGTTACTGTGATATACAAATCACCGATTTGTTCTATACGTTCAATTTCCCCATCCCATTCTCCGGGATATTCACAGTTAGCTCTAATAAATTCTTGCACAGTAAAATGTTCGTTCGTATTATGCCAGTTTATATAAGCATCCCTGTGAAAAAAATCTCTCATTATATCCGCTTCCTGGCTGAGCGCCGCTTTCCAATAAAGTTGTAAGTCCATACTCTAAATTCTCCTTAATGATTTGCTAATCGATTATAAGCCATTACGGCAAACCTTTATTATACTGTAATTACAAAACATGCAAGATGTCAAGCTATTATGCATGTTTCCTATACACGTTTTTTACTGCAGTGTTTTTATATGTAGTGTTTTATACATACCGCGGAAAAGCAAACTCTCAGGGGGGCCATGCAAACGTAGCGCTAGGTGGGGAGGTGGGGATTGGGGGCGGCGGGCTGGTTGTGTCCGTGTTGAGCGGATTTTGCGGAAGCGCGCCTGAAAATCCAGTGCCTACGGAGACTTAGACGCGAACGCTCTTCGTGAGCGTCTTAGTCGCAGTTGGCACTTAGTTGAAGGGAAGCGAGCATCCGCGCGACACGGACACAGCCAGCCCGCCACCCCCAATCCCCACCTCCTCACCGTTCGACAACCTTCCGGGAAACCATCCCCCAGGCATCCCCGCATCGAACCTCATCCACCCAACAAAAATCCCCATATTCAATTTGTATTTTCACGACGAATATGCTATTGTATACAGTGAATATCAAATATAAAGAAAGAAGGTGAAGCTGTGGTTGAATTAGATCAGTTCAAGAGCATTCTTGCAACTTACACAGAACCATTAGTGGAAGTGAGGGATTCACTTTGACCTCGCTAACAAAGAGCAGAGAGTCGAAGAATTAGAGCGCGAAATGGAAGCGCCCGACTTCTGGGATGACACCGAGCGTTCCCAGATGAAAATGAAAGAGTTAAAAAATCTCAAAGACGACATGGAAACCTACCAAAATCTCGTAACCCAGATGGAAGATATGGAAACCATGATCGAGATGGGATATGAAGAAAATGATCCGGAGCTGGTTCCCGAAATCCAGGAAATGCTGGAACAATTCCAGAAGGATTTCGACACCATCCGTGTGAAAACACTCCTCTCCGGAGAATACGACAGCGAAGGCGCGATCATCAAGCTGAACGCCGGTGCCGGCGGAACGGAGGCGTGCGACTGGTGCAGCATGCTTTACCGTATGTACAGCCGCTGGGTGGACAGCAAGGGCTTCAGCATGGAAGTGCTGGACTATCTGGACGGAGATGAAGCAGGCATCAAATCCGTCACCTTCCAGGTCAACGGCGAAAATGCCTACGGTTATTTAAAATCCGAAAAGGGCGTACACCGCCTGGTGCGTATTTCCCCCTTCAATGCGGCCGGAAAACGCCAGACCTCCTTTGTATCCTGCGATGTTATGCCGGATATCAAGAAGGACCTGGACGTAGAGATCAATGATGAAGATATCCGTATCGACACCTACCGAAGCAGCGGTGCAGGCGGACAGCATATCAATAAGACATCATCCGCCATCCGTATCACCCACTTCCCAACCGGAATCGTGGTACAGTGCCAGAATGAACGTTCCCAGCATATGAATAAGGACAAGGCCATGCAGATGCTCAAGGCAAAGCTCTATCTCCTCAAGCAGCAGGAGGCAGAGCAGAAGCTTTCCGGAATCCGCGGGGAAGTGACCGACATCGGCTGGGGAAATCAGATACGTTCCTATGTTATGCAGCCTTATACCATGGTCAAGGACCACCGTACCAATGAGGAAACCGGCAATGTGGACGCAGTGCTTGACGGTGGAATCGACGTATTTATCAATGCCTACCTGAAATGGATTGCTCTGTCTAAAAAACCGGAATAATTCCCGGTATTTGAAAAAAAACTTGCAGAGTCTCTTTTTGTGTGTTAACATATCCCTCAGAGAGAAACAAGTGTCTTTATCGAACGGACAGAGAGGGAGAACATGCAGAAACCAGAAAAGAAAAAATATTTTGTAGTAAGAGAGCGGGCAGTGCCTGAAGTTTTGCTTAAAGTCGTGGAAGCAAAAAAACTCCTCGATTCCGGCAAGGTTCTGACCGTGCAGGAGGCAGCAGAGCAGACCGGCATCAGCCGCAGCTCTTTCTACAAATACAAGGACGATATTTTTCCCTTTCACGAAGAAGCGAAAGGGAAGACTATCACATTTATCATTCAGATGGATGACGAACCGGGACTGCTGTCAGTTGTACTGCAGACCATTGCACGTTTTCACGGGAATATTCTTACCATTCACCAGAGTATCCCCATCAACGGCGTGGCGACACTGACCCTGAGCGTGGACATCCTGCCCGGTGAGGGCGACGCGGAGGGCATGGTCGAGTTCATAGAGCAGAGCGAAGGCATTCATTATCTGAAAATATTAGGCAGGGAGTAAGAGCATGGTAAATATAGCAGTTTTAGGATATGGCACCGTGGGAAGCGGTGTGGTTGAAGTTATCAATACAAATCATAAGAGTATCAATAAACGTGCAGGGGAGGATATCAATATCAAATATGTCCTTGACCTGCGTGAATTCCCGGGGGACCCGGTACAGGACGTTTTGGTGCATGATTATGAAATCATTGCCAATGATCCTGAGGTTGACATTGTGGTGGAAGTGATGGGCGGAATCGAGCCGGCTTACACCTTTGTGAAGAGAGCGCTGGAATCAGGAAAAAGCGTGTGTACCTCCAACAAGGCACTTGTGGCTAAGCACGGCCCGGAGCTGATGGAGATTGCCAGAGCACGCGATATTAACTTCCTGTTTGAGGCAAGCTGCGGCGGCGGTATTCCTATTATCCGTGCGTTGAATTCATCCCTTACCGCGGATGAGATTGACGAGATTACCGGTATTTTGAACGGAACCACAAACTATATGCTCTATAAGATGAGCACAGAGGGCTGTCAGTTTGACGACGTATTAAAAGAGGCACAGGCAAAGGGCTACGCGGAGGCAGACCCCACCGCAGATGTGGAGGGCTATGACGCATGCCGCAAGATTGCGATCCTGTCCTCATTGGCATACGGCAAATTCCTCAACTACGAGGATATTTATACAGAGGGAATCACCAAGATTACCCCGGAAGATATGGCATATGCAAAGGAACTGGGCATGACGATTAAGCTTCTCGCCACCAGCCGCAAGGTAGGAAAGGATTCCTTTTATGCGATGGTAGCGCCGTTCCTGCTGGGACAGAACAGCCCGCTTTTCAGCGTAAATGACGTATTTAACGGTGTATTTGTCCATGGAAACGTGCTGGGAGATGCCATGTTCTACGGAAGCGGCGCAGGCAAGCTGCCGACAGCGAGCGCAGTGGTTGCCGACGTGGTGGACGAGGCCAAACACTTACATAGAAATATCATGACAAACTGGACCAGTAAGACACTTCAGCTCATGGAGATGGACGAAGTAGAAGGAAGATTTTTCGTGCGTGTGGAAGGCATGACGGTTGAGCATGTGAGAAAGATTTTCGGAAACGTCCAGATTGTGAATTTGAAAGACCTGCCGGGCGAGTTCGCGTTTATTACCCCCTCCATGAAGCAGGGAGAGTATAAAGAAAAGATTGCTGAACTCAACGGAAGCGTGCGTACAATGATTCGTGTAAAAGACTGAGGCAGATTAGAGATGTGGGCGGGAAGGTACTTCGCGCCCACACATACGTACTGGGAGGATATTATGAAATATGTGGTGATTTTGGGAGATGGCATGGCTGACTGGCCGTTGGAGGAGCTTGGTGGTGAAACACCCCTGTTCTGCGCCAAAACTCCGGTGATGGATGAGCTTGCAAAGATGTCGGAGCTTGGAACCGTAGCTACGATTCCCGAGGGCATGTCTCCGGGAAGTGATACGGCGAACCTTTCTGTACTGGGTTATGACCCAAGGAAATATTATACCGGGCGCTCCCCGCTGGAGGCCTTGAGCATCGGCGTGGATATGAAGGATACGGATGTGGTTTACCGATGTAATATCGTCACCCTTTCAGAGGAGGACGGGGCCTATGAGGAGCAGACAATCCTTGACCACAGTGCGGACGAGATCAGTACTGAGGATGCAGAGGTGCTTTTAAAAGCTGTATGTGCTGAATTTACAGACGAAGCTTATCAGTTTTACACAGGAACAAGCTACCGGCACTGTATGATCTGGGACAAGGGCCAGGTACTTGAGCTGACCCCGCCCCATGATGTGCTTACGCAGAAAATCGGCCAATATCTGCCCGCAGACCCGGTACTGCGCAGGATGCAGGAGCGAAGCTATGAAATCCTCAAAAACCACCCTCTCAACATCGAACGTAAAGCTAAGGGACTCAATCCCGCAAACAGCTTCTGGTTCTGGGGCGCGGGGACGAAACCGATACTCACCTCCTTTGAGGATATTTACCATAAAAAAGGCGTGATGATCTCTGCCGTGGATTTGCTCAAGGGCATTGCCGTGGGCGCGGAGATGGACAGGATCATTGTGGAGGGTGCGAACGGCGGACTGCATACGAACTACGAGGGAAAAGCCAGAGCAGCGGTGGATGCGCTCACAAAGCAGGGTTATGATTTTGCCTATGTCCATGTGGAAGCGCCGGACGAGATGGGCCATCAGGGAAGTCTGCAGAAAAAAATCCAGTCCATTGAATTTCTCGACGAGCGTCTGATCCGTCTGATAAAGGAGGGGCTGGACGCATCCGGAGAGGAATATCGGATGCTGATCCTCCCGGACCATCCGACTCCCATCAAGGCGCGCACGCACGTGGCAGAGCCGGTTCCCTACCTGCTTTACGACAGCACCGCACCCCAGGCACATAACTGGCATTATAACGAAAAAGAAGCTGCAGACAGCGGAAATACCGTATCTCATGGCTGGGACATGATGAGGTATTTATTTAGTTAATGGCTGTATCGTTAGGTGACTGCGGTTCGCTTCATATAATGTAACAGTTCGGAATTTTTGTACTGTTACCATATACATACACCAGGAGGAATTTATGTTAATTGTAAAGAAATTCGGTGGTACTTCTGTTGCTGACAAGGAGAGAATCTTCAATGTGGCAAACAGATGTATCGAGGAGTATAAAAAAGGCAATGACGTTGTCGTGGTCCTTTCGGCAATGGGAAAATATACGGACGAGCTGATTTCCATGGCTCAGGATATCAATGATAAGCCGCCGAAAAGAGAGATGGACATGCTTTTTACCATCGGTGAGCAGATGTCCGTAGCGCTGATGGCCATGGCCATGGCTAGCTTGGGCATACCGGCAGTGTCTCTCAATGCGTTCCAGGTAGCTATGCATACCACAAGTGTCCATGGGAATGCGCGTTTAAAACGTATTGACACCGAGCGTATCAAACGGGAGCTGGAGGACCGGAAGATTGTCATTGTGACAGGTTTCCAGGGCGTCAATAAATATGACGACTATACGACCCTTGGACGCGGCGGTTCTGATACCACAGCCGTTGCCCTGGCAGCAGCCCTTCACGCGGACGCCTGCGAAATCTATACGGACGTCGAAGGAATCTACACAGCCGACCCACGCAAGGTGCCCAAGGCCAGAAAGCTTAAGGAAATCACCTACGACGAAATGCTGGATTTGGCAACCTTAGGAGCCGGTGTGCTGCACAACCGCTCTGTGGAGATGGCAAAGAAATACGGCGTGCCCCTGGTGGTACGCTCCAGTCTGAATAATAGTGAAGGAACGGTTGTAAAGGAGGAAGTTACTGTGGAGAGAATGTTGATCAGCGGTGTGGCTCTGGATACAGAGGCAGTGCGTATTGCGGTTATTGGTTTAAAGGATGTGCCTGGAATGGCATTTAAATTATTTGACACCCTGGCAAAGAAAAATATTAACGTGGATGTAATCCTGCAGTCCATTGGCCGCGCAGGCACGAAGGATATCTCCTTCACCGTAAGCGCCGAGGATTTGGACGATGCGGTTGCTGTGCTGGAAGCAAATCAGGCGCGCTTGGGCTACAAGGAGCTGCATTCAGACAAGAATATTGCCAAGCTTTCTATCGTGGGAGCTGGCATGATGAGCAATCCAGGCGTGGCTGCGAAGATGTTTGAGAGCCTTTTCAATGAGGGAGTAAACATCAATATGATTTCCACCTCAGAAATCCGTGTCACTGTTCTGATCAATGAGAAAGACGGCGTACGTGCGATGAACGCAGTGCATGATGCATTTAATCTGGCGGATTAACTGCGCTTTTGTACATAAATAGGCAGCTATAAGGGTTACTGAATGCTTGTTGTAAGTAGTATAAGAAATCAGGAGATAAATGCATGAAGAAGAAAACAATGTTAGTACTGGCAGCAGCGTGCTGTCTGTCTATGACCATTCCCGCAACAGTGTCGGCTGCAGAAACAGAAGCAGCAGGAGACGCAGCTACGGATGATACAGTGACTACAGGAGACGGTTTGTCAGATGATATTTATGATTTCCAGATGGAAATCAGCGGAGATTTGTACCAGTTTCCAATGACTTACGCGGATTTCACTGCACTGGGCTGGACACTGAATGATACTGAGGATCCGGAAATGATGATTACCTCTAATTCTTACGGTATGGTTTACTTTACTAAGGGTGACTTAAGCATCCACGCGGATGTGATCAATCTTGGGGTGAATGAGGCAGCCATGACGGATTGTCTTGTGGGCGGAATTACGATTGATGAGGGAAGTTCCGGTTTGGATTTAGTCCCTCTGGGTATTAAGCTGGCAAAGGGCATTACCATGGGTGAATCAAATCTTGATGATATCAAAGCTGCGTACGGCGACCCTACGGATACGTATGAAGGAGATTTGTATACGAAGCTGGCTTACCAGAAAGATTTCTACCAGCAGGCAGAATTCTATGTGTTTAAAGAGGACAATACCTTAAGAGAGGTTTCCCTGCGTAACTTCTCCGAGCCGGAGGGCTTTGATAAGGGCGGCGTGAGCGGAGAGACACCGGCAATCGTAACAGACTACACTGTGCCGGATAAGCTTGGGAGCGATATGCTTGACCCGGTTGTAGAATTTTGCGGCGATCTTTACCGTCTTCCCTGTCCTGTAACTGCACTTCAGGCAAATGGCTGGGAGCTTCAGGAGGTGGCGCATCAAGATTTCGTGGCAGGCGGTTCCATGGGATTCATCGATATGATGAGAAATAACCAGAAAGTGAATTTTCCTGTTTATAACCTTACAAAAAACGCAGTAACGATTGAGAATTGCTTCGTTACGGAGCTTCAGGCTGCGACCTATGATGCAGAGACGATTACCATTAAGGCTTCGGGTGATATCACACTGGGCGCAGAAAAAGCAGACCTCATTGCTGCAGCCGAGGCAAAGGGTTACGTGTATACAGAAGAGGAAAGCTATCTTACTATTTATAAGGACGAGTCCCATAAGCTGAAAACCCGCATTGAATTCTGGTTTAACAAGGATGAGAGCGAGACAGCGGCTGCGTCTATTACTTACCGTAATGAAGTTTTGCCGTAATAGGTCTGTAACCGTCTATTTTCATGCGGCAGAAGATTAAAATGATATAAATATGTCCGGTTATACCGGTATCAAGCAGAATGAACCTGTTTGGTACCGGTATTTTAATATACAAAATATGCGCGGGATTATCGGAAAATTTTACCGTTTATAATTTGAAATACAACTTGACACACAACATGAGAAAGAATAACCTATATTTAAAAAATATAGAAAAGAGAAAGAGAATGGAACCATCATTTTCAAGAAAGCCTTTGCACAGGCTTCGCATAAAATCAGCACAAAACCGTGTCGTTGTGGCGTGTGTGTGCTTTATGTTTGTTTCCATGATGATCATTGGTATTTATACTTATGTGATCATGTATGGAAAGCTGTTTGAGCAAAAATCAAATGAAATGCAGATGTACGCACAGAAAACCGTAGATAACCTGGAACAGGTGTTTTCCTTTGCTTCCAATACGGGAATGGCTGTGGCGACATCAGAAAGTATAATGGATTGGGTGGATAACCCTCTTACATTTGAGAAAGACAGTCAGGGCTATTATCAAAGAGTTTATGAATTAAAGGATGAGATCATGCACATCCTGGCGTATTCCAACGCCTGGAAAAATGATTATATCAGCTACATAGCCGTGTTTGTAAATGATGAAATGCTTATGTATTCCGCATCCAAGCCAATGGCAGAAAGCAGCATCAAAAAAGCTGCCGGCGATATTTACCGGGAATCTGTCAATACAAGGGATGGCATTGCAGACAGTAAACGTTTTCTGGTGGGAGATGGGACCATATACCATGTACGAACCATGAAGCCCGTTTTTGAACGAGAGGAATCTTTGGCCATAATGATTGCAATCGATGAGGAATCACTGCGCAGACAATACAGTGGAACAGAGTCTATGGATTCCTATCTGATTGACAGCCGGGGCATTATTTTTTCCTCCTCGCAGACCACAGAAGTGGGGAAAACCTGCGACAAGGATTTACTCGAGGTTCTGGAAAAGGGCGAGTCAAAGGTACGCATGAAGGATGTTACTTATATGTGTGAGTCCAAGCCCCTGGACGGTGTGGGGCTCACATTTTTGAGCTTGATGCCGAGAGCTGAGATTATGCGCCAGGCGTTTTCAGGAATGCCTGTGTATATCATTATATCAGGAATACTCTGCGGCCTGCTCCTTGCTGTGGGTGTGTTTATTTCTTTGAAGAGCACAAAGTTTATACGTGACATGGCAGAAGGAATGGAACAGATCAAAAAGAAAAATTATGATGTCAAAATGCCGCACTATCATAATTATGCGGTGGATTATCTCAGTGATTCCTTTAATTCCATGACAGAATCTATGAAGATTTTAGTAAGGGATACTTATGAATCCAAAATCATGCTTCAGGAAATGCAGTTGGAATTTCTTCAGCAGCAGGTGAACCCACATTTTCTGTTTAACATTCTTCTTACCATACAGGTAAAAGCAAAAATGTGTTCTGACGAGACTGTATACCATATGTTGGAGTCTCTTTCCGGTTTTTTAAGAGTCGGCTTATATTTCAGCAAAAACATGTTTACCACGCTGGGGGCTGAATTAGAATATATCCAGTTCTATCTGTATCTGCAGCAGCAGCGTTTTGAGGAAAAGCTGCAGTATGAAATCCAGATACCGGAGGAGCTGCTGAAAAGAGAAATCCCCCGCCTTACAATAGAGCCGCTTGTAGAAAACGCTGTGGTCCATGGTGCGGAGAATGTGGATACTCTGGTGACTGTGAAGGTCCGCGCAAAAGAAGTAGACGGAGATTTGGAAATATCGGTGCAGGATGACGGCGGCGGTTTCTGTGTGCAGGATTTAAAGCTGGATGAAAGCCCGGACAACACAGGAGAGCAATTGGAACCTCTTTCGCGTGATAAAATAGGCGTGCGCAACACCAACAGCCGTCTGAAGCTATTATATGGAGATGCTTACGGATTAAAAATAGAAAGCGAAATCGGAAAAGGCACCACAGTGTTTGTGCGTATACCTAAAAAGAAAAAATAGAAAGCTGGTGGGGTAATGTATCGAGTGATAATCGCGGATGATGAAAAGTCCATCCGCAACGGAATTGTATGTCTGGTGGACTGGAAAGCCCTTGACTGTGATATTGTTGGGGAGTGCAGCAACGGTATACAGGTATTGGATATTTTAAATGAAAAGCAGGTGGATATTGTGGTCAGCGATATCAAGATGCCGGTTATGGATGGACTTACGCTTGCGAAGAGCCTGCATAAGCAGTATCCGGATACAGCGGTGATCATTCTTACTGCTTATTCGGAATTTAACTATGCGAAGGAAGCCTTGCAGTCAGGAGTACAGGATTATATTATTAAAAATGAATTTATGAGCCAATTGCCTGAGGCAGTAGAAAAAGCGAAGCTGACTCTGAGTAAAAGAGCCGGGTTTCGGAAAGCACAGCAGCTCAATGAGAAAAACATGAAGGCATATCTCCTGGAGTCAATGGTCCTGGGGAAATTACCACCTTTGGAAAACGGTGCGGCGGCGTATGGTCTTGATAAAAAAAGATATTGTGTGTGTTACTGCCGTTTTACCTACGAGAAGGAGGAAAAAGCGAAGCCGGATATCCTAAAGGCAATGGAGAATTTCCTTGGAATGGCATCTATGAATTTTGAGCATTATCTTATTAACAGCAGCTTGGATAACATGACCATCCTCTTTGTACGGGGGGAGGACGAAAGCTTTGAGGTAAAGGATGTTTTGATCCTTTTCAGCGAAATCATGCATATTACCGAAGAGTTCATGCGCGTTTATATAAAAGCCGGTATCAGTAGTATTTGTTCGGCAGAACAGCTCCGGCAAGGATATGAGGAAGCGAGACAGGCCCTTTTTACCATTGCCTCTCCCGGAAACGAAGTTGCCCTTTACAGTGCAAGACAGGCGGATGCGGGATGGCGGGATACTTTTACCGCGGCTATGAATACTGCCGTAAAAATGTTGTTTGCAAAGGAATACGCAAGGGCCGAGATCAGCCAAAAGGAGATGCGGGATTGTCTGGGCCATGCGGGGATTCCCCTGGAAACGCTCCGGGCTAATGTGATTAATTTCTGTGCCATGATATTCCGCGGTCTGGACGAGCAGTACGAGCTGGAGGGACTGCAGAAAAGGGAAACGGAAGTTTATAACCGTATTTATGCTGCGGATACCTTATATAATCTGATGGAAATCTGCGACGAAAATTTTGCATGGGCAAAAGAGATACTGGATAGTAATAATCTGGATAAGCATTATCTTGTCCAGGTGATCAATGATTATATTAAAAAGAATTGCTGCCATAATATCAGCCTGCAGCAGATGAGCGAGGAGATTCATGTGAGCGCAAGCTATATCAGCCGCTTATATAAGAAAAAAACAGGAATGAATTTAACCGCTGCCATTAATCATCTGCGCATACAGAAGGCAAAGGAACTGCTTGACACGACCACATATAAGATTTATGAAATCGCTCAGATGGTGGGAATTGAGGACCCGGGATATTTCACAAATATTTTTATCAAATATGAGGGCTTAAGCCCAAGTGAATACAGAGGGATGGAGAACAAAATAAACGGATAAAAAGCAAAATAACACAAGCATTTTTCCGGACGGGGAAAGCCGGGGAATGCCTGTGTTTTTTTGAGCAAAATTGCCGTACAAATGGAAAGTGTCTCCATGGGATGATATCAAGTATTATGCTATGATACAGTTACATTAAAACAGTAAATGAAAACACAAACAAAGAGGAGGAATCAGAAATGATGAGAAAAAGATTAAAAGCATTTACCGCGATTCTTATGGCAGGCTGTATGACAGCAGGTCTGGCAGGAGGAGCAGCAGTTGTATCCGCAGCTGAGGAGCCTAAGGGGGATTTCCCGGAACCTGTAGAACTGACAATTGCGACTTTCCGAGTGGGAACCCATAATGCGGCCGCGGCTGAAGCAAGATATTTCAAAGAATTCCAGGAAAAATATAACGGCATTGACAACCAGAAGATTACGTTAAAAGTAGAGGAAATGCCAAGTGACGAGGAATATTATAAGCAAATGAAAATAAGGGCGACCTCCAATGACCTTCCTGATGTTTTTGAGGGAAACGGCGGTGTACTTGAAATGGCAATTAAAAATGGTATTGCCGTTGACATGAGCTCCTATGTGGATGCAGACGAGCAGTATAAAAAAGAGCTTGGAGCAGCATACGACTATGGAAAACAGTGGGAGGACGGCGGACTTTATAATATTTCTTATGGACTTCAGGCAATTGGATATTTCTATAATAAGGAAATGTTTGAGAAAGCAGGTATCACCCCTGCCAAGGATTGGGAAGAATGGGAGTCAAACCTTCAGAAGCTGAAAGAAGTAGAGGTGTGCAAGGCTCCTGTTTCAATGATGACAGGTGAGAATGGATGGACGACTAACCTCATTCTGGCATCTAAGATTGGAACGAATGGGGAAACCGGCAATACATTTATGAACACCAAATATGTAGATACCTATCAGACCCCGGAGTTTATAGACGGATTGTCTACGGTACAGAAAATGCTCCAGGAGTATGCACTTCCTGATGCAGTTGGTTCTGATTATGCAACAGCAGCCAATCATTTCCTCAATGAGGAGACTGCCATCATTGCCAATGGGCCATGGATGACAACAGATTTTACAAATCCGGACAAAGCTCCGGAAGGCTTTGCCGATAAGGTTGGTGTAGCCTTATTCCCGGAAAACGGCGCCGTATCCCAGTATGAAAGAGGATACTCTATAGCGAAAAGTGATAAGGCTCATGAGGATGCCGCATTTAAATTTATCCAGTTTAAGACATCTGAATATGGACAGTCAATCCATCTGGAAGAGGCCGGTGTGCTGCCGCTGACTTCCAATGTGGAAATGTCAGAAGATTATAAAGCAGAGAATCCACTGGTAGTAGAATTTGTTGGACTTTTAGACAGTATTGAGTATAAATATCAGACCATCGACACGATCAGTTATGCGACGGCACTGAACGCGTTCCCAACTCTGTATCCGGAACTAGTACAAGGTTCTCTCACACCTGAAGATATGGCAAAACAGCTTGATGAACTGGCGGCAAAGGATGCTCTGTACGAAAAATAACAGAAAACAAAACACAAAGCATCCCAAACAGTAGTAAGTGACATGCAAAATGCAGGAACTGAATCAGACAGTTCCTGCATTTTTAAAAACAGCATGTATGGAAAGGAAAGCTGAGATAAATGAAAATCAAAAAGAAATTTTTAATATTATTTTTGCTTCCGGCTACGGCAGCGTTTATTTTTGTATATGCCATTCCGTTGGTTATGCTGGTCAGTACATCCTTTACGGACTGGCGTGTAGGTTCAGCACCTATATTTAACGGACTGGCTAATTATATACAGCTGTTTACAGCCGACAGGCAATTTATCAGCGCCGGCTTGAACACGATAATCTGGATACTCCTGCAGTCCACAATCCATGTGGGAATCGGTGTGGTGCTGGCATTGATCCTGGCCAGAAAGAAATTTTACTGGAAGTTTGTACGTACCGTTTATATGCTGCCTAATATTATTTCAAGTGCTGCAGTAGGTATGATGTTTGTGATGCTTCTGAATCCGTCCTTCGGTGCGGTAAATACATTACTGGGTAAGCTGGGCTTCACTAATCTGCCCAATTGGTTTATGGACCCGGGTACTGCATTCGGAACCGTGACGATAACGTGGCTGCCGTTTGCCGCCACGGTTACGATTCTTGTAATGGCGGAGATGACCTCGATAGACGAGGGTATTATGGAAGCAGCCAGGATTGACGGCGCAACTGAGGGGCAGATCAACTGGTATATCATCCTTCCTCTTATGAGAAATATTATAGGAACCACTACCATCCTTGCCGCCACCAGTATGCTGCAAAAGCTGGACATTATTATGATGACGACAAAGGGAGGTCCCGGGGACAGGACATTAAATTTACCTGCCTATGTTTACCAAACTGCCTTTACCTCCAATAATTTCGGTATTGCCAATTCTATCGGCGTGGTAATGATCATCGCAGGGCTGATCGTGGTCGGGATAATCAACAGAATCTATAAAATCGGTAAGAACAGTGCGGAGGGATAGATATGAAAGTGAAGAAGGCTATTATAAAAACAGGAATTTTTATATTCGTACTGTTTATCATCATTATTTCTGTGGCACCGCTTCTGTGGGTACTTTTATCCTCCTTTAAGACAAACAGGGAAATCCTGGGAGGGGGCTTAGGGCTGCCTGCGGTGTTTAGTATGAAAAACTATACGGATGCACTGAAGCTGGCGCCCATTACCCAGTTTTATATAAACAGTATTCTTGTGGCAGTCGTATCAACGGCGGCAAGTGTCCTGCTCTTTGGAATGGGAGCTTATGTACTGGGGCATTTCGAGTGGAAATTTAAAAACGTTTTTCGTACCCTATTTTCCTTAGGTCTTTTAATCCCCGGGGCGGCATTGCTTCAGCCCTTGTATCAGACCTTTACATCTACCAATCTCAACGATTCCTTGTCAGGGTTGATTCTGGTTTATATGGCGTTCGGCCTGCCCACCACCATTTACATCATGAGCAGTTATTTTCAGACTATTCCTAAGGAATTAGAGGAATCTGCCTATTTGGATGGGGCTGGATTTTTTAAGACCTTTATCCGCATTATCCTTCCCATAGCCAAGCCTGCAATGGGGACCGCGGGCGTACTGCAGTTTCTGCTTTCCTGGAATGAGTTTCAGTTCGCCCTAACGTTGACAACTTCAAATACGAAAAGAACGCTGCCTATCGCACTCTATTATTTCAAGAGTCAGTTTGCCAGCAATTACGGGGCAATGTTTGCCGCGACCATAATGGTGGTCATCCCAAGTATCATCGTGTATATTCTGCTTCAGGAGCAGGTGGTATCAGGACTGTCGGCCGGAGCGGTGAAATCTTAAACACATTTTTAAAGTAGAAATCGGAAAAAGAGAGGTATACAAATATGAATGGATTTTTGTCAGATTTATATCGTTTGGAGCACCGTGTCAGCCGCTCGATCAGTGCTGAGAATCCCAACGGTGAAAAGGGAGGGGGCGCAATGGCTGTCCCCAAGGATACGTCTAATCCGGCCTTTTCCCTGGGCCAGGGCTGGAAGGTAAGGCCAAGTATACAGATACAGCCGGAGGAAACCGTGATAATCGCAGATATCCAGGGTGAAGGAATAATCAGGAGTATGTGGATGACCTGCTTCCCGGAGACACTTAGATGGCTGATTTTAAGAATTTATTGGGATGACGAGAAGGAGCCGTCTGTGGAAGCGCCGTTGGGCGATTTCTTTTGCTGTGGGTGGAGTACACCGTCTTATGTAGCGTCACTGCCTATTAATGTAAACCCGGCAGGAGGTTATAATTGCTATTTTCCCATGCCCTTTAAGCACAGGGCAAGAATTACCATAGAGAATGTGGGCAAGAAAGAGCAAATGTATTTCTACCAGATTAATTACGACTTGTGCAGCATCGGCGGGGAAAAGGAGCAGGTAGGTTATTTTCACGCGCAGTTCAGACGTACGAATCCGCTTACTTATGGACAGCCATATGTGCTGGCGGATAATATTGAGGGCTGTGGTCAATATGTAGGTGCTTTTATGGGCTGGCAGGCAAACAATAATTACTGGTGGGGAGAAGGGGAAATCAAATTTTACATAGATGATGACGATAAGTTCCCAACAATCTGCGGCACCGGGACGGAGGATTACTTTGGCGGAGCCTGGAGCTTTGAGGAGCCTAAGGGGACATACAAACAATATTCAAATCTCTACTGCGGTCTTAATCAGGTGCTTTGTCCGTCCGGGGCTTATAAGCTGAATCAGAGATTCGGCATGTACCGTTTTCATGTGACAGATTCCATATATTTTGAAAAAAACCTAAAGGTTACTATGCAGGCTCTGGGTTGGAGAAATGAATTTAAAGAGTTTCTGCCATTGCGGGACGATATTTCATCAGTGGTGTATTGGTATCAGACAGAGCCTCACCGCTCTTATGACAGGCTGCCGTGCAGAGATGAACTGGAGGTTATTTGACAGCCCGGTGGGGCAAGAAGCGCCTGTACTGCGATAAGACAGATATAGGATATAGAGACTGGAGAGATAGAGGAGATAAGGCATGGATTTTCAAATCAGCGAGAGAGAATTTTATATAAACGGCAAAAAGGAATTATTCTTGTGTGGGGAAATTCATTACTTCCGTATTCCACGGGAGAATTGGGAGAAGGTTTTAGACAGGCTGATTGAAAGCGGGTGCAATGCGGTCGCTTATTATGTTCCCTGGCAGCTTCACGAATATGAGGAGGAACGCTTTGATTTTTATGGAGAAACAGAAGAAAACCTGGATTTGGTTTCCTGGATCAAGCTCACAGAAAAGAAAAATCTAATAGGGTTTATCCGAATCGGTCCATACGTATATGCAGAGAGCACAGATTTAGGCGTTCCTAAGTGGTTTACACAAAATTACCCGGATGCCCATGTGAAGGGATATGCAGATGGTGTTTATTATAATACCGGCAATGTAAACTTCGCATCACACAACCATCCTCAATTTTTAAAGGCGGTAGAAATGTGGTACGAGGCTGTGTGCAGGATAATAAAGCCGCATATGTCTCCGTCTGGGAATATCGTGATGCTCCAGTTATGTAATGAGATACCGGGAGAGGATGTGGATGACAGGAATCCGGTGACACTTGGAATAGGGAATCCCAAAGGGTTATTTCCTTCTTATTTGAAAACAAAGTATGGGAACGTGGGCGCGTTGTCTGAGGCTTACGGAACCAGATTTCAGGAATTAGAGCAGATTAAACCGCATCAACTGCAGGAGGCGAATGCGGAGCTGGCTGCAACTGATCATTTGGAGTTTTATTATGATTATTACTATCCGGCATATTTTCGTACGCTGCGTGGTTTTGCACAAAAGAACGGAATACATACATTTTTTACCCACAATGCATATAATCCCAGGGCTTTGTCACTGCATAACGGAAACAGGGTAAGCAACCCCTGGCTGTGTATGAGTGTGGATTGCTATTATTCTCTGACCGGCAGTCTGAATATGAAAAGCGCAGCCTATTTCTGTGAATTCGGAGCAGAATACATGAAGCATTTCATGCACTGTACCCCCTGGGTCGCAGAGCAGGAGAGCGGATATTGGCTGGATGAGCCTAAAGTATACGGACCGGAGCTTTATATTTGGAATATCTGGACTATGGCTTCCGGATATCGGGGGATGAATATGTTTTTATTCGCTGGGGGGAAAAACCGTAAAGGACAGGGCTTTTATGGTACAGACCATAATTGGCAGGCTCCGGTTACAATGCAGGGAGACAGGACAGAACGCTTCTATGGAATACAAGATTCTCTTACACATATAAGAAGAGATCAGGAAGTCTTAATGACAGAGCTTCGCTATGATATTGCTTTAGGACTTAAAAATGATCCGGGGCTTATCTGGAAACCCGTTGCGAAAAACGGGGACAGTACCTTTTATCAATTGAAAAAGGCCGGATTTACACCTAAAATCCTGGATTTTCAGAGCGAATCCCTGGAGACTTTACAAAAGGAGCCATGTTTATGGGTAGTGAGTGATGAAGAGATGGAGCCGGAGGTCCAGGAAAAACTGCTGTGTTATGCAGCACAGGGAGGCAAATTAATTATCGGCGGCCGTATTCCCCTTAAAGACCGCAGGTGCCGCCCTTGTACCGTGATTGCAGACACTTTAGGCATCTGTGTCTCTGCGTGTCCGCAGGAAGAGGAGGATCAGCAGAAAGCAGTATGGGGCGAAGAGGAGTATGACATCGGTTATACGGTACAGCCTGTGGAAGTGCCGGATTCTGCTATTGTGGCAAGAGAGCGTCATGGCAGACCATGTGCCGTATTATTGGAGCACGGAAGAGGGAAGGTGCTGCTGCTGCCCTTTACACAGCAGACGCGATTCAATGGGGCGGCGCACATGGTGAAGAGATTGATGGAATTACTCGGTGTACAGCCTTTGATTAACGGGGCAGAGGATATTCGTATTCTTCCCAAGAGAGGCGGAAAAAGTGTGGCACTTAATCTTCATCCCATCAGTGTGAAGGAAAGCATACAGATTTGTGACAGAGAGTATGAGATTGCCCTGGAACCGTTTTCTTATACCATCATAGAGGAAGGAGGAGGTATGGATGAAGCCTTATCAGGCGTATGAGGAGGAATTCTGTATCAGGCAGGAACGCTTTTCTGAAAAATGTGAGAAGCATTATGAAGGGATTTTCACGCAGGGGTCCGGATATCTGCATTTGAGAGGGTCTTATGAGGAGGGCCTATCTGATGCTGACCAGAGTGAGGAATATACGCGGCTTCCGGCCAATGTGACGCTTGAAAAATCTCGCAGCCCTCTTAGTAAATGGGGAACCTATCTGCCGGGAGTTACAGGGAGACACCCGCTTTTGAGAGAGGAAATTGTAAATCTTCCATATCCGGCTGCTTTTTCCGTGGAGGCGGAAGGAATTCCCCTTGATATGGCAAAATGTCAGATCATCAATTACAGCCGATGGCTGGATATGCGGGACGGTGTTTTGTACAGATTTTTTAACTGGAGAGTGAAGGAGAATGTGATACTTCAGGCATCGTACCGGCGTTTCGTGTCTGCCAAAAGGAAAAATCTTCTGGTTCAGGAGATAGAGTTTACCGTTTTCGGCGGACCGTGTACACTGACGATGTATCATGATATTGATGAGCAAGTTAAGACAAACGGTTATGAGCACTTTATTACAAAAGAGAAAACTATCCGGGAGAATAAAATCGAGCTTTTCTGTGAGACAGACAACGGGGACAAAATAGGGATGTGTTCTCTGGCATGGTGTAATGATGAGAATAATGGTGAAAAGTTCAAACCATGCGGAAACAAGTGTGTGCTGGAAAAGGTTTTGACACAGGGAGATAAAATCCGGGTTAAAAAGCTGACAGGTGTATTGAATGAGGCTGACAGTGGGACGGAGGATAGGAGGAAGGGACTGTATGACCGGGTCCAGGATGCAGCAGACCATTTTAATGAATTATATGAGGAACATCAAAGACTTTGGGCACAACGTTGGGAGAAATCGCAAATAAAAATAGAGGGAAATCCACAGGATCAGAAGGTATTGAATTTTGCGGTTTATCACCTGCTGCGGTGTGGAAACCAGAAAGATTCCAGAGCGGCAATCTGTGCAAAAGGCTTTTCCGGGGAAGCATATTTCGGTCACTTTTTCTGGGATACGGAGATCTATCTTCTTCCTTTTTATTTGCACACAGACCCCGAAACAGCAATGCGTTTAGAGCGGTTCCGGGTGAAAACTCTTCCGGGAGCAAAGGCAAATGCACAGGCCTATGGCTATAGGGGCGCCAGGTATCCATGGGAATCTTCTGTTACAGGTGAGGAGCAGTGTCCTAATTGGCAGTATGCAGATCATGAGGTTCATGTGACCGCAGATGTAGTATTCGGAATGTGGCACGTATGGAAGGCTACGGGGGATGAGCAGTTTTTTAAGGAATGTGTTCCTGTTTTCGTAGAGACTGCCCGTTTTTGGATGGACAGAGTAGAGTGGAGGGAGGGGAGTGTCAATGTAAATGGAGTCATGGGACCGGATGAGTATGTGTGTTTATGTAACAATAATGCCTATACAAATGAAATGATCGCAAAGTCGCTGGAATACACGCTTATGGCCTTAGCCTGGGCACAGGAAAACGCTCCGGTTCTTTACGGTTCACTTGGGCTGGAGGAGGGTGAAGCGGGCGAATTCCGCAGATGTGCAAAAGCATTGAAGGTGCTCGGCAATAGAAAAGGAATCATTCCACAATGTGACCATTTCGATGAATTGGAAGAACCGCATTTCCCACGGCTGTGGAAGGATAAAAGTAAACCATTCGGACAATTCATATCCCAGGAGCGTAACTATAGGACAAAAGCACTGAAGCAGGCAGATGTTTTGATGCTGCCTTACCTTTTCCCTCATGAAATGCACAGGGACCAAGTTCGGGCGAATTACAAGTATTATGAACCGTACACTACACATGATTCATCACTCTCCGCAGTAGTCCATGGAATTGTGTGCGCACAGCTTGGGGAAACGGAGGAGGCGTACACTTTCTTTCAGAAGGCTTGTTCTATAGATATGGGAGATGCTGCGGAGGAGACAGGAGGCGGAGCGGCGGAAGGCGTGCATATAGCGAACTGCGGCGGACTGTGGCAGGCGGTGGTCTATGGCTTTGCCGGTATGGACTACTGTTATGAGAATGAGGAACTGAGCTTTCATCCCCGGCTTCCTGAAGCTTGGAAAAGCCTGAGCTTTCCTGTATGCTGGAATGGAAAATATTATCAGGTGAAAATCATGGGAGAAGATGTAGAGATTAAGTCTCTAGAAAAGGATAAGTAAGTTTTTCACAATCCAGTTTCCTATGATCAGGGCGACGGCAATATAGAGATAAAAAATCCGCAGACGCATTCCCACGCGCAGTCTCCCGCCCGAGAGGAGTTCGATGGTGTTGGTGGTCATGAACCAGAGGTATACGGCCGCTGCATAAGGAACGGCAGGATAATAAGCCAACGCCATAAGCGGATGCCCGTTAAGCAGCAGGAACAAGGACCTGGTTGCACCACAGCCCGGGCAGTAAAGTCCTGTGACTGTGCGGAACCAGCATGGCATACCCTGAAAAAAGGAAACTCTGGTGATGAGCAGATAAAAGCAGGCCAGGGCAGCAAGCACGGCCCAGCCCAGCAGATACAGCAATCTGTTTTGATTATTTTGAAAGTCATTCATATTCTTTTTCATTTTTTATACGCCCCCGTGATTATGGCTATTATAGCATGGTCACGGGGGTTGTACAATTCCGGTGACGTGTTATAATAAGGGAATAAAAGGCAGTAAAGCAGCCGTGTATCTTTGAGAGATATGTCTCAGGATATGGATTGAAATAAGGCTGCCGTAATCCCAC
Organism: Blautia schinkii DSM 10518; assembly: GCA_000702025.1. Taxonomy (GTDB): domain Bacteria; phylum Bacillota; class Clostridia; order Lachnospirales; family Lachnospiraceae; genus Blautia_A; species Blautia_A schinkii. Next base: position 80,755 of record JNKJ01000029.1, read on the forward strand.
TGGCTTCAAACGGTGGGGTAAGGTAGTCGGAAGAAACAAGAAGAGGAGAAAGTGATGACTAAAACCAGACGTCAATGGAAAGCTTACGCGAGGGAAATGCTGAGAGGCAACTATACCATACCGATTGTGGGTACTTTGGCTATCGCCGGGATCAATTTTGTAGGGGGAAATCTGGGGTCAAGCCTGTTTCGCGGCAGTTCTCTGACCACGATTATTATCAGTCAGATTTTTATGTTTATTCTGTCGCTGATCATGTGTGTATTTACCGCTGGGCTTTCCTATATGTATATGAATATTGCAAGAGGAAGGAAGTATTCCCTGGGGGATATTTTGTTTCTATTTAAAAATCATCCTGACCGGGTGATCGTGGCAGGCTTTGTGCTGGCACTGATCGATGTGGTGGTGAATATCCCCTATTTTTATGTCAGCTACACGAAAGATCCGGGTGTGACCGCGGAAGAGAATGCGGAGTGGTTGTTAGTCCTCTCGTTCTATCTTTTGTTGGGAATAGTGCTGAACCTGCTGCTAACACTACCTTTTGTAATGACTTATTTCCTGCTGGCGGATGATTTGGAGCTGGGCGGCATAGATGCATTAAAGGCGAGCCTGGGGATGATGAAAGGTAATAAAGGTAAGTATCTGCTTCTGCAGCTCAGTTTTATACCGCTTCTGTTTTTAAGCGCATTTACGCTCTATATCGGACTTTTATGGCTTCTTCCGTATATGGAGATGTCCTCGGTGATGTTTTACAGGGATTTGTGCGGAGAATTTGACCTGGGTGCGCAGCAGCCGCCCGTGCAGGGTACGGAAATGAACGGACAGGGTCCACAGGATTACTGGAACAGGGTTGGTGATGACAGGCCAGGTGGTGACAGGCCCGGTGATGACTATAATTCTGAGGCTTAGACAACTGCCCATATAACTTGGGCTCAGCGAATAGAGGTTTATACAAAATAATGCGCTGTTTCTACAGGCAGTGGATAAAACAATGAGGGCGTGTCGTAAATAGCACTGCCCTCATTTCTCATATATGTGCCCGGCGGCCCACTTTTCTTATAAAGCCGGCGGCTCATCTTATAAAGCCTGAGGCTCATTTTGTTTGAATAAATCTTGCAAATCGCGGCTGTAAGGCATATCCTGCGGACCGTTGTAATAGCGGTATGAATCATCCGGATATTCCTCAGCTGGGTCTTGACCATAGGGACTTTCCTCGTAGGGCTGTGTTTCGTATTCAAATGACTGAATACGCTGGTCTGTGTCTATATAACTAGAGAATGCAAACAGCATAATGGTAAGAATTATACCCAAAACTAAACCAGCGATAGAAAGACCAAGGCCGATTTTGGACGGGGTCTGCATAGACTCATGACCTTTTGACATTACAGCAATGATAATGCCGAGCGCTCCAAAAATAATACCGCCTGCCCCACAGCAAGAGCAAACAATAGAAAGCACTCCCAGAATCAGCGCCGCAATCGACATACCGCTCACCGGCTGCGGTGTTTTAGGCGGACGTTGATAACCATTGTACTCATAATTCCCCCGGTTGGTATAATTTTGTTGTTCATCATAACCTTGTCGGCTGTTGTAATCTTCTTGCCTATCATAATCTTGTCGGCTATTATAATCTTGTCGGTTATCATAATTTTGTTGTTTATCGTAATCCTGACGGTTATTTTCTTCAGAACTCATATAATCCTCCACTTTCAGTTATGGCTTTCTGTCGAAATATATTTCAATATAGACAGTAACATTATAGCATCTATACTTGCCGGTAGCAAGAAATCCAGGAGCATAGACCAAAATTTTCAGGTGCATAAATTTCTATACGATGTTGGTAATAGAATTCGGAACAAAAAAGAATGTTAATTTGCGAACTCCAGTGTTTGTGCTATAATGGACAAGACATAAATATCTTCACATTTATAGCCGAGACAAATTATATGGACTAGATTTACGGAGGAAATATGGATTTTTTATTTAAGAAAGCAACACTGGAGGACTTAGACCTGTTGACAGCAACACGCATACAGGTACTGAGAGCAGCCAATAAGCTCGCAGATGATGTGGACATGAGCGAAGTGAAAAGCCAATCGTATAAATATTATGAAAAAGCACTTAGCGAGGACTCCCATATCGCATATCTAATATTTGACGGAGAGCAATTTATAGGAGCAGGCGGAGTCAGTTTTTTCCAGGTAATGCCCACCTACCACAATCCAAGCGGCAAAAAAGCATACATCATGAACATGTACACCGCCCCACAATACCGTAGAAAAGGCATAGCCTATAAAACCCTGGACTTACTGGTACAAGCCGCCAAGGAGCGAGGCATTACCGCGATATCCTTAGAAGCAACCGAGATGGGACGCCCATTATACGAAAAATATGGTTTTGTAAAAATGAACGACGAAATGGAGTTGTAAGGGCAGGAAGGACTATCCGGCAGGCGACCAAACCTATAAAGGGGGTGGGAACGTAGCGGAAGGTTTGGAGCAGGGGCTTGGGGGCTGAGGGGAGGTGTTCTATCTGCGTCAGGCTGATTTGCGGAAGCGCGCCTGAAAATCCATTGCCTACGGAGACTTAGGCGCGAACGCTCTCGTGAGCGTCTTAGTCGCAGTTGGCAATTAGACAATATGTAATGACCCCACATTTGTAAATTCGTGGATTTACCTGTATACTATGATTGGAAAAAACAAGATAGCAGGAATTACCGCATACAAATGGAGGTCATCAAATGGATTATAACACAGTTTACGTTGGAATGGATGTTCATAAAGAAAGTTTTACACTTTGCAGCTTCACGATCGAGGAAGATAAAGCTTCCCATACCCAGAGGGTCAGATCTGATTACAGACAGGTCCTGAAGTATCTTGAGTTCCTACGTACCATCTACGGGGAGGATGCGCACTTCATATGTGGCTATGAGGCTGGCTGCCTTG
>JNKJ01000030.1 GCA_000702025.1 Blautia schinkii DSM 10518
ATGCGTGTCATCAGTAAGACATGGCTCTCGTAAGTGATATAACTCTGGTGGCGTGGGTCATCCAGTCGTTTCAACATGGACAGGAGTCCGGGGAAATAGTGGCGGATCACCTTTACCAGTTCGCATGCCAGATGAAACTGGGCCAGGTGTTCCCTTGTATCTTTTCTGGTTACCTTTGCTTTTGTTTTCATGATAAAAACCTCCTTTCTTTATGCAGTTGCGAAGAAATAATCCTTTGGTCAGTTTTATTATCTCGCAATCCCACATAAAGTGGGAGGTTTTTTTTAAAAATTAATTTAATCGTCAAAGCTGGCTCTGGAAATTGTGAGGGATAGTAAATTCCCCGTTGCTAACTCCGAGAAAAATATATATAATGAAACAATGGACAAGATAAATGATAAGGCACTAGGCCAAGAACAAATTAGAATTAATAAATACCTGAGTGACGCCGGTTTTTGTTCCCGCAGGGAGGCGGACCGCCTGGCGGAAGCAGGAAGAATTACGGTGGACGGACATATGGCAAAGGCCGGGGATAAGGTTGTTCCCGGTTCTGTAGTGTGCGTGGACGGCGTACAGGTCAATAGAATAGATGAGAAAGTATTACTATTATTTTACAAGCCTAGAGGAATTGTGTGCAGCACAAAGCAGCAGCGAGATGAGACAACCGTGACCGATTATCTTAAATATCCCCTGCGTATTTACCCCGTGGGGAGGCTTGATAAGGAGTCAGAGGGTCTGCTTCTTCTTACCAATGAAGGCGGTTTGGTAAATAAGATCATGCGTGCAGGAAACCATCACGAGAAGGAATATCTGGTGACAGTGGACAAGGCGGTGGACGACAGCTTTATCCGGGGGATGTCGGGCGGTGTGCCTATACTGGATACAGTGACCCGGCCATGCTTTATAGAACGTACCGGGAAGCATACTTTCCGCGTTATTCTTACCCAGGGGCTGAACCGCCAGATCCGGCGCATGTGCGAATATTTTGGGTATCATGTGGTATCCTTAAAAAGAGTCAGAATTATGAATCTGAAGCTTTCCGGGCTTAAGCCCGGAGAGTACAGGGAGATTGCCGACGAGGAATGGAAGGAACTGAGCAGGCTGGTAAGCTCATCATCCAATGAGACAGTAACAGCGAAAACGCAAAAGACAACAGCAAAGACAACAGTGAAGACATCATCAAAGGCTGTGGCAAAAGCAGCATCAGAAACGGTAATAGAAACAGGAGGGCATCATGGAGACAACCGAGACCATACAGCGAATGAAGGAGCTGGCAGAAAAGCTCGACAAGGCAGCAAAAGCCTATTATCAGCAGGACAGGGAAATCATGACCAATCTGGAGTACGACGCTCTGTACGACGAGCTGCAGGCTCTGGAGGAGGAAACGGGTATCGTTCTGGCAAACAGCCCCACGGTAAGCGTTGGATATGAGGCTCTGGAACAGTTACCTAAGGAGGAACACGAAAGTCCTATGCTCTCGCTGGATAAGACAAAGGACAGAGAGGTTCTGCGTGAGTTTATCGGGGAACATAAATGCGTGCTTTCCTGGAAGCTGGACGGACTTACCATCGTGCTTACCTATGAAAATGGGGAACTGCGAAAGGCAGTCACCAGAGGAAACGGTGTGGTCGGTGAGGTAATCACCAATAATGCCAGAGTGTTTCAAAATATACCCCTTAAAATCGCGTATCAGGGCAGACTGGTGCTGCGTGGGGAAGCGATTATCACCTATTCGGATTTCGAGCACATCAATGCTTCTATCGAGGATGTAGAGGCAAAGTATAAAAATCCCCGTAATCTCTGCAGCGGCTCTGTGCGCCAGCTTAATAATGAGATTACAGCTAAACGAAATGTACGTTTCTATGCCTTCGGGTTGGTAAGTGCGCAGGAGGTAGATTTCCATAATTCCAGAGAGTATCAGTTTGAGTGGCTTAAACGGCAGGGATTCGATGTGGTGGAATACAGGACTGTCACAGCGGAGACGCTCGATTCGGCAATGGATTATTTTTCAACGGCAATCACTACGAATGATTTCCCGTCGGACGGCCTGGTTGCGCTGTACGATGATATTGCGTACGGTGATTCTCTCGGAAGAACGGCGAAATTCCCACGCAATGCGTTTGCGTTTAAGTGGGCGGATGAAATGCGGGAGACACATCTTCTGGAAATGGAGTGGAGCCCATCACGTACCGGGCTGATCAATCCGGTGGCGATTTTTGAACCGGTGGAGCTGGAGGGAACTACGGTAAGCCGCGCCAGTGTGCACAATATCAGCATTCTTAAGGAGCTGGGCTTAGGGATTGGCGATACCATCAAGGTATACAAGGCAAACATGATCATCCCCCAGATTGCGGAGAACCTTACAAGAAGCGGCAATCTGGAAATTCCGGATACCTGTCCCGCGTGCGGCGGGGATGCTAAGATACGCAGGGAAAACGATGTAGAGTCCCTTTATTGTTTGAATCCGCAATGTGCAGCAAAGAAAATCAAGGCATTTACCTTGTTTGCCAGCCGGGACGCCATGAATATAGACGGTTTGTCCGAGGCTACCCTGGAGAAATTCATTGCCAGGGGCTTTATCCATGATTTTGGAGACATTTTTGAGATTGAGAAGCACCGGGATGAAATCGTGACGATGGAAGGCTTTGGGGAAAAATCCTTTGTTAATCTTCTTGAAAGTCTTGAAAAGGCAAAAGATACGACTCTGGCCAAGGTGATTTACAGCCTGGGCATTTCTAATATCGGACTGGCCAACGCTAAGGTGATTTGCCGCCATTTTGATAATGATTTAGAAAAAATCCGCCATGCGGATGAGGAAGAAATCAGTGCAATTGATGGTATCGGTCCGGTGATTGCCGGAAAGCTGGTTGAGTATTTCGCGGATCCAGGAAATAATGAGAGACTTGACCATTTGCTTACCTACCTTCATATTGAGAAGGAGGAGCAGGACGGCGAGCAGAAGTTTGCGGGTGTGAACTTTGTAATCACCGGAAGTGTGGAGCATTTTGCAAATCGCGGAGAAATGAAAGAGTATATCGAGTCACTGGGGGGAAAAGTGACCGGCTCTGTGACAAGCAAGACGAATTATTTGATCAACAATGATACGACTTCTAATTCATCTAAGAATAAGAAAGCCAAGGAACTGGGGATACCGATTCTTTCCGAGGAGGATTTCCTTAAGCTTTCCGGGCGCGAGGCGTAAAAAGCAGGCATATGCGAAAAAAGGGAGGACTGAAAAATGCCGATTAAAATACAAAGCGATTTACCTGTAAAAGAAATACTGGAAAAAGAGAATATTTTCGTGATGGATGAGAACCGTGCGCTGCACCAGGATATCCGTCCTATTCAGATTTTGATTCTAAATCTCATGCCATTGAAAGAGGAGACGGAGCTTCAGCTTCTCCGCTCTTTGTCAAACACACCTCTTCAGGTAGATGTGACATTTATGACTGTGGAGAGCCATGAATCAAAAAATACCTCTGTTAGTCATCTGAATAAATTTTACCAGACATTTTCCGAGCTGAAGAATCAGAAGTTTGATGGAATGATCATCACCGGTGCTCCGGTGGAACAGATGGAATTTGAAGATGTGGACTACTGGCAGGAACTGGTGGAAATTATGGACTGGACCGAGACTCATGTGACGTCCACCATTTATCTGTGCTGGGCAGCCCAGGCCGGACTTTACCATCACTTCGGACTGCAGAAAAAGCCACTGGACAAGAAAATGTTCGGACTTTTCTGGCATAAGGTGATGAACCGTAAGATTCCTCTAGTCCGGGGATTTGACGATATGTTCCTGGCCCCCCACTCCCGGCATACCGAGGTGCCTATCGCGGACATTCATGCCTGTGAAGGGCTGACTGTGCTGGCTGAGTCGGAGGAGGCAGGTTTGTTCCTCGCCATGGCGGAGGATGGCCGCAAGATTTTTGTCATGGGCCACCCGGAATATGACAGGGTTACTCTGGATGGGGAATATAAGAGAGATGCGGGCAAAGGCCTGCCCATTGAACTTCCGGAGAATTATTATAAGGAGAATGATCCCGAAAATAAGCCTCTGCTTATGTGGAGGGCACATGCAAATAATCTGTATACCAATTGGCTGAACTACTACGTATATCAGAGCACGCCATATGACCTTTATGGGACACCGGATTTTAGCGATATATAAAGGGGGTTATTATAATTTTTGGTAGAAAAACATTTATAACTTGTACAGCTATGCTTTAATTATCCTAAAAAATCCATTTGAGAGGACATTCGTAATGCAATATTCAGTTAAAATCTTGTAATCACGCGGATTTAGCCGCTGTGGAATAGATCAAGTAAAAGAAATGCTGGAAAAATAACCGATACTATGCCGGAAAGGACAGAAGAGTTAAAAACTCAGCTGTCCTTTTCCTGCATTATGTAACTTGTAAAATGCTTATAAAGTTTTTGTTCTCACTAAGTAATCACTCAAATAGTATACTAATTCTTTTGGCGATGGTTTCTGATCGAGTTTGCAGCCGGCTATTTGTTCCAGCTTTTGGTGCTTTCCATAAGTCCAACAATCTGTATTCGCCCGGGCAATACTTCTGGAAATAGATACGGTAGTAATTTGCAGCTCGTCAGCAATTATGGGATAAACATGTTCTAGTGAGAATCCTTGATAAAGCGGGGCATCACAGCAGTGGTATACCACGAGAGCCAGGTGATAGTAACACTTATTGCAGGGATGTCCGGCAATAGAACGGACTAGCAGCAATACATCTTGTAAACACATTATTGAATTCCTCCTAAGTAAAATATGTTTTAAAATAAATATATTATATAAAAAATATAGAGTTTGGAGGGAATTGCGACAGAGTATGACAAAGTCGGACAAGGTAATTTCCAGAAAACCCAATATATTTGATTAAATTCAATTTTTTTTAACAGAACTATTTACATTTATATCACTATAGTATATAATCAAAAGAAAATATATGTGGAAAAAATATAAACTTGGATGTGAGTTATGACAAAAACAGAAATTAAAATATTAAAAACGCTTTGGGAAAATGAAAGTCCCATGTCTGCATCAGAAATATTGAAAAAAAATGCAGACATGAAAGATATAACCGTAAGAAAAACACTGAAAACAATGCTGGATAATAATCTGATAAAGGTAGATGGCATAACGCAGACAACCAAAAATTTTGCGAGAACTTTTTCTCCGTCAATTACAAAAGAGCAGTTGGCATTTATGGAAATTTCGAAAGTGTCAGAGTTAGACTCTTTTCAATTTGCGTCCGCATTACTGGAGAGGGAAAGCTTGTCGAATAGCCAATTATGTAAATTAAGATCTATTATTGATAAGAGGTTAGACAAATAAATGGAATTAACAATATCAGGATTTTGGACTGCTTTAGTGATTATTATTGTGATGTCTATTTTTCTGTTCTTTGTTACAAGAAATAGTGACTTATATAATACTGTCAGTCCTACTACAGTTATATTGTGTGGATTGTTAGTATTAGTTAGGGTTGTTTTACCATGTGAAATTGGTTTTGCCAGAGACATGTATATCCCCCGGATTTTTCCTGTGTTGGACAGTGTTATCCGATACGATATTATAAAGCTCGGCAGTCATGCAATTACAATATGGATGATTATGTTGTTCATATGGTGTATTGCAGCGGTAAAAAAACTGTACGAATTGATTTGTGATTATATCAAAATGTGCAGGATTGTGGAGCTATGTGATGAACCAGACAGTGATTTGCTATTTAATATACAAAAGATGCAGGTCAGGGCTGGAGTAACGTCAAGAGCTATTACATATAAAGTTAGTAAATTGTATGGTAATCCATTTGTTTTTGGAGTCGGGAAACCGATTATTATACTTCCGCTCAGTGTATCGTTACGTTCAGAAGATGAATTGTATATGGTACTGCTGCATGAGTGGAGCCATTATAAAAGAAAAGATGGTATAACGAAAATAGTATTAGAGGTTTTTTGCCGGATATTTTGGTGGCTGCCGTTTATTGGAGTTATTAAACGCAGAATTAACGAAGCAATGGAAATCAGAGCTGACTGGAATGTTATCAAAAATATGCAGGAAGACGAAAAAACACAGTATATGATTTTACTTTGCGAGATGTCGGAGATTGCAAGCGCAAATCAAGGTGGTATGATATTGTCCAATACTTTTATCGATGGGCAGATTAGTACGATGGAAAGGCGGTTTGAGTTTATTAATGATAAATATAGATGGGGATTTAAAAATGTTGCATTATTGTTAATATCGACAGTTATATTTATCTCTTCTTATTTTGTCATATTGGAACCTAGATATGTTCCCGATGACGGGACAGTAAATTGTAAGTCTACATGCTATCTGTATAAACAATGTGATGAAAGTTACGATGTTTATATGGATGGGGTATATATTGGAGCATTAAATGATATTAATTTTTTAAGTGCTTCAGACTTCAAAGATGTAGAAATAAAAGTAATTAAGGAGGATGAAAGATGAGCAAGAAAATCAAAAGGAGATTGGGTGTAGTATTCTTAGTTGCAACAATGTGTATGCCTACAGTTTCTGTAATTGCTTCCGTAGAAGAAGTGAATAGTGTTGCCGTTGCAAATGAAATAGAGACAAGAGGACCGGCCTATGAGTGGAGGTACAAAATTATAGATGGGAAATTGTACAAAAGATATTACAATATCAAATCTGGTAAGTATGAGGGGAACTGGATACTTGTTCAGTAGGAAAATATTATGTGGTTATCAAGGCAGGAAGTAATGCTCCTGCCTTTTTGGTTGCTAAAATCGGAATCATTAGGGCTGGTATATAATGTTGGAAGGTATCTGAAATGGTACATATATCTAAGAAAACAATCGTCTTGTTTCTATTGATATCTTTGAGTACAACCAGCTACCGCTCATCAAATGAAATCAAGTCTGAAGAAAATATAACCGCCGTACTCACTAATTTATTCAGCGACATGGATGAAAGATCACACATGCAACATTCTTTTTAGATTATTTTGTCTCGTTTCTGTTTATCACAGAGTCTTTACCGGAGATGCCGGGCTCGGTCATGGACATGGGGTTGAGGATCGTTTCCAGGTCCTCCTGGGTGAGCAGACCTTGCTTTAGAATCAGGCTGCGTACGGGCTCGCCGGTCCGTAAGGCTTCCTTTGCCAGGTCGGCTGCTTTCTCATAGCCGATATGCGGGCAGAGAGCTGTGATTAAGCCTACGCTGTTTTCTACGAGCTGGCGGCAACGGTCCTCATTGGCGGTAATGCCGGTGATGCAGTTGTCCACGAAAGTGCTGACCGCATAACCTAATGTATCGATGGACTGGAACAGGCAGTAGAAAACAATCGGTTCAAAGGCGTTAAGCTCAAGCTGTCCGGCTTCAGCAGCCATGGTGATGGTCACATCGTTTCCGATAATGTTAAAGGCCACCTGGTTTACCACCTCGGGAATAACCGGGTTAACCTTGCCGGGCATGATGGAGGAACCGTTCTGTTTAGCCGGAAGGTTGATTTCTCCGATGCCTGTGCGCGGGCCGGAGGAAAGGAGGCGCAGGTCATTGGCAATCTTGGAGAGAGTCACGGCACATGCTTTTACCGCGCCGGACACGGCTACGAAGCTGTCCAGGTTCTGTGTGGCATCGATAAGGTCAAAGGCCTGGACAAAGCGCATTCCGCTTACCTGATTTAAGTTGGGCACGATACGTCTCAAATATTCTTCGTCGGCATTGATGCCCGTACCAACGGCGGTTCCGCCTAAGTTCACCACGCGCATTTCGTCCATAGCATTGTCAATGCGGTGGATGTCACGCATAACTGCGTCGGCGTACGCCTGGAATTCCTGGCCCAGACGGATGGGAACCGCGTCCTGAAGCTGGGTACGTCCCATCTTAATGATATGGTTGAATTCCTTTGCCTTCTCACAGAGCGCTGTGTGGAGACGGCGAAGCTCCTTGCCTGCGTTTTCCAGGAGCTTAAGAGACGTCATTTTTCCGGCTGTGGGAATTACGTCGTTGGTGGACTGGCCGCAGTTCACATGGTCGTTGGGGTTGACGATGTTGTAATCGCCCTTTTCGCCCCCGAGGATTTCGATGGCGCGGTTAGCGATAACTTCATTGGCATTCATGTTGAGGGAGGTTCCGGCTCCGCCTTGAATGGGGTCTACGATAAACTGCTCGTGAAGCTGGTTGGAAAGGAGTTCATCACAGGCAGTGACGATGGCGCGTGCCATGTGCTGGTCAAGAATTCCCACCTCACAGTTGGTGATGGCGGATGCTTTTTTTATGTAAGCGAGACTGTTGATGATTTCCGGGTGCATGGAAAGACCTGTGATGCGGAAGTTTTCCGCTGCTCGCATTGACTGCACCCCATAATAAACATTTTGCGGAACGTCCTTTGTTCCGATTGAATCATTTTCCTGACGGTAATCTTTTCCGTTTAAAGTAATATTCTTAACCATGATGGTTTCCTCCCTTTTCTACGTTGAACTTATTATAGAGGACTGCTATAATATAAGCAAATACATATATTGTTATAAAAGCTATAATAAAACTGTTATGTCCGATGCCGATAGTATACAACCGGGTAAGGGAGTATCTATCCTTTCTATAGGCATGGATACAAACAAGAGGATCACGCAAGACTGAGCGGGTTTGAATGATTTCGTACGAAAGAGGGGGGATACTGTATGTTTACTGGTATGGAATACGTTTATGAGGTATATAAGGAGCGGAGCTTTTCCAATGCGGCCCGGAATTTATTTGTGTCCCAGCCGGCCCTGAGCGCCACGGTGAAGAGGGTGGAGCAGCGGGTGGGCACTCCGATTTTTGACAGGAGTACGAATCCCATCACGCTAACAGAATGCGGGGAGGCATATATCCGGACAGTGGAGAAAATCATGGAGGTGAAGAATGACTTCACCAATTATGTGAATGACCTCAACCAGTTGAAAACAGGGCATTTGGCAATCGGAGGGAGTACGTTGTTTTCTTCTTATATACTTCCGCCGCTGTTCACAGAGTTTAAGAAGCATTATCCCTTGGTGGAGCTGGAGCTTTTGGAAGAGCGGACGTCCCAGCTTGAGGAGCATCTTCTTCGGGGTAAGCTTGATTTGATCATTGATAACCGTCCATTTGATGAAAACAGCTTTGAACGTTATCTTTATTACTCAGAGCATTTGCTGTTGGCTGTGCCCCGGGATTTTGGGGTAAATGAGGGCCTTAAAGAGTATCAGCTTGATCTGCAGGATGTGATGGACGGCCGCCATTTGAACGACCATACGCCCGCGGTACCGCTTAAGGCGTTTTGTAATGAGCCGTTCGTGTTTCTGAAGTCGGAGAATGACACGGCCCGTCATGCCTTAAAAATCTGCCAGAGCTACGGCTTTATGCCGGATATCCTTTTGAAGACGGACCAGCAGATTACTGCCTATAATATTACCTGCTCCGGGTTTGGGATTTCTTTTATCGGCGATATCCTGGTGCGCTTTGAACAGCCAAATCCTTATGTTGTTTATTACAAGCTGGAGGGCGAGGAGGCAATCCGAAATATTTACTTTTACAAGAAGAGGGGGAAATATACGACGCGGGCAATGGAAGAGTTCCTGAGAATTATGAAAGAGGAGCGGAAGAAATTTGTGCAGATACTTCCTTTGAAACGACTTTGAAAACCGGCTGATCGTTTTTGAAAAGTTTGTTTATAAAGGAAGTACCGCACCGTCAGTCTATTACACAGCGAGATGAAATACCAGTGTGGCGATTTTAAAGTAAATCAGGATGGAGCAGGTGTCCACCAAGGTCGTGATTAGAGGCGCGGCCATGATCGCGGGATCTAAGCGCACCTTTTTTGCCAAGAGAGGCAGGATACAGCCGATGAGCTTGGAAAGTATGATGGTTGCAACAAGGGAAATCGCGATGACCAGGGCCAGGGATGCGTTTTTGTACATGAGGAGGATGCGGATTCCGTTGGCCAGGGCCAGGACAGCACCCACGGCAAGTGATACGCGGAATTCTTTAAACATCACCCGGAAAATATCGCGGAATTCGATTTCCCCAAGAGCGATTCCGCGGATGATCAGGGTGGAGCTCTGAGAGCCGCAGTTGCCGCCTGTGTCCATCAGCATGGGAATGAAGGACACGAGGATGGGAATCGCTTCAAATGCGTTTTCATATTTTGTGATGATCGTGCCTGTTATAGTAGCGGAAAGCATCAGTATCAGCAGCCATACGATACGGTTCTTGGCGTGCTGCAGTACCGAGGTGTCAAAGTAGGGCTTTTCGCTGGGATTGATGGCAGCCATAAGCGTGATATCCTCAGTGGCCTCGTCGACCACTACGTCCATAGCATCGTCAACCGTGACTATGCCTACCATGCGGCTGCTCACATCCAATACCGGAAGGGCCAGGAGGTCATATTTAGAAAAAAGCCGTCCGACTTCTTCTTTATCGTCACTGGTTTTGACAGAGATGATTTCTGTCTCCATCAGTTCCTCGATTGTTGTATTATTATCCGCGGTAAGTAAGTCCTTGGCTGTGACAATGCCGATGAGCTTACGGGATTCGAGTACATAGCAGGTATAGATGGTTTCTTTGTGGATGCCCACCTCTCTGATATGTGCCAGGGCTTGTCCTACCGTCATCCAGCGCCGCAGGTCCACGTATTCCGTGGTCATGATGGTGCCTGCACTGTCGTCAGGGTAGTGCAGGAGAATGTTGATCTGGCTGCGTTTTTCCGGTTCCACGGTCTCGAGGATCCGAGTGACTACGTTTGCCGGAAGCTCCTCCAAAAGGTCTACGGTGTCGTCCATGAACATATCGTCCAGGAGTTCCTTTAATTCTTTTTCTGTGAATACGTTGATCAGATAGCTCTGCATGGTATTGCTCATGTTGGCAAATACCTCCGCGGCCTTGTCCTTGGGAATCAGCCGGAAAGCCTGAGCGAGTTCTTTGTCCTTAAGCTCTGACAGCAGGGAGGCAGTATCTATGGCGTTCATGACGTCCAGAATGCTGCGGACTGCCTTGAACTCTCTCTTTGCCAGAAGCTCCATGAAAATGTTTTTGTCCATAATTCATGCTCCTTTTCTCTCTATGATTTTGTGATAAAGTGTACGAGTGATAACTACTGGCTCCAGAATCCATATACCTCACCTGCCTTTCAAAATTACGGTATAAAAAAATCTCCGCTGCGGCGGAGATCTGCACAAAGCAAAACCTATTTACGGACATGCGTAAATAAGAGTTTTAGCGTAATCATAGTGATTTCCGTCGTTCAAGCTTTAGCTTCACAGGGCATATCAAATTGCATTAGGATACGCCTTATACCGACATATCCTGCTGACCAGCGTTTTGTGTCTCCACAAATTTGCGGCAGCAATCTTAGGAAAATCCAAATCCCTGTGGTAGCCTCACCTACCGAAATATTTATTTGAGTTCATTGTAGACTGCAGGAGAGGAGGTGTCAAGACATTTTTAAGGAAAAGAAAATTTACCGTGATATCATCAGAAAGGGGAATCATAATTATGAAAGATAATAAAGACCGTTTTGGCATAAATATAATGTCGTACTGCAGAGAACATGAGAAGTGGCTGGAAACAGCTCTTGCAGAGGGAAAAAAGCCGCAAGAGTTGTTGGACTGGCATGAAAAGAAGCTGACGTGGCTCCAGCATGAACGGCTGATACATCTGCTGGTCACTATACTCACCACCATTGCCTTTATTTTTACGACAATTCTGGGTATTTATCTGGAAGGCAATCCTGCGGCAGTATTTCTCTGTGTGGTGCTGTTCGTGCTTCTGTGCGCGTATCTGGTCCACTATTTCAGATTGGAAAACACAGTGCAGCATTGGTACCGGCTTGCTGAAGACCTGCATGATAAGTGCTGTAAATAATAAAGCTGGGATGTCACTCATCCCAGCCTTCAAACATTCGTATATTCACAAGGATATTTCTGACAATATCCCCTTCCTCAAGCTCCAGATCACTTTTGTCAGATACGGGCGGAAGCTCGGCATCCTCCTCTAAAAGCTCAGCATAAATCCAATTATACGCCGCATCGTTTGCATTATCGATGGCGTCGTCCAGGGTGTCGCCCTCAGCATAGCAGCATTCCAGATTCGGGAAAAATGCTTTATACTTACCGGAGGACTCTTCTTTGCGGAAAACCGCAGGATATATGAATTTCATAGGATAGACTCCTTTCCTTTGATGTATGAATCAGTCACAGTATATAATATTATAATAAAATCGGCAAGACACATTTTGACTTTTTCGACAGTAAGAAACTCTTGCTTGTTACGGCTATAAGTGATACAATTTTATCCTATAAGAAGAATAAAATCAGAAAACGAGCGGGTGAAGTTTGAAACGGCAGAAATTTGTGTTGTTTCTGAACTTTGTCCTTTTTGTTAAAAAGAGAAGGAGAATATGCTTATGGAGACGAGACCTTATGTACCGTGGGAGCTGATGGAGAATTTTATGGTTGATACGTTTAAGGCAGTGGGGGTGCCGGAGGACGATGCGAAGATTTGTGCTGATGTACTGCTGGAAAGCGACCGTCGTGGTATAGAGAGCCACGGGGCAAACCGCTTTAAGCCTATTTACATAGATCGAATAGAGGCGGGCATCCAGAATCCGGTGACAAATTTCGAGATTCTTAAGGAAACGCCGACCACCATGACAGCAGATGCTCATGACGGAATGGGAATGGCTGCTTCTCACAAGGCAATGACAGCGATCATCGAGAAAGCAAGGACCTACGGGATGGGAATGGCGGTTGTGCGAAACTCCACACATTACGGTATTGCAGGGTATTGGGCAATGATGGCTGCAAAGGAAGGGATGATCGGTATTACCGGGACGAACGCACGTCCATCCATCGCGCCAACCTTTGGTGTGGAAAATATGCTGGGTACGAATCCCTTGACATTTGCTCTTCCCACAGATGAGGAATTTCCCTTTGTATTGGACTGTGCGACCTCCATCACACAGAGAGGCAAGATTGAATTTTATGCCAGAAGCGGTAAAGACACACCTGCCGGAATGGTCATCGGTAAGGACGGCAGCGCTATGACGGACAGTGAGCAAATCCTCAAGGGCTTGACGAACGGCACGGCCGCGCTTGCGCCTCTTGGCGGAATCGGAGAGGAACTGGGCGGCTATAAGGGGTATGGCTATGCCACCGTGGTGGAAATTCTTTCCGCCGCACTCCAGGCAGGAAGCTTCCTTAAACAGCTCAGTGGTCTGGATGCGGATGGAAATAAACAGCCATATCATCTGGGGCATTTTTTTATCGCAATCGACACCGAAGCATTCATGGGAGGGGAAACTTTCCGCAAAATCTGCGGGGATATCCTCAGAGAGCTGCGCGCATCCCAAAAGGCGCCGGGAGAGGAGCGCATTTACACCGCAGGCGAGAAAGAATACCTTGTATGGCTCGACCGCAAAGACAAGGGTGTTCCGGTAGGAGAAGCCGTTCAGAAGGAATTCATCGGCATTCGCGATAAATATAACCTGCCATATAAGTTTCCGTTTGAAGGATAAAAGCGTGCCGCAGGATTCAGGTATTTGTGCATTGTGGTTAAGTTTTGGTATGGAAATTGGTAAAATATTTATGAAAAGTGTGTTTGAAAAATCCTCTTAATTCTGTTATAGTAAGAGTGGTTGCTGTAAACAGAAAGCACAAAAGCTGCTTTTATATAATTTTTATGTTGTTCATCCGCGGCAGAGCTACGGAGAAAACAAGAAAGAAGAGGAATCCATTGCGTAAAAAATCTCATATATTGTTAGCCAGATATCTGGCAGATCAGATGTCCGTAGCTGAGAGCCTTCAGTCTCATAGAAAAGCATTTTGCCTGGGAAACATCCTTCCGGATATCCGCCCTTCGTTTTTGACGAAGAAGCATGAATTTTTCGGGACTTTTGAGGAAATCCAGGAGAAGATCAGACATCTGGTAGAGTATGATCCTGCAGACGGCAAGGACAGGGTGTATTGGCGTCAGTTTGGTGAAGTGATACATTATATGGCGGATTATTTTACTTTTCCACATAATAAAACCTATACGGGTACCCTGATTGAGCACGGCCAGTATGAGAAGGCTCTTAAAAAGAACCTTAAGACCTGCATCAAGAGCGGAGAAGCCCATTCACATGTAGAGAGTGCCATGTGTTTTGATAGTCTCGCACAGCTTACAGAGTTTATCAAGACCAGTCATGAGCGTTATCTGCGCAAGATTCGTAATGTGGCGGAGGATATTAATTATATTCTCAACGTATGTTTCCAGGTGATTCAGGGGATTTTCCAGCTTTGCACCAGAGGACAGCTTGCGGTAGCGGCATGAAGCAAGTCATAACATACGACAGGTATCAAGTATGCATGAGTGCTTAAGTATATTTGATATGAAAACGAAACGAATATATTAAATTTATTTTAAGCTGCGGCGCCACACTGCCGCAGCTTAAAAAATTATGAATAATGTGAATAAATAATGAAATTTGGCTAAAATAGGTAGGTTATCCTTTCGTGGCGGTTGATTTCACAAAATGATTATGCTACAATGAAACAGGTTAATATGTTAGTTGAAGTTTTGATTGTACAACAGACCTTTATTATAGGGGAGTAAAGGGATGTTCGAGGAAAGAAGGGAGCATCTTTAAAATATGAAAAACAAGTATCTGACAAAATGTTTATGCATCACGATGATATCTGCTATGGTACTGTCCAGCCCCATGGCTGTTTTTGCTGCTGGAGGGGCGGAGACATTTGCGTCAGAGGATATTTTTGTTGACCAGACCGGTGATATTACGGATCTTTCTCCGGCGCCGGAGAGTCCTTCACCTGTCCCGGACATAGATATATCAGACGGAACGAATGATGATGTAGCACCTACGCCGGATGCGGATCCATCGCCTACACCAGGCGGGGACGAGCCTCCTATAACAGATGGTGATCTTACACCCACACCGGGAGAGCCGACACCTACGCCGGATGATCCCACACCCACACCGGGAGACCCTACACCTACGCCGGGAGATCCCACACCCACGCCCGAGGACCCGACTCCCACGCCCGAACCTCTCCTGCCAGAGAACGTGAAGAGCGTTGTGGACCAGATTGAAACCGTGTCCGCAGAGCTGGTGCTCGAGCCTATGAGTTTAGAGTATAAAGACAAAATAGAAGCTATCCGCAATGAATACGAGGCCCTCACCGATGAGGAGAAGGCTATGGTGACTAATTATGACAAGCTTTTGGAATTGGAGGAAGCAGTAGTTCAGTATTTGGCTGGCGTTTCTCCTACGCCCACACCAACGTCTCCGCCGTTCACAGATGCCGGAGGCGGTACAAATGTTCTAACGGGTACACCTGTTTATTATACAAATATGGTTTCCAACCTCCATGCAGGCAAGGATTTTTATCTCGACAGCCTCAAGGACAATTATCAGATTACATTTTCTGATGATTTTGCATCCGTGATGGAGCAGATTGAGCAGGAATATAAGGCCAAGAATAAACTGGTGGATGCCAGTGATTTGAGGAACGATGGTGTGACCACATCCGCGGACAGTTTACTTGTGCGTAACTGGCAGGATATCATTGCAATCTATATATACGAGCAGAACAAAAAAGGCGCGGATTCCTACAGCTTCGACGCTTCCGCTAAGGACGAGCTGGCAAAGATTTTTGCTGAAATGAATCCTGTTGTCCGCGATAAACAGAATATTACCCTTGTTACATATGGCAACCGCCATATCAACTATTACATCAAGAAAAATAAGATTGACAAAAAGGAACGTAAGATTCTCAAAAAATATCTGGAAACAGACTGCAAGCTGCTTTGTGCCGTTGTCACAGGTTCCAAGGGCTTTGTACGCCAAAGTGTAGGCGATGATGTTTCAGAAGAGCGTGTGAATGTTATTTCCTCAGCTTACTCCCTGGTGGGTAAGGTGGGTTATTTCTGGGGCGGTAAATCCACAGTTATCGGTGAAGATCCGAGCTGGGGCACCGTAGAGAAGGTTTCTGCATCAGGAAGCAGAAGTAGTGGTACTCTGCGCGCGTATGGTCTGGACTGCAGCGGTTTTGTCACCTGGGCTGTGATCAATGGTTATAAGGACCAGGGTATGCAGAGCAGTGTTGGCGATGGAACCTCAGATCAGTGGGTGAAGGCCAATGTAGTGAGTGAAGAGGACGCACAGCCGGGCGATCTCGTATTCCAGAGAGGCCCTGAGTCAGGAAGCGACAACCACGTAGGTATTCTGTGCGGTAAGACTGACGCGGGAGACTGGATTGCAGTGCATTGCTCCTCCAGTAAGAACGGAGTTACCGTGGGAGAGGCTTACGGTGCAAGTTTCCGTTATATCCGTCAGCCATCTTTCTATCCGTCAGACAATGAGGTTGCACAGATGGAATCCTTACGTGCGGCCACGAGTGGAAATGAAGCGTTCAGCAGTGAGGTAACTGTAAATAATACGCTTCAGGATATGATTGGTTCGAATGAGAATTTGTTCAGTACGCCGAATACAGAGACGATTCTTCCGACTAAGAAACCGTTGGTAGATGATAATGATATTGAAGTGTTTGTGCAGAAATAGAAACATCTATATGTAGATATGACAAGGCAGCCGCCCGTAGGGGAGGCTGCCTTGTTGTAAGCTATACGTAAGGAATCGGTTTATATCTGCCTAAATGCCATTCGCTTACTTTTCGGGTATTTGAAATCAGATGAAGGTGGAATCTTCCAGGATTTTTGACACTTCATCCAAAGGAATCTGGAGTTTTTTTGCAATTGTCTCGGGTGATTCGCCCTGGATATAGAGTTTTACGATGTTTATAACTTCTTGTTTCCCTTTTTTAATACCATCCTCCATGAGCATTTGTCCTAATATTGTCATAGATATCGCCTCCTTGATTTCTTCTAAATCTTCACTGTTCAGTGTCTTGACGGCCAATGCATATAAAACTGCCTGCATTCTGCCTAAATCCTCCTCGGTGACTTTGGGATATTTACGGTTCAGCCACTTAAACCCCTGACGGATACGCTCTTTTTCAGATATATCTCCATCCATCAACGGTGTGAGGACCAAAGGAACCAGGTCATTCTTGCATATCTGGCTGTTTTCCTTTTCTGATAAATTTCTCAGAATAACGTCTGCGTCTGTATCCCTGAGGCGTACAATTTTTACCCTATAGGTGTTCATGCCTACTCTAAGCTCAGACATCGGATGCTTCACCTTGGCGGAACAAACCACTACCGTAGTGACATCCACCCCATATGTACTGCTTGTGACAGCCTCATATTCACGAAACCGACGGAGGTCCTTCTTGGTGATGCTGTCGCTTTCAAATTCAATATGAACCCAGCTGTTGTCCCTCATCAGGAAATTAAAGTCCTCATACATCTTTTTGACTTCCAGATGCACCATCTCCGTAGGCATGACTGCTACAGGCTTCTCATCCATACCCAGATAGGGAAAAAGCTCATCGCTGAAAAACTGCACCGCTACTTTGAGAGCAGCATCTTCCAGCTGGGGATAGACCGCCTCCTGATTACCAGCAACCATATCAGAGCCATTTGGGGTAAGGTTCTTATCATTTGTATTTAAATCTGTGTTTGGGTCTGTTTTTAAGTGTGTCTTTACGTTTGGTTTTTCCTGCATAATACCTCCCTTACAAGGTCATGCAGGTTCCTGTCTCTATTATAGTATATAGGAAAAATACAGACAACGGTTTTCTTGATTTTTGATACTTTTGTTTATTGTTACGGAAAATTTGTCCGAGACGGACAAGAGATTTCATAAAGAAATGTTTAAAAATTATAGCTTAAAATCATACTACAACAGCGACTCCCTGCAGGACCACCGTTGTCTGCTTCAAACATTATACCATTTAAGGTAGGGGAGGTAAAGCGGAATTTTGAGAGTGGATTTTTCGGTGATTTACCGAATGGTAAGAGGAAAGAAATTCGGTGCGGGCACAGGCACTGGCCTTGTCAGATATTGAGTACATTAATAAAATATCTGCTAAGTCCAGCGCGCGTGCCGGGAATAAAAGTAGGCTAAGACCTAATCCTTTAGGAGTTTAACCAGTTCGTCTAAAGGAATCTGAAGTTTCTCGGAGATTGTCTCAAGTGATTCGCCCTCAGTATAGAGTTTCCAGATGGTTATGCCTTCTTGTATTCCTTCCTGTTTTCCTATCCGAATACCATCTTCCACGAGCATTTGTCCTAATATTGTCACTGAAATCGCCTCCTACTAATTTCTTCTAAATCTTTACTGTCCAGTGTCTTGACGGCCAGAGCGTAAAAACGGTCTGCATTGTGACAGAAACTCACTCGATTTCTTCAAGTTATTAGAAATTAGATGAAAGTCGAATCTTCCAGGATTTTTGACACTTCATCCAAAGGAATCTGGAGTTTTTTTGCAATTGTCTCGGGTGATTCACCTTGAACATAGAGTTTTAAGACATTTATAACTTCTTGAATTCCTTCCTGTTTCCCTTCTTGTTTTCCTATTTTAATACCATCCTCCACGAGCATTTGTCCTAATATTGTCATTGAAATCGCCTCCTTAATTTCTTCTAAATCTTCACTGTTCAGTGTCTTAACAGCCAATGCATATAAAACCGCCTGCATTCTGCCTAAATCCTGCTCGGCAACTTCCGGATATTTACGGTTCAACCATTTGAAGCCCTGACGGATACGCTCTTTTTCAGATATATCTCCATCCATCAACGGTGTGAGGACCAAAGGAACCAGGTCATTCTTGCTTATCTGGCTGTTTTCCTTTTCTGAAAGATTTCTCAGAATAGCGTCTGCGTCTGTATCCCTCAGGCGTACAATCTTTACCCTATAGGTGTTCATGCCTGCTCTAAGCTCAGACATCGGATGCTTCACCTTGGCGGAACAAACCACTACCGTAGTGACATCCACCCCATATGTACTGCTTGTGACAGCTTCATATTCACGGAACCGGCGGAGGTCCTTCTTGGTAATGCTGTCACTTTCAAATTCAATATGAAGCCAGCTATTATCCCTCATTAGGAAATTAAAGTCTTCATACATCTTTTTGACTTCCAGATGGACCATCTCCGTAGGCATGACTGCTACAGGCTTTTCATCCATACCCAGATACGGAAAAAGCTCATCGCTGAAAAACTGCACCGCTACTTTGAGAGCAGCATCTTCCAGCTGGGGATAGACCGCCTCCTGATTACCAGCAACCACATCAGAGCCATTTTGGGTAAGGTTCTTATCATTTGTATTTAGATCTGTGTTTAGGTTTGTCTTTAAGTGTGTCTTTACGTTTGGTTTTTCCTGCATAATACCTCCCTTACAAGGTCATGCAGGTTTCTGTCTCTATTATAGTATATAGGAAAAATACAGACAACGGTTTTCTTGATTTTTGATATTTATGTTATGTTTATTGTTACGGAAAATTTGTCCGAGACGGACAAGAGATTTCAAAAAGAAATGTTTGAAAATTATGACATATAATCATACTACAACAGCGACTCCCTGCAGGACCACCGTTGTCTGTTTCAAACATTATACCATTTGGGGTACGGGAGGTAAAGCAGGATTTTGAGAATAGATTTTTAGGGTAGTTGTCGAACAACGACAGGACGGAAATTCGGTGCAGCATTGGCGCTTTACCGTTCAATACCTTCCGGGAATCCTCTCAATAACCTCTCCATTCTCCCAAGAAAGAGGTTGACAAACACCCCAAAAACCCATATACTTTTAAAATATAGTTTGATAATCAAAATATTTGAGTGTACACACAAATCTAAATGCACATACAAATAGAAACACAAATGCACACACAAACATTAATACAATATAAACATGAATATGGATGGATAACTATGATGACAACACGTATTATCGGAACCGGGAGTGCGCTCCCTAAAAAAACGCTCACCAATGATGAACTGTCCCAAATTATGGATACAAGCGATGAATGGATACGAACAAGAACGGGAATCGTATCACGCCATGTAGCGGATGAAGAGGAGACAGCGGCCACACTTGCGGCAGAAGCAGGACGCAGGGCTATAGACAATGCAGGTATGAAACCAGAGGATATAGAACTTGTCCTGGTAGCAACCTGCTCTGCAGAGAATTATTTTCCAAGCGTAGGCTGTCAAGTACAAGACATATTAGGGCTTAAAAACGCGGCAGCGATGGACATAAGTGCTGCCTGCTCCGGCTTTTTATTTGCCCTCAATACAGCTCATGCATATATTCTCAGCGGTTTATATGAAAAGATTCTGGTAATCGGCACCGAAACGCTGTCCAGAACAATAGACTGGACGGACAGAAGTACCTGCGTTCTCTTTGGCGACGGAGCGGGCGCATGTGTAGTGCGAAGCGATGAGGAGGGAATCATCGGTATCAGCCAGCACAGCGACGGTACGCAGGGCGGCGTGCTCACAAGCTTTGCGCCAAGTCTGGAGACACCTCTCGCAGCGGCAGCACCTGGCAGCCCGCTCTATATGGAGGGTCAAGCAGTGTTTAAATTTGCAGTTAAGACAGTGCCGGAATGTATCAGGCAGGTCCTTGAAGACAACCATACAGAGGTGGAGGATGTGAAATATTTCGTACTCCACCAGGCCAACAGCCGCATTATCCAGTCGGTTGCCAAAAGGCTGAAAGCAGATGAGGAAAAGTTCCCCATGAATCTGGACAAGTGTGGAAATACTTCTGCGGCAAGCATTCCGATTCTGCTGGATGAAATGAACCGCAGCAATAAGCTGGGAAGAGGCGACCTCCTGGTACTTTCCGGCTTCGGCGCGGGCCTTACCTGGGGCGCAGCACTTCTTCGGTGGTAGGAGTTGACTGATAGTCACGCACAAAAGCCCGTGACACAGCGCTTCTCCGGTGATAGGAGTCGACTGACCGCTGTGGTAAAGGTCCGTGGGCTGCGCTTCTCCGGTGGTAGGAGAGACTGAAAGCAACGGATAAAAGCCTGCGATACGACTCCTCTCCCGTGGTGGAAGTTGACTTACATTTACTGATAAAAGCAAGTGACCTGCTCTACTTCTGCGACGGCAGCACCTGCTTGTCTCATCTTTGTCTCATCTGTGAATTCCGGACAAAACTTCTTCAATCCATTTGTCCGTATTATAGTTATCGTCAAAAAGACGTACGATCACTCCATATGGTTCTGCGTCGCTCGAGAATGCGTTAGCCTCGTCAGTGTCCACATGCATAGCCAGACGGAAGCTGCGGTGGACACGGACAACCACATCTGCATAGATGAGCGCGCGTCCGTAGCTCTTAGTAAGCACAAACACTTCGTCATTGTCTCTAACGCGGAGTGAGATCGCTTCGTCCGGTGTCATATGAATGTGGCGCTTGGCGACAATCACACCTTTTTCAATGGAAAGCTCGCTATTGGGACCGCAGAGAACGCAGCCCGGTGTGCCTTCGATGTCCCCGGACTGGCGGATGATGCCGGGCAAGCCCAGCTTTCTGGTATCCGTAAGGGAAAGCTCCACCTGGGTTTCCTTACGGAAAGGACCGAGAATTGCCATATTTTCAAATTCCCCTTTCGGTCCTTTTACGGTCAGCCGTTCCTGACAAAGATATTGTCCCGGCTGGCTTAATTCTTTTATGTAATGAAGCTCTGCTCCCGGTCCAAATAACAATTCAAAATCCTCTTTTGACACATGAATGTGCCGGGCAGAGGTTTCTATTGGTATCTTCACACTCATCTGATGTTCCTCCTATACTAACGTAAAAATCTGACTGATTTTATGATAGTGTAACTCCTACCTGATAAAATATCAATACCTTTGTCAGTGAACCCCCACCACCATATCAGCAAAAAAGCAAATACAAATACCCGCCATATCCCAGCAGCAAAAGCGCGCCCTGGATGCGTGAGGCCTTATGGGTGAGTATGGAGGGAATGCATAAAATCCCACTGAGCAGCAAAATGAAAGGGAAATCCACAGGCATCACATTCCCGTGAAAGGGCAGCGGCCGGATGAGGCCGGAAAAGCCGCCTACCAGTACAAGGTTCAGGATACTGGCGCCGATAATATTACCCAGGGAAAGTGCCGTGTGCTTCTTTTTTACAGAAGTGATAGCGGTGATCAGCTCCGGCAGTGAGGTGCCGAGAGCCACGAAGGTAACGGAGATCAGCACCTCAGGCCAGCCCATTGCACGCGCCAGCCGCTGGCCGTATTTGATGAGAAATTCAGCTCCTATGTATAAAAGCGCCGCCTCCAGAGCAAGCTGTACGAAATCCATGGCAGAGAAGGGCGGAATCGGGGCGGAAAATGACGCACCCTCCACAATTTCCTGCTGCTGCTGATTTTTCTCGCTGAGAGATTCCCGCACGTAGAAAACGCAGAGCATAAGCAGGAGCACACTCACCATGCGGGGGATTCCCCCGAAAAGAACCCCGGAGAGCAGGAACACGCAGCAGGAGGTCACAAGCCAGAGATAACCTGTTTTGATGTTGCGCACGTTTTCCTTTTTTAAAATGGTGGGAGAGAGCAGCAGCATCACTCCGCCGATAAAACCCACGTTACAGATAATGGAGCCAAAGGCGTTCCCAAGCGCCATATCAGTGGCATCATGCATGGCCGCGGCAGAGGAAAACAATAGCTCGGGCAGAGTGGTGCCGAAGCTTAAGACAGTGGCTCCGATGACCACCTCAGGCAGCCGGAAATGCTCCGCGGCTTTCACCGCACTGTCCACAAAAAGGTTGCTGCCAAACACAAGAAAGAAAAGACCCAGGCAGAACATCAGCACACTAAAGGCAATAGACATAAGAGGCTCCTTAGAAAAGGGATTCTAAGCTAATTTATGCCTGATTTTCCCGGATATGTCAAAACCTCATGTTCGGGAATATAGTAAAAGAAAAAGGAAAGTGGTTCACAGTAAAACATGTTGGAAATTCTTCTGCTGGTAACCGCACTTTCCATGGACACATTCGTGGCAAGCTTAGCCTATGGCGCCAATGAAATGCACATTACATGGAAAGAAGTTCTGCTCATAAACGGCATCTGTGCCGGCTGTTTGGGCGCGGCGCTTTGTCTGGGCACAGTGATAGACAGTTTCGTTCCGGAAACCCTTACAAAGGGAATCTGTTTCGTGAGCCTGCTGCTCCTGGGGATAGTCAAGCTCCTGGATTACGGCATCAAAAAAGTGATAAACAGAAAATGCGGGCTTCATAAAGATATTCGTTTCAATGTATCAAAGCTGCACTTTATCATAACGATCTACGGAAATCCCATGGCGGCGGACAAGGACGCGTCCCGTTCACTTTCGATGAAAGAAGCTGTGTTTCTCGCCTTTGCAATGTCCCTGGACAGTTTGATCGCCGGGACACTTGCGGCGTTTTTAAAAATCCACATCCTGCTCACGATAGGCTCGGACCTTTTCATGGGAATCCTCATGATGTGCCTGGGGCTTTTTCTCGGGGGCAAAATGGCGGCCAGATCAAACCGTGACCTCTCATGGCTTGGCGGCGTGCTGTTTCTGTTCCTGGCCTTTACGAAGGTAAGATAGATATTTGCAAAGGGGATGCAAATAAGCTATAATATGAACCATGTATGAAAAAGAATCCGAAAGGAGCAACGGATGAAGAGAAACCGATTCCCCTGGAAGCTTTTCGTGGTTCTGGTCCTGGCGGCGGCCGTGCTGATAGGCGGCCGCATGGCAGGAATCTTCCGGATGGGCGGGACAGGTACGACAGACAATACCACTGAGAATGCCGGCGCCGATACGGAGCAGACAGCGGACGGGGAGATAGTTGGAGATATGGAGCCTGAGGGCGGCGAAGACACGTTTGACGATGACCAGGGCACCATAGATAAGTTTTTTGATACAGCAAGAAGGTTATTCAACAAGGAACCAAAGGAAGTACAGGAGCTGCGGGAGCAGGAGGTTGCGCTCACAGACGAGGGCCACCAGGAATACTATTTCCAGCTTCTGGACGATGAGGAACGGCGGACTTACCGCGAGATGCTGGCTGGCATCCGAAGAAGAGATGAGCAGTTTTATCTGACAATCTCAGATGACAATAAGGTGGACAGGATTTACCATGCGCTACTGAAGGACCACCCGGAGCTATATTGGGTACATAACCGGGAGCAGGTGTACAAAACCACCTATGCAGGCGGCGACTACTGTATGTTTTCCCCGGGGTATACCTACACGGAGGCAGAGATGGCGGAGATTGAGCAGTCCATGGAAACCGCCTATCAGGAGGTCCGCGCGCAGATTCCCGAGGGCGCGGGGCAATATGAGATAGTGAAGACGGTTTACACATATCTTATCGACATCGCGGACTATGTATCCTCCGAGCACGACCAGAGCATTGCAGGTATCTTTTGGAAAAAAGCGGCCGTGTGCGCGGGATATGCGGGTGCTACCCAGTATCTTCTGGAACGGCTGGGAATCCCCTGCATCTATGTGGAAGGAAGTGCCAAAGGGAGCCCGGAGGGCCATGCGTGGAACATTGTGCAGATAGATGGACAGTACTACTATGTGGACACCACCAACGGCGACCAGCCGGAATTTTTGGAAGGAGATGCTGTGCAGCTTGCGGAGCATAAGACGACCATTTATGATTACCTCTGCCCGTTTCCGGGTGAATATGAGGAAAACTACACACCATCGCCGGAATTTCCGGTACCGGAATGTACGGCCACGGATAAAAATTTCTATGTGCTCAACCAGGCCTGCTTTGACACCTATGACTGGCAGTCCATCTATGACTTCTGCCAGATGAGACTGGACAACGGAGCGGCTGTTGTACGCTTCAAATTCAGCAGCCAGGAGGCCTTTGACCAAGCGTACGCGGAATGGATAGCCGGGGAGGAGATCCAGAACGTGGCAAGATACTACATGGATTTGTACGGGCTGCGGCAGGTGGAATACCATTATGGAATCCTGGACAATCTGAAAACGATGTATTATATGTTTTAACGTATAAGTACAGCGGAAGTTCCATGGGCATACCCACATGTCCAAAACATACCATTATGCCCAAAACACCGGGCAAAAGGAGGAAATATGAGTGATATTTTGACACGGATTATGAATATAGCCGAGCGTATCCGCGGGATGCAGGATTTGTCGATGATAGCTATGGGATTGTTCGGCGTGCTTCTGATATTCGGCATCATGAACTGTCTGCTGGGCTTTCGCCTTCTGCGGTTTTGGATGATGCTCTTTGGATTCCTGCTGGGTGCGGGAGCCGGATTTGCGCTGGTATATAGCTCCGGCACCAGTGAGAAATATATATATTTAGCTGCGATGGCAGCCCTGGGGATTATCCTTGCGGTGACGGCGTTTATGATCTACAAGGCGGGTATCTTTATCCTGGGTGCAGGGATTGGTCTGGCGCTGAGCATTTATCTCCTGCATCCGACCACGTCCTTTATCTTTTTTGTGTGCATCCTCGTCGGCGTCGGCATAGGAACCTTAGCCATGCGTTATGCCAGAGAGGTGATCATTGTGGGTACCAGCCTTTTGGGCGGCGTGCTGGCAGGATATTCCCTGGCAAGGCTTGGGAATATGGAGGAAATCCCCTATGGCGTGGGATTCAGCATCGGGTTTGCGATTCTGGGAATGCTCATCCAGTTTGCGACGAATAAGCCGCGGGATAATGAGGATGACGAAGAGGATGATTATGACGATGATGACGATGCGGACGAATATTTTAGCGGTAAGTATGAGGATTATGAGAAACCCTACGAGAAGAAATATGGGAAAAAATATAAGGAAAGCCATAGCCAGGAGGATGACACAGAATACGGCGCAGATTATTGGGACTCCCCCGCGGAAGAACATGAGCCAACCCAGGTATATAGAAGAGATGTGCATACAAGAAAAGGAAAATAATAAGTATGGAATTTACAGCCTTGGAAATTTGTATGCTAATTGTATTAAAAGAGAAACAAAATTTTGGTCGTTATATAAATAACGGGCAATTCGGCATTGTTAAACTTAAGAATACATTGACAATTTAGACAATTTGTGATAGGTTTATACTATGAAAATAGAACAAACCTACAAATTTACAATTTACATACGGCAAAATCGGCGACGGCCGGTGGAGCAAAGATTGTGTCTAAGATAATTTATTTTAGAACAGGGTTATTGATTTACTGGCTGCATTTGATTGTACATCTATCAAATGCAGTTTTTTGGCTAAAGCTTTAACAAAAATGGTAGGAAGGGAGCATATACGAATGGCTCTTAGACGTGAAAGAATGCGGCTTGGCGACTTGCTCATCAAGCAGAATGTACTGACAGAGGCAGATTTGCAGAAGGCTCTGGCGAAGCAGAAGGGAAGCGGCAAGAAGATTGGTGAGGTGCTGGTGGATGAAGGCTTTATCACCGAGGAAATGATTGTGCGTGCGCTCCAGATGCAGCTTGGGCTTAAGGTCGTCCAGCTTACCGGTGTAAATATTCCTAAAGAGGTACGGAACCTGGTCACTGTGGATTTGCTTAAGAAATACGTGGCGATTCCCTTTGAACTGGATCCATATAATGCCAATATTCTCCATCTGGCAATGGCTGACCCCATGGATATGGCTGCGATAGATGACATTTCCATTGTGACCAATCTGCAGGTGGAGCCTTATATAGCGACGAACCGTGAGATACTTGCAGCAATCGACCGCTGCTACGGTGCGAGCGAGACACTCAATGCAGCCAAGCGTTTTACCCAGGAGCGGGCGCTGCTTCGTGGAAATATACTGGAGGAAGAAGACGATACGGACGTAAGCGATGCACCTATCGTCCAGCTTGTGCGTTCACTGATTGAGCAGGCTATCCGCCAGAGAGCTTCCGATATCCATATTGAGGCGCTGGAGAACAATGTGCGGGTCAGATACCGCATCGATGGCGCGCTCTTTGAAAAAATGATGTACGACAATTCGCTGCTTCCGGCCATTTCCACCCGTATCAAAATCATGGGCGGCATGGACATATCCGAGAAGCGTAAGCCTCAGGACGGCAGAATGACCGTGATGGTGGACCGCCAGGAATACGATATCCGAATTTCCTCCATCCCCACTGTGCACGGAGAGAAGCTGGTAATGCGACTCTCCTCCAAGCTGAGCCTGACTAAGAATAAAAAAGAGCTCGGTCTTGCCCAGGATGAGATGGCGAGATTTGACCATATGCTGGCAAGTCCTTACGGAATCATTTTCGTCACAGGCCCTACAGGAAGCGGTAAATCCACGACTCTGTACACCGCTCTGACAGAATTAAATAAAGAAGCAGTAAATATTGTGACGGTCGAGGACCCGGTTGAGGCAGACATTGAGGGAATTAACCAGATTCAGGTAAACAATAAGGTGGACCTTAACTTTGCGTCAGCCCTTCGTTCCATCCTCCGTCAGGACCCGGATATCATTATGATCGGTGAAATCCGTGACCCGGAGACAGCCTCCATCGCGGTACAGGCTTCCATTACAGGCCATTTGGTGGTATCTACGCTGCATACGAATAACGCGGTGGGTACCCTGAACCGTATGGCAGATATGGGTGTGGAGAGGTATCTCATCGCGGATTCTGTGGTCGGGGTTATTGCCCAGAGACTTGTGCGTAAGCTCTGCCCCCATTGCCGTGAGAAACGGCAGGCGACTCTGGAGGAGAAGCGCATCATGAAGCTGCCTGAGGAGAAAGATGCGGAAATCTATCAGCCAGTAGGCTGCGACCTCTGCAACCATACAGGATACTTCGGGCGGACCGGTGTATTTGAGATTATGGAGGTTGACGATGACATCCGCAAGCTCATTGCCGAGAATGCGACGACAGAAGAATTGATCATTGCCGCCCGCAATAACGGCATGAGAACCTTAAGAGAGAATGGCGTACGTGCCGTACTGGAGGGAACCACCTCCTTTGATGAAATGCTTAAAGCGTCCTATGAATAGGAGACAAAATAATGTATGACTTGAATGAAGTCCTGATACAATCCGAAAAAGCCAAGGCCTCTGATATCCACTTTACCGTAGGCCGTCCGCCAAGCTACCGCATCGACGGCGTGCTCCATCCCATTGAAGGTGAAAGGCTCACACCGCAGATGCTGGAGGAGCTTTTGATGCCCCTGCTGGATGTGCGGCACAGGGCAGAATTGCAGGAGAACGGGCAGACTGACTTCGCCTATGCGATATCAGGCGTGGGACGTTTCCGTGTGAATGTTTTCCGCCAGAGAGGAACACTGGCTTCTGTTATGAGAATCCTTCCCTTTAATATACCGGAGCCGGAGACCTTAGGTATACCACAGGGCGTGGTGGATATGACTGCCCGTAAGCGCGGACTGGTGCTGGTGACCGGACCTACGGGAAGCGGAAAGTCTACGACACTGGCGTCACTGATCCATGTAATCAATAGGGAGTATCCCTATCACATCATCACCCTGGAGGACCCGATCGAATACCTCCACCGTCATGATAAATCCATTGTAAACCAGAGAGAAATAGGCAGTGATTCCGGCGATTATGCCCAGGCACTGCGTGCAGCGCTCCGTCAGGACCCGGATGTGATTCTGGTGGGAGAGATGAGAGATTTGGAAACCATTTCCACGGCGATCACTGCGGCGGAGACAGGCCATCTTGTTTTTTCTACCCTGCATACCATTGGAGCGGACAAGACGATTGACCGTATTATCGATGTTTTCCCGCCGAACCAGCAGCAGCAGGTTCGGATACAGCTTGCCGCGGTTTTGGAATGTATTGTTTCGCAGCAGTTGTTGAAGCGTGCGGACGGTAACGGTCGTGTGGCATCGCTGGAGGTATTATTTGCCAATAATGCGGTGCGGAATTTGATACGTGAAGGGAAAACTTACCAGATTCCTTCTATTATGCAGACCAGCAAGCGCATAGGAATGCAGACGATGGATGATGCGCTTTATGATTTGTATATGCGTAGGATGATTACCCCTGAGGATACGGTGACGTATGCGCAGGACCCGGTCGGGATGAATAAAAAAGTTCACTTTGACAGTTTTTGAAAAATACTGTAATATAATTGGTAACAATATTTCGAGGGGGCAATCTCAGAGTTGCGAAAGCCCGAATGCCCCCTCGAGCTCCCCCTGTTGGGCACGCTGGGTTGTGGTGGTTCGAAGGTGTTGGGGGACGCGGTATATAGTTGAGTGGGTGGGTTTTCTGGAAAAACTACACAAGTGTGGTTGTTTGGATAATTTTTTGTTGGATTAACTGTGATGTAGGAAAGTGGTTAGTGAGGATTGGGAGCTTGGTGTAGGGTGAAGATATAAGGAAGGGAATGAGGATAATGCCGGGATATTCCTATGTGGCGGTGGATAAGAAGGGACGGGAGAAGAGGGGGAGTATGGATGCGGCCTCTCGGGAGAAGGTCCTGGAGTTGATTAAGAGTGATGGGCTTGTTCCTGTTTCGGTGAAAGAGCAGGGGCTTTTGAATAAGGATTTGGACTTTTCGATTGGGAAAAGGGTTAAGCCTAGGGATTTGAGTGTGTTTTGCCGGCAGTTTGTGAGTATTATGCAGGCGGGGGTTCCTATGAAGGAGGCGCTGCAGATGCTGGGGGAGCAGACAGAGAATAAGATTTTGAAGAAGTCTATTTTGGAGGTTCTTTCCAGTATTGAGAAGGGTAATACTTTGGCGGATTCTATGCGTGGTGAGAGTAAGACGTTTCCGCCTATGTTGATCAATATGGTGGAGGCGGGTGAGTCTTCGGGTAATCTGGAGATGGCTTTTTCCAGGATGGCTGTGCAGTTTGAGAAGGAGTCTAAGCTTAAGGCTACCATCAGGAAAGCTACGATTTATCCGATTGTGCTTGTGTGTGCGGCTATTGGGGTAATTGCGGTTATGCTTCTGTATGTTATTCCTATCTTTATTGATATGTTTGAGGATATTGACATAGAGATGCCTGCTTTTACTATGGCGGTTATGAACGCAAGTAGATGGACAAGCTCGCATTGGTATATCATTGTTGCGGTAATCGTGGCTGTTGTGGCTTTGTACCGGGTGGTTTACCGTACGCAGTCGGGGCGGCTGGCTATTGATAATGTGAAGATGAAAATGCCTTTGTTTGGAAAGCTGACAGTGAAAACTGCCTGCTCGCAGTTTGCCAGGACAAGCAGTACGCTTCTGGCGGCTGGTATTCCGATGATTGAGTGTTTGGAGACGGTTTCTAAGATTGTGCGTAATGTGCATTATACGAATGCCTTGATGGCGGCCAGGGAGGAAGTTATGAAGGGTATTCCGCTTTCTGAGCCTCTGGAGGCTTCGGGGATTTTTCCGCCTATGGTGTATCATATGGCGGGTATCGGTGAGGAGACTGGTAATATCGAAGAAATGCTGGAAAAGCTGGCTGATTATTACGACGAAGAGGTGGAAATCACCACACAGAGTGTTCTTGCCGCAATGGAGCCGTTGATTATTGTATTTATGGCAGTGGTAATCGGAGCATTGGTTATCGCGGTGGTATCACCGATTGGTGCTATGTATAGTGGTTTGGACAATCTGTGATGAGCTGATGGTTATGCTTGATGCGCTTTTGATGTAGTGTTTATGTGATAATGAGATTATTGAATAATAACATTATTCTAATAATAAGTTTATCCAATAATGAGTTTATTTTATAATGGTTAAACAATGACGGATTTATGAAATATTAAATCCGGCGAAAAAGATTAATAGAGGAAGCGGGGGGATATACTTGAGTGGGCGGAAGGCCCGGGGGCAAGACAAAGGATTTACTTTTATTGAATTAGTCTTTGTTCTGGCTATTCTGGTTATCCTGATTGGAATTACCGCTCCCAGATATGTGAAGTTCCTGGAGCAGGCGCAGATGAGCGCGGATGTCTCCAACATGAGCGATTTGGCAACCGCGGTAAAAGTTGCCACGGTAGATGCGGATTATGTGATTACTGAGGGAAGGTACATATTTAACCTGGAATATACAGGCGTAGTGGTCGAGGCATATCAGGGCACTACAAACCTGAAGATGCGCCAGGAGCAGACAGCACCGCTGGAAAAAGCCCTGTCTTCCTTTTTCAGAGGCTCGTGGGTGATTGACGGCAGTACCCCTAATCCTCAGGCAAGGCGCCGCAGTAAAAGATGGACGGATGAGAGCAGGCCCTCAGAAAAGGTCCAGCTCATCTGCCAGGTGGACGGCCGTAAAGTGTCCGCCAGTTACTCGCCGGACAGCGTCGTGAAATACGCGGCTGAGGCAAAAATGAAATAGGATGATTCACGGCTTTAAGCATAGGGGAGGCCGCGTTCATCATAGATTAAGAGAAACGTATATTCGTAAAGGGGGAATTTACAAGTTTTTACTAAGTAATATAGGAAACAAAAAAACTTAATAACGAGTTTATACAGACATAACTCCCTCCCCTCCTGAAAATATCGCAAAAATTTCAGGGGGGGGGGGTGGAGAATCCAAGTTTAAGAGAGGTTATTGTTATGAGAAAGAACAAAAACAACAACAAAGGATTCTCACTCGTTGAATTAATCATCGTGATAGCAATCCTTGCAATTTTAGTAGGCGTATTAGCACCACAATATGTTAAGTATGTGGAGAAATCAAGAAAAGCAGCCGATGTATCTAATGTGGAGAATGTAGTTACTGCCATTAAAGTGACTAGCTCAGATGAAGATTATGACTTGCCTCAGGGTACTTATACAGTAACTTTGTCAAATGGTGGTATGGTTATTGCAAGTACCGATGCAGCATCTGCATTGACAAAAAATGAAGGTACTGTTGGTGCATTAACCAGAGCCCTTATAGAGTACATGGGTGTTGATGGGGCAACATTTGAGGCAGGAAAGGCAACTTATACTGGCGTTAAACTTAAATCTCAGAAGTGGGGAGATGATGGTGGAGCAGCACCTATTGTTGCGACAGCTACTGTTTCTGAGACAGGTGCCGTAAGTGTCAAATATGAACCCAAAGCTTTTAATGATTATGCGAGTGTACCCACGACTTAATCCTAATATATCTTAACATATTAAGCCTATCAATGATGAGAAACAACAGGAGAGTTATGTATTCACCGAAAAGTTGAATATATGAGCTTTAGTTTGCCTTTTTAGGCAAATAGTAAACCTGCGTTTTTCGTTTTATTAGCATAATGCTATCTCGATGATGAAATTTTCAATTAAAAAGGAGATAGAGTTATGTTAAAAAGATTGAATAATTTAAAGAAGAAAAACAATAAAGGTTTTACTCTTGTGGAACTCATCATTGTTATTGCAATCCTTGCTATTTTGGTAGGATTATTAGCACCTCAGTATGTGAAATATGTGGAGAAATCAAGAAAATCTGCGGATGTTAGCAATTTAGATAATCTCGTAACTGGAATTAAAGTTGCTGCGGCTGATCATGAGTACAAGTTGGGTGGAGAAAGCGGAAAGACAACGACGTATACAATTGCAATTAGTGACAAAGGCACGGTTCTTTTAGAAACAGATGAAAAGTACACTGGTGAAGCAGCGAAAGCAATTAAGGATTACGCAGAAATTGATTTGTCAAAAGCAACGGTAGCCGCCCCAAATTCAGACCTGGTAACAAAGTCTACTAAGTGGGGAACAGCGGAAACCGCTACAGTTACGGATGCAACATCCGAAATTTATGCAGTCATCAAGATTAATAATACAACGGATGCGGTTGAAGTTGAATATTCTTCTAATGCAGAAAAATATACTAAGGATGGAACTATTGTAGAAGAATAAAAAGAATAAGTTTAAGCTTTTTAAATTAATTTTTCGGTTAAGAATACATAACAACATGTTATCCTGTTAAAAGGATATTGCTATCTCAATGAGATTTTAATCGAAAAGGAGATAGTGAAATGTTGAAATGGTTTAATAAAAAGAAAAAAGACAACAAAGGTTTTACTTTGGTTGAGTTAGTTGTTGTTGTAGCTATCTTGGCTATCTTAGTTGGTTTACTTGCACCGCAGTATACCAAGTATGTGGAAAGATCACGGAAATCAAGTGACTGCAGTAACTTAGAAAATATGGTACGTGCAATTGAAATTGCCGCTGCTGATCCGAGTGGAAAAATTAAAGCTGCAACATATAAAATTACAATTAATGAGGTAGCACCAGATGACGGCAAGGGAGTAGGTGTTGTAGTATCAGGTGTAACTGACACAGACGGGGCTTTAAAGGCTGAGGCTGAGTTAGCTATTACGTCAACAGTAGGCAGTGATTCTTTAGATACAACTTTAAAATCTAAAAACTGGGACGGCGATGAGATTCATGCAACAATCGTAGTCGGTGATGATTACTCCTTTGATGTAACGTATGATAAAGAAGTAACTGAGTATATCGGCAAAACGGCAGAGAAAACTGATCCGCCAGCAGGTGGTGGCGGAAGTAATACCTGATGAATTACTACTGATTTTTGTAACAAAAAATAAAGTTCTTGAAAGGGCCCCCCTATGCTCCTTTTACTAACATCAATTCCTTACATCATAATATTTATATTCGGAATCGTCATCGGCAGTTTCCTAAACGTATGTATCTATCGCATCCCCCTAGGCGAGACGATAGTCACTGCCCCGTCTCATTGTATGAGCTGCGGTGCGCGTTTGCACTGGTATGATATGGTTCCGGTATTCAGTTGGATGGTGTTGGGAGGAAAATGCCGTAATTGTAAGGCGAAAATATCTGTACAATATCCCATTATAGAGGCTGCTAACGGTATCTTCTATGTGGTTGTATGTGCAGTCAATGGACTGACTTGGGTCAGCCTGGTTTACTGCTTGATGGTGTCAGCGTTGCTGACCCTAAGTGTCATTGACTGGCGTACTTATGAGATTCCGTTTGGAATCAATGTATTCCTGGCTGTTCTTGGTGTAATAGCCACAGCCTTAGATGTAAAAAACATAACAGGTCATATAATCGGCGCGGTTTGTGTCAGCGGCTTTCTTGGAATCCTTTATCTGCTCAGCAAGGGCAGGGCGATTGGAGGAGGAGATGTTAAGCTTATGGCAGCGTGCGGATTGATTCTTGGATGGCAGAAAATTATACTTGCATTCCTTTTGGGGTGTATTATAGGTTCTGTAATCCACCTCATCCGTATGAAACGAAGCGGCGAAGGCCACGTGCTCGCTATGGGCCCCTATCTGTCAATCGGTATCGCATTGGCAGCCCTTTGGGGAGACATGTGGATCAGCAGTTATATGGCGCTGTTAGCAATATAACCGGAAATTCTTTTCCGGTTACAAAAGCACACTTATGGTGATGCCTTGTCAGCAGACATGTGCGCTGGAGTGTATTTGAATTTTAAAGTGTGTTTTTGTAACTGGTAAATGTTTCTGAACAAAGATACCAAATCGTTTAATGAAGAATGCTAATTGGAATAAAGCAGCATAGTAACTAGGAGGAAACGCAAAATGGCGAGGATTTTAAGTATAGAAGTAGGTTTGTCTCAGGTGCGTGTGGCCGAGATGGAGCAGAAGGGCAAGAAATGCAGGATGCGCACCTGTTTCCGTTTTGCTACTCCTCAGGGGGCTGTGGAGGACGGCTATATCCGTGATACCCAGAGCTTGGGCGATATGCTTAAGCATGAGTTGGCCGGGCGGAAAATTAAGACGAAAAAAGTAAGCTATGTGGTTGCCTCCAGCAGAGTTGCCAGCCGTGAGGTGCGTCTGCCTTTTGTTAAGCAGAACCGTATCCAGAGTATTATTGAAGCGAACGCCACGGATTATTTTCCTATTGATATCACCAAATATATCATGTCCTACAGTATTGTGGATGTGGAGCAGAAGGATGCGGAAAAGCAGTATCATTTGATGGTGTATGCTTCTCCGAAGTCTATTTCAGCGGCTTACCAGGAGCTTTCTGTAAATGCAGGGCTGACCATGACCCGTCTCGATTATATCGGGGACAGTATTTACAATGCGATTAAAGAGGAATACAACGAGGGTACGCATATCCTGGTAAAAATAGAAGAGAAGAATACATTGATTACCATTGTAAACGAGGGCGAGCTTGCTCTGCAGAGAAATTTGAATTATGGTATCGACAATGCGGTGGAAACAGTGCGTATGTATCCTGTATTCGGCAAGAATCTTGATTTTGAGACAGCGATAGATGTCCTTTGTGCAAAGAGCTGTATCCGCAAATCGCTGGACATGCCGCCAGAGGAAAACGAGCCGGCCGATACCGACCAGTTTGTCCGTGAGGCGCGCAGGGAAGTAACAGAAAGCCTACGGTATCTGGTGGGGAATATTTCCAGAATCATGGATTATTACATATCAAGAAATAGCGACGCAGATTTTGCCTCTATCATGTGCTGTGGTTTGGGCGCGGAGGTGAAAGGCCTGCCCGAGCTTCTTACCAACGAGCTGGGACAGCGGGTCATTGTTTTGGAAAGCCTTAAGGATTTCGAGCTTCCTAGGGATGACATGGAGAGCAGCATGGCGGTTTACACTGCTGTGGCCGGTTCTATGAAATCCACGGTCAACCTTATGGAAAAGGTGACTAAGAAGGAAAAGGAAGCTGCGGAGAGCCTTAGAGGAGCGTTCCTGGTTTTTGGCGTAGGATTGGTTTCAGCTCTTGTGCTTGCGGGTGCGGGAGTGGCTGTGCGCATGTACCAGGAGAAAGAGCAGGACCGTCTTTACCAGAGGATAGAAGAGGAGAAATCCATCGAGCAGATTTATGATGCTTACAATAGCGCCAAAGAGCAATATGACAATTTCCAGGTAATGTATCAGTACACGAACACCCCTAACGAGGGCTTGGTAGCTTTTATCGAGGAGATGGAGGAAAAAATGCCGTCCAATATTACGGTAGAGACTTTCAGCTCCACAGGCACGCAGGTGAGCTTTTCCATGCGTGTGACCAGCAAAGCAGAGGCAGCGAATACCCTGCTGCAGCTTCGCACCTTTGAAAGCTTGAGCAGCGTGACTACAACCGGCATTGACGAGAGTGAGGACGGAACCGTAAGCATGTCTGTGACCTGCAGCTACAGCGAACCGGCTCCTCTTGAGAGCGGACTATCATAAGGAGACAGGAAGATGAGTGTTTCGACAAGAGATAAAAAAATACTGCTGATGTTTTTAGGTGTCCTGCTTTTGGTGCTGAGCTACTTTTTCGTATACAAGGGGCAGATGGAGGAAGCATCTGTGATTGAGAGCGAGAATGTCTCCCTCCAGGCACGCCTGAACGAGCTTTTGGAAATGGCAAAAAATAAAGAGTTTTACGAGCAGGAAACCAGAGAAATGCAGACCAAAATCCTGGAATACTGCGAGGCCTTTCCCGCAGATGTACGTCCCGAGGACGGAATCGTACTGGCGCAAAATATGGAAAATGTCATGGATATGAAGATTTCCAATGTCGGCCTTGGAGCCAAGGAGTTCATTGCCTCCCTGGACGGAAAGACTGAAGAGGAGCGAGGAGAAGATTTCGAGCAGACTTTGATGGAGCAAGGCGCTTCCGTAACCGAGGAGCAGATTGCAGAGATAGAACAGACCCAGGGGATTTCCCGTGAAGAGGCTATTCAGCAGCAGAGCATGGAAATCGCGCTGGATGCAACGACAGACCTTCTCAACGCAGCCTTCACTCCAACACTTTACAGGACACAGGATACGATTCAGTTTGTGTCAACTTACGATAGCCTGAAGCGTTCCGTAAAATACCTGGCATCTCAGGATGGCCGTATGACCATGAACAATGTGAACGCATCCTTTGACAGCACGACCGGAAACCTGACTGGGACTATGACGATCAATATATTCTCTATGACAGGAGCCGCGAACACCTATAACAAACCGGATGCAGGCAAGGTTCCGTACGGCACTGACAATATTTTCGGAACCATCGAGTCCACAACAAAGAAAAAGAAATCAAAGAAGCAGAAGGCCGCGGCCGAGAATAAACAGGAAGCCCAGACTACGGAAAACCAGGAAAATAATGAACAAGGGAACGCTGCACAGGACGGCCAGAAACAAGAGGGCGGCGAAGCCCAATAATCATACAGTACATCACGACATTAGAGGGGGTATGCTTACACCCTCTAAACGTGTTCTTAGGAAAAGTGTGAACTTTGTTTTTACTTTAACGTACTAATACCAATGCCACAAAATATCGGAGATAAGAGATACAGGAGGAATCACCCTATGAAGCGAAATTCACCGACAAAAAAGAATTCCGGCATGTCCCTGCTGGAAGTGATCATAGCTGTCAGTATTTTCGCTATCGCGGCGACGATTCTGCTCCAGGGGTTTGTTACCTCGGGGAGGATTAATAAGAAATCGAATCTGTATCTGGAGGCTACCTCTACTGCACAGAATATTATGGAGGAGATTAAGGCGAAGGACTTTGAGGAGGTGGCGTTGGCGTTTAATTATCCCATCGATGACACGAAGCCCACAGGACGGGTGAGACTGTCATTTCTGGATTCCCAGGAGGGTAATATTGGTCCGGAAGAGGGCCAGCTAGGGATTAAAGAAGTCATAAAAAACGGAGACAAATATGACGAAGTCAGTTTATATAAAGAGTCTTACGGCGAGGATGAATCCAAGGTAACCGCATCTGTTATTTCCAAAGATAATGGAAGAACTTATAAATTTAATCCGCGCAAAACAGGAGATAATCAATCGAAATATTATTTTGAATTAATAAATGTACCCGGTAATCATGAGACCTTTGATGCACTTATTGAATTTGATGGCAGTAAGGATTCCGGATATAAGAAAAAAGCCAGTGGCAATGACGAGGAAGGAAAAAATGATTATCTGGCGCCCAGCATATCAAAACTGGATTCTAAGACCAATGCTTTTCTGATTATGAAAAAAAATTGGGATGATAATGCAATGCAATCCTTAGCTACAAAACAGAATAAAGCTGCTGAGGCGGAATGGCAGACAGCGTTAGATAATGCTTTGCCAGCTCAGGGAGAGGCGAATTATGAAGAATTACGTGAGAAATACATCGCGGAACATCCGAGGCCTGAGCAGTTAGACCCTGACGAGATGTATGAGCATACCAGACGTACCTTGTTTGTGAAAATAGTAGAGGAAAATGGTATTATTAAAGCAAAGGCCAAATATACCTTATGTGCCTATGACTATGTAAAAGAAGACGGCGGTGAATACGAAAGAATGGATTTTTGTCCCTGTAAAGGGAAAGGAGAAGAAGGAGAGGGGCTTTACGATGGATGCTTCTGCACAGCGAAAAGCGCCTACGTTACTTTTTATGCTTCTGAGGCGGATTCGGATTTTAACAATTTGTATGTGTTGTATTATCCGAATTACAATTCTACCAGCAGTGTAAATCCTCTGGACGAATTTGTTTTGGACAATACAACGAATCATCCGTTGAATTTTTACATAACAAAGCAGAGGGACGAAGTTCTGGACATCCCTACTTCCGTACAGGAAAACACCTATCGTACAGCAATTACGATAAAGGAAAGTCCGGATCTCAGAGGATTTGAGAACTGGAATACCAATCCAAGTCTTTATGAGGCGGCGACTAAGCTGCTTACGAATATTAATTATGACATTAGTGATGTGGATAAGATTTTAGAGCGTCCTAAGATCAATCAGATGAAGCTCACCTATCTTTCTGTATCAAAGGATGGTTCTGAGGGAAGAAAAGTGACGGGCAACAGTGCGGAAAAGGTACTGAGATACAATGGTCTGGATAATAAGGTACAAATGGACCGTATCTACACCGCGAAGGTTGGAGTATACAAAAAAGGTGCTGCAAAGCAAAATTTCCCGGACTCTGAGCTGATTGTAACTTTAGATGGAGCTAAGGAAAATTAAGGCATTTGGGAGGAAAGCATGAGCAACATAAAAATCACACATAAAAAACAAAATAGTGGCTTTTCTCTGTTTACAGTTCTGGTGGCCGTTTCCTTTATCGGGATTCTGGGGATGCTGGTACTCTATATTGCTGTCGCCAATTTTCAAATGAAAACCACGGGCTTAAAGGGCAAGGACAGCTTCTATACAGCAGAGCGTGCGCTTGAGGAAATTCGGACAGGGCTTCAGCAGGATGTGGGTGATGCCATGTCAAAGGCTTATATTCAGGTTTTGGAAGATTACAATAAAAACGAACAGTCTAATGATATGCCTCTGGATAAGCAGCGGCAAAGTGATTTTGAGGATGCCTTTACAAAAGAGCTGTCAAATCGTCTGCGTGATCAGAAAAAACCTACCTGTTACAGTTTGGATTATTTAAAAGAATATTTAGATTTGGATAACAGTGACAAATATGATCCGGAAAAAGAGTCGATCATTATAACTACACCGTCAACGGACGAGCCTTATATGATAAGCGGAAAGAAGAGCGGCGTGCTGCTTAAAAATCTGAAGGTGATCTATGTAGACCCTCAGGGTCGGGCTTCTGTTATCAGAACTGATATACGTCTGGGGATACCTAAGGTTCAGTTCCCAACGCCGTCCACGCTTCCGGATTTGATGAGCATGATTGTAGTAGCAGGCAGCGGTATCGTTTGTGAGGCTGAGGCTGATGGTGCTGCGGTTGGAACTCCGATTTCAATTCAGGGAAGTGTTTATGCAGGGACATTGAAGGAGCAGTCGCAGTCATCTGAGAATACACAGACAAGTATTTGGATCAAAGAGCGTGCTTCTCTGGATGTCTCCCATGGAGATAATCTGGTTTGTGACGGAGAAATCCGGGCGGATATGAATAGCACTTTTAAAAGCGGAACAGGAATGTCACTCTGGGCGAAAGGAATAACTCTGGCATCAGCGGATGTCAGCCTGCTTGGCAAAACATATCTGGCAGATGATTTGACAGTATCGACCGGAAACAGCAGTAAGGTGACGATTTGTGGAGAATATTACGGGTATGGCTATCCTGAATCAGCAAAAAGTAACGAGTGTGTAAGTGCAGAGGAGAATAAGACGTTGTCTGATGCCGAGTTAAATAGTGCAATTGTTATCAATGGGAAAAATACAACGATTGACTTGTCGGCGGCGGAAAAAATAATGCTTGCAGGTAAAAATTATATTGGAAGCAGAAAAATACCGTCTATAGATGGGATAAAAAACAGCAACGATATTATGACGGGGGAAAGTCTTACTGTAAAGGGTACACAGCTTGCCTATCTGGCTCCTGCTGAAATTTTTGCTGTGGAAAATACGGATACTTTTAATAATCCTATGTCATATGAGGATTATTTGAAACTAAAGCCACAAGATTTAGACTCTATTCCCGTGAAATGGGATATTCCTGTAGAGGCATGGGGCGGCCAAACATTAAGTGGCATAGAGGTAGATTCAGAAAAGCCCATACAGGAGGTGTTTTACAATGATAATTCAGCTCCGGGCGGCGGCTTTGTATATTTTTATTTGAATTTTACAGATGACGGGGCGGCCTCAAGACTTCTGAATTATTATTATAAAGATAATGAGCAAATGAAGAAAAATATGGATGAATATCTCTCTTTTTACTTTAGCGGCGAAAATACCGGAATAAATGTAAAGGATGCAGAGACCTATCTTCGCTATGTTACGAATGGCAATGTGATTTCTTACGAAGGCGGTGAGACGGCTCAGGGAGAACTGAAAAATGCAACACATTCAAACGTAACAGAGAATATGATTCAGGATCAGACAAACTTTCAGAATACCTGGTATGCATTAAAGAGAAAAATGATTATCAGCTATGATTTATTAAAAGATAATGTCAAAGATTCTGAGGGTCTGCCCCACAATGAAATGAAAAGTGACAGAAATGTATTTGACAATCTGGTAAATGAAAAGCAGTTGGTGCAGTATATTGTCGAGAAAGACCCGACTGATTTAAAGTG
This sequence comes from Blautia schinkii DSM 10518, assembly GCA_000702025.1. Lineage (GTDB taxonomy): Bacteria > Bacillota > Clostridia > Lachnospirales > Lachnospiraceae > Blautia_A > Blautia_A schinkii. The sequence goes on from JNKJ01000030.1 coordinate 40,752, forward strand.
CGATTATGAAGGCACGGAGAGCGGATTTCGGGCAATCATGTATCATAATGGTGAGAAGAGTACATTTAAAGTAAGAGAAGAAGGAACAGGAGATACCACGGAAGGCGAAATTATTACGAAGGAAGTAGAAGTAAAGGGAAAAGATACTCCACTACATATAACCAAAGAGAATGAGGAAAAATTGCGCCTTGTGGTATGTACCGGGGATGTAGTCATTGAAGCAGGGGTCCATTTCAAAGGCATCATTATGGCAAAGGGAAAAATAACCTTAGAGCCGGGTGCTGAACTGTTGTCGGAGCCATTGGAAGCGGCGAATGTATTTCAGGATCAGACCGCATCGGATGGTGTTTCTCCTAAGGACTTTTTCTGGGAGGGCGATCAGTATGTTCTGGGAAATTCCAGTGATCTGGAAGGGAATACTGCTTCTGTCCACGTATCTGATACATATGACTTAGCAGAATGTGTAACATATGAAAACTGGAAGAAACAATAATATAATAGGGCGGTGCTGCATGAGAAGAAAAAATAAGGGGTTTACCCTGGTGGAATTGGTTATAGTAATTTCAATATTTGCCATACTTCTGGGAATGTTGGCTCCATCACTGAATTCTATTCTTGGGTTCCGCGTTCAGAGGGCTACAAATTCTATTGCAGCAGCGTTAGACAAGACGAGAGTAGAGGCTATGAATCGTCTGGTAGGAGAAATGAAGCTGGAAAAACGGTCTGACGGATATTATATCAGCTACTATCTCGACAGGGGAAAGGCATCAAGATCAGAGGGTGCAAAGGAAGAACAACCAGAAAAAATCGCTCCGGCAGGAATGGTAATCAGCTACACAACGGATACAAATCCTGAAGAACAGAAACTGGGAGTTAATGAGTCTGTGATACTGACATATGACCGGGCGACGGGGGGCTTCCTGCCGTTGCAGGATGTAGCGTGGGAACAGGAAGACATCATTAGTACGCTGGAAGCCGGAAATGATATTCCGCTTAGAAGGACCGGAAGCTACTGTCTTGAAATTAAAATACAGGGCGGTATGCGTACCAGAATAATTGAGATGGATATAAATACGGGAAAATACACGATCAAGGCGGGGTAAAACCGAAGGACATCCAAAGACTTAAGTGATTAAAGGAGATTTGTCTTATGAGCAGAAAGATAGAAGACAAAAATAAAGGAAAGAAAAATAATAATTCAGGTTTTACCCTGATTGAGATGGTGGTGACAGTTGCTATTATCGCCATTTTTGCCGGGGTAATTCTGACTTTAATCACAAATGGTTCCAACTCCTATAGAAATACTTCCAATAATGCAAAGGTGCAGATGGACACACAGGAGCTGTTGGATGAAATTGAAGATTTAATTATAGATACGAACAGAAGCGTGTATTATTTTGCGGGAAGCAGTACGGAAGTAGACAGTGCGCCGTCTTTGGGCAGTGATATGGGCCAAAATAATTCCGGAACCAAAACGTTTTTGGTCTGTAATGAATATGAAAATGGTGACGGAACCAGTCAATATATTGTAGACGCGCTGGAATGGAGAGCAAGTGATCAGAAAATCTATTATAGCCGGACACCATATATTGATGCAAGCAGCAGTGTCAAAGAAGAAGCGGTAGAGAAAGAGGCCGAAGGTGGTGTGGCTGAGTTTTCTTCAGAAGATAATTCTGTAAATGATGAAGCACTTGTAACCGATGAAACAGATGGGGTTAAAAATGTCTCCCGGCCGCAGGAATCCACAGAAAAAATCCTGTCTTCGGTTTACGCGGAAGGTGTAGTGAACTTTAATGCGGATGTTACAAAGGTAGAGAGTGACCGTGTGGTTCGATTCGAGCTTACCACTGACAGCGGCGGAAAAGAAATTGAAACTATCTATACTGTTAATTTAAGAAATAAGATACAGGTACAAAAACCATCAGATGCTTTTTCTAAGGCACCGTCTCAAGATCTTTTTATAGAGATTAGAAATAATCCGATATCTATGGAGGCAGGGGGAGAGCCTGTGCGTCTGAGATATGAAGTCGGGCCGGAAGTTATTCCCGGAGAACTGGATATCGATCCATCTACAGTTAGATGGACGGTAGTAAGTGGACCTGGAAGTTTCCCGGAGGAGGACCCGACAAGTGGAAAACTGACCGCAGATGCCAATGGATCGGGTAAAATTACAGTTAAGGTTTCTGCTGTCACGATAAAAGGAGTTCCTATAGAATCATCTCCGGTTGATATTTTGGTTATTAATAAAAAGCAGCCGTCTGATTTAGAACCGAGTACAGGTGCGGTTCTGATTGGCGCGGGAAATTCTGCTGATTTGAATGATCTTGTGTCTTGGAAACAGAAGTATGATGATGGGTCTGTGGGCGAAGATGATGTAAAGGTGAATTGGTCTGCGGATTGTGGATTTGCAAAAGTTACTGAGGATGGGCAGATTACGATTGGAGCGGAAGCGGGAACAGAGACGACAGGAAGTTTTACGGTGACAGGTACAAATCCGGAAACAGGGTCGAAAGGGACTGTTACTGTGAATGTTGCGCGGATTGATATTGCAGAAATTGGTGAAGTTACTTCGAATGCTAATATATCTTATAAGGCAATATATATGGAAGCCGGGAGGGCATACGAAATTACGGGTGATATTAGTTATGTAAATAATCATAAAATTACTTGGGGTTTAGTAAATAAAAAGAATGATGAAGAATATACACCAACAAATAAGTCTAATTTTACAAAAGCAGATAATGGTACTTGGAGTATAAAAGTTGAAGTGAATTTAGATACTGGAAAAATATTTTCTTCAAAAGAGTTTATGGTTAATATTACAGAAGCTGGTTATAAGATAGTGGGTCCTTCTTTAGTGACAGCGGATGAAACTTACCAAGTGTGGAGAGATTGGCAGGTAATAGATACCAGCACAGGAGACAAAGTTAACTCACCTACAGTATGGCCTGTAAGTATTGAAAATTCATCTGATGTAGAAAAGAAAAGTAGTGATTGGGAGATTATAGTTGATATTTATATTGGAAGAAGTGCTGAAAATTTTACGATTAAGATTGGTGTACCAGACTGGCTGTGGGATAAGGCTGGAGTAAAATATTTAACGTATGACGTAAAAGTAGTAAAACTGCTTGGAATAGACCCATCTGAGGCAACCAAACCAATTGGAAGTGACGTAACCTTAACACCTAATATTACTGTTGGAGGTTCTGCTGCTAATGATGAAGCCAAAAAACAGCTCACATATAATTGGGCTTTAAATAATAAGCCACAAGAGTGGGGACAATCGGCAAATTGGACAATAGGTGATGATGCGTTAAAAGAAAACAGAATTTCATTACAAATAAAGATGCCAGATGGAAAAAATGTATATTGTCCCAATAAAGGCACGGATAGAACGGAGACATCAATTATTACTGTTGATTATGCGGTAGATTTTTCTCTAATAGCTAAGAATGATTACAAGAAAATTGTTGCTGGAGAATCGGCAGCTTTTACTTCGCAGATAAGGGTAAATGGCGAAACACCACAAGATTTATCAAAATATCCTGTGACGTGGAAATGTGAAAAGATAGATGGGAAAGGTGCTTCCATAGATGTCCCGGATGTTTTGGAGCCAAGTGGTAACTTGGCCGGAGAACAGACTACTTTCAAGCCTGAATCGTTTGGAAAATATAAAATATCTGCGTCAGTAGAAGCTTTTGGGCAAACTTTTGAAGCTGAGCCATACGAAATAAATGTAGACGAGATTAAGTTTAGTATTAAGCAGAAAGACCACATTAAAGATATGATACTCAACTCGGACTTGGCTTTTTATCCAGAACTTGTTATAAATGGGAAAACGCCAGATAATTTAGAGGATTATAATATTGATTGGAAATGTGAAGAAATTAAAGGGGACGAAGAATATCAACTGAATAATAATTTGATAGAAAGGACGGACAATGGTACATTAAATTTTAAACCCACAAATAGAGGAAAATATAAATTAAGTGCAATTGTAACAGTGGATGGTAGAGAATTCCCGGCATCCTATGTTGTAGATGTTCATGAAGTAAAATTTGAAGTTAGAGAAACACTGAATAAGCGTTCCGCAGTGCTGGGAGAAGCACTTAATTTTTGGCTTTATTTAGAAATTGACGGAAAAGAAGTTTCATCTACGGACGAACGTTTTACAATTGTTTGGAATCAAAATTCAGTAGTAAATGGCGCTGCGATACCGGGTCAACAGAACAGAATTAAATATACAATTCCTCAAGATGCTCCTGATACTGTAAGCGCGTCTGCGTCGCTTACGGCATTTGGTCAACAAACATTCCAGAGCCAATATAATATAACCGTTACTAAATTAAAGGTAAATATTATAGGTGATGTGTATCAACAAATTTATCTGGATGAAGACGAAACTTTTTTATATGATTTTGATGCTGTTGTGATGGAAAGTGTTAATGGTGCAGGCCAAAATGACGGGGATAAAGATGTTACTGCTAACTATCCAGTCAACTGGTCCTTGAAACTTGATAATGATGAGTTATCTGCTTATATACGTATTGATCATGAGAAGGGTGAATTCTCTATAGATTCAAATAATATTACGGAGCCTTTTATTGTAGAGATAAAGGTACAATTAAAAGATTACGAAGAAATATTTGATACTAGAATAATATATGTATTTCCCAAGGAAACCTTAAGAGAGACTGTTTATATTGGACAAGATGAAGAGGAAAGCCTAAATTGTCCTGGTGTGCCTAAAGAAGAAAACGTAAATAATATTAGTTTAGTAGTCCGATATGACGATAAGCACATTGAGTATCCAAGTGTCAGTGACTTTAAAGGTTTTACTATTATCCAGGGGGAGAAGATACCACTAAAAATCAAAATGAGCAATAATGTGAATCTTTTGAAAACGATTTCTTCAATTGATTTATCGCTGAATTTTGATACGAAATTGTTTGTTTATACAATTATTCCACAATTTTATAATGTATATCACGGTCATTCAGAAGGACCCTTTTGGGCTTCCGTATGGGTTGTTGATGAAGAACCAGCACATGTCTATATTCCGTCACCGGAAACCTTACTTATGATGGGGAGTCGAGTAGATAGTTATACATATTCTTGGGTAGAGGGATCTACGCGTTGTGAGTTACGCCAGAGTTCGAGTGGCTATGCAGGTCGTGGTTTGTGGATTATAAAGTATCAAGATAATTATTATGCGTATGTTGAAGGGAAGTGGGAACAGAGACCATTGGGTTGGTTTTGGTTTTTAAAAGCGATAGTTTCTCGTAAATTGTAATTATTACCGGAAATAAAAGGAGGTTTTCCCCGCATGAGACTCAAACATAAAAAAATATTCATATCCGGCGTGGCGTTGACAGTAGCGGGCGTACTGGGCGTTGGGGCGTTGCTGCAGAGCAGCGTTTCCGTCCAGGCATCCTCCGCCATGATGCCGGGTATTGAACAAATTGTAGGGGAGGTATCCGAGGAGGAGCCTTTCCAGATATTAGAGATTGTAGACAGCAAGGCTGACGCGGAGATTGGCTATTATGTTTCCGGGCAGGAGCCTTACATTAAGCTGTACGAATATCAAATTAAGGATGAAGAAGGAAATGTCACAGAGACGATTCATTTTTCTACCTTGGAAGAAGGACTTAGTAAGCTTCCTTCCGGACAGCTCAGGGAAGAATTTGCCCGAAACGTAAAGTTTATTACTGATGATAATGGTAATCTCATTCCTGATGAAAACGGTAATCCCACATTCACATCTTCAGATATCAGGAATATTTCTGACATCTCTTATAAGGGCGGAGAAAGTGAAAGCGGCGATCCTGTTCAGGATTACCCTCTTTCCTATACCGATTATGAGGAGAAATATTTCTTTGAGGACGGTGAAAGCACAGAGACTGGCTGGAACCAGATTGATTTTGTGGATTTTGAGGGACAGCCCAGGGTAGACAAGGTTTCCCTTGCCGGAACCTATGTGGAGAATCCATCAGGAAACGGTAATTATACGAAACAGGAGCAATCCTATTACCCTATCCGTAACGAGGGCGATATGGGAAACGACGCCGCTAAATTCCGGGAAAACATCCAGAACTTTTTCTACTCCGAAGGGGATGATACTCGCGCGCCGTATGACTTGAAATTTGAGGAAGTGAGTAATGCTACAGTTAATGATGTTTTGAACGGTGAATATCTGGACGGGAAGAATCCGATTCTTGAGGAATATGATTACGCACAGGGCAGATACGGATATTACGAAAATGTATATGCAGATTTGACCACAGAATTAGCAGACAAGCCAACTTCTTTTCCGGGAGAGAAAACGGAGACAGAGGCTGGAGTTGTAATTCAGGAAAATGAAAATTTGGCCACCACAGAACTTTTCAGCGCTGGTGATGCGGAACTCTTTGGCTCTGCGGAGTCTGGTTCTGCGGAGCCGGATTCAGGGGATGAGATTTTTGGGGCAGATGCTGTTGGTGATGAAGTTGTTTTCGATAATGACACGGATGTATTTTCAGATGATGTTTTTACCACAGATCCGATAGAAAATAATGAGCCAGTTGAGAATATTGAGCCTGCGGAGAATAGTGCGATTCCGGATGTACTGGCAGACGGTAATGAGGATGATACAGTTAAGGAACCGACGATTCTTGGGGAAATTCAGGAGAGCACAACAGCAGGAACTCAGTCAAATCCCTATATCTATCTTGGAAAAGCGATTGATGAGTATCCCAATTACAAGTACACAAAAGTCGGGGATTTGGCCTATGTGAAAACAATGGCTGAAAAAAGTGCGAAAACTGATAAGCAAAATATAGAAGAAGGCAAGTCTATTACAAGAAAGGCTGAAGATATCACTATTGAGAATGACCAGTATTGGTATTGGGAACAAGTCGGGAGCGCTGAGAACGATTTGGTGAAACAGCCCTTGAGTGTTGTAACAGGACGTCAGCCAGTGGCTTATAATCATATCAGACCTATTTCCGGGAAGCTGAATTATAATTATTATTACCGGGTAGAACAGGTGTATTTCTGCTGTAAACTTCCTGACGACGGGAACCAGAAAAATCCGCAGTCTTATCAATATTTTGGATGGTATTTTCCATCGTATCCGGCAAATGAGTCTGTTTATCTGCCGATTGAGGAGGGCAGAACCCCTACACATTATATTTCTGATGCAGTATACAAACTCACCCCGGGGAATGGTAATTATGATTTTGTTCCCGGAGGAGAAGAAACCTGTGAGGTGGAAGTCAATCACGCATATTACAGAGGCGGTTATGTAAATAATGACTGGCTGAAGCGCTATGTGTTTCATCTTTCCCCGACTGCCCAGAGTATGAACAGCGAAACGGCAGAGGAAGGTCAGGCGGTTTCGGATGAGGAAGCCAGAAAACAATTTGATAACTTTGCTATTGAGGTGGATACTTTTACCGCAGAGGAACTGAATGCTGTTCTGAATGGTACTGCAAAGCAGGCGGAGGAGACATATCAGGCGGCTGACCCGGAGCAGACAGAGGATGAATATCAGGCATCAGATACGGAGCAGATGGAGAGCGGAGAGACCGCGGACGCAGATCAGACCGAAAACGGAGATCAGGTCTCAGCAACAGATCAGGCAGCAGATGAGAACCAGACAGAAGAGGAAACTCAGGCCCCGGATGAAAACCAGACACCGGACGAGGACCAGACATCAGACGAAACTCAGGGTTCAGGGCAGGAAAACGGAAACGCGGATACATATGCCGATGAAGTGATGGTTTTTGGCGAGGGAGAGGTGTCGCAGGTTGAACCGATGGTCAGCGAGGTCATGGAGGAGCTGGTAGGACCACAGGCGGATCAGTTATTCAGTGACAGCGACGGACAGACGCAGACAGAACAAGTACAGACAGAACAAACACAAGCAGAACAAACTCAGCAAACACAAGCGGAGCAGGAGCCGGATGCAGACTCCTTATTTAGTGATGCCGAAAATACAGAGCCGGAGGAAACTTTTTCTTCAGATGACGCGGCGGTATTTTCATCCGGCAGCGAGGCGAAAGACGCAGAGAATGACGGGAGATTTCAGTTATCGGATTATGATTTGATTTATATTAATGGCAAGTTGATTTCTCAAGAGGCAGCAAATGCCCTTGCTGAAAGCGGGATTCCCTGCATAATCAATCAGGATAAAATGATTGATACAGAGGGCCAATCAGGGGAACCGAACAGTGTAGAAGCGGCATTTTTTGGATTTTTGCATGAAGGTGATGAGGATGGTCATTATGTGAACCAATATGTATATTTTTTCAAAAATACATTTGGAGATTCAGATGAAACAGCGCCAGGCTCCGGCTCGAATCTGGTGAATGTGCGTTTTCATACACCTTTCTACACCGAGGGCGGCCAAAGTACATTCTCCGACAGCACGGTTCCTGAAGTGCCACAGGGGTTTGAGGAAATAAGAGATTATATTGACAGCGAAAATCAATACCGTGGGCTTGAGGATGGGATTGAACCTTTGAGCTATGATATTTCTCAGGCCAGAGTGGTGGAGTATATATTGAATTATAAGTTGAAAAGAATTACAAATTTAAAGAAAAAGATTAGCGTATTAGAAATTCAACCAGCAGTCAGAACTAATAAATTGAATGAATACGATGTATTAGACTGGCTTGGAGTCGATGCTAAGTTAAAAATAGAGGAATATTGTTGTCAGGAAGAGCAAAAGGATAAACCTATAAAGAATATTATTGATAACAATAATGATACAATTTGGCATAGTCAGTATAATCCCTCCATTATAAAACATACACACTATTTTAAGGTGGAATTACCGGATGGATTAGATAAGCTTACCGGAATATATTATTTGCCCAGGCAAGATTCCGCAAGTGTTAATGGTACTGCAACCAGGATTAAGCTTGAATTCTATGATGAAGAAAATAAATGGATAGACGAAAAAACTGAGGAGTTTACTTACAATAATAGAGAAAAACAAATTGTTTTATTTGAAAAGCCGTTAGACAATGTAAAACATATAAAAGTATCTTTTGCGGGAACCAAAGGAGATACACCTGATACGTTTGCATCTTGCGCAGAATTTGGAATTTTGCCTACAAACATAGAAATTACATCTATGACCAGTTCAGAGTTTGTCGGTCATATTGAAGATCTCAATACAAAGTATGATATAGTCTATGTAGGTGGAAATGGCCGCCATTCAGATGCAGAATGGGCTAAGTTGATAAATGGTCAAGATAAATTGCTCTATTCGCATGTTGGAGCGGCAATCAAAGGGGGGATTAATCTTCAGGGATTGATGGAACAGGATATCAGTACACTGAAAGATGGAAATGGTAAATTAAAAATTTGGGGTAGTGATACACTGAGTGCCGATGGAATTGGGTCACTGAGAGGTTCGGGGAATGACATCACCAGACAACAAGTCAACGCATTGATAGATTTCGCGAAGAGCGGCTATCCGGTCGTCATTGATAATGCTCTGTACAAGGAGGGTGCAATTGATAAAGAGAAGGTGGATAATTCTTCGTATTTCTATGATTTTTTGACAGAAATGGATAAGCTTAAAACCAGTGGTAAATCAAATGTATGTATGAAATCAGAGGCAGCGGAAGGTGGATTGATATTTTTTGCTAATCTGCCTAAACCTGGTCTTGATTTTGAGAAAGGATATAAACCGAACAATGCAATTGGAGATGCAGATGGCCCGTCGACAAGTTATATTGAGGGAAGCTTGGACTTCAAATTTAATATTATTGATGAGGGAGCTGCATCGCCTGTAGATACCAGTTATGATTGTCAATTGTTTGCAGACTTGAATTGCGATGGTAATTTTTCGAATGCAGAGCAATTGGATGGGTTAGTTATTAAGGACGCTTCCGGTAATATTCTTACTCAAAAGAATGGAAAATACGAACTGAAACTAAAAGAGGAGTATACAGTAAGCAGAAAAATTCCTTCAAACTATACGAAGCTTATCACATGGAAATTAAAGATAGTGAATAATAAGTGGAATAATATCTGGACAACAGAAACAGGATATGCAAAGCAGAAAGTTACGGGAAATAAACCTACCATCAAGGTATTACAGGTACATCCCTCAATTAATACGAATATGAAAGATATGTCATCGGCACAGTGGATACTATCTGACAAAATACCCAATAACATTAAGGCTCAGGATATTCCGGCATATAAGGCGAAATATTATGACACAGATTTATTTACCTATTTAGAGACTGTCAGAAGCAGTGAATTTGACATTGAGATAGAGTCCATCACGGTAGATGCTTATGTGAATACTTATGTAGATATATGGAATAAAAACAAAATAAATTATCTTGATGGTTACGATATGCTTATATTAGGTTTTTCTGATATGTATCAGAATATAACCAACAAAATTCCCGATAAATTCATTAATGATAATGGTGAAACGATAGCTCCGCCAGGGGCTGTCGATGCAATTTTTAATTTTATACAAGAAGGTAAAAGCGTTCTTTTTGCACATGATACCACTTCATTTATCAATCGGGATAATAGTAAAATTTCATATAATACGACTAAGAAGGATGAAAAGGTAGATCCCCAAACCAACTGGGGATATTCCATGAATTCTTTATTGCGCCCAGTGGTTGGGATGGATAGATATGGCATTACATCTGTTTCAATAAAAGACATTTTGACAAAGGCTTTAGAATTAGTGAAACCGTCAAAAACATCCGATACACCCACAGATTGGGAGAAAGTTTATGACAACCAGTTTTATACAGATGCAATGGGGGGCGAATGGCCTAATGGTGATATGGCATTTCAGTCTAACTCGGCAAAAACTAAAACTTGGTCACAGACACAAGGATATTCAAATTGTCTTTTGTTTAAGTTTAATAAGTATGGTGGTTTAGGCGGTTATGAGACGACTAGAGCAACAAAGGTAAACGAAGGCGCTATCACAGAATATCCCTTTAAGATTCCGGAAATTATAGATATCGCTAAAACCCATGGTCAGTATTATCAGCTAGCAATGGAGGAGGATGGAGATCAGGATGGACTTAATGATATCATAGTTTGGTATTGTCTGGGTGGCAGCTATAGAACAGATTCTCCTAATGATGTGAGAAACAATTACTATCTTTATAGTAAAGGAAATGTTATGTATACAGGGGTTGGACATTCTAATGTTAAGAATGCAGAAAATAATTCTTTTGAAAAGAAATTATTTGTTAATGCAATTGTGGCATCCTACAGGGCATCAGTGGTTGATCCTCAGATTGATTTTGTAAGCAGTTTTAGCAGGGACGCAGCAAAGAAGCAAATAGAATATTTTATGTTGGATCAGCCGTTTGCAGTTGATGAAGAGAATATTGTCGATAACTCAAAGGAGTTCTATTTTACGGTAAATGACTATAATTTAATTGCAAGCAGCAACTTCGAGGACAGTGCCAGAAACCTGGAATTGGAATTGTTTGTTGAGAATCCCGAAGGTACTCAGGTAAGTGGAATTGACACTAAGGTCAGCCCCCTGAACGTTAAGCTTTATCAGAATGATATGGATGAGGGGAGTATTGTCAGCAAAAATAGTAGTGGAAACTATGTAGTTAAGAGCGGTAACGTATATGCCTTTCGCATAGAAGATTTGAAACCGTATGTAAAAGATAAAGATGCAGATTATAAAAATAATGTGAAAATTTACGCAAAAGTTTCTACTAAATTTATGCTTTATGGCAAAGAAACATCCGGTGATGCAACGGCAGTAATAACTCTGAAACAGCGTCAGCTTTTTGATCTAGACTAATTGTCTCCATACAAAACACGAAAGGAGTGCATTTTTGACAGATACCAGTGATAAACGGAACAAGGCATTTACCTTAATCGAACTAATTATAGTCGTAGCAGTGCTTGCTATTCTTATTGGCCTGCTGGCTCCTCAGTATACGAAATATGTCGAGAAGAGCAGGCGGGCGGTTTGTGATGCGGATATTAATACAATTATCAAAGCGTACCAAGTTGAAACTATTGAGCATACTCCTGCTATTGGAGCCGAGGCTCAGGCATTATTATCGAAAATTATAACCTCCGAAGGGGGAGTGCCAAAGGATATTAATACCACATTGGATAACGGAGGACAATATACGGGAATTTGTAAGAGTAAAGGTGAATATAGCTGTCTTTTTTCTGATGATTATCGGTATGTAAGTATAAAATGTTCAGTTCATGGAGAACTGAATTTTGATGTCAAAACCTTAAAAGAGAGGATAGAGGGAATTAATTTCGCGAATATTAGCGGGTGGACTGTTGAATATAAAAGTTTGGATGATTATTTCAAAGTAGATCCTAAAAATGGAATAAACAGAACTAGTATTGATTCAGAAGCTGGTTCTAATGGTGCTACAGATTCCAAATATGGTAAATATGGTTCGCTTGCCAATGCACTAACAGATAAGTTGATAGAACAAGGGTTTAATGTAACCAATCGAAGCTGGCGGATGTATAAGAAGGGTTCCACCTACAATCTTTTTCTTACAGACAAAAAAATCACAGAGGATGATGCAAAACCCGAAGTATGGATATCCTGTGAGAAGTACGACATTGCGAACGAGAAGATTGTAAAAGGCAAGGTTCAAGTAATTATGACTACAGTAAATGGCTCTACTTATCCAATTATTAAAGGTGAGAGTTTTGAACCCGACAGCTGAATTACTCAAAGTGCTAAACAACGCCAACTCTTCGACCTAGACTAACCCCAACACTGCCTGCATTGCGGTATCACTTCCAAAATGCGGGCAGTCTTTCATTGACACCACTCTGTCCATATAGTAAACTGAAATTAAGCCAAACACCACAGGAAGGAATGACTTAAGATGGCAAAGGAAACGAAAACAAACGCAATGCGGATGCTGGAGAGGCAGAAGGTGAGCTTCGAGGTTCTGGCCTATGAATGCGGAGACTTTATAGACGGGATTCACTGTGCGGATGCGGTGGGTGCGCCTCATGAGCAGTCGTTTAAAACCCTTGTGATGGAGGGGAAAAGCGGCGGATTTTACGTGTTCGTGGTGCCTATTGAGAAGGAAGTGGACCGTAAGGTTGCGGCGAAGGCTGTGGGCGAGAAGGCGGTGGATATGATTCATGTGAAGGATATTTCTAAAATCACCGGCTATGTCCGCGGCGGTTGCAGCCCTGTGGGCATGAAGAAGGCTTATCCAACTGTTTTCGATGCTTCTGCGGGAAATTTTGAAGAGATTTATGTAAGCGGCGGCCGTATCGGACTGACCTTGAAGGTTCCGGTGGACGCTCTGCTTAGAGTAACCAACGGTAAGCTTGAAGCGATTACTATGTAAAGAGAAAGGAAGTTTGTCATGAAGGGGAATAAATTTATGAAAAAGCTGGCAGCGTGCCTTTTGGCTGGCGCCATGCTGGTGACGTCTGCAGTTCCGGCTTTTGCGGCAACGTCATATTCGAAAACACAGAGTAAGGTAGTGGATACCGGACAGAGCTACCATATTATGAACAATAACATCAGCAAAAACAAAATCAGCAAGTATACGCTCAACATCCTGCCTCTGGAGAGCGGAACGAGATATGACCTGGCAGTGGCTTATGGCGGTAAAGAAGAGGTCATTAAAAACTGTACGAAATCATTGACTGGTTTCAGCAACACAAAGGCTACATATGTAAAATCCAGCGCCTCCAGTAATGCCGGAATGATTGCCTGCATTAAGGTTACAAAAGGCAGTGTTCAGGTTAAAGTAAACTATAGGACAACCAATAAGAGCGCGGCTTTGACATTTAAGAAGCAGGCAGCTTCTCACCAGACCCTGAAGGGCGTGACTGTCAAAAACGGTAAGAAGGTTCTTTTCCAACAGGCGGGCAGTAATATCACAACCGTACCGCTGGTCATTGCTTCTAAAAGTGGCGCCGTCACCAGAAGAGCTTTGAACACTTCTTCCTTTGAGAATTACACCTTTAATTCAAGTTTTATTAGCTATCGCTATTATAAGAATGGCGTGCTTCAGAGCAATTACAGCAAAAATAAACCATACGATACCAAAATCGGTACAACCGGATACATTATGGTCGCACTTCCAAATCGCCTCTCTGGCTGGTTCACCACGAAGAACGGAAGCGTAACTTTCTACTATCCCACCGATTACCTCAAGATAACAAGAACAATCAAATAATGTTATAAAAGAAACCTGTCAGCCATCATGAACTCAGTCGGCTGCCAGGTTTCTTTATTTCCACGGACAGCGAGCCAGGCGGCTATGCTTGCGTCGTCCGCCCGGCCCGCCTCCCTTGTTGCTGCCAGGGTCAAGTATCCTGCATGTGAAATAATAAAATCCAATTAACAATCAGCCCATTGAGTTCTGAATTGAGATGTGGTAATATAATTTTAGAGGAATCTTAAAATTTCATAAAGCCCTTGTATCCCCGGAGTTTCTGTGATAATCTGAACCTAGGAAGCCATATATAGGCGCGATTGTGTAAGCGCATACTCATAAGCATGGATGTGTAAGCGCAGATACATAAACGCATGTATAGGCAATATATCAGGAAATTCTAATATTCTCGCCATTCGGCACAAGAACTCCTGTAGATTCAGTATTACTTATCAAGAAATGAAGGAAGGGATAATTTGGGTGTAAAAGATCAAGGATTCGCGGAATACGCCGGGGACTTGGTTCGCTATGCAGACTTGATGAATGGAACCATGTTCCATGGCAAGCAGGTAGTGCAGGCGAAATATTTGAAAAAGGCTCTGAGAAAAAAGCGTATATTTCTCGGCATACAGCCGGAGGAAAAAGTACAAAAGAACAGTTCGGGTCAAGAGGCGCAGTATCTGGAGAGGGAAAGAGATGTGCTGATGCTGTATGACAAGCCACAGGTGAAGATTTACCTGGCAAGTGAAGCACAAGCAGATGCCGACTATGCGATGTCTGTAAGAGGTTTTACATATGATGCAGTGGAATACTCCGACCAGTTAAAAAATAGGGAACAGCAGGAACAATGTGAGGATGGAGTGAGCAGGCCTTTGATACCGGTTTTCCATCAAGTTCTGTATCTGGGGGAAAAGCGGTGGCTGAGTAAGCATGAGCTCAAAGAGATGATGCTTATTCCGGAGGAGGTACAGGAATTTGAACACCTTCTGCCTAATTATCAGATACACGTTGTAGACATCCACGAGCAGGACCCGGAGCTGTTCCGCACAGAATGGAAGGATGTTTTCCGCCTGATGGCACACAGCCGCCGGAAAGAAGAACTAAAGAAATATGTAGAAGAGAATAAGGAATACATACGGACTTTAAGCGCAGACACCAGAAGATTCCTGGCGATTCTCTTAGAGCAGTATGAGATTACGGAAGATGGGAAAGTAGAGGTGAAAGATGTGTGCGAAGCATGGGATGGAGCGATGTCGATGTATAAGGATGAAGGAGTGCAGGAGGGAATAGAAAAAGGAATAGAGGCCTTGATACTTGATAATTTAGAGGAAGGAAGACAGAAAACAGTTATTATAGGCAAACTCCGACGGCGTTTTTTGCTCTCGGAAGAAGAGGCAGAGAAATATTATGAGCGCTATACAGCAGAACCAGTGCAGCAAGTATGGTAGGTCAAGGCATAATGTAGTGATTAATATAAGACAGGGGATTCCCAATAATTAACTGTGATTTGGTTCCATTAGTAAAAATCTTAAAATTTCATAAAGCCCTTGTATCCCAGAAGTTTCTGTGATAATCTACATTTACAAGCAACATATCAGGAAATTCTAAAATTCCAGCCATTCGGCACAAGAACTCCTGTAGGTTAAGTATGATTATCAAGAAATGAAGGAAGGGATAATTTGGGTGTAAAAGATCAAGAATTCGCAGAATACGCCGGGGACTTGATCCGTTATGCAGACTTGATGAATGGAACAGTGTTCCATGGCAGGCAGGTAGTGCAGGCGGAATATTTGAAAAAAGCCCTGAGAAAAAAACGTGTATATCTCGGTATACAAACGGAAGAAAAAATACAAAAGAACGGTTCCGACCAGGATGTGAGCAAGGAAACAGGCCAGAAAGCACAGTATGTGGAGCGTGAAAGAGACGTGCTAATGCTGTACGACAAGCCGCAGGCGAAATTTTACCTGGCAAGTGAAGCACAGGCGGAAGCAGACTATGCGATGTCGGTAAGGTGTTTTACCTATGATGCAGTGGAATATTCCGATCAATTAAAGAACGGCGAGCAGCGGGAAAAGTGTGAAGATGGAATCATCAGGCCGTTGATACCTGTTTTCCATCAGGTTCTGTATTTAGGGGAGAAGCGGTGGCTGAGCAAGCATGATCTCAAAGAGATGATGCTAATCCCGGAGGAGGTGCAGGAATTTGCACACCTTCTGCCTAATTATCAGATACATGTTATAGACATCCACGAGCAGGACCCGGAGCTGTTCCGCACGGAATGGAAGGATATTTTCCGCCTGATGGCTCACAGCCGCCGGAAAGAAGAACTGAAGAAATATGTGGAAGAGAATAAGGAATACATACTTGCTTTAAGCGCAGACACCAGAAGGTTCCTGGCGGTTCTCTTGGAGCAGTATGAGATTACGGAAGATGGGAAAGTAGAGGTGAAAGATGTGTGCGAAGCATGGGATGGCGCGATGATGATGTATAGGGATGAAGGATTGCAGGAGGGACTGCGTGAAGGTGGTATACAGGCTCTGATATGGGACAATGTGGAGGAAGGCAGACAGAAAACAGTTATCATTGAGAAACTCCAACGGCGTTTTTCGCTTCCTGCGGAAGAAGCGGAGAAATATTATGAGCGCTGTACTGCAGAACCAGTGCAGCAGGTCTGGTAGCTTAACAAAACAGGGTATCCCAAGCTTTTCGCCTGGGATACCCTGATTTATACCTTGCATTTTATGTTTAGTTATCTTCTGCGTCTGCCTCATTGACCTCGTATACATGGCGTTTCTTAGCCATTTCGTCGCTGGCCAGATACTCATCGTAGGTGGTGATTTTGTCAATCAGTGTACCGTTCGGCAGAATTTCCATAATTCTGTTGGCAGTGGTCTGTACGAACTGGTGGTCATGGGAGGTGAAAAGTATCACGCCCGGGAATTTGATCAGTCCGTTGTTCAGTGCAGTAATGGACTCCATGTCCAAATGGTTGGTAGGCTCGTCCAGGAGAAGGATGTTCGCGCCGGAAATCATCATCTTGGAGAGCATACAGCGTACCTTCTCACCACCGGAGAGGATGCGTACACGCTTCACGCCGTCTTCGCCCGGGAAGAGCATACGTCCCAGGAAACCGCGCACATAGGTAGCGTCTTTAATCTCAGAATACTGGGTGAGCCAGTCTGTGATGGTCAGGTCATTGTCAAATTCGTAGCTGTTATCTTTGGGGAAATAAGTCTGGCTTGTAGTTACGCCCCATTTATAATTTCCCTCGTCCGGTTCCATCTCACCCATAAGGATTTTGAAGAAAGTGGTGATGGCAAGCTCGTTTGCACCCACGAATGCCACCTTATCCTCACGGCCCAGAGTGAAGGAGATATTGTCCAGGACCTTTACACCGTCGATGGTTTTGGAAAGGTTCTCCACCATCAGTACCTCATTGCCAATCTCGCGGTTCGGCCGGAAATCAATGTAAGGGTATTTACGGCTGGAAGGACGCATGTCGTCCAACTGGATTTTCTCCAGGGCACGCTTACGGGAGGTAGCCTGCTTGGATTTAGAAGCATTGGCGCTGAATCGGGAGATGAACTCCTGCAGCTCCTTGATTTTCTCTTCCTTTTTCTTGTTGGCTTCCTTCATCTGCTTGATCAGAAGCTGGCTGGACTCAAACCAGAAATCATAGTTTCCGGCATAGAGCTGGATTTTGCCATAGTCAATATCAGCAGTGTGGGTACAAACCTTATTTAAGAAATAACGGTCATGGGAAACCACGATCACCGTATTTTCAAAATTGATCAGGAACTCCTCCAGCCATTCAATAGCCGGCAGGTCCAAATGGTTGGTAGGCTCATCGAGGAGCAGGATATCCGGATTACCGAAAAGCGCCTGAGCCAAAAGAACCTTCACTTTCATACTTCCTGTAAGGTCCGCCATCTGAGTATAGTGGAATTCGGTGTCCACACCAAGACCATTCAAAAGAGTGGCAGCGTCAGACTCAGCCTCCCACCCGTTCATCTCCGCGAATTCACCCTCCAGCTCACTGGCACGGATACCGTCCTCGTCCGTGAAATCCTCTTTCGCATAGATGGCTTCCTTCTCCTTCATAATCTCATAAAGTCTGCTGTTACCCATAATAACCGTATCCAGCACAGGATAAGCGTCATATTTAAAATGGTCCTGCTGCAAGAAAGAAAGACGCTGTCCAGGAGTAATGATCACATCCCCCTTAGTAGGCTCAAGCTGCCCCGACAGAATCTTCAAAAAAGTTGACTTACCCGCACCATTGGCACCAATAAGGCCATAACAATTGCCCTCCGTAAATTTGATGTTAACATCTTCAAACAATGCCTTCTTCCCAACGCGCAGTGTGATATTGCTTGCTGAAATCATAACGTACCTCTTTTTTCCTTAAAATAGTCTCAAACAGTTTTTAATTTCCTATTATATGTCTCATACACATCAAGTATAGCCGATTACCATTGTACCGTAAACCAGAAAAAATGCAACCATTATTTTTCCATAATCACACGAACTTGCCAATTAGTTGAAAGCAAACGAGCAATGCCCGGCATGCTAACACAACCAGTGCCCAGCCCCGCGCACATTTTCCTTCCCCTCACCGTCCAACAACTTTCCGGGGTCCCCTCACCCACTCTTTACAAAGAAAACCTGCACTGTTATAATAAGAAACAACAAACCCACAGAAAGGACCACCCCCATGCAAACCACACCCCAAACCGCTCCTCTAACTAATGCCCCCAAAAACATCTACCTTATCGGCTTCATGGGCACCGGCAAAAGCACGATAGCGGCCTGTCTGCGCCAGAAGTACGGAATGGAGCAGTTGGAAATGGACGAAGAGATTGCTAAAGGCGAGGGCATAACCATTGCCGAGATTTTCGCGCAGAAGGGCGAGGAATACTTCCGCGAACTGGAAACAGGACTGCTGCGCCGCTTAAGCGAGCGGGAAAATGTGGTAGTATCCTGCGGCGGAGGCACAGCAATGCGCGAATGCAATGTGAAGGAGATGAAGAGAAGAGGAAGGATTGTTCTCCTTTTGGCCGAGCCGGAGACAGTGTATGAACGTGTCCGGACAAGCCATGACCGTCCGCTCCTCGAGGGCAATATGAACGTAGACTACATCAAATCTCTGATAGAAGCCCGTATGCCCAAGTACAGAGAAGCCGCCGATATCACCGTTCACACGGACGGGCGCAGCGCGGAGGATATCTGCGGGGAAATTATGAAAAAACTGAAGTTTTGAGCATTTTCGGCAATAGCTGGGACAGGTGAGCCTGAACTATTACCATTTTCGACCATGGATGTATCAAATAAAAACATTTCAGCCGGTTGAGCGCACATGTGAACCTGTGAGTACAAGGTAGAACGTACAACTACATCAATGAAATGACCTCAAATTGAATTTTGTGTAAAATTGTCCATATTTTGAGCAAATCTGATTCACGGAATTCTTGAATTACTCACGGAAAATTGTTATAATTTGTCATAGAAGAAAAATAAACCGTAGGAAAATTGTTCACTATCTAATCTGCAACATAAAATTAGATAGCATTACTACAAAAGTTGAAGCAGAAAGAGGTCAAGGGATCATGTTTATTACAAGAGAGTGCGATTATGCAGTGAGAGTTATCCGGGCGCTGGCTGGGGAGACACGCCTGAGCGTCAGTGAGATATGCGAAAGAGAGGTAATCACCGCTCCTTTTGCATATAAAATCCTGAAAAAACTTCAGAAAGCGAAGATTGTCAAGGGGTACCGTGGAGTTCACGGAGGTTACTCACTGAATAAACAGCCGGAGGAGCTGACATTGTTCGATGTTTATTATGCCATCGATCCGGAAATGTTTATCATTGAGTGTCTGAATCCGAAGAACTGCTGTGTGAGGGACGGACACGACGGAGTGCCTTGTCTGGTACACAGAGAGCTGGAGGGAATACAGACGGAAATCTGGGCAATGCTGCGCCGCAAGACGCTGGCACAGCTTCTCGCAGGAGAGTAAGATAAAGAATAAGTACAGAAAGTCGCAATTTCCGACAGGAGAATAGGGAAGTACGAATGACCGCAGCTCCTAATGCGAGAATTAAGGAAGTACGAAGGACCGGAGCGCACCGGGAAATATGGTGCCTGCCGGTCTTTTTCTTTTGCTCACGCGGTTCTTGTGTTGAATCCTGTTTTCTCATGCTGTTTTTAAGGTTTTTGTATGCGATAAGATACAAAAAAAGTGGAAACAAATTGGACAGATTGTAGATTTTATGATATAATCATAACCGGACTTTTAGACACGTAAGTGGTCTGAAATAATATTTTTTTCATCATACCTTTAAGGAGGAAAAAAACTATGGCAAGAAAGATGAAAACCATGGATGGTAACCATGCAGCCGCTCATGCATCATACGCTTTTTCTGATGTAGCTGCAATTTACCCAATCACCCCTTCATCTGTTATGGCAGAAGCTACAGACGAATGGGCAACCCAGGGAAGGACCAACATCTTCGGACAGGAAGTTCAGGTTACTGAGATGCAGTCCGAGGCTGGCGCTGCAGGTGCAGTACACGGTTCTCTGGCAGCAGGCGCGCTGACCACAACCTACACAGCTTCCCAGGGTCTGTTACTGATGATCCCTAACCTTTACAAAATTGCCGGCGAGCAGTTACCGGGCGTGATCAACGTATCCGCACGTGCAATCGCTTCCCACGCACTTTCTATTTTCGGTGACCACTCCGACGTTATGGCATGCCGTCAGACAGGCTGCGCTATGATGTGTGAGTCCTCCGTACAGGAAGTTATGGACCTGACTCCGGTTGCACATTTAGCAGCAATCAAAGGCAAAGTTCCGTTTATCAACTTCTTCGACGGTTTCCGTACCTCTCATGAGATTCAGAAGATCGAGACATGGGATTACGAGGACCTGAAGGACATGGCAGATATGGACGCGATCGCTGAGTTCCGTAACCGTGCCCTTAACCCGAACCATCCATGCCAGAGAGGTTCCGCTCAGAACCCGGATATCTTCTTCCAGGCAAGAGAAGCATGCAACCCGTACTATGATGCCCTTCCGGCAATCGTACAGGAGTACATGGACAAAGTTAACGCTAAGATTGGTACAGATTATAAATTATTCAACTACTACGGTGCAGCAGACGCTGACCACGTTCTCGTGGCTATGGGCTCTGTAAATGACACCATCGAAGAGACCATCGACTACATGATGGCAGCAGGCAAGAAGGTCGGCGTTGTTAAGGTTCGTCTGTACAGACCATTCTGTGCACAGGCACTCATCGACGCTATCCCTGACACTGTGAAATACATCACCGTTATGGACAGAACCAAAGAGCCGGGCGCACTTGGCGAGCCTCTGTACTTAGATGTAGTTGCAGCACTGAAGGACAGCAAATTCAACGATGTGAAGGTTCTTTCCGGCCGTTACGGCTTAGGTTCCAAGGATACTACTCCGGCTCAGATCGTAGCAGCTCTTGAGAACACTGAGAAAGAGAAATTCACTCTTGGTATTGTTGATGATGTGACAAACCTTTCTCTTGAGACAGGCGCTCCGATCATCACCACACCAGAGGGAACCACAAACTGTAAATTCTGGGGACTTGGCGCAGACGGTACCGTAGGTGCAAACAAGAACTCCATTAAGATCATCGGCGACAACACCGACATGTACGCACAGGCTTACTTTGACTATGACTCCAAGAAGTCCGGCGGTGTGACAATGTCCCACTTACGTTTCGGTAAGAAACCGATTAAATCTACATACTTAATCCGTAAAGCAGACTTCGTAGCCTGCCATAATCCTTCCTATGTTAATAAATACAACATGGTACAGGAGCTGGTAGACGGCGGAACATTCCTGCTGAACTGCCCATGGGATATGGAAGGCCTTGAGAAACATTTACCGGGACAGGTAAAAGCTTTCATCGCTAACCACAATATCAAATTCTACATCATCGACGGTGTGAAGATCGGTATTGAGACAGGCATGGGACCAACACGTATCAATACAATCCTTCAGTCCGCATTCTTCAAGCTCACAGGCATCATTCCTGAGGAGCAGGCAATCGACCTCATGAAGGCTGCTGCTAAGGCTACCTACGGACGTAAGGGCGATGAGATCGTTCAGAAGAACTGGGCAGCTATCGATGCAGGTGCTAAGCAGGTTGTAGCTGTAGAAGTACCTGAGAGCTGGAAAGACGCTGCTGACGAAGGCCTGTTCATGGCTCACGCAGAAGATGGAAGAGAAGACGTTGTTAACTTCGTTAATAACATTCAGTCTAAAGTAAATGCTCAGGAAGGTAACAGCCTGCCGGTATCCGCATTTACAGAATATGTAGACGGTACTACACCATCCGGTTCCTCCGCATTTGAGAAACGTGGTATTGCTGTTAATATTCCTGTATGGAATCCTGAAAACTGTATCCAGTGTAACAGATGTGCATATGTATGTCCGCACGCTGTTATCCGCCCGGTAGCTCTGACAGCAGAAGAAGCTGCAAACGCTCCGGAAGGAATGCAGACCTTAGACCTTACAGGTATGAAAGAATACAAATTCACGATTGCTGTATCCGCTCTTGACTGTACAGGCTGCGGTTCCTGTGCAAATGTCTGCCCGGGTAAAAAAGGTGCAAAAGCACTTGCTATGGAGAATATGGAAGCAAATGTCGACACCCAGAAATACTTTGACTATGCATCCAAGCTTCCGGTTAAAGAAGATGTTATCGCTAAATTTAAAGAGACAACTGTTAAAGGCAGCCAGTTCAAACAGCCTCTGCTTGAGTTCTCCGGAGCTTGTGCAGGATGTGGTGAGACACCATATGCGAAGCTGATCACTCAGCTGTTCGGTGACAGAATGTTCATTGCCAACGCTACAGGATGCTCCTCTATCTGGGGTAACTCCTCACCGTCCACACCATACACAGTAAACGAAAAAGGACAGGGTCCTGCATGGTCCAACTCCTTATTCGAGGACAACGCTGAGTTTGGTTACGGTATGCTGCTCGCTCAGAAGGCAGTACGCGAAGGCCTGAAAGCAAAAATCGAAGATGTAGTGGCAAACGGAGACAACGCTGATGTGAAGGCAGCCGGACAGGAATGGCTGGATACCTACACCTGCGGTGTGACCAACGGTGCTGCAACAGATAAACTGATCGCTGCTCTGGAAGCATGCGGCTGTGACAAGGCGAAAGAAATCCTTGCTCAGAAAGACTTCTTAGGCAAGAAATCCCACTGGGTATTCGGTGGTGACGGATGGGCTTATGATATCGGATTCGGCGGTGTTGACCATGTTCTCGCAAGCGGACGTGACATCAACGTTATGGTATTCGATACCGAGGTTTACTCCAACACAGGCGGACAGTCCTCCAAGGCTACACCTACCGGTGCGATCGCTCAGTTCGCAGCAGGCGGTAAAGAAGTGAAGAAGAAAGACCTTGCTTCTATCGCTATGAGCTATGGCTATGTATACGTTGCACAGATCTCCATGGGTGCTGACTTCAATCAGACCGTGAAGGCTATCGCAGAGGCAGAGGCATATCCGGGACCATCCCTGATCATTGCTTACGCTCCATGTATCAACCATGGTATCAAGAAGGGTATGTCCAAGGCACAGACCGAGGAAGAATTAGCTGTTAAGTGCGGATACTGGCACAACTTCAGATTCAACCCGGCTGCAAAGGCAGAGGGCAAGGCTGCATTTACTCTGGATTCCAAAGAGCCGGATATGGCTGCTTACCAGGAATTCCTGGATGGCGAGGTTCGTTACAACTCCCTGAAGCGTCAGAATCCTGAGAAGGCTGCCAGACTGTTCGCTAAGAACGAGACGGAAGCAAAAGAAAGATATAACTATCTGAAGAAACTGGTTACACTCTACGGAGAGGACTAATCAGTTGAGTCTGGCTATATACTCTACGGAGAGTATTGATCAGTCAACTCAGATGAGGTAAAATAAGTGACAGGCCCGCGGTGCGTTAGTACCGTGGGTCTTTCTCTTGATATGCCCGGCGGGCATGCATTAGTTAGGAGAAAGCGGTTGTTATGAAAAAATGGTTTACAAAGGAAAGTAAAAAAGATTTCTACCTGCTCTACACCCTGGCTTTTGCCATGATATCCCTGTTTCTGTATTCTTATTTCTATTTAAATGGGAAATCTATGGTCTGGAGCCATGACGGAGTGCCGCAGCATGTGAATTCACTGGCTTACTATGGGCGTTATCTGAGGGAGATTCTCCACACCCTCTTTGTGGAGCACCGTCTGTCTATCCCCATGTGGGACATGCATATTGGTTATGGCTCGGATATCCTCACTACCCTGCATTATTATGTGATCGGTGATCCGCTTACCCTGCTGTCCGTGTTTGTGCCTGCGGAGAAAACAGAGCTTCTCTATCAGGTGCTTATTTTCCTGCGTATTTATCTGGCCGGATTGACCTTCAGTGCATACTGCTTTTATCATAAAAATCCGAAGCAGGCCACTTTCCTGGGAACTCTGATGTATATTTTTGCAGGCTGGACTATATATGCGGCCATGAAGCATCCATATTTTTCTAATCCAATGATTTACCTGCCGCTCATCCTTATGGGGATTGACAAGGTATATAAAAAAGAGAAACCACATTTGTTTATCTGGTCCACAGTGCTTGCGGCTGCGTCAAATTTCTACTTTTTTTACATGCTGTGCATTTTCATGTTTCTTTATGCTGCTTCCAGGTATTTCGCGCTATTTACGAAGCGTTCTGCAAAGGATGTGCTTTGCTGGTTCGGGAGGTTTTTGGGCTATTTTCTCACGGCGGTGATGATTGCTTCGATAATATTTCTGCCGGTGATCATGACGCTGTTTGGTACAGAAAGGTTTCAGGCTGACAATTACGTACCTCTTTTTTATGACCGCATTTATTATCAGAAATATTTGGGATGTCTCATCGGAGAAAATATGATACAATGGGGCGTTGCCGGCTATTCAGCAGTGTCCATGGCAGGAGTGTTCGTGATTTTTTCGCGGCGGAAGAAGTATACAGAGTTGAAAATTGCATTTTTGGTACTGAATCTGTTTTTGCTCATCCCTTTTGCCGGGCATGTACTCAATGGGTTTTCTTATGTGTCAAACCGATGGATTTGGGCTTACGGAATGCTTATCGCATATATGTTTGTGAAGGCATACCCGCTGCTTTTCACCCTTACTGTACGGGAGAAAAAGCGGATTTTTCTTATGCTGCTGGCTTACTGTGTGCTTGCTCTGGGCTGGGAGACAGCGCGTACACAGAGGAATATGGCGGCAGTGCTGCTCCTGGTGCTTTCTGTGCTTACGGTGGTTTCCTTTGGAAATATATTTTCGCAGGGGAAATATTTGTGTGCCATGCTTGTCACTTTTCTTGTGGTGAGCATCATGGCGAATATTTCCTATCAGTATTCCTATGAGAAAAATTATCTCTCCGAATTTTCGGGGCGTGGTAAGGCATTGGAGAAGCTGGAATCCGGGGCGGATAAGGCAGTGCTTGCTACAGGTGATGATTCTGTTTACCGCTATGACCAGTACGGCTCCCTGCCTTATGATAATACCTCCATGCAGATGGGGACAAACAGTACCGCGTATTATTTCAGCGTAGCCAACGGAAATATCAGCCGTTTTTTTGACGAGATGTATCTGAATACTCCGTGGGAGCAGCATTATGAGAATCTGGATTCCCGTACGATCCTCGACCGGCTGGCGGCGGTGAAATACTTCGTGATCTGCAATGATGGATATGGATATCTGCCCTACGGTTATGATCAGGAGAAGGGTGCTTTTGAGAAAGGCTCCAGAGAGTACCGGGCGTATGAGAACGAGAATGCCCTTCCGCTTGGCTATACCTATGACTCTTATATTCCCAGAGAGGACTATGAGAGTATGAGCGTCACAGAGAAGCAACAGGCTCTGCTGCAGAGGGTGGTGCTTGAGGAGAGCAGCTTGCCCAAGGCTCAGGCAGAGTTTGACGACCAGGAGATGGAATACCGTCTGCAGGCCGGAGAGGGCTGTTATATAGAGGATGACAAGATTGTCGTGACCCAGGAGAATGCTGAGGTAAAGGTGATTTTCCGCGGGCTTGAGGACTGTGAGACGTATCTCATTGCGGAAAACCTGGATTATGAAGGGCTTTCCCCCAGGGAGCTTGTGAGCGGGGAAGAGTGGGAGAAAATGACTTCCTATCAGCAGAACAGCCTGCTTTACCAGGACAGCCATTGGCGTTACTGGAAGGAGAGCAAGGAGACGGCTCTTACCGTATCTGCGGAGCTGGTGGAAAAGGAGATGAAGATTTTCACCAACAAGTACAACGCTTACAGCGGAAAGCACAACTTCCTCTGTAATCTGGGCTATTGGAAAACAGGGCGGAGGACCATGACTCTGACCTTTGCAAATACCGGAATCTACAGCTATGATAAGCTTAAGGTCGTGTGCCAGCCTATCCGGGGCGTGGAGCAGAGGACAAAGGCTCTTGGTGAGGAAGCGCTTCGTGATGTGCGTATGGACACCAATGAGATATGTGGAAATATCACGGTTTCCAATCCTAAGGCACTTTTGCTTGCCATACCTTACAGCGAGGGATTCCGGGCGTATGTGGACGGTGAGGAGACAGAGCTTAAGCGGGCAAATACCATGTATATGGCCCTGGAGCTTGACAAGGGCAGCCATGAGATAAGACTTGTGTACTGTACGCCTTATCTGAAGCTTGGCTGTGTACTGAGCGTACTTGGGATTTTGCTCTTTCTGCTGATTGCTATACGGGAGAGAGGCAGAAAAAGTTAAATTTTTCTAAAATTATTTCACATGGATTTCACATAGGTTTTATAATATAATAGCCGTCTGTAATTTTTTGCGATTTCGTGGTATAGTACAAAAGTACGACAACATTTTATACGATATGAGGGAGAATAAAGATGACTGTCAATACTTTGGCGTTTCTTCTGTGTTTCATTGTTTCAGTAATTTTATATTATTTAGCTCCAAAGAAGTATCAGTGGATTGTTCTTTTAGCGGTCAGCCTTATATTTTATCATCTTATGGGAGTGGACAATTTCCTCTATGTGCTGATTACCACCGTGACGCTGGTGATTGCTACCGGCAGGATGAAAAAGATTGAGGACGAGACAAACGCTGAGCTTCTTGAAAAGAAGGGCTCAATTTCCCGTGAGGAAAAGAAAGCAATTAAAGCCAAAGGCAAGGGCAGAAAGCGTAAATGGCTGGTTTTTGGAGTGATCGTCATAAACCTGGGCATTCTTCTTGTCTTGAAATATGGCAATTTCTTCATTGATAATGTGAACCCGGTTTTACAGTATTTCGGAATGGATGGTATGAACCATCTAGGCTTGGTGGCTCCCCTTGGTATTTCCTATTATACGCTGCAGAGTATCGGGTATGCACTGGAGGTATACCGCGGAAAGAGTGAACCGGAGCGTAATCCCTTTAAGGTTCTGCTCTTTGTTACATATTATCCGCAGATGACACAGGGTCCGATCGGGCGTTTCCCGGATTTGGCGCCTCAGCTCTATGCAGGGCATGATTTCAGTTACCATAATCTGTCTTTCGGATTCCAAAGGATTCTTTGGGGCTTGTTTAAGAAAGCGGTGATTGCAGATCATTTGAAGCCTTTGGTGGATACGATTTTTGACGGGTATGCCACAGCCAATGGTTTCACTCTTTTTATGGGCTGTATTTTTATGACACTGCAGATTTATGCGGATTTCTCCGGATATTCCGATATCGTGCTTGGTGTTTCCCAGGTTTACGGAATTGAGATGATGGAGAACTTTGAGCGGCCGTTCTTCTCGAAGTCGCTTGCGGAGTATTGGCGCAGATGGCACATATCGCTGAGCTCCTGGTTCCGTGATTACATATTTTATCCGGCATCTATTTCAAAGGCAGCGGTAAACTTCAGCAAATGCGGCAAAAAGATATTCTCCGCCCGGATCCGTAAGCTGTTTCCGGTGGTGCTGGCGCTTTCAATTGTCTGGTTTTGTACAGGCTTCTGGCATGATGCGAGCTGGCGTTACATCTTCTGGGGGGTGGGCAACGGAGTGGTTATTATCTCAGCCATTATCCTGGAGCCGCAGTTTAAGAAGGCGAAAGAGGTTCTGCATATCAAAGAGGATTCATGGTGGTGGCAGGGCTTCAGTATTCTTCGAACCTTTATAATCATTGCTCTGCTTAAAGTATTCCCGGCAGGAGATACCACGGTGCAGTCCCTGGGAATCGTTAAAAGGCTGTTCTGTAATTTCGTTCCGGAATTCACGAGAGCGGCGATGGTCCCGGGTATGGAGACATATGAACTTATCTATATTGCCTTTGGATTGATTTTGTTCCTTTGTGTAAGTCTCATCCAGACCAGGATGCCTGTAAGGGAGTTCCTGGCAAGTAAGCCCTTTGTGGTACGCTGGTGCGTATATTTTATTCTGATTGCCGGAATCCTGGGACTTGGAGTGTTTAATTCCAACATAGTAGGAGGGTTTGAATATGCGCAATTTTAGGAAAATTCTTCTGCGGGTGCTGTTGCTTGGCGCGTTTCTGATGGTATTCAACAAAGCAGTAAGATTTGTCTATGAAGAGCCGAACCAGAATGTAATCTATACAAGAAGTGATCTGAAAAAATCCAACGGAGAAGTGGAGACCTTGATCCTGGGTACATCCCTGATGCACTGGGGTGTGAACGGTCAGGTTTTGGGTGAGGTGCTTGACAGTCCCACCTTCAATCTTGCCACTTCCTCACAGCCTATGGACGGTACTTACTATCTGCTGAAGGACCAGATTAAGCATAATCCACTTAAACGTGTATTTTTAGGAGTCCATGTCACGGTGATGCAGAATGATACAAACTCGAATATCAATCTCCGCCGTGGAATATTCGACAGAATCCAATCGCCTCTGGGCAAGCTGGAATACATGTTTAAGACAGCGGAGCCCAAAGAATACGAGAGTTATCTCTTTTATTCCACCCGTGTGGATAATGTAATGACCTGGGAAGTGGCAAAGAGCAATGTGAAGTACAAGCTCAGTGATGATTACCGTAATAACAAATCTCCTGAGAATAGCCGCTACACTTACCAGACCATGGGAGATGAGAATACGGAAAAGATTTATGATGGTTCTTTCTCCGTAGAGAAGCTGCGTAAGAGTACGGTGTGGAACAGAAAGAGACTTCTGGAAATCAATACCACGCATCTTCAGAAGATCGCGGATATCTGTAAAAAGAACGGTGTTGAGCTGAATCTGGTGATTCCTCCTATGACATGGGAGTATACGAAACACGCCGGAGATTTGGATGATATGCATAATTATTTCCAGGAATTTTGTGATGAGAATGACGCGAATCTCTATGACTTTACGTACTATGACGGGATTTATGATATTTTTCCAAATGAATACTTCCAGGATAAGAAGCATCTGAACGCCCGGGGCGCTGTGAAATTTGCGGAGCTTATTGGCGAGACTTACCTGGAGGACCATGAAGAACAATAATAACAATACAATATGATGTATTTCAGGCCGGCCTTTAGAGAGCTTCTAAAGAGCCGGCTCTTCTTATGCATAAAATTATTTGAATGTAAAGAGTATAATTATGCTTGAAAACAACAAAAGAATTAAGAATTAATTAAGTAAATTCGGGAAAATCTTCATAGACATTTCAGATTTTACGTGTATAATAGCATGTGTGGCAGGCTTAAAGGCATTGCCGCTATGCATTATCATTGGTTATGTCTATTTATGTGGATATTTGAAGTCCTGAAATTGGAGATATAAGAAATTTAGGGAGATTAGAATCATGAAAAAGAAATTGCTGAGCTTGCTGTTGAGTGCAATGCTTTGTGTAAGCGGTTGGGTTCCTGCATATGCGGAAGAAGCAGTCGCTGATGAAGTTGATTTTGTCGAAGAATCTGTCGATTCGGAGCCGGAGTGTGATGAGGTTTTTGGTGACATGCCTGTAATGGAGGCAGATGATATTTTTCAGGGGTCAGTGTCTGAGCCGGACTTTTCTGAGCCAGAGGCAGCCGTGGAGTTTTCTTCACCGGAGGAAACTGCAGATTTTTCGGACGGTTCTGACAGCTCTGACAGCACAATGCTGCAGGCCGGGAATGAGGTGCGGATTGAGCTGGATGTGCAGAACGGTACAGACATTGCGTATACCCTGGACAAGGCTTTAGCGCAAGCGAAAAATACAAGTAATGTGCATTATACTGTTATAATACCACCAGGAAGCTACACAATTTCTTCTATGCTTCACATATTCAGCAACACCACCATCAAGGCCGACGGCGCTGTGATTACGAAGCAGGGCGGCGTAAGCAAAATACTTAAGGCCGGTACAGATACGTATATCAAGCAGAATTCTACCACCGGGTATGATCTGTTTAAAAATATAGAGATAGACGGCGGTGTGTGGGATAATCAGAAAACCGGAGGAAGTGCGATGAAATTCGGTCATGCGTCCAACATTACGCTTAGGAATATGACCGTAAAGGGAAACGCAGCCGGTGCACATCTTCTGGAGGTGGGCGGTGTGGACGGCCTTACGGTGGAGAACTGTACGTTCAGCGGTTATCAGCCGTCCAATAAGTATGTGGCGCAGGAGGCGATTGAGATTGAATGTGTCCGTGAGGGTGTGTTCAGCGAATACGGTCCCTTCAACGACCTGCCCTGTAAGAATATCAGGATTACGGGCTGTGTGTTCGAGGACCTGGTGAGCGGAGTGGGAATGCATAACGCAGTATATGGAAACTATACGGAGAATGTTGATATCAGCGGCAATACTTTCCGAAATATTGGCTTCCAATGCGTGAAAATGGCTCATACCAAGAATCTTACGATTAAAAACAATAAATTTCAGAACGTGACCTCTGCCGTGGAGATTGAGGCACTAAATAATGAAAAAGCACCTGCTGTGCCGGGCCGGCCCTATACAGCCGATATGAATGTGCGGATTAGTGGGAATGAGATCACGCTGGCTGTAGTGATTCCTGCATCTAACTATGCATGTATGGGAATCAGTCTCAAGGGGACTGAACTTACTGCAAATTCAAATGGTGTGCCCAAGGGTATGTACAAATTAAGCGGTGTGGTGATTGAGAATAATACCATATCAGGATACGGCCGTGGAATTACTCTTGAAAATGCAGATAATTGTAAGTTGTTGAATAATACAGTGAGTTTTAAAAAGTCCGGCACAAAAGGGGCGACTAAGGGCTTTGGTATGCTTATCTGGAAAGACAGCAGAAATAATCTGGTAAAGGATTGTGTGATCGAGGATACCAAGGATGACAATGACGGTATCAGAATCATTAACACCAGCCATAATAACACGATAGAAGGCTGCACAGTGACAGGCGGCAAAAAATATGGGATTGCGGTGCGTAATTGTAATGGCACCAGGCTTTTAAAGAATCATGTGAGTGGACGTGAGCGTGGCGGAATCTGTATTGACAGTGCCAAATCCTGCCAGCTTGTTTCGAATACCATATCTTCTAACAAAAAGTACGGGATTCTTCTGCTCAAATCAAATATATCCAAGCTTGAGAAGAATGTGATGGCGGGCAATGCGGACGCGGCACTCTGGGTGAGCGACAGTAAGACCCCATCTAATGTGAAGAGTCTGACCGGGATTACGGTAAAACAGGTGAAAAGCAGTACAGCTGCTATAAGCGGAACCGCAAAGGGCACAAGCAAGGTATATGTGAAAGCCGGTTCCAAAACCATGGGCAGTGCAAGCGTAGCTGCAAACGGAAGTTTTACCGTAAAGATCAAGAAGCAGAAGAAAAATACAAAGCTTACGGTTTATGCTGTAGATAAACGTAATAATCGAGTATCGCTGACAACGAAGGTAAAATAGTGATATTAAAAGAAGAGAGTACTGCAGGAGGTTTTTAATGATTTTGACAGATAAAATAGGAAGGCTCGGGAAAAGGGCAGGAGAGAAGTGGGTAAACAGTAAGCATCCCAAGCGTACATTTTGGCTGACCTATACATTGATTTTTTTAGTTTTGTTTTCGGGGATTGCCTGTGGTTATATGTTATTCGGGAAATCGTTTGTGTTTTCGGGCAGAATGGGCGATGGTCTGAGACAGCATTATGTATCCCTTGGATATTATGGAGAGTATCTGCGGGAGCTTCTTGCAAACATATTCGTGAGACATAGTTTTGAGATCCCTATGTGGGACCTCCATATCGGTTACGGCACAGATATATTGACAACGCTTCATTATTATGCCATTGGGGACCCGCTTAATTTATTATCCGTATTTGTTCCGATGGAATATACGGAATATCTGTATGAGTTTCTCCTTGTGCTGAGAATGTATCTGGCCGGAGGCGCGTTTTCGCTTTATTGTTTATACCATAAAAACGGTAGATTTCCCACATTGATGGGAGCACTGCTGTTTGCGTTCTGTCAGTGGATACTTGTGGCGGACTTTAAGCATCCGTTTTTTATCAATCCGTGTATTTATTATCCGTTGCTGCTGCTGGGGATTGATAAAATTTTTAATAAAGAAAAACCGTATGTTTATATCATTACCCTTGCGGTATCTGCGATGTCCAATTTCTATTTCTTTTATATGCTGGGCATTTTTACGGTAATCTATGCAGTGTACCGCTATATTATGATATTTAAAAAGGTGAAAGTAAAGGAGCTTTTTGGATGGCTGGGCAGGTTCGCGGGGTATTCCGTGGTGGGAATGCTGCTGTCGGCCGTTATTTTCCTGCCTTCTGTGCTGGCGGTTTTGAATACAAACCGGGCAGGGGCAGAGAATTTTATCTCCTCCGCATATAAGACTAAGTATTATCACATGATTCTCCCCGCGCTTATGGGGAAATTCCAGTCCTCTTATTCCATTATCGGCGTTTCTGCGGTGGGGGTGCTTGGCTTATTTCTTTTGTTTATGAAGAGGAAGCGGAATACAGAGCTGAAGCTTGGGTTTATCATGTGCATGATTTTTCTCCTCGTGCCATTTGTGGGGCATGTGCTTAATGGCTTTTCCTATGCGACGAACCGGTGGAGCTGGGCATTGGTGATGCTGGTATGTTATGTGTTTGTGAAAATGTACCCCTCGCTGTTTACCCTGTCGAAAAAGCAGAGGTGGGGGCTTTTGGCCGCTGTTTTCTGTTTTGGCGTGTATATTTGTGTAGATTCCTTTGCAAATCATCCTTGGAATATTCTTGCGGTGGTTTTACTCCTTGGAGTGCTGGCCGTGCTCTTTGTGGGTTATGGATATTTCCAAAAGCAGCGGGCTGTGGCAGGTGTCGTGGTTTTGGCAGGAATCTGCTTCGGCACATTTGTGAATTTTTATTTTTGCTTTACATCATCAGGGAATTCCCAGTCGGGTATTTGGAAATATTCTGATATCGGTACAGCTTATGAGCGCAACACCGGGCCGGTAGCAGCAGAGCTTGCACAGATTCCGGATATACATGATTATCGGTATGATCAGAAGGCTTCGGGGATTCTTCAGAATTCCACGATGTTGACAGGTCTTAACGGAGGCCAGTTCTTTTTCTCTCTTGCAAACGGGAATGTGAGCCGCTTCCAGGATGAGCTGTACTCAAATAAACCGCTGGAGCAGAATTATAAAAATGTAAACGGCAGATCTTATCTTATGAAGCTGCTTTCCATGAAATATTTTGCCGGGACTGAGCAATTTGTTCCGTATGGATTTGAAAAAATCGGCGAGGTCATAGTTTCTGAGGATGAGCTTGATATACAGGACATGACGGACGCTGACAGCTTAGACGAGAACAGCACATCGGAGGATGAGACTGATGCTGGTGAGTCCGATGAGACTGATGTAGGACAAGCAGGAACGAAGCAGGAGCAGTCAGGTGCAGACCAGGTAATAGCCGGGGAGCTGCCGGAGCGTGGAGTTGTGGGGATTTATGAGGACCCGAACGCTCTGCCCATGGCTTATACGTATGACAGCTATATTCCCAGACAGGAATATGAAAAGATGAGTGTCATGGAGAAGCAGGAGGCGCTTTTGCAGGGAGTTGTTCTCGAGGACAGTGCACTTCCGGTATGTGAGCCGGAGGATGATTCCGTGGAGCGTCCTTATAAGATAATTCCGCTGGAAAATTGTGAATTGTTTGACAACCGCATTAAAGCAAAAGAGGACGGTGCGACCTGTATGCTGGAATTCGAAGGCGTGCCTGAGAGCGAGGTTTATGTAGCTTTCGACAACCTGCAGTATCTCGAGGTAAACAGGAGACACAAATACTCAGATGAGGAATGGAAGGCGCTGCCCTATAAGGAGCGCAGGAAAATTACCTTAAAAGATGAAAACATCGAAAATCAGGTTTGGATTGACATGGAGGCTGAAATTGACGGATTGATTGCACAGAAGAGAGTGCAGATGGTCACGAGCAAAAACAATTTCTATAACGGCCGCAGTAACTTTATGAATAATATGGGATACTCCGAGAAGCCTGTGACCAGGATTAAGTTTACCTTCCCTTCCAAGGGCAGCTATAAGTATGACGACCTTAGCATTTATTTCCAGCCGACCCAAAAGCTGAACGATTATGTAAACGAGCGCAAGACAGATACGGTTGAGGAGTTGACTATTGGTGTAAATCAGGTGAGCTGCCGTACGGAGCTGGACGCGCCGAGAGCTTTGGTGTTTTCCCTGCCCTATGCGAAGGGCTGGACTGCTAAGGTAGACGGACAGAAAGCAGAGCTTAAGAGAGCAAACACCATGTTTATGGCATTAGAGCTTGATGCGGGTGAGCATGAAATCGAACTGTCCTATACGACCCCCTACATGAAGCTGGGTGTGCTTTTAAGCGTGACAGGTGTACTTGTGTTGATTGTAATGATCGTATTGGATATGAAAAAGAAGAGGAATACAGTATGAGTAAATTATCAGTAGTTTTGCCGGCTTATAATGAAGAATTGATGGTAGGGAAAGCCTGCCGGGTGCTTCGCGAGATTCTTAGCAAAGCGGGAATCACCTATGAGCTGGTGTTAGTAAACGACGGCTCCCGGGACAATACTTGGGAAGAAATCGTCAAAGCAGGAAAAAAGGACAAAAATATCCTGGGCGTACATTTCTCCAGGAATTTCGGCAAGGAATCCGCAGTTTTTGCGGGGATGGCACAGGCTACGGGCGATGTGATCGCAGTGATGGACTGTGACCTGCAGCATCCCCCCGAAACATTGGTGGAAATGTACCATCTCTGGGAACAGGGCTATGAGGTGATTGAGGGTGTGAAAAAAAGCCGCGGCAAGGAGGGATTTCTCCACAAGAAAAGTGCAGGCTTTTTCTACGGAATTATGTCGAAGGCGACCAAAGTGGACATGCAGAACGCCTCAGATTTTAAGATGATGGACCGCAAGGCAGTGGAGAGCATTCTCGCCATGCCGGAGCGTAACATGTTTTTCCGTGCAACCTCCTCCTGGGTTGGATTTAAGACCACCTATGTAAAATTCGAGGTGCAGGAGCGCGAGGCCGGAGAATCCAAGTGGTCAGCCTGGTCCCTGGTGAAGTACGCGTTTACAAACATCGTAGCCTTCACGACCCTTCCGCTGCAGTTCGTGACTGTGGGAGGAGTGCTGTGCTTCATTGGTTCCCTCGTCCTGATTATCTATTCCCTCGTACAATATTTCTCAGGAAAAGCAGTCGCGGGGTACACCACCACGATTATGGTGATCCTGCTGATTGGCAGCGCAATGATGATGAGCCTTGGCATTATCGGCTACTATATTGCCAAAATTTACGAAGAAGTGAAACGCCGCCCACGGTACATTGTCTCCAAAATCATCCGCGGCAGCGAAGACATCTCCAATGAGGCAAGGCATGATGGAGTATAATGCACCGGAAAAATAGGTTTGGAGGATACAATGAACAAGATAAAAGATTTGATACAGAAACTCTTTGAGAGCTCTGTGGTGCGGTATGTGTTTTTCGGCGGCTGCACCACAATGGTGAATCTGATCAGCTTCTATATACTGAGAAAGCTTCATGTGGAGCTTAATGTTGCTAATGTAATCTCTATTATTTTGGCAATACTTTTTGCTTATGTGGTGAATTCTAAGTATGTATTTCAGGATAAATGCGATACGTTAAAGGACCATCTTCGTCCGTTTTGCAAGTTTATCAGTGCCAGGCTGGTGACGATGGTGATTGAGGTGGGAGGAGTTTGGCTGCTGGTGGAAGTGCTGCATATGGACGATATGCTGGGGAAATTTTTGACGCAGTTTATTGTGCTGGCGCTTAATTATGTGTTTAGCAAATTCTTCGTGTTTACTACTGGGAGGTGAAGGGGGCCCCTGGAAGTGTTGTTGAACGGCGAGGGGAATGGAATCCGGGGCGAAGACTTGGTCCATCGTCTGGCATTGCACGCTTCCCCTCAACTAAGTTCTAACTGCGACTAAAGCGCTCAAGAAGAGCTTTCGCGCTTAAGTCTCCGTAAGAACTGGATTTTCGGGCGCGCTTACGCAAAATGCCAGACAATGGACCAAGTCTTCGCCCCGGATTCCATTCCCCGCGCCTGCCACTACGCTTTCTTCCCCTTCACAGTGATTGTCGCTTTCGCCGGGGGGGGGGGCGTGGTTAAGGCGGAAAAAGGTTGAGGCGGGAGGGTGTTGATTTAGTGCATAATGTTTAGATGTTTTAGGGGGGATGAAGCGTTGTCATTTCGGCTGCTTATTTTTTGGGGTTACGTGAATTGGAATTTATAGGTATCCTCTGCGCTTTGTTTCTTCTAACAGTTTGGGTTGAATCAACGGATATGTCCAGTTTTGCACAAGGTGTTTGGTGATGAGAATGCTTTCAATTTCACTATGTAATTCATTTTCAAAAGACAGAATATTTGCAAAGTAAAGCATTCCATAACTCTCTTTACCATCAAAATTGTCTGGTGCGGTGACGGAATATACACAAACAGGTTTTATGCTGTATTCAAGCGCACCCGTTTCTTCATACAACTCTCGTTTTGCAGTGTCTAAAATACATTCACCATCTTCTCTGTGACCGCCCGGAACCTCGTATGTTTCTCGCTCCCTATGCTTACAAAACACCCATTCATCATCTGTTTTAGCAATAATGACGGCAAATTGCAATAAACTGTCATCTATTTCATCATAAAACTTTACTTCAACCATTTATTACACTCCTTTAATTCATATTTATCTATTTCTATTACAATAGCACAAAGATATAAATTTATCTAGCATCGTCTTTGCCCGCTGTTCACAAGCCCGCTTTTACCCGTCAAATGTCCATTAATCATCCGGAGAAAGGGGCAGTTTGTGAGATGGGGTGAAAGCGTAGTGGTAGGTTAGGGGGAGGGACTTGGGGGCCGGGGGCGGTTTCTATCCTGGGGCGGCTGATTTTGCGGAAGCGCGCCTGAAAATCCAGTTCTTACGGAGACTTAAGCGCGAACGCTCTTCGTGAGCGCTTTAGTCGCAGTTAGAACTTAGTTGAAGGCAAGCGCCGCATCAGCC
>JNKJ01000031.1 GCA_000702025.1 Blautia schinkii DSM 10518
AGGAAAGATAAAAGTATTTATGCGTGGATGGCTGAATTATTATGGGATTGCAGATATGAAGAACAAGATGGAAAACCTTAATTCGTGGTTGTATCATAGAATCCGTATGTGTATATGGAAACAATGGAAGAAACCAAAAACAAAGCTTAGGAATCTAAAGAAACTTGGAATACCAGAATATTTTGCAAAGATGGCGGCGAACAGTCGCAAGGCATACTGGTTCACATCCAATACAACGACGGTCAAAAGAGCATTATCAAAACAAAGACTGATAAACAGTGGTTTTTATGATTTAGCCACGGCTTATCAGTCTGTGCACATCAACTATTGAAAGCGCCGTGTACCGAACGGTACGCACGGTGCTGTGAGAGGACGGGAGTTAATCACTCCCTCCTACTCGATATCAATTGATTAGGAAGGGGCTCAGGGCAAACCAGGCTTTTTTAGAGAATGACCTCCCTGCTTATAATCTCAATCGGAATTTCATAATAATAATTTTTTGGGCGCTGCATTTTAATCAGATAGTCGAAAAGCTGCTTCACTATCTGATACCCTTGCTCCTTGGCGTTCTGGGAAATTACAAAATCTATAATCCCTTCTTTTAGTAGTGCTTCTGTTTCAGGGACAAGGTCGTGGCTGATAATCTTCACGGGCCGAGTCACATTGGCAATTGCCAGAGCATTACGCACGCCGTCGCTTCCGCTGCCGGATAAGTAGAAACCGCTTAAATCCGGATATTTGTTGAGATAGCTCAAAGCTATGCGGAATGCCTCTTCTTTCTTATCCTGATTCTCCTTGACATCTACAATAGTAATGTTGTTATCACGCTGGCCAAGCCGCTCTTGGAAGCCACGGAGACGGTCCGGATGGCAGGAAAGTGTTTTGGAACTTATGATGACACCAACTTTACCTCCGTCCGGAAGAAGCTTTTCCATAAGACCTGCGGCTACAGAGCCGGCCTTTATATGATTCTGTCCTACGTAACGGAAACCATGGATTTGATCAAGCGGGGAGTTGAAAGTGAGGAGCTGCACACCGTTTTGTTGCATTTGATTAATCTTTTTGATCACCTGGGGGTTGTCAATGGGAAGCAGCGCCAGACCGGCTACATTTAAGTTTTCCAGCTCAATCAGAATGCTGATAAGCTCCGCCGGCTCGAGAGTGGTAAGCATCTTCACAACTACTTCAAAACCGAAGCTTAGATATTCCTTCTGTGCCTTTTTAATCCCACTCAGGAGTACCTGGATAAAGGGGTTATAATCCGGGGTGAGGATTACGCCTACTCTTATAGGGTTTTTACTGAGTACGAGTGCTTTACCGAGTAGATTGGGATGGTAATCTACATTCTCGATAATGGCCTGTACGCGCTCCTTTGTCTCTTTTTTTACTCCCGGGCGGTTGTGGATTACCTTGTCCACTGTGGCGCGGGAGACATTTGCAAGTTTTGCGATTTCATTTATCGTAACAGACATATGATTGCTCCTTAGTTTTCCGAAAAAACACTACTTAAAGTTTATCATAAAGGAAGTAAGAGGGCAATAGGTATGCATAACAAAAACAACCAACCTTGCAAATAAGGACACTTTTTTTGACAAACAAGGTTCTTAACTCTTGCGTTGTTGTGTAGTAAGATGATATCATCAGATATGAAAGAAACAGGGCATTAGCCGTGGAGGGCTGTGCCAGAACTTACATATTGAGGAGGTTTTTAGGATGGCTACATATTATTTGGCAGTAGATATCGGTGCTTCCAGCGGACGTCTGATTTTAGGACATATGGAAAATGGGAAGATGATGCTTGAGGAAGTTTACCGTTTTGAAAACGGCATGGTGAAAAAGAACGGCGAGCTGTGCTGGGAGTTTGACCGCCTTTACGACCACATCATCAGCGGTCTGAAAAAGTGTAAAGAGATTGGTAAGATTCCGGTGAGCATGGGCGTTGACACCTGGGGCGTTGACTTTGTCCTGCTTGACAAGGATGAGAATGTGATCGGCAATACCGTGGGTTACCGTGACCACCGTACTGACGGCATGGATGAGAAAGTATATGAGATCATTTCACAGGAAGACCTGTATGCGCGTACCGGTATCCAGAAGGCGATTTTTAATACCATCTATCAGCTGATGGCAATTAAGGAGAAGCATCCGGAGTACCTGGAGCAGGCGGAAACGCTTCTTCATGTGCCGGATTATTTCCATTATCTGCTCACAGGAAAGAAAACCTGTGAATATACCGAGGCAACTACAGGACAGCTTGTAAGCCCTGAGACAAAAGACTGGGACTATGAACTGATCGACATGCTGGGTTATCCCAGAAAGATTTTCCAGAAGCTGATCATGCCGGGCACGAGCATCGGACATTTCAGCGAAAAGGTAAAAGAAGAAGTCGGGTTTGATCTGGAGGTTGTGGCACCTGCGACTCATGATACTGGTTCCGCAGTTCTGGCTGTTCCGGCAAATGACGACGATTTCATCTACATCAGCTCCGGTACCTGGTCCTTAATGGGACTTGAAAGGGAGAAAGCAGAATGCTCTAAGAAGAGCTGCGAGCTGAACCTTACAAACGAGGGCGGTTACGCCGGAAGATTCCGCTATCTGAAGAACATCATGGGATTGTGGATGATTCAGTCCGTGCGCCATGAGTTTGAGGATAAATATAATTTTGCTGAAATCTGTGCTATGGCTGAGGAGGTTAAGGATTTCCCGTCACGCGTGGACGCGAATGCAGACTGCTTTCTGTCTCCGGACAACATGACGAAGGAAGTGCAGGACTACTGCAGACGTACAGGCCAGCAGGTTCCTGAGACGCTGGGAGAGCTTGCAACTGTCATTTACACAAGTCTCGCAGAATGTTATGCAAAGACAGCAAGAGAGCTCGAGGAAATGACCGGCAGGACTTACAGCCGCATCCACATTGTAGGCGGCGGTGCCAATGCAGGATACTTAAACGAGCTTACAGCCAAAGCCACCAAAAAAGAGATTCATGCAGGCCCTACAGAGGCGACTGCCATTGGAAATATTACCGCACAGATGTTAAAGAACAAAGAGTTCTCATCTATAGAGGATGCGCGTAATGTAATCCATGAGTCCTTTGATATTAAGATTTATCATTGATATAGAAATTGTAACCGGTTGATATAAAAATTGTAACTGGATATCGGGATTAATAAATATTGAGCAGGCGACATCGTGAAACAGGAACTATAAAGGAACGAAGTAGTTGCTTAAAATATTCTGAACGAAACAGATTACAACAGGAATTACCATGTGCAGAATACACGGCACAATAAATAAGGAGGAAATAACAATGACAACCAAGGAAAGATACGAGTCAGCAAAAGCCGTATACGCAAAATACGGTGTAGACACAGACAAAGCAATCGAGATTCTGAAAAAAGCCCCGGTTTCCGTACATTGCTGGCAGGGTGACGACGTAATCGGATTCGACCACGACGGCCCTCTGACAGGCGGAATCCAGACAACAGGCAACTACCCGGGAAAGGCTACCACACCGGAGCAGTTATTTGCAGATATGGAAAAGGTGCTCTCCCTCACACCTGGTAAAAAGAAAATCAACGTTCATGCCTGCTATGCGATTTTTGAGGACGGCGAATTTGTAGACAGAGATAAAATCGAGCCAAAACATTTCCAGAAATGGGTGGACCTGGCTAAGAAATATGACACAGGGCTTGATTTCAACCCAACCTTCTTCTCACATCCGATGGTAAAAGACGGACTTACTCTGTCAAGCCCGGACGAAGCGACCAGAAAATTCTGGATTGAGCATGGAAAAGCCTGCATCCGCATTTCTAAATATTTTGCAGAGCAGACAGGAATCCCGTGTGTTATGAATATCTGGACCGGCGACGGCTTCAAGGATGTTCCGGCAGACAGAATGGGACCGAGAATGCGTTATAAGGATTCCATTGAGCAGATTCTTTCCGAGCCGTATGACTTCAACATGGTGAAACCCTGCGTGGAGTCCAAGGTGTTTGGTATCGGCGTTGAGTCCTACACCGCAGGAAGCGCTGAGTTCGCACTTTGCTTTGCGGCAGAGCATAAGGACAAATGCCTGCCTCTGATGGATAACGGACATTATCATCCGACAGAAGTGGTTTCCGATAAGGTTCCGGCGCTTCTCACCTTCTTTGATGAGATCGCGCTTCATATTACCCGCCCGGTACGCTGGGATTCCGACCATGTAGTGCTCTTTGACGATGAGACGAAGGAAATTGCAAAAGAAATCGTACGCAACGATGCAATGGACCGCGTATACATGGCACTGGATTACTTTGATGCAAGCATCAACCGTATTTCCGCATGGACCGTTGGTGTCAGAAGCTGGGAGAAGGCACTGCTCAATGCATTGTGTACTCCGAATGCAGCACTTAAAAAACTGCAGGATGAGAACAAGCTTACAGAGCTTATGGTGATGCAGGAGGAAGCTAAGACACTTCCGTTTGGCGATATCTGGAAAGAGTTCTGCGAAGAGTGCGGCGTAGCCGGTGACGAGAGCTGGTATGAGGAAGTTAAGAAATACGAGGAAGAAGTTCTCTCTAAGAGATAAGAAAAAGCCATCTAACTAATTTATTACACATATTCAAGAAAAGCCGGCGCTCCATATGACGCCGGCTTTTCTGACTTTTTATCTTCGCTTGGTTCGCTGCTAAAGGACATGCTTGCTTACTCCCAATCCAGCATATATCTCTGGAAGATCACTGCGTCGCGCGCGTCCTTGTCAAGCTTCTCCTCTGTGAGCTGCGGAACCATCTCTCTCCAGACCTTGATATCAGAGCCAACTTTGCCTCCTGTCTGTACGAACGGCTCCATGACAACGGCCTTGTCGTAACGGATGTCTCTCAGAGCGTCATGGATTTCTCTCCATGGCGTGCGGCCCTTGCCGGGTACGAGACGGTTGCATTCCCCTGTGTGGAAATGTCCAAGCAGGTCGCCCGCAGTCCGGATCGCATCCCCGATGCTGGTTTCCTCAATGTTCATGTGGAAGGTGTCAAGCATCACCTTTACATTTGCCTTATCCACTTCTTTTACAAATCGCGTGCCTTCTTCTGAGGTGTTCAGAATGTATCCTTCGAATCTGTTCAAAACCTCCAGGCAGAGTGTGATATTATGGGAAGCCGCGATGTCTGCCATCTCGCGAACTCCCTCCACGCTGCGCTTCCAGTCGCCCTCTTTGTCAATCGGTTTGGAATAGTCCACCGGCCAATAGGAATAGATTCCGCCGCCGATTAGATCAATCCCCAGCTTGTCCATCACTTCAAACAGTTTTTTATAAAATTCAATTGCATGGTCATGAACTGCCTTGTCCGCAGAAGCGATATTACAGTCAGGGGCCGGGCCGTGGCCTGCTGTCAGGCGGATGCCGTTTGTCTTGGCACACTCCCGGAGTGCCTTAATTTGACTATCTGTGTAATCTGGCAGCGGACTTGCCGCAATCTCCAGGATGTCGAAGCCAAGTCTGGCTGCCTTATCCGCATAATAGAGGTAATCCCCCTCCCATTGTTTTTCCCAATATGCATAGTAAATGCCGTGCTGCATAAATTTACCTCCTTCTTTATCATCATCTCGTCTATGTAAGCTTGATTCCGCACAGTTGTGTCCGAGTGCGGCAGTACGTCTATGAATGAAGTTTAAAGTCCGACTGTGCATTTGTCAATATATCAACCGTTAAAACAAACAAAATTGGTGAAAGTTACTATAAATTCGGGCGCGATTTTGTATAAAAATATTCGACTGATTTCAAATGAACACAATCACTCGAAAATTACGCGAAAGGTATGCGGGAAACAAAAAGGTACCTGACAAAATTCAAAGACGAAAGCAGCAAATCACCACACTGCTGTATTAATATTTTGTGTTATTGCACAAAAGCACAGCTTAATTCCCAATTATTCGCAATATATTTTGTTAAAATAGCATAAAAATATTAGAAACTAATAAAAATAATTGACAAAATTAATGATAAAGATTACAATAATCACAATCAATCACAAACAAACAAAGTAATAATTACAACGTGGGAGGTGGGTGTGTGGGTAAAACGTTTTTAGAAATAACCAACGTCAGTAAAACGTTTCCCGGCGTAAAGGCATTGGATCAGGTGCGCTTTGACATTATGCCAGGCGAGGTACATGCATTAGTAGGGGAAAACGGAGCCGGTAAATCTACCCTGATAAAAATACTCTCCGGTTTCCAGCAGCCGGACCCCGGCGCGAAGATAATGATCGAGGGCAAGGAGACAAAGCTGAACGGCGTTATGGATGCCATCAAGCAGGGGATTTCCGTAATCTATCAGGATTTCAGCCTGTTTGCCAATCTGACGGTGGCAGAGAATATCGGTATCAACGAAATCATTGAGAAAAATAAGCCTGTTTTAAACTGGAAGGAAATCAATGCAAAGGCAGAAAAGGCACTGGCCTTTCTGGGGGCGGAGAAGGAAATCCATCCGCGCGACCTGGTAGAGAATCTTTCCGTAGCTAAGCAGCAGCTTGTGGCGATTGCCAGCGCTGTGGCACAGGATGCGAGAATGATCATCATGGATGAGCCGACCTCAGCCTTGTCTAAAAATGAGGTG
Organism: Blautia schinkii DSM 10518; assembly: GCA_000702025.1. Classification (GTDB taxonomy): domain Bacteria; phylum Bacillota; class Clostridia; order Lachnospirales; family Lachnospiraceae; genus Blautia_A; species Blautia_A schinkii. Next base: position 6,593 of record JNKJ01000031.1, read on the forward strand.
GAGCATCTTTACGAGATTATCGAGAACCTGAAATCCAGGAATATCGCGATCATGTTTGTAAGCCATAAGATGGATGAGCTTTTTCATGTGGCGGACCGTTTCACCGTGTTCCGCGACGGACAGTATGTAAAGACCGTCAATAAAAACGACGTGGATGAGAACACGCTGGTATCTCTGATGGTAGGCCGTAAGGTAGAAATCAAGAACTACGCAGATTTGAGTGAAAAAGGCCCGGTGGCCCTGAAGGTAGAGCATCTTTCTAAAAGAGGCAACTTCAAGGATATTAGTCTCGAAGTACATAAGGGTGAGGTGGTCGGCATCACAGGTCTGGTAGGAGCCGGCCGAAGCGAGGTAGCCCAGGCGATTTTCGGAATTAATCATCCAGACAGCGGCAAGGTTTATATCGAAGGCAAGGAGGTACATATCAAGTCCCCCTCTGAGGCTCTGGAAAACGGTGTGGCCTACATTCCCGAGAGCCGTCAGACCCAGGGACTTGTCTTACCAAAGACAATAGAAAGCAATATCACCCTTCCGGTGCTCAAAAAGTATAAAAACAAGCTGGGTATTATTGACCGCAAACGTCAGCGAGCCTCTGTAGATAAGTGGGTGGATATGCTGGATGTAAGGCCAAACGACCCTGACATGCTGGCAATGCAGCTCTCCGGCGGCAACCAGCAGAAGGTGGTATTAGCGAAATGGATTTCCACAGAAGCCAAAATACTTATCATAGATGAGCCGACCAACGGCGTTGACATCGGCGCTAAGGCTGAAATCCATCAGATCATCCGTAAGCTGGCCAGCGAGGGAACAGCGGTGATTGTGATTTCCTCGGAACTTCCGGAAATCCTTTCCGTAAGTGACCGGGTTCTGGTTATGAGAAAAGGAAGGATAGCCGGAGAATTTATGAACGACGATCTTACTCAGGAAATGATCATGAGTAAGGCTGTTGTGTAAGCAGGAGGAATGATGATGAAGGAGCGTATTAGAAATTTTACGAAGAGGAAAGAGTTTGGCATTATCCTGATTATCCTGGTCTTATCCATTGGCCTTACGTTTATGAGCAATGCTTTTCTGACAATAGATAATATCCTGGATTTTCTCAGAAGTAATTCAGTTATCGGGATTATGGCCTTAGGTATGCTTCCGGTATTAATTTCAGGCGGAATTGACCTGTCAGTGTCATCTACGATCGCACTTTCCGCAGTTGTGATCGGAAATTTTATGCTGAAATTCCCCGGAAGTAATCCGGTTCTGGTAATATTGGTTGCCATGCTCTCAGGAGCGGTTGTAGGACTGTTGAACGGTCTGATCATAACCAAATTTAAAATCCCGCCCATCGTAGCCACACTTGGTACCATGACGATTATTTTAGGCGCGGTGCTGCTTTATACGGGCGGTATGTGGATATCCGGACTTCCGGCGTGGTGGAGCTCTTTCGGCAATTTCCGTCTCGGAAGCTTTGCCACGGCGGCGGGAGGGACCACAGGCGTTTCCACACAGGTTATTCTTTTTGTGATTGGTTGTGTGATCACAAGCTTTATACTGAAATATTCCTTGGTGGGACGTGGTATCTATGCTGTGGGCGGCAGTGAATCTTCCGCAATCCGCGTAGGCTACAATGTAAACAGAATCACAGTATTTATCTATGTATTCTGCGGCATGATGACAGGTCTGGCGGCGGCAGCCCATATTTCTATCGTCGGCCAGGTAGACCCGAATACATATACAGGATATGAGCTGGATGTTATTTCCACCGTTGTATTGGGCGGCGCCAGTACCATGGGCGGCGTGGGAACGGTGTTCGGTACCGTGCTGGGCGTTGTGCTGATGGCTATTTTGAAAAATGGTTTAATCTTGGCAAAGGTTCCGACCTATTGGCAGAAGGTAGTAATGGGGTTGGTTATTCTCTTTGCGGTATCTATTGACGTTATCAATCGTAAGCGGGAGCAGGCGAAGCTTGTACGTGTAGATGTAGAGGAATAGGGGGAAGGAAAGATGAATTTTATAAAAGAAATGAAATCCAAACATTCCAGCGAATTTACACTCCTGCTGATTTTCATTGGTGTCTTTATAGTGATGGGTATTTTGTCTCCGGACAAATTCCTGACATCCAATAATATTAAGACCATGGCGTTTCAGATGCCAGAGTTTGGCCTGATGTCCCTGGCAATGATGATTGCCGTGCTCACAGGCGGAATCAATCTTTCCATCACTACAGGAGCTGCGCTTTCCAGTATTGTGGCGGCATTTATCCTCTCCAGTGAATTTGGAAAGAGCAGTCCGGGGCTAAGTGTAGTGGTTGCGCTGGCAGCGTGTATGCTGGTTTCTGTGCTCACAGGCGTAGTCAATGGTACGGTGATTGCGTATGTAGGTGTGGCTCCGATGCTGGTCACTCTGGGAACAAAGACCTTGTTCGAGGGCCTGGGCCTTAACTTCACCAAGGGCGGTTCCATATCAGGCTTCCCGGAGGTGTATTCCGAAATCGGAAACGGTACGTTTCTTGGTATTCCCATTCCGTTGCTGCTCTATGTGGCAGTCGTGATCGTGAGCTACTTCTTATTTGAAAGAAGTGCATGGGGGACTGAAGTGTACATGGTAGGCTGCAATGAGACAGCCACGAAGTTTTCCGGTATCAACACAAAGAAAACCCTGATGCTGGTATACATATATTCAGGAATTATGGCAGGCCTGGCGTCTGTGCTGATCTCATCCCGCTATAATTCAGCCAAGACCGACTATGGTTCTTCTTATATGATGCAGGCAGTATCTGCTGTGGTACTTGGAGGAACCAGTATTGCCGGAGGTCACGGAACAGTGGCTGGTACGGTAATCGCGGTTGCAATCATCCAGGTTATTTCCACAGGCCTGAACATCTGGGGTGTAAACAGATATATCATCAATATTATTACAGGCGGCATCCTGATTGCGGTTCTAGCTCTCCGTTATATCACGAAAGTGATGGAGGACAGGAAGAAAATTAAGATGCGTTCCGCACAGAGTGCAGCAAAATAGGAATGATGAAAGCACATCAAGGCGTTCATATTAGAAATGCCAAAGGTGCATCAGGGCGTTTGCATTAGAAATGCTTAAAGTGTATCAAAGCTTTCTTATCAGGAATGCTCAAAGCTGTTCACAGCTTTAATATAAAGAGCACAAAAAAAAGGATTTTTCATAAAGGAGGAAAAAAGCATGAAGATGAAAAAATTAGTTGGACTGGGATTGGCCGCAGTTATGGCAATCTCCGCAGCAGTGCCCGCAATGGCAGCAAATGATCCTTATAAGATCGTAGTTATGCCTAAGCTGGTAGGTATCCCGTATTTCACCGCAACAGGTGAAGGTGCTGTCAAAGCAGGTGAGGACCTGGGCGTAGAGGTTATCTACAACGGCCCGACCACAGCTGACGCTGCAGAGCAGGTTAAGATGCTCGAGGACTATATCACTCAGGGCGTTGACGCTATCTGTGTAGCTCCGAACGATGCAGCAGCTCTCGACCCGGTATTAAAGAAAGCCCGCGAAGCGGATATCAAGGTTCTTGACTGGGATACAGAGGCAACAAAAGACCTGGTAGACGCATCTGTACATCAGATTTCCGACCAGGAGCTTGCAGAGCACCTCATCGACAAAATGGTAGAGTACATGGGAACAGAGGAAGGCGACTGGGCGATCATCACAGGCGGACTTTCTGCAAGTAACCTGAATGCATGGATCCAGTTCGGCAAAGATTATGCAGCAGAGAAATATCCAAAACTGAATCTTGTAGCTGATCCCTATCCGACTGATGAAAAGCAGGACGTTGCACTTTCCACCACAAAGGATATTCTGAAAGCTTATCCGGACGTAAAGGGTCTCTTCTGTGTATCCACACCTGCACCAATCGGCGCAGCACAGGCTATCCGTGAGCTGGGTCTCCAGGATAAGGTTACGGTAGTTGGCACTTGTGTAAAAGAGGACTGCCAGGATGTTCTTTCTGATGGCTCCCTTGATTTAGGATGTCTGTGGAACTGCCAGGATCTCGGATACCTGACCGTTGGTGTCGCAAAAGCGCTTCTTGACGGAAAAGAACTGGGCAGCGAGATTGAAGTTGAAGGCTTCGGCAAATTCGCAGTTGTTAATGAAAAAGACGTTATCTTAGGACCGCCGGAAGATTATGTGAAAGAATGATTCACTGGGCGTAGATCTGGAAATGGCGTGGGCATTCAGGTTTTATGGGGCGTGAAGTGCTGTGAAATGTTGAATGCTGGATTGTCTGATTGAGATTTAGAGCATTTGTATGATATGCGGTAGGGAGAGGGCTTTGGATGGTGAAGGGCTCTCTCCCTTTTGTTTATGTGGGGGAGAGGGGCCCCGTAAAGTTGTTGAACGGCGAGGAGGAGGAACTTGGGGACCTGGGCATCTACATGACGTGGCCCAATCCCCCGCCCCAAAATTCCTTCTCCGCACCGTTCGATAACGCTCCGGGGGACCTTTTTACCTCTTCATTTCATAAAAAAGTTTATAAGCGCTATTGTGCAGATGTTATAAAAAGACACTGCCTGCCGAAAACACTTGGTGAATACATTATCGCATCCAAGGATTATTTATAGTTTTTTTATTGAGCCCGTCTATTTTTCACAACTTTATTTCTTACTGGCTTTATGCACAACTTTTTTGTATTCTTGTGTCGAAATATGATATAATTAGTAACAGTTCAGGCTTGCCTGTACTGTTACTATGATTATTCGTATAGCTTAATAGGTTGACATAATGTATGGACTGGAGAGATTACAAGGAAAGTAAAGGAGGGCCCTATGAGCGGTATAGAAATGAGAGGGCAGGATTTAAAGAGTGATATTCCGGACGTTATGATACCAGGGATGCACGGCGGTCAGAAGAAACATACGGAGAAAGGGATTTTGATATATGTTTCAGATTGAGAGATTACAGGTGATCAAACAAGTATTAAGAGAACAGAAGTCAGTAGATGTCATTTGGCTGAGTAATTATCTCAAGGTTTCTGAAGTGACTGTGCGCCGTGATTTAGAGAAATTAGAGGCCGAAGGATTTTTAAAGCGGACTTATGGCGGAGCTGTCCTGAACGGAGACGTTCAGCAGACTGAAAGGACCGTTAATACAGACAATGGCAGCAGGCTCCAGATTGGAGAGAAAAACCGTGTGCTGGGTGAACTTTGTGCTGCGCTGGTGGAGAATCATGATGTGATTTTCCTGGGCAGAGGTGAGAGCAGTCTGGCAATTGCCGAATATCTGCAGGGTAAAACAGGTGTGGTGATTTTCACCAATAACATTGGCGTGATTGATGTTATGAGGCACGACCAGGATAATATGGTCATACTCACCGGAGGAAAGGTGAATTATGGAAAAGAGCTGATGGTAAACAGCCCTTTCAATGTTCCCTTCCCTGATATTCGTGTGAATAAAGCATTTCTGTGTGTACAGGGCGCAGATCTGGAATATGGGCTGACGCTCAACGATCAGGATGACGCAGCTGTTTATCAGGAAATCAAGAAGAGGACCAAGAATAAGGTTATCATTATGGAGGGTACTGTTTTTGATAAAATCGGCCTGATCAAGGTAGATGAGATTACAGATATTGACTATGTGGTTACGGACGGAGGAATCCCGGACCAGTATAAAAAGTTTTTCTACAAAAACGGTGTACGGCTCCACCAGAAGTTTGATCTGTCATGACGGCCAAGGGTTGTGAAAGAGAAAGCAACGAAAATATGGACAGGTAATCTGTCGGCATATAGGGATTGAGATGTATGGTATTTCAGATTTCGGAAGTTAATAAACAGTATGACGAAAATGTAATACTGGAGCAGGTGAGCCTGGACGTCCGCGGAGGGGAAATACATGGCATCGTAGGATACAACGGCGCCGGTGACCGTGTTATAATAAGACCAAGTTAGCAAGGAACCCAATAAAATCAAGGGTTTGCGGCTACTTTGGTCTTAATTTATTATACCACAATCGAACTGCTTTTTCATTAAAAATCCAGTGTCGTTTTCCAAAGAGTGGGATATTTTTTAGGATCGGGGTCGCAGACGGGTGGTTTGGGATCTGCTTATACTTAGTTCTATTCCAAAATATCCTTTTCTTTTACTTCGTCCGAAGTAAGACTCTCTTTCGGGAGAACAGCGCTGATAAAATAAATGAATATAGAGGACTAAGTGAAGCGACTTTGTTAGCTGACCTTAGTCCTCTTATGCGTTTTAGGAGGAAAAGGGTATGCAGATAGTATTTATTGGTATTTGTTTTTTTGTTGGTTTATCAGCGGTTGTATGTATTGCCTCGGCTGTAATATCAAAGAGATCTGACGAAAGATTACGTTCCATCTGTGTGTCTCTTGAAGAGAAAGGCAGGTGAAGAGAATGCGGGAATATACAACAGGAAATCCGATTGTAGATGCAAGCGCAGAAATCAGTATTACCGGCAATATTACACCGCAGGCATGGTATAAAACGATTGTAAAGGAAACAGGCAAACCGCATTTGACCGCTATTGTCATACTCTCGGATATTGTTTACTGGTATCGTCCAACTGAATTGAGGGACGAAAGTACCGGGCAGATTACAGCCATTCGTAAAAAATTCAAAGCGGACCTTCTCCAACGGAGTTATCAGCAAATAGCAGAGCAGTTTGGTCTAAGCAAAAAAGAAGCTACAAATGCAATCATTTTTTTAGAGAAACTTGGTGTGATAAAGAGAGTATTTAGGACAATCAACTTGAATGGACTTGTTGTAAATAATGTACTGTATATTGAGTTGATCGTAGAAAGGCTGAAAGAATTAACATATCCGCGCTGTTATGCGCCCCCTATCCCATCAATGGGAGACAGGGGGGAAGATATTGCGGAGGAAATGATTGAAGAACAGTGCTTTACAGTGAATAATAGCGAGATAGCAGCCTTTGGAGTGGGGGGTGTCCCCAAAAAAAGGGAGAGGGTGTCCCCCAAAAAAGAGATACCTGTCACGCCGCATAATAACAGGTGTCACTTTTCAGAAGGTACAGCACTATCTGGCAATAGGCAGACAAATACAGATATTACCACAGATATTTCAACTATAGATTATACTAATCCAGTCCAATCCTATCAGAATACGTTGCAGGCATTTAGGGAAAAGATTGGATATGATGCGATATGTATTGATCGCCCTTATGATGTGGATCGTCTGGATGAACTCGTGGGAGTTGCAGTTGACGTACTGACTTCAACGAAGGATACGATTCGCATTAACCAGGAAGAAAAGCCTACAGCCATTGTTAAGTCAGTATTCTGGAAATTGGATATGTTTAGAATACAGTTTATTTTAAACAGTCTGTCAGAGACAAAAACAAAAATCAGGAATATGCGGGCAGTATTGCTAACCGCCTTATATAATGCCACATACACATTAAGCAATTCCGTTATGAATCAAGTGGTGATGAATGGTGATTCTCCCCTGAACATGCATGTGTAAAGGGGGTGATGAACAGTAACTAGGGTTAGACAATTACGCATAGCGAAGGATTTGACGCAGTGGGAATTAGCGGACAAGCTGGGGATCAGCCTCCGTACATATCAGAGAATTGAATACGGGCAGCAAAAACCCTCCTACAAAGTCATTTTAATCTTGCAAAAGATATTTAACGAGAATATTGAATCTATCCTGCAGGAACTATAACTGCCAAATAAGAAGTGGAGGAAATGTATGTTTGACATTAACAAATTGGAGGTAATGGATATAATATTTGCCGATGAAGCACATGAACGCTTCTTTCGTGAAAAGGTGCGGGAACTTCCAAATTCACGCAAAGACAGTGAAGAAATTGCTATGATATATACCCTTGGTATCTGTGACAAGACAAGAGCTGCTTTTTCAAAAATTGTGGATCAGAAAACTTTACAGGTGAATCCCTTGGTTTTATTTGCCGGGTGGCAGACCTCCGCTTCTGTGAAGGTGACACGGCTGGCGATAAACCTCTATACAGGATTTTCACAGGAAGTGAAACGGGATGATTCGGAAGAAGGGTATTGTATAGGGGGAGTCAGCTCGGATTATGCAGTTGGAGAAATCTTTGACTGCCCCTATGCAAAATATTTTCTGGAAGCCGTTAAACTGCGTTATGGCATATAGAAGAGGTAGAAACGATGAAAATGTATAAAATTGACCAAATCATTGAGTTATTGCAGTTAGGAAAAGAATCAAAAGATGATTATGTAGGATTTGAGAACAACGACAAGGGAAATCTTGTTATTACATTTAAGGAACATGTGCCAGATTGGGAAGATGAAGAAGGCTTCGGAGAAGCGGTTGAAGAAGTCGAACTTTTGGAACATGCTGGAGAATATTAAACATAAGGAGGAAACAGTCATAATGGATAGAGAAATACTTGGAATCGACCATGGTAACAGACAGATGAAAACGGCAAATACAGCATTTTTGTCTACGGTGACACAGAATAAGGTGAAACCCAGTAATCTAAATCAGACTTTAGAATTTAAGGGAAAGTATTACTCAATCGGCGGCAGTAGGGAAGACGTTGATACAAAAATTGATAAAACAGTAGACGATGATTACTATATCCTCACATTGGCGTCACTTGCTTCTGAATTGAAAGCCAGAGGTAAGAATCAGGCGGCTGTCAGAATGGCTACAGGATTACCGCCACGGTGGTATGAATCACAAATGAAAGCATTCAGGAAGTATTTGGGCAGGGAAAGGGAGTTGTCTTTCCGTTATCAGGGAGAGGAGTTCAATATATTTCTGGAAGGCGTGAGCGTATATATGCAAGGGTTTGCCGCAATCACGGATATCTTGGCAGAGACACAGGGAAAATCTTGTCTTTTGGTAGATATCGGAGGAGGAACCGTTGACGGAGTTCCAATAGAAAATATGCGGCCCAGTGGAGCACAGCCTATTATAGATAATAAGGGCACAATAAAGTGTATATCCAATGTAAACGAGGCATTAATGGCTGAATTTGGGGAAAAGGCTAAACCATATATCATTGAAACGATTATGCGGACAGGTACTTATGCAGGTGACGAAACATATCTTCGTGTAATCCGCAGGGAATTGAACAAATATACGGAATACATTTATAATTTGATAAAGAAGCATGGGTACAATCTGCATTTGGAAAAAATAATCTTTATGGGCGGAGGGGCCTCAATCATGCAAAATTTTGGTGATAATGAGGGTAAGGACGTAATTTGTATTCCAGATATACATGCGAATGCAAGAGGATATGAAGAAACCTTAAAGAGTATATGGAAGGCCAGGCAGAACATGGCCGGTTAAGGAGGCCATAAATGGACGATAAGTATGTTACAACGCTTCGGCTTTATAAAAATAACCCGGCACATTTCCAGGCATTAACCTGTCTGGAAGCGTACAATCGGGAACTGTTTGCTTCTCAAAATGACTATATCGTTGAGGCGGTAATTCATTATACGGAATATCTGAAACAAAAAGCGGAATATGAGAAACTGGAAAGTACCCTGTCAAATATACGAGAGCATGAGGATTACTTCCGTGAATTGACGAAATGTGCCTTGGAAGACGTGTTGGGGTCAATGCAGACTACTACCATTCCTGCAGTTACCGAGAGAGACATGAAAACCAAAGAAGATCAGGAACCCAAAAGTGAGAGTGAGCCAGCAGAAAAGGCAACGGAAAAGGATTTTAATCTGCTTGATTTCTATAGTTCATTCTCTGAATTTGAAGACGAAGGAGAAAATTGAATATGATGATATTATGTGCTATGATAAAATTTGTAGGAAAATTGTTACTTGGATTTGTTTATGTTATATTGAAAATTGCATCATTCAGTGTCAAAGTAATAGGTTGTATGTTTTTGTTTGCATTTCATATTTTCATGCTTTTAGTAGACATGGGAACTCCATCCTAAAAATTCAGGGAGGAAAAATAATGGCTAGTTGTGAGATTTGTGGCGAAGAAATGCTGAATCGTGTGGGCTGTAAAGTAGGAATATGCGATTGTAACGGGAAAAGCTATCCGCGTATCAGGTTTGGGACAGAGAAGCGGTTTGAGGGAGTATTTGGTGATGATGATTGCTGTCCGGACTGTTTAGCACCATTTGAGAGTTTTCACCATTTTGGCTGTGATATTGAAGAGTGTCCGGTATGTAGGGAGGCAATCTACGGTGATTGCGAATGCCATTTGGTTTTTCCCGATTTAGAAGGTATGGGAGAAAAAACATTGTAGAAAATAATACAGCGATTCGGGCTGATAATCTACGTGATAGAGGAGGGAATGGCAAAAGTAAATACATATTTGCAAATAGCAAATATTGAATAATGGGTATTATTTCGGTGGGCTGATTCGTCAGCCTGCTTTTTTTGCGTGTGTGATGGGATGAAATTAAATGAAGCGGGGTAGTGTAAAGAACATTTCTGGATGCTTTACCAGAAGAAAGCAGGGCGGTACTGCTCCCCGCAATCCAAGGGATAAAATTTCATTTCTAAATTACATAAAGATATAAATAGTGTAGGGATTTTGAAGGAGGGATAAGAAGCGAATATAAAAGTTTCTATAAGCAAGTAAAGGGAAATGAAGGGGATAAATGCCAATATAGCGTTCGTCTTGATACCTATGGATGTGGCTGCCAACATAATTGTGATTATTGTTATGCACGTTCCCTTCTTTCTTTTCGTGGATTTTGGAATCCATCAGAGCCGAGTATTGCTGATATTGCTAAAATCAAAAGAAAGATTCAGAAGATACCGCAGGGAACCATTATACGCATGGGAGGAATGACAGATTGTTTTCAACCTTTTGAGGCTGAGCATCGTGTTACATACGAGACAATCAGAGAAATGAACCGATGCGGTATTGGGTATCTGATCGTAACCAAATCCCATATGATTGCACAACCGGAATATATGGAGATACTGGATAAAAGACTGGCGCATATCCAGATTACGGTTACTACTTTGGACGATGCCAGAGCCTTGACTTATGAAAAAGCAAGCATACCCACTAAACGCATAGAAGCAATACGAAAGTTACAGGATGAAGGATATGACGTTTCAATCAGGCTGAGTCCATTGATTGAGGAGTTCATGGATTTCAATATGTTGAATTCCTTGGGGATAAATCGGTGTGTGGTGGAATTCCTGCGGGTAAATAGTTGGATTAAAGGCTGGTTAAAGGATGTAGATTTCAGCAGATACAACTTGAAACAGGGAGGATATGTACATCTGCCCTTGGAAGATAAATTGGAAATATTGAAAAGAATAAAAATACCGGAAGTAACGGTATGTGAGGACGTTACAGAGCATTACCGTTATTGGCAGGAAAATATCAATCCCAATAAGCAGGACTGTTGTAATCTGCGAGTTTACAGCGGATAAAGGTGACAATAAGATAAATAGAAATGAAATAGCCTTTGGATTATATTTGCCGATTGGTAGAAAGGAAGTGAATGTGAACCGGATTCGTGATCAGCCCCAAATTAAAGAGATGCCAGAACAAGCATGCTGATAGAAAGGGAAAAATCGTGGATAGGATAAGATTTGAGTATGGAGGATACCATTTTTATCCTCTACGGAAATTTAATGGGGAGGACGGAGACTTTTATACGCGTGTGTTTAAGACACGGGAGGACCGTGACCTTGGATTCATGTCATATGACGAACCGTGGAAAAAATATCCGTATAATTATGAGGAATTTTATAAAGCTGCGGGCGGAAAAGTATTCGATATATTTGTCTGTGAGGAAAATGGAAAGCAGTACGTGCCATGTAGTGATGAATTACGGGTGTTTTTAAATCCCCCAATAAAAAATAAAAGTAACAGGGTGAACCGCTGAATGTTTCGGTAAGATGCGGGATGTAGTTATAACCTGTGAAGAAAGACACATAAGTAAATGGGCTGATCTTCAGCTCGTTTTTTATTTTTTATCAAACAATTAAACCAGGAGGTCAATGAATGAAAGCGAAAATGAAGGATTATTTAATCGAAAAGGGAATGAAGGTAAAAGCAGCGTTGAAAAACAATAAGGCGGAGGGGTTTGTGGATACAGCCAGTGCGTCCGTAAGGGCGTAACAACAGCACAATGTTGTTACGAACGCGGACGGTTAGAAAATCTGCTTTAGCAAAGCAGGGATTGAAAAATATCCGGGTTTTATACCCACAATCCTCTCCAACCAACTTATCTGAAAGGGAAACCGGACAGGGAGCGTAGCATGTTGGTAACGTCATAAGTCAGCCTAACTATCAAGGCTGCGACTGAATGGCAAGGGGAAAGGTCAGATATGAGGATAAAGGCTTGATTGCTTTATGAATAGTCCGAGGGGTCATAGTCGAGTCCCTGGCACACGATAGTTTAGGTGTCAGGCGGTGCAGGAGCTGTGTAGATCGCTGGCACGGCAGTCCGTGATATTTGCACCGACCAGCCATAATAAATGGAAAAGGACGAATATTCTATCCGACAATCTGGCAAGCCGTGTTCTAACCGTCTAAACGGAGATTGCCTAAACCGGAACGCTTTTTAAGCTATGCGTAATGCCGCAAGGTGAGAAATTTCAAGACCTAAAAGCTCAAGAAAGATGACGCTGAATATCCGGCACGGCAACGGAGCCGCCGTAGTAGTCCGAGTATGGGAAAGCCATGCACATGGCGAAGGGCGGCAGTTTATCTCTTAATACAAAGAAAGGAAAGGTGTGTGAGGCATTGAGAAATCCAATTGATGTGTTAAACAGTCTGAAATCAAAAGCAGGTAATGAGGGGTATCATTATGAACGCTTGTACCGGAATCTGTATAATGAGGAATTCTATCTTCTGGCGTATCAGAATATCTATGCCAGCGAGGGGAACATGACCGCAGGAGCAGACGGGAAAACCATAGACGGTATGGGCATGGACAGGATACGAAAGCTGATAGAAAAAGTGAAAGACCACAGCTATCAGCCGAATCCCGCACGGCGCACTTACATTGAGAAAAAGAATGGGAAAAAACGCCCTTTGGGTATTCCATCCTTTGATGATAAGCTGGTGCAGGAAGTCGTGCGGCTGATATTAGAGAGCATTTATGAGCCGACATTTTCCAATTTGTCACACGGGTTCCGTCCGAACCGAAGCTGCCACACAGCTTTGCAGCAGATACAAGGCACTTTCACCGGTGTAAAATGGTTCATAGAGGGCGATATCTGCGGATTTTTTGATAACATCGACCACACGGTACTGATAAATATTCTGCGCAGGCGTATTCATGACGAATACTTTATTGCATTGTTATGGAAATTTCTGAAAGCGGGATATATGGAGGACTGGACATTTCATAATACCTATTCCGGCACTCCACAAGGCTCGATTATCAGTCCAATTATGTCAAACGTATATCTGAACGAACTGGACAGATACATGGAAATTTACATGAAAGAGTTTGAGTGTGGAAAAAAGCGTCAGAAGTCCGAAGAATACGCAAGGTGGGAACAGAAGCTTAAATATCTGCGGTATAAGTTATACGCAAAGGATAAATGGGCAGATATGACGGCAGAAGAACGGAAAGCAGCAAATGACAGGATTCATGCTATCCGAAGCGAAATGTTGAAATGCGAATACTCTAATCCGCAGGACAGCGGATACCGGCGTCTGTTTTATGTGCGTTATGCAGATGATTGGTTGTGTGGAGTAACAGGCAGTAAGCAGGACGCAGAGGAAATCAAGGCAGATATCAAACGGTTTCTGTCAGAAACTTTGAAACTGGAATTGTCAGAGGAAAAAACGCTGATAACGAATGCCCGTGATATGGCCCATTTTCTTAGCTATGATATATTTGTGTCAGACAATGAAAGTCTGCGTGAAGATAAAAATGGCTATACAAGGCGTGCCAGAAGCGGCAAGGTAAAACTGTATGTTCCCCGTGAAAAATGGCAGAAAAAGCTCATGGATTATAAGGCTCTCGAAATCAGGTATCAAAACGGAAAGGAACTATTTAATCCTGTCCACCGAACCTATCTAATCAGCAATGATGACCTTGAAATTGTGCAGCAATACAATGCTGAAGTAAGAGGACTTTATAATTATTACAAAATCGCAGACAATGCGAGCGTCCTCGGCCACTTTAATTATGTGATGAAATTCAGCATGTTTAAAACTTTTGGGGCAAAATACAAGCTCCATATCAGCGGTGTCCGAAAGAAATACGGTTACAAGCACTTTGGTGTAAAATACCAGACAAAACAAGGTGAAAAGATACTGTACTATTTTGAGGACGGCTTCAAGAAAGTGAAAACAGGTATTGCAAAACCGGAGGTCGATAACGTTCCGAAAGTGTACCGCAATAATAACCCGACCAGTCTGATTTCCCGTTTAAAAGCGGGACATTGTGAGTGGTGCGGAGCTGAAAACGTGAAGATTGAAATCCATCATGTGAAAAAGCTCAAAGACTTAAAGGGGAAAAAGCGGTGGGAACGGCTGATGATAGCCCGAAAACGTAAGACACTTGCATTGTGCGTGCAGTGTCACGATAGTTTACATGCTGGAGAATTAGACTGATAGATAAATGGAGAGCCGGATACATCGAGAGGTGTAAGTCCGGTTCGGGGGCGGGCTTTTGGAAACCTGCCGCTGTGAAGCGGTAAGGCGCTGGGAGCCTAGCCTACTCAAAATTTTAATGGCCGTTGTGATCGGAGCGCTGCTTCTGGCAGGATTGTATGCGTTGTTCGGTGATACAGTGCTCCCAACATTAACAAGGCGTATCACTGAAATGTTTAACTATGCTGGATAGAAGGGCAGTTCAAGCCATTGTATTTTTACTGTTGCTTTTGGCTGCATCGGTCACGGACTTAAAGAAAAGAGTTGTGCCGGACCTGTTGTGTATGCTAATTGCATTAAGTGCCGCTATTTCTTTTCGTCCAGAACAGTTATGGGGGATTTTCATTGCAATACCATTTCTGCTCGCAGCAGTTTTTTGTGGAGGAATGGGGGGCGGTGATATTAAATTGATGGCGGCCGCAGGGCTTGTTATGGGGCTTTCAGCAGGAATATTTGCAACTATTGTGGGATTATCATTGGTACTTGCTTATTCCGTAATAGTGAAAATATGCAAGAAAACCCAGGTAATCGCAGTGCCGTTAGTCCCATTTTTATCGGTTGGGTGTGTAGCGGGGTATTTGATTGGATAGGAGGATGGAATGAAAAAAAGGACATTTTATTGTATTTGTGTAGCGGCTCCAATTACCTTGGTGGGGGCTGTCCTGGCGTTTTACAGGTGCCGTAGGAAAAAGAGATACTTTGTGAGGTAGTCTTGGCGGCAGGTTTCCCCTGCCGCATTTAAAACGATAATTTTGATTTAATCGAAAGGAATGGATATAAATATGAAAATATTAAAAAGCCGTACTGTGCTGGGCGTGATCTGCATTGTGGCATCACTGCTTATCTGCTTTTGCATCACCCCACTGTTCAATAAAGAAATCAGTAAAAAAGTTGAAATTGTGCGGGTAGTAAAGAACATAAAAATAGGGGATAAAATCACTGGGGATATGGTCAGGACTGTTGAAGTGGGTAGTTTAAACCTCCCATCAGAGGTAATAAAAAATAAAGAAAATGTCATTGGGAAGTATGCGTCTGCGGATATGGCTCCAGGTGATTATATCATCAACAGTAAGGTCGCAGACGAACCGGCTGCGGAAAATGCATACTTATATAATCTTTCAGGAGAGAAACAGGCCATATCCGTGTCAGTAAAGTCCTTTGCAACGGGGCTATCCGGAAAACTCAAATCTGGTGATATTGTATCTGTTATCGCACCGGATTACCAAAAACAGGGCGAAACAGTGATTCCTCCCGAACTCAAATATGTCGAAGTCATTGCTGTAACTGCAGGCAGTGGCTATGATGCCAACACAGGAGAAGAAGACCCGGAGGAAAAGGAACTGCCCAGCACGGTGACACTTTTGGCAACACCTGAACAGAGCAGGATACTTGCCATGATGGAGAAGGACGGGAACCTGCACATATCGCTCGTATACAGGGGAACAAAAGAAAATGCAGCGAAGTTTATTGCAGAGCAGGAACAGGCTTTGCAGGAACTTTACCCGCCGGAAACGGAGGCGGCAGAACCGGAAACTGGACAGCCCGAAGAGCAGATAGAAGGGGGCGCAGAATAAATGCTGAACTTTAAAGGCAAAAAGCGTGCAAATCAGCCTGAAAGCAAGGAAGAGCATGATGTGGGAAAACGTCAGGCCCAGATACTGGCTGTCTGGGGGAGTCCAGGGTGCGGAAAAACTACGGTATCAGTGAAGATTGCAAAGCATCTGGCAGAAAAGAAGAAAAATGTGATACTTGTGCTTTCTGATATGACTTTACCCATGATTCCCTGTATCTGCCCTATGGACGAGTTAGAAAATATATGGTCTCTTGGCAATGTGCTGGCAGCGCCCCATGTCACGAAAGGATTGATAGAAGAAAACTGCATCGTCCATAAAAAAATAAAGTATCTGGCAATGCTTGGGATGTTACGAGGGGAAAATGAATACACCTATGCCCCCTATGAAGCGGAACAGGCTTTGGAATTTCTTACAGGACTGAGAGAATTATCCTCATATATAATTGTTGACTGTAGTAGTTATATCTCCAATGATATTTTATCGGCAGTTGCTCTAATGGAAGCGGATGCTGTTCTACAGATGGTAAACTGCGATCTTAAATCTATCAGTTATCTGGCAAGCCAGTTACCACTATTACAGGAACCAAAATGGAAAGTGGAAAGGCATTTAAAAACAATCAATAACATCAAAGGGCAGGAAGCCATTAACCACATGGAACAGGTGCTTGGAAAAGTTAGTTTTCAAATCCCATCTGCTTCCGAGGTCACAGAACAGGGGATGGCCGGAAATTTGCTGGCTGGTCTGGAAGGGAAGAAAAGCCGTGGCTTTAATAATGAAATAGACAAGATTGTTGAGGAGGTATATGGATGTTAGGGGAAAGAAAGACGCGAGGAGTATTTAACGAGGGTAAAAATTCAGAGTGGGGTTCGCGGATGCAGGAACTTATGCCGGCACAGGCGGCTGCCCCGGCGGAGCCAGTTATAAGAGAACCGGCAGAAGTGGTGAATAAGAGTGCAGATGACCTCTTTTTCGCAGCCGTGGAGGGAAAAGATTTTGCAACGGTTCTGCAGGAGGTACAGGAACATATTGCCAGCCGATACAGTTCTCTTTTGACTAATGGAAACAGTGATGATGTAAAAAGGCAAATGAAGCGCTACATTACAAAATATGTCCAGGAAAACCGGGTTGCCGTCCAGGGAATGTCAAATCAGGAACTTGTTGATAATCTATATACGGAAATGGCGGAGTTTTCCTTTCTAACGAAGTACATTTTTGGAGAGGGCGTTGAAGAAATAGACATTAATAGCTGGAAAGATATTGAAATCCAGTACAGCGGTGGCAGGACAGAAAAATTGACGGAACATTTTGACAGCCCTTCTCATGCCATTAATGTAATCCGAAGGATGCTCCATGTTTCAGGGACTATCCTTGATGATGCAAGCCCTGTGGTAACTGGAACATTGGCTAAAAATATCCGTATAGCAGTGTTAAAAACTCCGGTTGTAGATGAAGAGGTAGGGCTTGCCGCCTCAATCAGAATCGTAAATCCCCAAAGTATGAAAAAAGAGGATTTTATTTCTGGTGGAACTGCCACGGGTGAGATGCTGGACTTCTTGAGTGAGTGTATCCGGTATGGAATCTCGGTGTGTGTAGCAGGTGCTACAAGTTCTGGAAAGACCACGGTGGCCGGATGGCTGCTTACCACAATTCCAGACAGAAAGAGAATATTTACGATTGAGAATGGAAGCCGTGAGCTGGATCTGGTAAGGGAATATGATGGACAGGTAGTAAATTCAGTCGTTCATACCCTAACAAGAGACAGCGAAAATGACAGGCAGAGAATTGACCAGATTGCCCTTTTGGATATTGCATTACGATTTAACCCTGATATTCTGGTTGTCGGAGAAATGAGAGGGGCAGAAGCAAATGCCGCCCAGGAAGCTGCAAGAACCGGTGTAGCGGTGGTTACAACCATTCATTCCAATTCGTGTGAGGCTACATATCGCCGTATGGTGTCCCTGTGTAAGCGTGCCGTGGATATGTCAGATGATACATTGATGGGGTACGTGACAGAAGCATATCCTATCATTGTTTTTTGTAAGCAGTTAGAGAACCGCCAAAGAGTAATCATGGAGATCATGGAATGTGAGATAAAGCCAGACGGCACACGAAGATATCATCCTTTGTATCAGTACGAAATCACGGAGAACCAGTTAGAAGGGGATTATTTTGTGGTTAATGGGAAACACAGGGTAATGAATTCCATTTCAGACGGGCTTTATAAGCGTCTGTTAGAGAATGGGATGCCAATGGAAACACTTAATCGGTTCCGTTCAAAAGGAGAAGGAGGGGAGGAATTTTGACAAGTATACAGCTTATCGCCTGCCTTGGAATGATAGCAGGTGGATTTCTTCTTTTGGGTATCCGACCGATTGAATTTACGGACGGATTGTTCGGCTTTCTGGCAAAAGAACCGGAGAATATCCGAAATGAGATCCATACGGCAACAAAAAAGAAAAAAGCCAGATTTCTGAAAAAGGCAATCATCGAAGCACAGCAGGTACTTAAAATGACAGGAAGGGAAAAGCAGTTTTCCGTTATTTGTGCGGCGGCCCTGGTGTTGTTTACTGTGGGGGCTTCGGCGGCCATCATGATTGGAAACTTTTTTCTGGCTCCGGTGATGGCTGTAGGATTTATGTTCTTCCCTTTTTGGTATGTGATACTCTCCGCCAGTAATTATAAAAAAAATGTGGCTGCAGAACTGGAGACAGCATTAAGTGTCATTACTACAGGATATTTGCGGACAGAAGACATTTTGACAGCAATAGAGGAAAATATTCAGTATTTGAATCCGCCAGTTCAGAGGGTATTCCAGGACTTTATTGTGCGGATTAACTTAGTAAATCCGGATGTTCATGAAGCACTCAAAGAGTTGAGAGAGAAAATTGATAATGATGTATTTCAGGAATGGTGCGATGCCTTGTGTGATTGCCAGTATGACCGAAGTTTGAAGACAACTTTGACACCAATCGTAACAAAATTAAGCGATATCCGTATCGTCAACGCTGAACTGGAATATTTAATTGTTGAGCCGAGGAAAGAATTTATCACAATGGCAATCTTTGTGATTGGTAATATTCCGCTTCTCTATTTTCTCAACAAGAGCTGGTATGATACTTTGATGCATACTCCGATGGGACAGGTGATACTTGCCATTACTGCGGCAATCATTTTTGTATCTACAGCGGTTGTTGTCAGGCTTACAAAACCGATAGAATACAGGAGGTAGGAAGATGTCAGTGTTATTACTGTTACTATTTGGAGGATTTCTCTTCCTGGGAATGTTCTTTCTAGCAGCGGACCTATTAAAAGTGCCATATATGAAGACGGAAAAGGCATTGTTGGATACAGTAAGAAAAAATAAAAAAGGGTCGGCGGCGTTAGACGCGTTTATGCTGCAGGGAGCCATGAAACTTTCTCATGTAATCCGAATGGACGAGTATCGGAAAAGCAGAATGAAAAATGTGCTGAAAGCAACCGGAATCAAAATGACACCGGAAGTATATCAGGCATATGCACTTACAAAAGCCGGTTTACTGTTGGTTGGTATTATTCCGTGTTTGATCTTTTTCCCTCTTTTGACACCAATTGTAGTATTTCTGGCGGTCATGGTTTATTTTAAGGAGATTCAGCGCGCAGACGAGATGCTAAAGTCAAAAAGAAAGTCAATTGAAGACGAATTGCCACGTTTTGTTGCCAATCTGGAACAGGAACTGCAGAATAACCGTGATGTGCTTTCAATGGTGGAGAATTTCAGGAAGAATGCGGGTGCGGAATTTGGAGAGGAGCTAGGGGTACTCGTGGCAGACATGAGGTCATCCAGTTATGAGGCGGCGCTTACCCGATTTGAGGCACGGTTAAACTCTCCAATGCTGTCTGATGTTGTCAGGGGACTGGTAGGGGTTCTGCGTGGAGATAACAGCGTAGTATATTTCCAGATGCTTGCTCATGATTTTAAACAACTTGAATTGCAGAAATTAAAAAGTGAGGCCCAAAAGATACCGCCTAAAATCAGGGTTTTTTCGTTTCTCATGCTGATGTGCTTTTTACTGACGTACCTTGCAATTATCGTGTTTGAAATCATTAAGTCATTAGGAGGCATGTTCTAGCTCCAAATGAAAGGAGGTAAAGGAACTTGAAAAAAATATTAAAAACTAATCGTGGAGAGGGATATATAGACATCTGCGTACTGGTTTTGTGTGCCATGTTGGTAATTGCATTAGCCATCAGCGTATTTCCAGTTTTTTTAGCAAAAAACCAATTAGATACATTTGCAGTAGAATTATGCCGGGAAGCTGAAATGAGTGGAAGAGTGGGAACGGAGACAACCAGGCGGGAACAGGTATTACGAGAACGGACAGGATTGAATCCTAAAGTTGAGTGGTCAAAAAAGGGGAATATCCAACTAAATCAGGAGATTACTGTAAAATTGACGTTACAGCGGAATCTTGGGCTATTTGGAAACTTGGGTTCCTTCCCAATCACTTTAAAGGCTAGTGCTACGGGAAAGAGTGAGGTATATCATAAATGAAGCGTCTGATTTGCTGCTTAAAGGATAAGCGTGGTTCCTCTTTTCCGTTTGTTATTGCAATTACATTGGTATTGATGCTGATCATGTGCGGATTTTTGGAATTTTATAGGCTAAAGATTATCGCAAATGGCGTAAGGGACGCTGCGCAGGAGGCTATCATGATAACTGTAAATGATAATTATGCCAATGTATATCACGGTGTCAGGGAAGGATACAGTGGAGGATACCAGCCAAATAATGGGGGGTTTAAGTATAGTGTAAATAAAGGGGACGTGCTGTCTAAAATGGATAAAATACTTGGAACAAGAGTGGAATCCGGTCGGCATGTAAAATATACAGGAGGGGTTCTGGAATACAGCATATCAGATTTAAGCGTTACGGCGCGTAATGCGCCGCTTGCGCCAGGAACACCAGAAAATGAACAGAGATTTGAGATTGACGCAATCGTGACATTAAAAGTACCAGTTCAGTTTGCGGGAAAACGTCTGCCTGAAATGAAAATCAGGTTAAAAGTCCAGGCTGGATATATAGAAGTATTTTAAAATTTAATAGACAGATTTGCAAAAATGTAGTATGTTTGATGCGATAGAATGATTGCATCAGGAAGGAGAACCATATGAATGATAAAGTGAAAAAAGGTATGATTATTGCGGTCTGCGCGGTATGTGGTATTGTACTTGCTGTCATGATTGCCAGTAATTTTAGAAAGCCAGTGAAAACAAATGATAAACTGGCAGAGAGTCAGTCTACAGAAATAGAAGTGAAACCGGAAATAAAAAAGTCGGAATTAGATAAGAAGCCAAAAGAGACTGACAGTAAAAAAGAAGAATCGCAGGAGGAGCCGGAAACTTCGGAGGGACAGACAGAAGCGGAGGAAGGAAGAGAGGACGTTCAGGATAACGGGCAACCCGTGCAGAATATCCAGCCCAGAGTAACAAAACCCGAAACACCAGATCAAGGAGCATTGAAAAATCCTAGTCAGAAACCAGATGGGGAGCGTGTTGAGGGTGAGCCGGTGCCGGAAAACCATGATGAAGTACAACAGCCGGAGACAGATACGGTTCCCGGCGCTGCACCAGAAGGTGAGTCACAGGAAGGAAAAATATATGCCCCAGGCTTTGGCTGGATTGACGATATCGGGGAAGGGGAAGGTATTGAAGACAGCAACATTTATGAGAACGGTAATAAAATCGGGGTAATGGATTAACTATATGGAAACAGGATCTATTGTTTAGCACAGCTATTTATGGCTGTGCTTTTTCATTGGAAAGGAGAACATTTGAAAAGCAGAATAAGATGGCTGGCGGGGATTGTATTCAGCCTATGTTTTTTAATCATGTCGGTTCCGACCTATGCAGCAGGGGAAGGTAATGTGGACGGCGGAGGCGGCAGCATGGGACAAGGTTCTTCGGAAAATTTTTGGTCCCCAGGTGATGAAGGGGTACGTGTGTCAGTGATAAGTACAAGCGACCATAAAGTAGTAGGTACGCCCATTGACCTTACCAATAAAAACCCATCTGATATCAGACTGCATTTTGGGAAAGTGAGCAAAATGTCTTATACGTCAGGCCATGGAATTGGCATTTCCGGTTCAAGATACCAGTATATAAGACCAGCACAGAGACTACCTAAAATCATAAGTTCCCAAAGTTTGGGACCGGCAAGTATTGCGGAGATTAAGCGGTACTTTACGGACGAGCAGACGGTACGTGGGATAGCAGGCTATATGGGAATAGATTTTAATGTACTTATCAGCGGTGAATACAGAATCATGATAGAGCCGATTGCTTATGTGACATTGCAGGGAGTAAGAGTTGCCATGACAGCAACCGAAGCAGCATTATATGATGAAGTGGCAGGCGGGGTGGTATATGCCTGGCTGCGTTCAGTCACTTTCCAGAATTTGCCCCTTGCAATGTTTCTTGAAAAATCTGATTTGGGATACCCTGCGTGGAACGGTCCCACTAATGGGCTTCGTTCGCATCAGGAAATCAAAACTTCTCTGGGGCTTGGAATTGTACGTTTTAATGGAGAACTGCCAGAACCGTCACCAGAAGTTACGACCTTTGATTATGAATACCGCACTAATACGGAGGTTATTACCAGTATTCGTGTGAGTGGCGGACAAAGTGACCCGGATCATAAGGTATCTGTGACATTTAAAATAAAGGGAAAAACTTATAAGGTGGACAACGTATATTACCCAGAGGGCGGCAGTCAGATTGCATGGGTCCGGTGGACAACACCGTCAACGGAGCAGACTATGGAAATTCCGGTTACAGTAAAAGGCGGCGGACGTACAGACAAAGGGACCATACGCGTTAAGATTGTAAATCTGGATAAAAATCCCCCACCGAATCCGGTTGCAGACGACCGCAATGACAGTTATAAGAGACCGGCAGTTCCATCAAAGAGTCAGCAAACGTCTGCTGACTGGAGTATTTGGCGGCCGTATTGGTATTCTTACTGGGTATGGCATAGTGGTGACGATGATGATGATGGCTACTGGTGCGATCATGGCTGGTGGAAGTTCAATATTGATAGATATCACGCAAGTATGAACGCAACAATGCGTGTACAGCCAGATGGTAAATCGCCCACGGCCAGCGGAAAAACACTAAAGAGTGGTTACGGATTTAATGAATCTATCAGCAGCAATGTCAGTACAAATCAGTCCAGTGCTGTTACTGGAGCCCAAAATGCAGTAACCTATTTTCCGGAATTTCAATATAAAAAATATTGGCGTTTATTGGACCGAATGTCAGGGGGCTTACAGTCAAAATTTGAATTTAAGAAAAATCAGTATAGCACTTTTAAACGGAGGACACATTTCACGCCGATTTGGATACCCGACGGCAAATATACACCTTATACATGGCTGATTGATGCATGGACGCCATCAGGTATGTTATCCCTGAATTTAACGGATGACCTGACAATCAAAGGAAATCTGTGGACAGATTGGCATATTTCGCCGCAGATACCGGATTAACAGTTTGGACAAAAATAAATAAATAGTCACAAAAAGAGGGAGACGCTGAATCTTCCTCTTTTTCTATACCAGAGGAGGAGTGACATGGACGATAAAAACAAAACTTTGGATACCCTGAAAAATGAGGTCTTCTTGTCAAATGAAAACCTTCGAATAGCGGAGGAGGCGTTATACGCTGACCAGATACCCTATGAGTTGGTGAAGAAGATCATGGAGGTTGGAGGATATAGTAACAAAATAAATGCTTTGCGCAAAGCGTATTTGATGGGTATAGATTTGGATAGTCTTATTAGTCTTGTGCATGATTCGGACGGCTCGGAGGAAGTCCGGGCAATTGCCTTGGCACTGGAAAGAAAGCTGGATATCCAGAAGATACAGATTGTAGCAGATGGAAAACACAATTATAGACAAATGGAATTAGTGTTTTACGGGTTTTATTTGGGAAGGAGCGTTCAGGAAATGGAACTGGCTACGGATAACCGGTTCGATGAAGACCAAATCGAGGAAATCTTATCCGGATTTCAATATGGTCTTACTTATGACCAGGTAGCAGTGTATGCCAAAGAACACTTTGACTGTTATCAGATGAGAACCATAAAAGAAGCATTTCTATATGAGCATCTGACCATTGATGAAGCGGCGGCAATCGCTGTACCCAGTAATAATACAAGAAAAATGCGCCAGGAAATTAAAGAGAGGATTAAACGGCGGCATAAGGAATGAAAACCATAAATCTGAAAATGTGAGAAAGGGTAATGATAATTTATGGAAGATAAAGCAAGTGATTATATTCAGCGTTTGGCAGAAGATGTGAATAGGCTGGTAAATGACCTTGGGACTTTTGGGTGTATGGATGCGAAAGATTTAAAAAAGACACCAGAGACCAGGGTCAGAGAAGTATATCAGTGGCTGGCAAGCTCCAAAGGCTGCGGAGAAGCTGCGGAGTATTTTAAGGAGCTGCTAGAGATATTGGATAAGTCGGACACAGAGTATGAAAGAATATCTGACATATGTGAGAGAATCCATAAGGTTCAGGAAATGAAACCCTGGAAGGAGACAATACCTATTAGGAAAAATGCAGGCAGCCACAGGTAACAGAATTGGAGAGCACGCTATGTAACAAGACAGAATACGAGAACAGCTATCCCTCAAGTAAAAAGGTTTCTGGATTCCTTTATAAAAATCGAAATTGAAATGCAAAAGGAGGGATAAGGAGTTGTGGCCATGTAAAACGATAGTCTCTTCGGATTTTATTGGATTTAGAGGCGAAGAGTATTGAACGAATCAAATTAGCAAGTGAAATGTCAAAGAGGTACTATGATGCCCCCGTAATCTGTACTTACAGCGGGGGGAAGGATTCAGATGTACTTCTGGATTTATTTATCCGGTCAGGAGTTGAATTTGAGGCCCACAATTCTCACACAACGGTCGATGCTCCCGATACAGTATATTACATCAGGGAGAAATTTCAACGTTTAAAAGAAATGGGAATCCCATGTTATATCCATATGCCGCCACTAAGCATGTGGCAGTTGATTGTTAAAAAGAAGATGCCGCCCACCAGGATGCAGCGCTACTGTTGTGAAATTCTGAAAGAAAACACAACACCAGACAGGCTGGTTTCTACAGGTGTGCGCTGGGACGAGAGCAATAAACGGTCTAAGAGAGGACAGTTGGAAGCGGCAGCCCGAAAGGTCGAGAACAGGATCACCCTGATGAACGATAATGATGATAAGCGGTTAGTTGTCGAGCGGTGTGCAATCCGTGGCCGGGTAGTGTCAAACCCTATCATTGATTGGAAGCATAAGGACATCTGGGATTATATCCGATCCAACCATATGCCGTATAATCCGCTTTATGATATGGGCTATAAGAGAGTTGGCTGTGTTGGGTGTCCGATGGCCGGCAAGAACCGTTACAAAGAATTTGCAGACTTCCCAAAGTACAAGGCAGCTTATATCCGGGCGTTTGATAAAATGCTGGTGGCAATCCATTCAGCGGGGAAACCTACGAAGTGGAAGAACGGAGAGGACGTGTTCAGGTGGTGGATGGAGGACAAAAATGTTGAGGGGCAGTTATGTCTCGCAGATTTTATGGACATGGGACCAGACTAAAACAATGAATCAACAACAGGAGGTTTACGTTCCAACCGGAACTAAATTATATAGAAAAAGTGAATGAAGGCAGTACCGATTGAGTTAAAGGCGGCAAATGAATATGTCGCACAAAATCACAGGCACCATAGCCCCGTGTACCGGAATAAATTCCGTATCGCATGTACCGAACATGGCAGAATATGTGGTGTAATACAGTGCGGAAGACCGGTATCCAGGCATTTAGACGATGGAAAGACAATAGAAGTGACACGCTGTTGTACGGATGGTACAGCCAATGCCTGCAGCTTTTTGTATGGCAGGGCGGCCCGGATTGCAAAGGAGATGGGGTATGAGAGAATCATTACTTATATTTTGGACTCGGAATCCGGGATATACCTGCTGGCTGCTGGCTGGAGATGCGACATTAAAAGAACGGGCGGCGGTTCCTGGGATACACCTTCCAGGCGGAGAAACACAACTGCACCGCAATGCAAGAAACAGAGATGGGTAAAAGATTTAAGATAAAGGGGTGATGAATGTAAAAATCGGAATTATTGATGCTGATTTACTGGAAAAAAACAGACATCGCATGCCAAACTTGGCATGCATGAAAATCAGCTCATATCATAAGCAGATGGGTGACCAGGTAGAATTGTTGACTGATTATTCCAGAGTAAAGGAGTTTGGACGGGTGTATCTTTCAAAGGTTTTTACAGAGACAAGATGCCCAGAGGAAGTTCTTACGATGGAGCATGTCAGATACGGTGGAACTGGATTCTATGCAGACCGGGCCCCGGAATTGCCTTATGAAATAGAACATGCCATGCCTGATTACAGTCTGTACGAAAATTGGCTTGCAGACCAGGGCGAAGACGGGAAACGAAGTAAGAAATTCAAGTATTATCGGGATTATTCCATAGGTTTTCTGACAAGGGGATGCTTTAGGCAATGCCCTTTTTGTATAAACCGCAATAAGACTGCATCAGTTCCTGCAAGCCCTATAACTGAATTTTATAGCCCAAAGAAAAAGAAAATCTGCCTGCTGGACGATAATTTTCTGGCATGTAAGGAGTGGCACACATTGTTGGGACAGCTACGGGAAACGGACCGTCCGATACAGTTTCGGCAAGGTTTGGATATCCGGCTCATCACTCGGCAGAAAGCTGAGGAACTGACAGCTTGCAGGCTGGATGGAGATTTAATCTTTGCATTTGACAATATCAAGGATACAAAAGTGATTGTTGAGAAGATGCAGGTCATAAATAACGTATTTCAGGAATCAAAGAGAGTGAAATTTTATGTTTTGACCGGATTTGATGAAATGGGGAAATACGACCGATTATTCTGGCGGCAGGATCTTCTGCAAACATTTGAGCGCATAAGAATATTGATGGGGCTGCGAGCCTACCCGTATATTATGAGATATGAAAAATACAGGGAGTCTCCTTATAGGGGGATGTATGTGAACCTGTCGAGGTGGTGCAACCAACCCCAGATGTTTAAGCGAATGAGTTTACGGGAGTTTTGCTATCTGGCAAAAGACGGAAGTGCCTGCAGAAACTATCTGCAGGAATTTGAAAGGGACTTTCCAGAAGCCAGGAATTACTTGGATATGAAGTTTATGGAATAAGATTCTGGTCCAGGAGGTGGCAATATAAAATTTTCGGATGAAGAATTGGATATAGCAAGGAGTGTAGATCTGGTATCCATAGCTGAACGTCAAGGGTTTACTACAAAAAGAGTCGGCAATTATTATACGTTGAAGGAACATGATTCTATCAGGATAAAAAACAGGAGGACCTGGCTGCGTTTTTCAGTTCCACAAGGTATGGAAGGTCATAGTGGAGATACTATAGAATTTTTGAGACAGTTTTGTGGAATGGATTTTCGGGAATCTGTCATTTATCTGCTTGATGAAGCTGGTTATGGATACGTAGATAAAGCATTTAAAAGTGATACATATAGAAAAAAACATGAATGCAGAAAGGCGGAGCAAGAGACAGAACCAGAAGAGAAGGGGGAATTTGTACTTCCAGAGGCAAACGATAATTACCGGCGTTTATATGCTTATCTGTTGAAAACACGTTGCTTGAGCAAAGAAGTGGTGGACTGGTTTGTAAAAAAGAAACTAATCTATGAAACACGCAGATACCATAACGTGGTTTTCATTGGCAGGGATTCATTTGGAACCGCCCGTTTTGCCAGCATGAGAGGGACGATTGACAATTATGGAAAGCCGTTTAAAGGAGATGTAGACAATAATGACAAAACCTATGGATTTACCGTGCGAAACAGGAAAAACAAAGAAGTCAAGGTATTTGAGGCGGCTATTGATTTAATGTCCTACATGGATTACAAACGAGACGGACAGTCAAACAAGCTGGCATTGGGAACAACCTGGGACGGAGCATTAGAACGGTTTCTGTTAGAAAACCCCCAGATTAAGTTAGTCAGCCTGTATCTTGACAACGATAAAGCGGGGCGAAGAGCAGCGGCAGCATGCCGCGAAAAATATAGGGAAATGGGTTATCGTGTAAAAGTCCGGTTTCCACCGCATGGGAAAGACTGGAATGAATTCCTTGTTAAAGAAAGGAGAAAAGCAATAGTTCAATATTTGGAAAGAAGCAGGAATGTGGTGCGGAAACAGGCGATTGTATAATTCCAATAGAAAAGAGGTAATATGGATTATTTTAATTTTAAAGAAGAATTTATCTATCAGTTGATTGATTTGATGGAGCAGAGCAGGACATCGGGGGCACTAAATCTGGTGCTGGACGGTTTGCCGGGGGAGTCTGTCACCCTGGATTTTCAGAGGGAAGGTGCATACTGTCCTTTGGTCAGCATAGAGGAGCTGTATTTGAGAAACCAGTATGAAATGCTTCCGGCAAGAATACTGGCATTGGAGACATTGCAGGAATTCCAGGAAGCGGAGTCTGGGAGAATCAGACTGAAAATGGACATTATCAAGCGTCCGCTTTTTGTTAAATTTTGTGCAGTGGCAAATAAATATGAAAGAAAGCTGGAGGAACTGGAACTGCCTTATACCAGGCTTGGAGATATGTGTATTTATTATAGATTCCACGCAAAAGAAAATAGTGGAAATGGCAGAATTGTGTATGAAATGCCAGTGGAAGCGGAAGACCTGAAACGGTGGGGAATGCATGTGGATGACCTAATGGAATGTGTAGCAGATATTTCTTTTGCACAATATGATGTAAAAATACAAGCAGTCACGGCAGCGATACAGGAGGCTTTGGGAACGGATGATACGCTGGGAAGGAGAAAGATTCCGAATGAGAGGGCGAGTGCCTGGATTTTGACTGGTCCGGGAGGTGCTGCTGGCATGCTTTATAAAAACACGCTGGATGAATTTGCAGAAGGGGTAAATACAGATCTGTATCTTCTGCCAATTACAACGGACCAGACGCGCATTTATGCCGCAGACCAATATACACTTACTGACATTAAAATGGGTCTTGAAAGACAGAGGAGTTTCAGTGAATTTAAAAATCATGCTTTGTCAGGGACTATCCTGCATTATAAGCTAAAAAGTAAATCTTTAGTGGTCAATCCACCACTCCGGAAATGCAGTGTGGTAAAAGGGTTTTAAAATCTGGCAGGATTAACACTTGTAAACGGCAGAGAGGAGAGCAAGGATGCGAGATTATTATGAAGAACATGCATATGATGAAGTCCGGGAGGATTTTATTGAAGAATTTCAGGAGCAGCTAGAACAGAGGGGAAAAGGGGAAGAAATGGAATTGATAGCAGAAGGAACTCCCTTTGAATCCATTATGATAAAAGGTGACGGCGTGTCAATATGCCCCAGCACATCAATGGAAGTAGTATATTTCAACTGTTATACGACTGCCGCTTACAAGATTGATGAGGCAGTCCAATATCTTCTGAACTTGTATGATATATCAGAGCGGATTGCCTGCGAACAGTTGGAGCAGATTGATAATGTCATGATCTACCCAATGAATTTATCTAAGTATTGGGAGAAGCTGGAGGAGAATCACATTGCGTATATGCCCTATCGGGATATGGCGGTCACCTTTCAGTTTGTCTATGAGATGGAAGATAGGTTCTATTGCAAAGATGTTACGGAAGACCATTTGAAACAGTGGGGAATAAATGTTGTAGAACTATTTGAAAAGGTCAGATATAAAGAGCCAGAGGAAATTGGTACAGAAATTATAAATCTGTATGATGATGTAAAGGAATCATTAGAAAATGACCCATCCATCATATTAAGACCAGCAGAAGATATACAGGAGAAGGCACGACAGGTTTATCACGTCTATGGGCAGAATGGATTTGGCGCTGTTTTCTATCCAAAAGTAATGGAGGAGGTTCGTAAAAAGCTGGGGGACGACATGGTGATTATCCCGGACGATGGCTTTGCTGCCTATATACAGACATCTGAGGTGAAGGATATATCAGAAGTGGAGAAGGAACTGCAATTCCAGAACGAGGTGAAGGAGGCAACCGGAGAGGGGCGTCATGCCCTCTCTGGACATGTTTTTAAGTATGATACGGTGAAAAAAAGTCTGGTTACTGCAATCAAACCCAAAATAGAAAAGCAGAAAATAAGATAGGCAGGTGTTGGTGATGGAACTAACTAAATATGACCGTTTTAAAAAGGCATGTTTACTGGAACTATCAATCTTTTTAAGACAGCGTGGATATAGTGGAGTTCGGCCATCTGTCATAGGAGAAGGGTTATCCGTTGAAAAAGTCACTCTGGATTTAGGTGATCGAATGTGCCATTGTGTCGATATGGAGGAAATCTATTCGGAACAAAGCAGGAGTCACTGTCCTACGGCAGAAATTGCACGACAGGTTTTCGAGTGTTTTCTGTCTTTTGGGATGGTGGAGAGGAAACAGGTAGAATGTATAGAAAATGTACTTGCATATGCAGTAAATCTTAAAAAAAGTAAGGAAACACTGAAAAAATCCAGGATACCATTCCTTGTCATGGATGATATGGCAATTTATTTTCGGTTTAACTATGAAATGCGTTATGGTGGCACGATGGAAAGCATTGTATGTGAGGAACATCTTCGGAAATGGAATTATTCTGTAGAAGAATTTTTTGATTTAGTAAAACAAAGCGATTCACAGGAAATTGGCGCTTGTGCCTTTAACTGGGTGGAATCACCACAAAAGTTTGGGCACATTCCAGTGATAGCGAAGTCAGAAGACCTCTGTAACGAGCCATATGATCTTTATGGGTTGAACGGAGCGGGGGTAACATTTTACCCGAGAGTTCTGCGGCAATTTGAAGAGGCTTTTAATGACCAGGTTATAATCGTGCCATATTCAGAGCAGAAAGTAGCCCTGGTTCCGGCAGGGCGGGTACAGGAAACATGGGTACAGACAAAAATCCGGGAGGATATTGAGAACACGGAGACACGTTTATCATTGTCAGACCATGTTTATACATATGATAATGGCAAGCTATGCAGGTTTAAGGATAATATAAAAGAGATGCTGTCTATAGAACAGGAAACCCACGAGCCTGTGAATCATAAAAAAGAAGTGGCCAGTAAGAGGCATGGCAGGTAAGGTCATAACCATAAGGAGGCAGACGAATGGATTACGAAGAATTTATCAAGTATTTTACTCATGAAATCAGCTATAATCTGAAATTACTGGGGGTTACATGGAGGGCCAGCCCATTTATTGGGGAAGAACCGGAGGGCGCTATGGTGGTTATCCGTGGCGGCGGTCATGTTGACTTGCCACCTATTTCTATATATGAGTATTATCAGAGGTTTTTACAAGGTGCGCCGTGGGGCGTTGCCGCACGTGAGGCAACACAGGAATTTTTTGACGATAGAATGACTAGATGCGCACTGGAGGATATGCGGGTTTTTAGTCCAGACATGGTGATTCCCACATTTGCGAATGTAAAAGAAAATGCGGATTGGTTGGAGCAGATTCCTCATTCAATGTTTGAAAACCTTGCAATCGTCCTACAGGTTGTATATCAATCGCTTGGGGGAATCAACCTAAACCTAATCGTTACGGATGACATATTAGAGGAGTGGGAGCTGAGTTTTGATGAACTCTATCAGAAATCATTGGATAACCCCAGAAATATTGAATCTGTCCAGATGGTTGAACTATATAAATTGTTGGATGAAACGGCGATTTATGAGGGAGAAGAAAAGAAATTACCACCCTTTTATGTAGTAACAAATACGGGGCAGCATTTGGGGGCAGCCTCCATTCTATATAAAGAAAGAATGCGCGAACTGGCAGACACACTTGGAAATGATATCTTGCTGGTCCCAATAAGTATTGACCAATTTCTTGCAATGCCGCTTTTAGATAGCGGCGGTGTCCGGTGCATAGCGAATGCGCTGCATGACAGCAATGGGACGGTTGCAAAAAGTGAAATGTCACTGTCCGAAAATTTATATCATTTTAACTGCAGGACAGAACAGTTTCGCATGATTTCCGATGTACCAAAAGAAACAAAAAAGCGTGGAAGATAGGAGAGTAGTTTGGCAAAGAGCAGATATGCAGTAATTTTAGAACAGAAGATGGAATTTTATAAATCCTTCACCCATGAAATAAACGTCATTTTGAAAAAACTGGGATTAGAGTGGGAGGCAGTTTTGCCGCCCCATATATCAGATGGCTGTACGTTGATGGTGAAGGGGTGTCCGCAAATATCAGACTCCATGATATTTCCTTTTGTGGCATTCAACCGGCATACAGAATTGGAGGAACCCATGTGGAAGGTGGCAAGTGATTTAATTGGGCATTTTCTGCGGGACGAAAGGAACACTGAGATAGCATTTCGGGATATGGGAGTCATATCACCCAATATGGTGGTTCCGACATTAGTGAATGCGAAAAGGAATCAAAAGTTATTAGAGGAGATTCCACATGAGTTATATGGGGACGGCGATCTTGCAATCGTATTAAGGATTATTTACCATTCAACGGATAGTCTGCTTGAGGATCTACATCTTAACCTGAAAGTGACGGCGGACCTGTTGAATGAGTTTGACATGGATTTTCATACGCTGTATCAATGGTCGCTACAAAACCCGGAAAACCAAAGAGCCATTCGCATAGAACCGTTTGGGACAGAACCAGATAAGAGAAATATTTTAATCATGACAACAGATGGTTTTTATTGGGGCGCGTCTGCTATGCTGTACAAAGACAAAATACGTGAATTGACGGATAAGCTGGGAGGAAATCTGATACTGTTTCCTACAAGTATTAATCAATGTGTGGTGTTATCAAAAGAAAATAGGGAAGGAAAAAAATGGATTCAAGAAACCCTCTATAATGCAAAGCAAAACGGTTATCAGCAGAGAGAGAAGGATTTATCTGATTTCATTTATGCTTATAGTCGGAAAACGGATGAAGTCCGCAAGACAAGCCAACGGGTGCGGCAGAAACCACAAATGAATAAAAAACAGGGCAGGTAACTTTTCAGAGCGATTCGGAAAGTACCTGTTTTTTTATTAATTTTAAAGGAGAGTAAGAATATGAATCTTAAATTATATAAACAATTTTGTAGCGCTTATCAGCAATGCGTTCAGGCTGCTTTGGAAGATTCCCATATCAGGGGGAATGTGAGGATTGTGGCAAAAGGGCTTCCAACCGAGGGGATTACAATGTCATTTGAACAAAAAGGAAGATATTGCCCTGTCATTTCCATGAGGGAGGCATTTCTTAGAGCAGAGATGCTAAACTTTTGGGAAGAGGAATTGGCGGACAGGGCAATTGAAGTTTTTTCCGCTGCACAGACGGAAAATCTGCAGATAGCAGTAAATCAGTTGGAACAACCGGAAAACGTGGGGATTTACGCTGCAAACCATAGGCTCGACTTAGATGCACTGAAAAATAATGATATGCCTTATCTCGTCATGGGAGATGTAGCGTTTTACTATATGTTTTACGCTCCGCTGGGAGACGGCCGTTATTATCAAACCGAGGTAACAAATAGTCATTTAAAAAAATGGAATATGAGAAAGGGAGAACTTCACAATTTTGTGCGGGAACATTCCCTTGTTTCCATGGAGAGCAGGATTTATCCTCTGCATGATAAGATTGCAAACATGATAGAAGGAATTCCTGATATCCTGAATGATGGGGAGGCAGAGGATGCACTTGGATATGTTGTTACCGGACCAGGAGGGGCTGCAACCGTATTATATTGGGATGTCCTTGGAGAACTGCAGCAGCTTATGCCCGACAGCTTTTATATCCTTCCGTATACCGAAAGAGAAGCCTATGTCCTGCCTGATACGATGGGAGCGCTGACACCGGGATTCTCCATTGAAGAAATCCACAAAAACGGGAATCATCAGGTACGCCGCAGCCTGTCCGGTTATGCAGTTTCGAGTCATGGTTTTCACTATTCCCCATCGGACGGTAAACTGTTGACGATCAGAGAACGGGAAAAGGTGATGTGTGAATGACATATGAGGATTATAAACAGAATTTATACTTAGAACTTAATCGTCAGTTAGATGGGACCAGTAAACAGTTAGTTGTAATAGCCGAAGGGACAGCCAATGAGGAAATCGCCGTTGAAACCTCTGGAGGATTCATGTGCAGCCAATCGTTATCACTATGGTATCTGTATGACCAGTGCTGTAGGTATGAGTTGTCGGATCAGGCAAAAACAATTTGCGAATACTTTGAACGGGTACATCTGGTTGAAGAAATTGAAAAGCTGGACAATGTTACTATATGGGCAACAAATCTGGAGAAGTCAGCAGAAAAACTGGAAGAGAAGGGGATACCTTATATTTCAATTGGGGATATCGCTGTGTATTTCAAATTTTATGATGAAGTTTATGAGGTCTGCAAAGAGGATGGTGAAAATTGGCCTTACGATTTTATAAGGCCAGTGTGTAAGAAGCATTTGGAACAGTGGGGACTTACTGAGCAGGAATTATTTGATAAAGCCAAATATTTTGATGTAAGTGAGCGTTTACAGACAGTCTTAGATACAAGTAAGGATGCCGTTTTCCGGGGCTTGGGAACCTATGAGAAGCTTCTGCCAGACACATACGGGATTTATAGTATATCCGGAGAAAATGGGATTGGGATGATGTTTTATCCGGAAGGCTTATGTCAAATTGCGCAGCGGCTTGGTGGGGATTTGTTTGTAATCCCAATTTCAAATGATAATATTCTGGTATGTTCTAAGAATGATCACAATTTGGAGAAATTACAGGAGGCAGTAAAGATGAAGAGTAAGGAAGATGGACTATATGGACGGACTCCCTTGCATGTTTCAGATTTGGTATACCAGTTTGATGCACATAATCTTACGTTACAGCCGGCAACAGTTCAGATAGAGAAAAAGATGAAACATACAGCGAGATAGATGAAAATAATTTTATGAAAGGGGGTGGTCAAGCCCAATCCAATAAAGAGTTCAAGACATGAAAATTTAATTTGTAACAGTAGCTATTAACTTATTCGGTAACTAATTACACTCAAACAATTGAAAGGAGGTAAGAGGTAATCCCGGGTAATATGTGTAGCTACACCCTCTAAGAAGGGATTTGGATTATAAATTAATAAATTTTTGTGAGTTTGATAAATATGCGGTAAAAAGTTATTGCGCTATCCATGGGGTTGACGAGAGAGCAAACCTCGGAGATATTACAAAAGTCGATGAAACAAAGCTACCTTATTTCAGTTTTATCTGCGGTGGAAGCCCGTGTCAGGATTTCAGCCTGAGCGGAAAAATGGCCGGTTCCGTCTGGAAGTGCAGGGATTGTGGGCATGAGGTGAATCCATTGCAGGTACATTGGAGCAAACGAGATTTTTGTGAAAAATGCGGCTCGAAGAACCTGGATAAAACAAGGTCCTCACTTTTGGTGGAGTGGCTTAGAGTGATTCGGAGTGTGAAGCCCCAATTTGGAATCTATGAAAATGTGAAAAATATTGTTCAGACAAGGTTCCTTAATAGTACCTTTCGCTTATTTGAGCAGGAATTACAAGAATATGGCTATAACACCTATTGGAAGGTTTTAAATGCCAAACATTACGGAATACCGCAAAATCGGGAGCGTGTTTATCTCATTCTGATCAAAAAGGAATACGATAATGGAAAATTTGTATTTCCGGGACCAGTGGAAAGTGAAAGGCGGCTGATGGATATCCTTGAAAATGAGGTGGAGGAAAAGTATTATCTGTCAGATGATAAGGTGAAGAATCTGATAACAGATTTAGATAAACGGAAAGCACTGTTATATATGCCAGGAGAAGAGGAACTAAAACAGTGGGAATCTAAATTGCATAAGGTTGGGCAGATACAGGCACATTTGGGTGATCCGCAGACAGGCAGAGTATATTCTGCAGTTGGTTCTAATCCTACATTGACGGCAAGCGGTTCCAGCAGAAATAATATTGCAGTAGTCGGAAGTATTGGAAATTCCCAACAGAGTGCTATATTATCAGGGATGGGGGTTGCAAATACCCAACTTGCAAGCCATGACCAGACAAAGGTTTTGGAAGTGGGCGCTATCCGTGGACGTTATAATGATACAGGAAAGGTTGAACAAAGGCTAGAGCTGAGTGGGTCATCAAAGGTCAGTTATGCCGTTACCACGGTACAGAAAGATAATATTATTTTGGTACGACAGGATACAGAGAAAGGTTATGAGGAATGCATAAAAAGTGGAATTGCAAATCTTTCGTATCCGAACGCCAGCGGAAAGCGAGGAAGGGTGCAGGGGAATGGGACCATTTGTCCTACAATTACAGCACAGGGAAGTTCGATATGCTGTTTGGAGTCAATCCTCCGCATCAGACGGCTGACACCTTTGGAATGCTTCCGTTTGATGGGATTCGATGACGAAGATTATCAGAAGGTGCAGGAGGCCGGAATCAGCAATAGCCAGGCGTATAAGCAAGCAGGAAATTCAATCGTTGTAAATGTCTTAACCAGTATCTTTGAAGAATTATATCGAGCTATGCCATATCTCTTTGAAGATTTGAGTATTGGAAGCTTCTTTTCTGGCATTGGAGCTTTCGAAAAAGCGTTGGAAAGATTTTATGACAATCACCAGTGACAGAGATACAGAATCTTAATTTAATATAGAACAGAAATCCAGATTGGATTGGGAAAACAGTGGAAAGAACAGTATATTAGGCAATTATGCTATCAGGAACAGGAATCTGGTATCATGTGTGGGGTAAAAATCCTGCTATCAGTTATCCGTGACTGATAGCAGGAACCTCAAAATATTGATATCTAAACGGCTTTGGTGATATCATATTTTATATAGGCTGCTATCAGATAATTGGAGCTGATAGCAGGTTAATATGTGAGTTGTGGGGAAACTGCTGTCAGTTTCCCTTTTCTGATATCAGATTTCAGCTCATTTTGAGCGGATATGATAGCAGAAATGTGTGGGTGATATCAGCATTATGAGGCTGATACGGGGGTATTAGGGGGATTCCCCCTAACAAGTGGATTTTGTACGGCAAAATCCGTATCTTGCAGAGGACTGGCAAAGCCAGTCCGGACCGGCCCCCCAATGAAAGGGGATATATTTATGCGATATGAGCAGGAGGATTTTGAACAGCTAAAGAAAAAGGTAAAAGGTCTCTTTGAGAAAATTCCAGTTGAAAATGCTTTCCTTGATTTTACCTATGTACCTAAAGGCGATGTGCTGGATTCACTGAAACTTGCGGATACGAGGATAGAACTTTTTAACTTTTTGCTGGATAAAAGTAAAGAAGCAACGGACAGGGAGACATATGATTTAATCTACGGTGTATTAGACAGTTTGGACGAATTTGGTAACCTTAGAAATGGTATCGTGCTTGATTCGTTGAAAACTTTAGCTTGGGATATGTGTAAGGCTGTGAAGTCCATAAGCGACATGGAATAGCAGCGTATCCGTCATGCCGGGGAGTCTGAATCTGATGTAGTCCGCAGAATATACCAACAAATAAAAACACCAGAAAAACGCCATGAATTGGCGGAATATTGGAGAGAACACCTTAGTGATATACGTTTCTATATAGATAGGGAACCGATGAGGGAAGTAATAGAAGCGCTGGAACAATGGCCCGTGATATCCGTAGAGAGATTGAATGAGGCAATAGACAGACGCAGAGAAGAAGGTATCTGTTATGTGCTTGAACTATATTATATTCTTGTGAAAGAGGATCATGAAGGAAATCCGGCTTATTTAGTGTGTATTAAGAGTGACGACAACGAAATGGAATTCTTTGATCCGTTTAGCTATAAAAGGGAAACTATTTCCGAAACAGAATGTATGACAAATCAAAAATTGTTCCAGCTCCTGGAAGAGGAATATCAGATTGTGGAGGTAACAAAAGAGGCGAGTCTGGCCATATGGAATCATTTGAGAGAAATAGATATGAGCGAATTAAAATACATGCAGGGATTCGGAAAATATACGGCTTTTTGTTTGGAAAATAACTTATTGTCAGTTGGAGAGAGTGGGCGGTTACAGAATAATTTACAAAACTGTGGTGAGCATTCTATGAAAGCAGTGAGACCCCAACATAAGACCAAAAGCCGTTAAGTAGGAATGTGGATGCCTTTATGAAATAAGGTTGCAGTTGTGAAATTAAAGGAGACAGAGTATTGAGATATGAACCAGAAGAATTTGCGTTATTAAAAGATTACGTGGACGACTTCATGAAGAGAGGACCACTGGGAGACATTTTCACCCCATTTTTCTATAAGCCGTATCCTTACAACCAAACCGAAAATGTTCTGGATACGCTGCGGTTTGCTGATGCCAGAAAGCTGCTTATTGATTACTTGTATAAGGTCAGCCGTGCAAAAAGCATTGAGGTTACAAGGCAGACTGAGGGATTGATTGGAGAACTATGGGAATATGGATATCCTGATAAAAATAGAGAGCCGAACTTTTTGAAAAATCTAGCCTGGGATATCTGCAGAATGACAAAATCTGTTGATTACTGGCAATGGGAAGCGATGCGTTTACCGGGAGAATCAGAGGCGGACGTAGTGAGACGTACCTATCAGGAGATAAAGAATCCGGAGAAGCGGCGTGAGTTCATGCAATTCTGGATTGACTATTTGGAACGTATGAGGCCAAAATATGAACTGGAAATACAGGCTGCGGAAGTTTTAACAAGACTAAAAGAGGTTTTACGCATATGGAAACTCCATTTATGGAGAGAATTAAGGTACTCGTAGAAAATAAAAAATTTTTGGATTCTCAAAAGTATCATGATGCCAGTATTTACTATATCCTAAAAAAAGAACAGGATGGGGCCGTCAGTTACAAGGGAGTTGCTGAATATGAGCAGGAAATGGCAGTCTATTTTTCTATTTCTAAGGAAGAAGTTACTGAAATTTATATAGGTGATACATCGGTTCATGAGGATCTGTTTAAACCGCTGGAAGAAGGCTATGAAATAGCGGCGATTACGATGGATGGCCACTTTAATGTCTGGGACGAACTTGACAGGGATGGCCTCGACACGTTGCTCCATAGAGAGGGATTTGAGGATTACCTTATTTACTGTAAAGAAAGAAATATCACAGCGGCGTCTATTACAGCGTCTATCGGATGGAGTGTAGGAGATCTGCTTGATGAGGTAAAATTACAGAAGCAGGATTATATGAATCATGTGAGCCAGGCAGACAGAAAAAGGACTCGATAGTGAAAAAACTGAAATGGCAGGTAAACCGCCATGTAAAGGGCAGGGTAAGAAAACTGGCTATAACGGTTATTTAGAAAAGAGGAGACAGTACATTGAAATATGAACCGGAAAAGTTTGAAGCATCAGGGATACATGAGGTGAGAGAACTGGGAATGGGGAAGGATTTATCCAGGGATATCTGCAATATGCTGAACGCTGTTGGGGGTGGGGAATGGAATGCAGCGCGCTTACCCGGAGAATCAGAGGCACATGCGGTGGAAAGAATGTGCAGGGAAATAAATAATCCAGAGAAGAAACAGGAATTTATGCAATTCTGGCTTGACCATCTGAAACGCAAGCAGCCAGAATATGAGCTGGAAATACAGATTGCAAGAGTCCTGACGGAATTAAATAGTCTGCCCCCAAAGATACAAAACCCCCAGATGGATGTACTCAAAGTGCTTTGTGAAAACAAAGAGTTTTTGGATTCGCAAAAGTACCAGGGAGCCATTATCTATCATATTTTAAAAAAGGAGGCGCACGGAGAGGACACCTATCAGGGATTGGCAGAATATGGGCAGGACAGGGCAATCAGTTTTTCTCCTTCTGCGCATAAGACTGTTGAATTTAATATTGGATACGCATATACAGATAAATATCTGTTTGGGATGCTGGAGGAGGGGTACAAAATTGCTGCAATGACAATGAATGGCCATTTGGATGCCTGGGAGGAACTGAGCAGGTGGGGCATTGGAGCAATCCCCCATAAAATGGGGGTGGCGGATTACCTGGAATACTGTAAAGAAAACAACATTTCAGCAGCGGCTATTAAGGCTGCTACTGGGTGGGAGGTATTGGATTTATTTAAGGTGGCAGAACTGGAAAGACAGGACTCTGCTTATAAGCCGCACCTGGAGAGCAGACACAACAGCCGTTGATAAAGAAATAGGTGAGGTGGAATATGGAAGCAAAACAGACAGAAATTGAGAGATTGATCTATGACAGTAAGGAGTATCTGAAACGAAACCACTTTGGAGAATACACCCTGCTGTATATCTTGAACAAGGACAGGGTGAAGGGCAGCCCATACCAATATGCAGCAGTTGCGAGTACCGATGAAGCCAGGTTATTTTTCAATGTGTACGCTAAGGAAGACCAGCCTGATATTTACCGGATTGGTATGTGCAGTACAGATGATGACCTGTTCTATGACTTGGAATTTGATGA
The DNA here is from genome assembly GCA_000702025.1 of Blautia schinkii DSM 10518. Lineage (GTDB taxonomy): Bacteria > Bacillota > Clostridia > Lachnospirales > Lachnospiraceae > Blautia_A > Blautia_A schinkii. The sequence continues at coordinate 47,203 of JNKJ01000031.1, forward strand.
TTGTACGATAGCAGCCATGACAATGGAAGGCCATTATGAAACATGGGAGGAACTGGCTGACACCCCATTGGAGGAAATTACATATTTAGGGGGAATGGAAACCTATCTGGAATATTGCAGGGAAAATAACATCACAAAGGAATTCATACAAGAAGCTGTTGGATTGGAGGTGTGCGACATTATGGAGAGACTGGATAAAAATAAGAGTATTCCTTTACTGGGAATGGATGAGGAGTACCAGCAGCTACAGAAGGTTGTGGATACAATCCTAAATGGAACAGATGAGCGTGATTTGAGATTGGCGCAGGACATGCTGAATGGTATATGGTCCATTGACCAAAAGGAACCTGTTTTAAAGCGCACGGATTTACAACAGGCTGCCTGCGATATCTGTATTTTAGTCCGGGATCATATGCCGGAGGTTTGGGCGGAAAAGCTGCAGTCTGGAGATACAGAAGCTGTCTTGGCAAAAGAGATATACGGCAGGCTGGCAACATTATATGGAAGGAAGACCGAAGCGCAGTTTCTGCGAAAGGCTGAGATGGGGGATCTCCCGGAGACGGTCCGGAAAAAAATAAGTGAGATTCTGGCGGTATTAAAAAAGTATGAAAACAAGGATAAGAAGCCGCCATCAGGACATAGCCGTTAGGATACCGTATAAGGAGGTTTTATTTGAAACAATTGAATACGGCCAGGAAACTGCTGGCCTATCTTGATGAATTTTCTATACCATTTTCACTGAATGAGGAACATGCCCAGGTTCTGTTGGACTATATGGAGGGAAGTGCCTATGGGCTACATGTAGATGAAAAAGGGCAGCTCTATTGGGTGGATTTAGAGGGAGAACAAATAGAAGAAATCACCATGGACGAGGTTACATTCCTTGCTTGTGAATGGAACAATGAATTCATCTTAGATTCCAGACAGAGACTGGAAGAGAAAGCTGGAACCAGTGAAGCGAGGGAAATCATAGACAGGATAAAGCAGCTAAAAAAAGATGAGAGACTGTTAGACGATATATGTGAACAGACCTCCTTATGGAAACAGGTAAATCAAAAAGCGACACCGGCGAAGAAAAAATCCCGTTGATAGAATGAATTATGGAAAGAAGGGGATGATTTGGGACGAATTGAAACATCTGGAAAATTAATGGAATATCTTGATGAGTTTGATATACATTTTCCTCTTACCCGTGCGGAGGCTGAACAGGTAGTGGGATATACAACTAAAAGTGGCTATACATTGGAAACAGACGGCCACGGACAATTGTATAAGGTGGACATGGAAACTGGTGATTATCTTGAAACGGATATTGACCAGGTGATTGATGCTGCGTGTGAGCAGAACTACAAGATGATATCTGATACCAGGGATTACTTTAAGTTAAGTAGACACTCTGAAAGGGAAGTTCTTCATAAAACCCTGGAAGGATTGAAAGCGGACGAGAAAATACTAAATGCCGCTTTCCAGCGGACTTATTTTCAAAAGGAGCTGCGTGGAAAGATACAGGAAATCCTGCCTCCCGTGGATATCACGGCTGGGCGGAGAGCAGTAAGATGATAAGTAAAGTATCAAAAGGGAAGGAATATAGCTGATCGCTGTGATTCCTTCCTTTTCTTTTGCTGTTTATTTGATGAAAGGATGTGAGCAGAGACTGAGAAGTGTAAAAAAGATGAGCTGCCGGAAGGAAATACGGCTGTCAAGTGAGGAATTGGAGGAGCTGACCAGGAAGGCAAAAGAGAGAGGGCTGTCTGATTCGCAGTATTTGAGAATGCTGATAACCAACCGCCCCAGGGATTATCCGGAACTTTTGGAAGCGTTACAGAATCTTACGAATGAGATAAACCATATCGGGATAAACATCAACCAGATTGCAAAAAATAACAACAGCGGCCTATATCATGAATCTGATAAAAAACGCCTGTATATTTACATGAAGCAGATTAAGGAGGCAGTTATGCATGTAGTCAGCCATCTGGACTTAGCGGGTAATTAAGTATGGCTATTAGTAAAATCCTGCATATGGGATGTGCAAAGTCGGGATTTCAAGCGAAGCACCTCGCAAATACAATCAATTATATTACGAAGGACTGCAAGACTGAAAATGGACTGTATGTTTCAGGCCATAACTGCCTGCCGGAGACTGCGTTGAAACAAATGCTGAACACAAAGCGCAGGTACGATAAGTTGGGTGGTCGTCAGGGATACCACATCATTATCTCGTTTGAAGAGGCGGCAGATACCGTTGATAAAGACGTTGCCATGAAGATTATAGGGAAATTTGTAGAGGAGTACCTTGGAAAAGAGTTTGAGGCAGTCTATGCGCTTCATGATGATACCGATCATATTCATGGCCATATTGCATTTAACAGTGTCCGCTGTATTGGAGAAGGGAAGAAATATGATTACCGAAATGGTGATTGGGATAAAATCATACAGCCGCTTGTCAACAAAATCTGTGAAGAGTACCATATGGCAACGCTGGACATGGATAAAGTACGCCAGAACAGAAAGAAAAAAAGGGAACGCATCTGGGACCAGGGTAAAGATGGTAAATTTAGTTGGAATGATATAATCCGCCGTGACATCGACCAGGTGGCGGCCGAGGCGGAAAACTGGGATGAGTTCCTTATTGGAGTGGAGGAACGGGGATATGAGATAAAACAGGGAGCGCATATTCTGTTAAAGCCGCCAGGTATGGATAAGGGACGCAGGCTGGATACCCTTGGTGGCGATTACACAGAAGAAAAATTACGGGAACGGCTAAGTATCCCCATATCTGCAAGGGAAAAGGAACTGCCGGAGCCAGTATTGGAACTGCCACCCAGAGTCAAAAAAGTGACTGGTTATATTCCCAGAAGGAAGTCCCCATTGACTGGATACCAGAAGATGTATTTTACAAAGTTATACCGGCTGGGCGTCCTAAAAAAACAGCCTTATTCCGATGCTTGGAAATATAAAGAAGATATCCGGAAACTTCATGAGATACAGGAGAAATATAATTTCATTTCGGCTTATCAGATACATACAGACAAGGACTTGGAAAATATCAGGAAAGCATTGGCTGAACAGGCAAAATCGCTTAGGCAGGAGAAAAAGAACCAAAAAGAGAACCGTGAAGCCAATACAGAGATATTTGAGCTTTGGGAAAAGCTCCAGGAACTGAAGGTTGAGGTTTCTTTATATGAGGAGGGGTATCAGGAATTTAAGGGAGAATACCTGCAGGCAGAGCAGCTAAAAACGCAGTTGTCGGATATGGGGTACACGTTTGAATCAGCCGAGCGGTTGTACCTGAATTTCCAGGAGAAAAATCGCCGGCTCAATGAGGTTCTTGCGGAGGTAAGACGACAGCAGAGGATAGGGAAGAAAATTATGCAGGAGCAAAAGGAGAGAGTGCAGAGCAGAGACAAGCAGAAAAGCAGGGAAAGAGGAGGAGAAAATCGTGATCTATGAGCAGGATAAACTGGAAAAACTGGCTTCTGAAATAAAAAAATATCTTTTGGAATGTAAGTTGGGAGACGCATATATTGAGAGCTTCCGTGATTTAGTACCAGCAGGGGGGGTACCTGGGATTAGAGCGGTCTTAGACAATCATAGATTGAGGGACCATCTAACCTGCTTTTTGATGTACCGTTCTTCGCTCTTACCAGACCAGGACAGAAAGCAGGGCGTGAGCCTGGCAGATAAATTAGATGAGGTCGGAGCTGTCAGGAAAGCAGATAAGAAGGAAGAAATGGCGGAAGTGGCATGGGAACTGAACGAAGTGATGAAGGAAACAGACTTTATCCAGTATCTTGATGCAGGATACATGAGAGCCGGGGACAACCAGTCTGATCCGGTAAGACGCATCTACAGGGATATTGGAGACAGGGAAAAGCGCCAGGACATTATAGACTATTTAGAGACTGTTTTGGAAAAAGGTCACAGTGAAAAGATTATGGCTCTTATTTCTTCTTTAGAGAATATAACGGATAAGGTTCCGGCCCGATCAGAAAAGGTACGGTAGGGGATTGCTTGATATATAGGAGGAATAATTTGAAGTATCAATTTTTCGACAATGATGGGAAAGTGACTGAATCAGAACAAAAAAGTTATACAGACGCACTAAAATTTGCAGAGGAGCGAGGCATTACATGCCTATCCATGCCATATGAGATATTCATTGCGTCTTTTCGGAAAAAAAATCAAATTGCTGGAAAGCCACGCCCAGTATAGCAAATTTTCGGAATATGCAGAAAAAATGATTATCTTGAACCAGGGTGCAGGATATCAGGCTATGGCTGCGAATGATTTCATGAAAAAAATTATTGTAACACCGATTGACGATATTAGGGGATGGCTTGAGGAACATGGAAAAAGCGAGTTTGAACCAGTATCCCAGGATTGGCAGGAAGGTAAGGCGGAAAAACAGAAAAATAAAGCAAATTCCCCAAAAGTAAGATAAGAAATGAATCGAGAGGCAGCCGATTGGATTGTCTTTTTTTATTGCAGGAGGCAGATATGACAATAGAAGAACAGAAATATTTAGAAGAGTGCCATAAAAAGCTGGGGGCGGACCAGATTGAAGTAATGCAGATGGCTTTCCAATACGGGCTGGGCATTAAAGACGTGCGGCGGGTTGCAATCCCAAAGCTTAATGCGGAGCAGATGCGTCAGACCGTTTTTGCAATGCTTGAAGATGTAGACGGGGAACTGGTTGATTTGTGCTGTCAGGGCACATTTGACCAGTACCAGATACCGGAAATTGTTTCTGGTTCCGTCTCTGGGCTCACGAAGGAAGAAATCATGTCCTATGCGACACCGGATCTGCCGGCGAGCCGGATGAAAAAAATGAGGACGCAATTGATTGAGGCAAAAAAAAATGCAGGTAATTCAGCAGAAGGTGCGGCGTTTAAGGAGTATACAGAAAATCTGATAAAAATGATGGAGACATCCCTGCAGCAGTTTAAAGAGAATAACGAGAAGTTTGAGGTGCTCTCAACACTGGTGAAAGAACACGTCCTGGACGAGAAAAACCAGGAGATTAAGGATTTATATGAGAATCTAAAAGATAAAGACGGTTTGATCAAAAAACTGCAGGAAGAGGCTGCAGCGCGGGAAACACAGATAAAGAAGCTGGAGGAGGAACTTACAGCGGCAAGAACACGGTCAAATGCCGAAGTGGTTGAGGGAAAGACAGAGAAGGTAACTGCACCTACCGTTCCTCCATCTTATTGGAGACCGCAGCCGCCGCAGACAAAAAAAACTATTCTTGAGAAGCTGTTCCCGCAGAAGACATCGGATATTCTGGATAAAATCGCTGCGGAAGGATTATCGTCAGAACAGCTTGAAGAAGTCAGGTCTGCCTTTGATTCAGGATTGGCCGATGATGAAGTAAAGCGGATTATCAAAAAGGAATTGACCGCTGATAAAATGCGGAAAATGCGTGAGATTATGCTGTTGCTACGGGAAAGGAGACATACAGATGCGTGAGGCTGGTGTGGTGTCATTAAATATCAGAATGGTTCGGGAGTGCTACCAAATGATGGATTTAATGGAAAAGCAGGACTTTGTATTTACCCAGGAGGATAAAAGGATACTTTTAGGTTATGCGTTCCATCAGCAGGACTTAGACTGTGTGCATGATGCGGTCATTCATATCGCTGCGGTCAGGGAAAAGGAAAAATCCCAGGGGAACCTGGAGGCTGGGATTATAGAGCAGTATGCCATCCGGGGCGGAAGCGAACTGCAGGAGAGAATCAAAGAGTATATCATACAGTTAGAAGCGGCAAATATCAATCAGGAAATAGCAAATCGGTTACTTGTGAAAATTCTGCAGGATAAGAATGTAGATTATGAACTGGACCGGATGCTGGAGGAGCTGCGGAAACGCGAAGATGAAAAGAAAAAAGAGAATGAAGCAGTCAGGAGGTGAGTTCTATGGGAGAAATACAGGAAGCTACCCAAATCCTGCGGGTATCATTTGAGGGAATTGAGATATTCATGAAAATTGTCGGAGGCGGGCTTCATACGGCTAAGGATATTGGAAAATTCGTTGGCAGGTTGGTGGAGATGGAACGTTTATCCGGAAGGACAACCGTAAAAGACCTTCTTAAAACAGGAGGCGATTTGCAGGTTTTCCGTTTTGATACGACTGATATTAATAAGGTGAAAAAGCTGGCTGATAAATATAAAATCCGCTATGCACTCCTTCCAGATATCAATAAAGCGGATGGTAAAAGTGAAATCCTTTTTCATTCTGATGCTACACCCAGAGTGAATCAAATCATGGGGGACATCGAGGGGAGCAAGATTGAATCAATCCAGGATTATCTGGATAACGGGGAGGAGAAGGAACTGAAAGAGACTTACGGGATAGACAAGAAGGATATGTCGGACCCAAACAAGCAGAGCGCCCCTAAAGAACAGTCCATCTCTCCATGGGGATTTAAGGCAGTTGGGACATATCTGGCACAGACACCAGGGGCGGGTGTTGGGGAAATCAGTAATGCCATAGATATGCCATGGGCGGAAGTAGAGCCTGTACTGAAACATATGGAAAGCCTGGGAATCCTGGAGATCAATGACGATGGCAGCATGGCCTTTAAAATGGACAAACAGGAGTTTGTTGCGTATGAGAAACAGGGGAAATGGCAGCATGCGGAGGACATGGAGCCTATTGTGCGGGGGATGGAGCAGCCGCATAAGGCAGAGGCTACACAGAAGCAGATGTCTGAGATGAATAGCCGCCAGAGGAAGGTACTGCAGCATGCAAAGGAAGCTGTCAGAGACGATCCCAATATCCATCAGATTTTTATTGCCAGGAGCCTTGCGGTGGAAGAGACTGAAAAGAGAATTCTCACACGGATTCCGTTCAAAAAGAATGAGTACCTGTGGATAGATAAAAATTCCATATCCCATATCAGTGAGGAGAAGAGAACAATATTTACTAATCTTCAAAAGGATAAGGAATACAGCGTGGTGAATAACGAGGGGCAGGTAATTGGAAGACGTACCGGGGAAGAGTTATACAACCAGAGCTATGATCCAGTCTTGAAAGAAACCAGAGACATGCTGCACAAGAAAAAAGAAGAAAACCGGAAACTGCAGATGGCAGGCCAACTGAAAAAGCGGGGAGGAAGGTAATGGAAAATAAGAAAAAAACTTCTGTCTGGCTGATTGTACTTGGTGGTGTGCTGGCGGCATATGGCGGGTATCTTCTTAATGGCATCTGGGAACAGGGAATTGATATCAATACCTTTATGGAGCGTCTTAACATGGTTATGGCCCGCCCATTTGGAAATTACTTCAATGATACAACTTTTAAGGGGATATTACTGGCAGAATTCATATATATGATTGCGATTGCCATGTATCTGACCAGCAGAAAAAACTATATGCCGGGAAAAGAATATGGTACAGCCAAATTTGCAGATATCAAACAGGTGAATCAGGTGTTAGCCGAGAAGGACGAGACAGAGAACCGCATACTAAGCCAAAATGTCCGTATGAGGATGGATTCGCGTAAGACGAAGCTGAATTTGAATACTTTGGTCATCGGGGGAAGTGGAGCGGGAAAGAGTTTCTTCTTTTGTAAGCCTAATTTGTTACAGCTTAACCGTTCTTCTTATATAATCACTGATCCGAAAGGGGAAATTTTAAAAGCCTGCGGGGGATTCTTACAGAAACACGGTTATGTTGTCAAAGTCCTGAATCTGCTGAACATGGAAGAGTCTGACTGCTATAATCCATTTATGTATATCCGGAAGGAATCAGATGTCGTAAAATTAATTACAAACCTGATCGCCAATACAACCCCGAAAAACTCCCAGAGCAGCGATCCCTTCTGGGAGAAAGCAGAGTCGCTATACCTGCAGGCGCTGTTCTACTATGTCTGGCTCGAATGCCCCAAAAGTGAACAGAACTTTTCCACGGTACTGAAATTACTGGGAGAAGCAGAGGTACGTGATGATGGCTCGCCATCGGACTTAGACCGCAGGATTAAGCGCCTGGAGCGTAAAAAGGGCAGCAATCATCCAGCAGTCAAACAGTATTATAAAGTAATCAGAGGAGCGGCTGATACGGTCCGGAGTATTGTAATCAGTGCAAATTCCAGACTGGCTTTTTTGGAAAATCCACAAATCCTCCGTATCCTGGACCATGATGATATCAATATCCCGGAGATAGGGGTGGGCAGAAATGGTGACGGAAAGACAAAAACAGCTCTTTTTTGTGTGATTCCGGATTCCGATAAATCGAACAACAGCATTGTAGGGCTTCTTTACAGCCAGATATTCCAGGAACTGTACTTCCAGGCTGACTTTATTTACGAAGGAAGATTACCAATCCATGTGACCTTTATGCTTGATGAGTTTGCTAATGGTGTGACACGTTCTGCGTCCAAAACGGTGGAAATAACCGACAAAACCGCAGCCTAAAGCCATCAATGGCTTTGGAGAACTGCATAACTGAAATCTCAAATGATGGGGTAACGCCCGGAAGGGGATTCACTGATACTCCGAGTAGCGTCAGCCAGATACAGATGGTTGGGGTTATAAGCGCGGGGAAGTCGTGCGAAGCACACCCTAACGCTGAAAGGCGAGGAAAGATTCATAGAGGTATGAGTTGTGTGTGACAGTGCGGGTGGGGCTGCCATATGGCTAGAATGACCCAAAGGAGGTCTGACAAAGTTCCGAATGTACGGCTCTAAACAAACGGCCTGTAGAAATGCAGGTGTACCAGGGGTACGCAGGCGGGGCAAAGTAAAATTTGTTAGTATGAAATGCCTTCTGTGCTTATAGGGCATAGGTATCTTGAGGATTTTCCTTGAAGATAATGCTTGCAGGGCAAAAGGAACGGCCTAAGTGGTAGCAATCCTAAGTTATGTGGAACGTGGAAAGCAGCCAATACGGGAGCTGACTGTATTAGCGACAAAGTACCGTAGTTGCAGCGAAAAGGAAGGGGGAGAAAAACTTCTATAATAAGTGCATTAGTGGTTGTGAGAGTAGAGGCACAGTACCAGGGAATCCGTGATAATAAGCGGTGGAGGGATAGCCTCAAGCCGATACTAAGAGATTATGTTCTTAGTCGGGGGAGCGCCGTGTGATGGGAAACTATCACGCACGGTGCGGGGCAGGGGAAAAACCCGAGGCGGCAGTGCCAGAGGTTTACCTATTGCCATTTGCATTACCGGATGATTATTGCAGTTTACTTAGTACCATGAGGTCACGAGAAATTTCATCAATCATTATTATACAGAACCTTGCGCAGATTAAAGCGCTGTTTGAAAAGACATGGGAGGTCATACCGGGAAACTGTGACACTTTGGTCTACCTTGGCGGGAATGAACAAAGTACACACGATTATATTTCTAAGATGCTCGGAAAGGCTACGGTAGATAAGCGAAGTTCCGGTGAAACAAGAGGAAAAAATGGCAGCAGCAGCCGAAACTTTGATGTGCTGGGAAGGGAACTACTGACACCGGATGAGGCCAGGAAGCTGGATAATAAAAAGTGCCTGATCTTTATCCGGGGATTTGACCCGATTGTAGATTCAAAATACAATACCCCGGCGCATCCTCTTTTCAAGGAGACGTTTGACGGAGGCGCACCACCATATCATCATACACCAATCCGTGAGAAAAGTACAGTGCCAACCTGCGAATTGCTGAACCGGCAGTCTTTTGAGTATTATGAACGCCAGAGGGACCAGGGGCTGAATGTTAAGATTGATGAAATAACACTGGATGAATTGCTGGCATTGCAGGAACCTGATATGCCGGCAAAGATATTTACAGAAGACGAACTGAAAAAGAACCGCAAAATAACCGAAATAGAGAATGTAGAAAAGCAGGATTCGGGACAGATTACAGAAGAGCAGTTTAATGATATGCTAATAAATAAAGAATATACATTAGAGCAGTTAGAAGAAATACGTCTTGGATTGGTAGGGGGTCTTTCCTACCAGGATATATTGACTTACTTCAAATCAGATAAAAGTGCCGGACAAATGCGTGAAATACGCGAACAATTGACCGGTCATCAAGAATCTTAATTTTTCCCTATACTTCTTATGCCTAAGATGGCAGATATATGGGAATCTGTTGCAAAAAATAGAGGGCGCACGCAGCAGGTTCTTTTATACCTGCTATTTTTGCGCCCCTTTTTAAAGAAAAGGAGATTTTAAGTGAAGAATTTGACTGAGAGAAAGAAAAATCTGAAAAAGATGATTAACAAAATCAGCAGCATAACCGCTGGGGCAGCTATGGCAACCGTATTATATACAACGAATGTATATGCGTCTGGTGCGGAAGTGGTGACTGAACCTTTAAATAACTTGAAGAACCTCGTAATTGCCATCATAGGTGCCGTTGGCGTGATTATCCTTGCAAAAAACGTAATGGAGTTTGCACAGTCTTATCAACAGCAGGATTCGAGTTCCATGAATTCCGCGATAAAGGGTATCGTTGCCGGATTGATCATGGCAGGGATTAGTACAGTACTTACATTCCTGGGTATTAGTTAATTGCGGTACAAATTGATTTTCATGGAATTGACAACGACAATATCCAAATACGGAAATGAGGTGATGGTAAATGAATATTTTTAATTTGGGCGAGGCAATCCTTTCGCTTCTTGAGGTCGTGTTCGGCTTTTGGAACGGGCAGGTGAACATGGTGTTTGAACTGCTGGGACAGTCCCCGACCTCTTTCAAAGGAGGCGGCCCATGGGGAGTTATAACCGGGATTGAACCGATTTTCGTTGCTGTTGGTTCAAGCCTGGTTGTTTTATTTTTTGTGATCGGTTTTTGTTCGGAAAGTGTAGATGTGCGGGAAGAGATGCGGTTTGAAGTGATTCTCCGCATGTTGATCAGGATTGGAATCGCGCAGTGGCTGGTGGTATACAATGTCGATATTATGAAAGCCATATTTACAAGTGTTGGAAATCTTGTCGGCCTGATTGGAGGGAGTGAGGCCACACAGGTTACGATAGACCCGGCGCAGGCAGATATTATCAAGAATCTGGGATTTGTGGAAAGCCTTGTATTTTTAATCCTGGCCGTGTTTTTAAGCCTGATTATTTTGATCTGCGGATTTTTCCTTATTTATAATGTTTATTTCCGATTTTTAAAAATACTTGTAATCGTACCGTTTGGCAGTATCGCTTATGCAACGGTTGCAGGAAATCGGGGAGTGAGTGCCACAAGCGTACAGTTTACGAAGTATTTCATAAACGTAGTTTTTGAGGCGGTGACTATGGCTTTGGCGATTATTCTTTGCAATACGTTTATCAGTTCAGGATTACCACAATTTACAGGAGACTATGCAGATTGGACAGTGACTTTGATATATTTAGGAGAAATGACGTTCACGGTTGCCCTGACCGTGGGAAGTGTAAAGGGCGCCCAGAGTCTGACAAGCAAGGCCCTGGGGCTGTAAGCAAAGGAGGCTTTGGGTTTGGAAACAGCGGTGCAGGATAAAAGCATACAAATGACACTATATGAGTATTTCGCAGATGTGGATCAATTTTCGCTGAAAGATGCAAAGGAATGTGTATATGAGTATGCGGAAAAAGAGGTGAAGGAACCCAGCATCCGGGCGCGAATCTATGAAGGGATTAATAAGGGCCTTTTTAAACGGGTTGCCAAAGGCGTCTATACGGTTACGAAGAAAAATGCAGAGAATGAGGATATTACCTGCATGCTCATACAGGGAAATGGACGTGATCTGAGTTTCCTTGAGGATAACAGCATTGACGCAATTATCACTGACCACCCATATCTGCTTACAAAAAGTTTGAAAGGGGGAAACCGGGACTTTGCCTCTTATGACTTGTTCCAGTACACACAGCAGGATTTGGACGAAAAATTCCGTGTTCTAAAGAAGGGGCACTTTCTCGTGGAGTTTCTTCCGGAGGAAAACGGTGATAATTACGAATATCTTTACCAGGTGAAAGCCATGGCGAAGGAGAGTGGCTTTGAGTATTACGCGAAGGTGGCGTGGCGGAAGGGGACGTTCGTTGCCAATACGGGGCGGAAGGCAAAAAATACAGAGGATATCCTGTTCTTTTCAAAAGGACGTGCGCGTGATATGCGACCGGACGCAAAGAAGGACAAGGCAGAGCCGGAGATAAAGCACTATATGTCCGGGGCGAAAGGGATGCTTCCTACGGCTTTTGACATTCAGCCAATCTCAAAGGTTGAGAGGATTCATCAATCGGAAAAACCAGTGGAGCTGTTAAAACAGATACTGATGTTTATTACAGATGAAAAAGAACTGGTATTGGACCAATATGCCGGTTCGTTTGCCCTTGCGGAAGCTGCACTGGAATCAGAGCGGGATTCCATCTCAATTGAGATTAGCCAAGAATATTTTGAAGAGGGAAAAAAGAGGATTGAAAGTGTAAAGAAAGGTAAGGTGAGATAAATGGATATCGAAATCAGTAGAGATTTACAGCACTATAAAGAAAGTTTCCTAATGGGGCTGACCGTGAAGCAATTTACGTTCAGCATCTTGTCCCTGGGGGCAGGAGCGGGAATTGTACTCGGTCTGTATGATAAAATCGGCATGACACTAGCCTGCTATCTGGCTACGCCTGTTGTAGTGCCGATTGCACTCACGGGATTTTATAATCACAATGGGCTTAGTTTCTGGCAGACAGTAAGGAAAATGGTCCAGATGTCTTTTTTCAATAAGCCCTGTTTATACCAGTCCACGGAAAATGTGGATTTGATAAAGGATGCCTATGGAGAAGAGCAGAAAATTGCTACACAGCAGCAGAAAAAAGAAAAAAAAGGACTGTCTGACGGACAGGAGGATTTTAACATGGTAAAGAAAAAAGCAAAGCGCATGATTCTCCTGACGGTGGGGGCTTTAGTTGTGGCCGTGGCAGGGATACTTGCCTTTAGGCTCATGAAATAAAAGATATGAAATAATCCCACATATGTGGGAAGTAGTTTAGCGACAAGCAGGTTACGGGATTCGCTAAACTACTTCCCGTAGCCTGCCTTGGATTAAAGGAGGTTTTACGGAAGTGGGAATTTTTACAGATCGTTTTATACAGTTAAAAAAAGCGGACAAACCATTGTTTGCAGCCCCGAAGAGTGTTCAGCAGCAGATTGAGATTCTGAGGATTGCAAAGGATGGTATTTTTGAGAACACAAAGAACCGGTACAGCAGGGTATACCGCTTTGCTGACATTAATTATGTCACGGTGTCGGAGGGAGACCAGTATGAGATCTTAAAGCAGTATTGCAAGTTGGTCAATGCGATTGATGTTGCTTTTAAGATCACAATATACAACAAAAACAGGAACATGAGCCAGTTCAGGCAGAATGTCCTGATACCGGATAAAGATGATGGCTATGACCATCTCCGGGACGTTTACAATGATATCGTAGAGGAACGGATTGTAGCGGGAAAACAGGGGATTGAACAGGAACGCTTTCTTACGGTTACTGTGGAACGGAAAGATTATGAACAGGCAAAAGCATTTTTCAATACTTTTGAAGGGGGGATGCAGCAGGAATTCCATGCAATAGGCTCTAAGCTGGAACCACTTGACGCAGCGGAGCGGCTCCGGGTTCTGTATAATTTTTACCGCATTGGTGACGAAGAGACATTTTCTTTTGATTTTGATGCGCATGTGAAAAGTAAAACAGATTACAAAAATGATATTTGCGGTTCTATGATTAAGTATTCCCCGAATGATTTTGAAACAGACCGGAAAATTTGCAGGGCTGTATTCATTAGAAGGTATCCGACTAGCCTGCCGGACACCTTCATCAATGAAATCACCAATGTTCCCGTTCACAGTATCACTTCTATAGATATTGTGCCTGTGCCAAAGGATCTGACAACAAGAACATTGCAGAAAAAATATCTGGGTGTGGAGTCGGATATTTTACGCCAGCAGCGTGTCCGTAATAAAAACAATGACTTTGCAAGTGACATCAGTTATGGAAAGAAAGTGGAAAAGAAAACCCTGGAAGCGCTGATGGACGATGTACGGGAGAATGACCAGAACCTGTTCTTTGCAGGTGTAAATATGGTACTGATTGCGGATACCAGGGAAGAACTTAACAGTATCACAGAGACAATCCAGACGATAGGAAACAAATATCTCTGTAATATGGAGGTACATCATCTCCAACAGCGAGAGGCATTAAATACTGCTCTGCCCGTAGGGGTGCGACAAGTCGAAACCATGCGCACCATGCTTACACGGGATATCGCGGCTTTAATGCCTTTTAATGTGCAGGAGATTTATGAACCCACGGGCTTATGTTATGGAACGAACCGGATTTCTAAAAACCTGTGCGTGGCAGACCGGAAAAAACTGACCAATGGAAACGCTATGGTATTTGGCGTACCCGGCAGTGGAAAATCTTTTTTCTGTAAGTCCGAGATGTTGGGGGTATATTTGCAGACAGGTGATGATATCATCGTCATCGACCCGACACTGGAGTATTTTGACATTGCCCAGAACTTAGGGGGTGTATGCATCAACCTGTCAAATTACACCCAGAATTATATAAATCCGCTCTGGCTTGATGTGAATGAATTGGACCTTGCCGACAGCAAAGGGCTGATCCGAGATAAGGGCGAATTTATGCTTGGTCTGTGTGAGCAGGCGATGTCGGAAATGCTAAACAGCCGGCATAAATCCATCATTGACCGTTGTATCCGTAAGCTGTATCTGGATATTGCCATGAGCAAGGAAAAATATGTGCCGGTCATGTCGGATTTTTATGACCTGCTGATGAAGCAGCCAGAGGAGGAAGCCAGGGATATTGCCCTGGGGCTTGAGCTGTTTGTAAGCGGTTCCTTGAATATTTTCAACCATCAAACCAATTTAGACGTAGACAACCGGTTCATTGTTTATGGAATCCGTGATCTTGGAAAAGAGCTGAGTGCGATTGCGATGCTGGTCATGCTGGAAAATGTCCGGGCACGGATTGCCAGAAATGCAGAAAAAGGAAGAGCCACATGGCTATACATAGATGAGTGCCATGTGTTGCTGGGAACCGGGGAACATTCTGGACGCAGTGAATATTCGGGGAAATTTCTCTATTCCCTGTGGAAAAAAGTAAGGAAACAAGGCGGCTTGTGCACCGCCATCACCCAGAATATTTCTGATATGTTACAGAACTATACAGCCGTAACCATGCTGGCGAACTCTGAATTTATTGCTTTGTTAAAACAGGCAAATATGGACAGCCAGGAACTTTCACGGGTAGCGGGGATTCCGGAAGCACAGTTGAAATACGTGAACGGCTGTAATTCCGGTATGGGAATCCTGAAACACGGTGAAGTCATTATTCCTTTTGATGCCAGGGTAAAGAAGAATAACATCATATATGATTTGTTCAATACAAATCTTCATGAAAAAAACAAACAGGGAATAAAGACGGATGTTGATTTACAATAGATAATTATACTTTTACAATAAAAAGCTATATTTTACAATAGTTATCTATACTAACGGTTTTGAAGTGATTTTGACAATAATTAGTTATACTAATGTGCCAGAATTTACGATAAAAAGTTATATTGATTTGAAAAACCGTTAGAATTGGTTGTTGTGAAGTTAGTTTAAAAAAGTAAAAGAAAATGTCGTTGCATGGTTTAGCCTGTGTAGCGGCATTTTTTGCTGAAAACTAAATTTTGTATAACTATTTATTGTCAAAAAGTCGGAAAAGAGTATGACTTATTATTGTAAATCAACAACGGATGACCAGTATTCATAATTATGAGAGGTAAGGAAATGGAAGAAGAGAAAAAAACACTGGGTTATGATTGGGAATTTGGGCATGAGGAGCTGATGCTTAAAGTTGATGCCTATCGTTATGATAACAGACTGTATATCGGTCTTACCCATATGGAGGATGGATGGGAGGAATCTTTTGCTGATCTGACCATCAATCTGGCTCATATGCCTGTCGAAAGAAATGAGGCATACATTGACGCCTTTGCCAGTAAAAGCAAACAGGACTTTATTAAAAAGCACAAACTTGGAAAGGTGCTTCCGGAAATGGGTCATTCGGGCATGGAAAGTTATTATAAGGTGGCGTTTGACCTTAAACGCCTGGAGGAATTTGACAAGGCAGGAGTAGAGAGATACTGCTCTATCAATGGAATGGCAAAACCAGAGCAGACAAAGGCAAATAAAAAACCACCAAAGACGAGGTAGATAGATTGGAGGAACATCGTTGAATAGAGATATCTTTGTGTTAGTAGTAAAACATCTGCTGGAACTGCAAACAGATAGGGAACTTAGGACCTGGGTGAAATGGGCAGAGGACTGTGTTGCCATGGGGCAGTATGCTGGTTTTAGGGAACTGCCGCAAAATAAAGCGGTAGAGAAGTGGTTGGATTCCTATTATCATGTTTTTTCTGCTATTCAGTCTGAGTTTAGCAAGGAAACGGCGATTAAGGTCCTGAATTTATCACAAGAGAAATTGTGCTTGTATCCGTATGAGATGCGGGCAGCGGCACGGGTCCTTAAGGCTGGAGGGACAGGAAAGGATATTTTACAGATGATTGTCGAAGGAACATTGGAAGATCCAGAACCCGTTGTGCCAGAACATTGCGAGAAGGGAAAGATAGAAGAAGTGGATACAGCGGATACATGGTCCTGCAATACAGAAACATTGGACTGTATCCTGCGGAGTGTGCGGACCTGGCAGGAGAATCCGGAAATCCCTCTTTTGTATAAGCGTGGGGATTCCCTGGCAGAACAGCTTTTCAACGCCTGTTTGGAGCTGTTACAGTATGAATTTGAGATAACATCAATTCCAAAATCCGATTATGATTTGATATCCGAACATGCTTTTTTCCTCGTAAACTCTTACCAGGTCCTTGAACCGGAAGATATTGACCTGGATGCAATCTTTGAGTGTTTTAACGATGCAAAAATAAATGAACGTATGATTGAAGCAGAGAATCGGGATAAAAAGGAAAAGGTAAGCAGTATTTCAGGAAAATCAGAAAAAAAGAGATAACAGGAGGCAGCTATGATGGAGGTATCGTTGAAGGTTCCCTTGGGGGAACAGCCGCATTTAAAAGAAATGTTTGCCATGATGGAGGAAAACCGCATGGACGCGCAGGCGCAGAACCTGGAGGATTTTTTACAGTATTTTAACCAGATGGAAAAGTATTTTGAGGATATGCAGGACGAACTGCTGTATCTGCGCGGGCAGTTAGACGAATTAAATGATAAAACCCTGAAAGCCAAAATAGACAATTTTGTGAAGGCGTCCGGAGATAGAGCGCACGCAGCGAAAGTATGGCTGGGAGCTTTAAGAAATGAGGTATCGGAAGGCATTAAACAGGCAGTGGGGCATGTAAAGTATTATGGAGAACAGGCACTATACACGTTTATTGATAAATCAAAAGCAGGCAGGGCACTGTCGGTAATTCATGAGCACCTGGAACATTCTGCCAAAAACCTGGAAGATGGAGCACGGACCATGGGGGATATTGGGATGGAACTTAGCGCAGCGAAGGGACACCGGAAAAATGCTAAAAATCTTCTTATGG
Organism: Blautia schinkii DSM 10518; assembly: GCA_000702025.1. Lineage (GTDB taxonomy): Bacteria > Bacillota > Clostridia > Lachnospirales > Lachnospiraceae > Blautia_A > Blautia_A schinkii. The sequence goes on from JNKJ01000031.1 coordinate 64,721, forward strand.
GGAAAGATGCAGCGGATGTTTTTGAGTATGACTACGATAAGGGTATTGTGGCAAAGATCAGGCAAGCCATAGAATTTTGTGGGAAAATCGCGAAAAGTATGGCGGAGCACACAGAAAATATGCAGAAATCATTGGACGGTTTTACGCAGAGGTCTTTGGATAACAGAGCCGGACGGGATAGTAAAGTCCCTGATAGTGTGGAAGAAAAGATGAAATTGGCTGGACATGGGAAAGGAAGATAATCATCATGCCTGAAATGAAAGTAAACGGGGTACAAAAGTTATTTCCTCCAATAGAGTGTAGAGTTTTGAAGACAGAAAACAGAAGCAGATGGATATCTGTTAATCTGGATGATATGAAACATGATCGTTTTGAGGAAGTCAAAGCGAGTGTTGTTGCAACGGTTGAACTTACAGATCGGGATTTTGTCAGATTGTGTTACCGCGGCCTTAATTCGCACGACTATCCCTTCGTAAGCCAGGTTTATGGCAGGAAACGAAAAATACTGAAGAATGAGGCTGGAAGGGATGAATTTGAAGTGATACGCATAGAAAATGAAAAGATGGACTGGCTGTACATGGCAGTAAGACAGCGTGGCAGTATTCCACTTTTCTCTAAGCAGCTTCTCAATATAGAAACTTTACGGGCGTGGGAACAAAAGTTTGATGCTATGGAGAAATTTGTGAGTGATAACCAAATAGGCTATTTGGAGGATAAGCTTTACTCTGATCCGGATGTATCCCCCAGCAACGCAGACCTGATATTGGCAGCCGTCCGTGAGGAACGCGATTGGAGACCTTCCTTTGAGGGTGGTTTAAGTTTGTATGATATTGTGTCTCACTATATTTCGTCTGCCATAGATGATGCGGCAGAAAATTATCTGGACAGTATATACGGAAGCACACAGATACAAACACATAAGGAGGTAAAAAGATAGATGGATAGTCAGGGCAACAATGAAGTGGAAATACTGACACGGGGTGAACTCGCTGTGCGTGTAAACTGTATCGAGGATGGTGAGTTACTGGTGATAGATTGGAGGGGAGCGGATGAAGACAAATGGGCTGAAAATGGTAAGTATCCGGTTGGTTGATGATCCGCCCATCTATAGTGAGGAAAAGGTTCAAAATCCGAAAGATGCAGTCCAACTTTTATTAAAGGAATTTGATTCTGTTGACAGGGAATTATTTTTCGTCCTTAACTTGCAGACCAATGGGCAGGTGATCAATGTAAATATTGCCAGTATGGGGACTTTAAATAACTGCATACTCTCCCCGAGGGAAATCTTTAAAGCTAGTATCCTTTCCAATGCAGCCAGTGTTGTATTAATGCATAATCATCCATCAGGGGACTGTACACCTTCCAAACAGGATGTTTTAGTGACTGAAAGGCTTGTGGCTTGTGGAGAACTGATTGGTATCACTGTGTTGGATCACATTATATTAGGAAGGGGGACCTATTTAAGTATGAAGGAGGCGAATATGATGCCCGATGGGAAGAAAATATATAATGAAATAGCTGCAGAAAACAGAGCCGAGTATGGAAAGAAGTCGATTCCCACAATATCATTTTACGTGGCGGAATGTATGGAGTTTCCCTCGTTAGGGAAAGTGTATCAGTGCAGGAGCCTGGAACAAGCTGTGAAGCGATACAGGAATCTGCCGGAAGAATTGGCGTGCATGGGGAATGGGATTGGATTCACAATCAAGGACGATGATTCTATCTATACCGGTGATTTTGATCTGGTGTCAGCAAACCGGCTGGATGTGGATATTATCAACTCTATCCCATATTATCGTGACAGCCCATTGGTACAGAAAGCAATTGAGGATATCAAACGACTGATGCCAGAAGTGAAGATTCTTGAACCGGTACAGCACGGGGTACAAAATCCAAAGGAACGAAAGCAGGCCAGATAACAGGCTTTCATATATGCATTGAATAAAAGCAAAAAATACGGTACAATATCCATATAAAAGATAAGACAGGAGGGAATCGGCGTGGATAAGAATAAGGAAATGTTTGACAGGCTGGTAAAGGGCCTGCGTGATATTTACGGTGATAAATTGGTAAGTATTTTACTATATGGTTCATTTGCCCGTAAAACCAATACAAAGGAATCGGATATTGATATAGCAGTTTTATTGAACGGAAAAGAAACAAAAGAAATGCATGACCGTATGGTGGACCTGGCGGTGGATATGGATTTGGAATATGATCAGGTCTTTTCCATTCTGTATATTGACTATAAAAACTTTTTGGAGTGGGAGGATACTTTACCATTCTATAAGAATGTGAAGGAAGAAGGGGTGGTACTGTGGGCAGCTTAGAGACATTAGCAAAGTACCGTTACCAGCGTGCGTTGGAGGATTTAGCTGCGGCAAAAGAAATGTTGTCAGGCGGTATGTATAAACCATCGCTCAACCGTTCCTACTATTCTATTTTTCATGCCATGCGTGCCATTACAGCACTGGAAGGATTTGATTCCAGTAAACATAGCGGCGTGATTGCGTATTTTAACCAGAATTTTGTGAAAACTGGGATTTTTGCGAAGGAGACTTCTAAAATAATCAAAAATGCCTCTATCATGCGTGAACAATCGGATTACTCTGATTTTTTCATCGCCTCAAAGCAGGATGCAGAGGAACAGATTGAAAAGGCAAAGGAGTTTATCGGTGAGATTGAAAGATATTTAAAGGATAAAAATGTTCTATAGGAGATAAAATACAGGCACGCCAGTACGTTGTGGTTGTCTGGAAAACGGTCTGTGGATAAATAAAAATTGAAGAATGTGTTACAAGAAAAAGTGGTTGCTTCTAGTGGCCACTTTTTTTATTGGAAAAACGGCTGCGAAAATTTGCAGCCGTTTTTTGCAGAAAGGTGGGTTGAGAATATGAGATTTGGATTCAGTTTTGGATTTCAACTGAATGAGTGGGAGGTTGAAATCGAAATACCGAGAGAATACCGATTCCGTTCCGAAAGGGAAGCGCGGACAGCCTGCAGGGAAATGAATGTGGAGGCTATTGTGTTTCCAAATCAGATTGCCGTCCTGTTTGAACGGGATTATATGATGCTGGAAGACAGGGAGTTATACCATTTTCGGAAACTCAAGGATGAAGTATATGAGAAGTGTGGAGCTTTACTTACTCCGGGGGAGGTTAGTGAACTGATTGAAAAAGGAACTTTAGAAGAAGTCCTTTTCAGTGATAAGTATACGCCTGACGGAACGGAATACATGGAACTGGATGTGTCGGCAGAGGAAGCATACAAAATGTTGAAAGAAAAGTATGCTCCACATTATCAGCTTCCTTTTGGTTTCTGCTGTCCTGCACTAAAGGGTGTAAAAGGATTCCACTTTGAAAGCCTCTATTATCAGGTGAAAAAGATATGAGTAATAGCTGAAGGGAGGAATACGAATCATTGACAACCGATTTAAAAGTAAAAAAGAAGCACAGATAAAGCTGAAGGCAGACGCGGAAGTAAAATTACAAACGCATAATTACCTGGGAACTGAAAAAAGTTCTGCATCTGGACTTCTTGGAAAAAAGATTGTTTCCGGGGGTATGGATGAAAAAGCCTCATTATCGGATAAAAAGATCCACATGAAGTCCACGGAGATTCATCCTGTATCAGAGCCGAAGGAACAAGAAGATAAGAAAAGTGCGGTGCTTGCAGCGAATTCTGTATCAGGGTTTAGAAAGCAGCCAGGAAAGAAAGAGAGTTCCCTGGATTATAAAAATTCAGACAGGCAAACCAGACAAGAGAAAATGAAGTCAGGTCAGGAATCACGCCAGGAATCAAGGAAAGAAACGTATCCCAGATATTCGGCTGGAAGTGAGAAGAACGCAGATTTTGAAGATGATGGAGGGCGGAAGAGGAAGGAGAAACCAAAAGAGAACTTTGTTCGGGAAAAGCAGAAGCAAAAAGCCAGCAAAGATCCTAAGTTTCACTTAGACAATGTTTCCGGGCCGGATATTAAACGGAAAGATTATGATTTTGGATTTAAAGATACCGTGACCCTCACACGAACGGAGCGGGGGTCTGAAGCAGTGGACCAGAAGTCGGAGGACAGATTTCAGAGTCAACAAATGCCGGGAGAGGACCGGGATACATTAAAGACCAGAAAAAAAGATGAGAAGATATCCTCAAAGAATGAAGTAAGGCGAGGAAGGGTAAAAAAGGAACAGGAAAATACCCGGATGAAAAAAGCTATCCGGAGGCGTATGTATGCTTTTATGGTGAACAAGCTAAGTGGTGAGGAACAAAAGGACAGTTTTGCAAAAGCCGCAAAAGATATCGCCGTCATGAGGGCTGGTTTGGTTGTCAAACAGCTTGTCTTGTATCTTTTGGGGCTGTTGGGGCCGTTATTGGGAGGGCTGGTTACGATTGCTTTGCCATTTGTCCTGATTATTGTAATCCTGTATAACACCCCTTTGGCTCTCTTTCTACCACCATTGCAGGAAGGGGATACGGTACAAAGCGTATTAGCGGAGTATTACCGGGAATTTAACGAGGAAGTAAGGGCGGCGAAAGAGGACAGTGATGAGGATGTAACCTACAAAAATATGCAGAATGGCGTGGCTCGTAGCAATTTTACCGATGTGATGATGGTATATATGGTGCGTTATGGAACCGGGCAGGGAAATTTCTCAACCGTCATGAGTGATAAGAATAAAAAGCACTTAAAGGAGATTTTTGATGAAATGAACCACTTTGCTTCTGAGACAGTGACAGATACTATCCGGGCCGGTGAAAGCCTTGGAATCATGACATTCAGCGGTTATTGCAACTGTTCCATCTGCTGTGGCCAATGGTCGGGAGGTCCTACGGCAAGCGGCGTCATGCCGAAAGCAGACCACACCCTGGCCGTTGATGCTTATAATCCCACGCTTCCTATGGGGACACATATCATAGCAGGCGGAAAGGAATATGTGGTGGAGGATACAGGAGATTTTGACCGTTATGGTGTAGACTTTGATATGTATTTTGGGGATCATGGGACAGCCCAGAATTTTGGACATCAGGATATGGAGGTATTTTTGGCTGATTCCAATGGCAGCAATACTGTGGAAGTAACACACACCTCATTATACGTGTACAACCTTACCTATGAAGATTATATTGAACTTGGCAAACTGACACCCAGTCAGGAGAAGTTGCTGCGTGAGGTCATGAGTGACGAATTCCTGCACAGTATGCCTGCAAGCGGCATTGGCGAGCAGGTGGCGCTTGCGGCGTTAGATAAGGTTGGCTGCCAATATAGCCAGGATTTGCGGTATGAGGAAGGGTATTATGACTGCAGTTCTCTGGTACAGAGATTATATGCAGAGTTTGGTATAAACCTACCATCCGTTGCTTCAACACAGGGCCAGTATATTGTAGACAATGGCCTACAGGTCAGTGAAAATGAACTACGGCCAGGAGATTTAATCTTCCATTCCCGTGATACAAATGCGGGGGAATTTATGTCTATTGGGCATGTGGCGATTTATGTAGGAAATGGGATGCAGGTGGACGCACGAGGGACAGCATATGGCGTGGTTTACCGGCCATTGGTTCCGTCTAACATCGGTTTGTACGGAAGGCCATGTCGGTAGCATCAGCATACAAATTTGCTTTGAAGTTTTAACCGTAATGTAGTTCAAAGGTAATGATACTGAGGAGGGATAAACATGCTGTAAATGAAAAGAAGAAATCAATAAGAAATGAAGAAAAAAATTGAGGGCAGTCGGCAAGGCTGCCTTTTGGAAAGGAGAATGCCAATGTCTGACTATATGGAGGACAATTTTTATTATCTTGAAAAGGTCAGGATGAAAGGGGAATACCATGTAATACTGTATAAAGCCTGGATGGGGCTGTGGGAGGCACGGGAGGCATTTCTGGATGGTCTGCAGGAAGGTATTATAAACAGGCAACTGGTCTTGGGAGTAGAAAAAGATGGAGAGAAAATCCCATTTTTCCAGTGCGATGATGGTAAATTCTATATACCAGAAATAAAATCCAGAGATAAACTGGGAAAGCTTGCAGATACATTACTGAAAGAATTAAGCGGGCGGTTTGGGATAGAAGAATGTGGGGAAAGACAGGCTGTTTATATGAGTGATGCCGAAAATCAGAATTATAATATCCGCATAACTGAAACGTTAAGTAAAATAATCACAGTCAAAGCACCGAGCATGGAATTAGCCTTATCAGAGGCACATGACAATTATTCGGATGCAAAAAGCGGTTATGTATTGGATTACAGTGACCTGCGGGGGGTAACTTTGTCCGTGGCGGGTATCCACCGAGAAAGACCGCGAAATGTAGGTGGGAGATGAGTAAGGAAACATTAAAAGAAAGACTGGAAGACTCTTTTTGCCGCTGGGACAAGGAACTATTAAGTGGAGGCAGTGATCCTTATTATACTGACGGGCAAAATATGAACCTGTTAAGAAACCATATCATTAGTGCGAAGTATGATATGAAGGAGGCAGGGGAATTTCCAGAAATTTACCACCGAAAGACACCGGAGGAGTTGCCGGAACATTTTATGGTACAGGCGGAAAAGATTTATTGGACAGCCGTTGGTATCTTCCGTCAGTGTAGGGACGATGTGGACTATCAGTATTTATGCGGACTGGAACTAAGTCCTAAAATGGAAAATGGGCTTGAAATCAGAAATGCATTAAGGAATGTAAGAGAATTGGAAGATGCAATCAAGAACCAGGATTTTGTCATTATGAGAAGGCACCGTGAGATACCTGATTTTAAAAATTACAGGCAGATTATTGAAAGCAGCCCCGAGAAAATAGAACCCAAAATGGAACAGATGAGTTTATTTACTATGACGGACCGGGAAAGAAGGTGAACCTATGGATCAGCACACCATGAAGGTATCGGATTTGTATGATATTGCAATTTTTGATATCTCGCGTGACGGTGAACAGTGGAGAAAATATCTGGAGTTTTCTGCCAGGGGGAACTTATATCGCTTTGACTTTTTGAATACATGCATTATTTACGAACAATACCCGGAGGCAGAAATCCTCTTGGGATTTTCAGACTGGAAGAAAGCAAAGCGTTATGTCAGGGGCGGTGAGATTGGAATCGCAACATTTCCTATTGAAATGCTGGGAGGTGCGCAGTATGTCTATGATATCAAAAGCACTGGCGGCAGGGTTATGCCCTGGATATGGGAAATTAATGAAGAAAATGCTCCTGCTTTCGCAAAGAAACTGTTTCCAGAACAATATCAGGAAGAAAATAATTTCAGGATAGCAATAAAAAACTTTACTAGAACATATGTGCGTGCTATAATGGAAGAGGAAAACGACAGGATTCATGAAATAGCAGTTCTTACCGGCAAGGATGAATTGGATGACAATCAAATGTCACCAGTTGAAGAATTCATCCTGCAGAGCACCGCATACCTGGTATTAAGGCGATGCGGGATTGATACTTTTGATACAGGACTGTCTGCAATAACAAACTACCGGGAAGAAGTGATACTATCCAAAATAGGTATCCTCATATCGGATATTGCAGAGAGGACGTTGCGGAGATTTGCAGAGATTGCGAAAGAGATCCGGGAAGATGAAAGGAGAAATCAAGATGGTAGAACTGAATTACAGGAAAGAAAAGGACGGGCTGCTATACCCGATGCTGGAGACAGGGAGCCAACAGGCGGAAGGGCTGGAGACGCTGGGCAGATACGCGAAGCTGGCACAGGAATACCTGCTGGAGAAGGACGAAAGCCGGCACAGCCTGTTGTTGCGGACGGGCAAATTGCTGGAGCTGCTGAAACAGATAGAGGCGGAAGCGTGGGAGCTGCACGACCAGATCGTGGAGGGCTACGTGAGGATGAAAGCGGCGGAGAGGAACATCAAATCGGCGGATACGATGGAGATGACCAGACTTCGGAACGAAGCGGCTATGATAGCCCAGGAAACCGTGATGCAGGAAGTAATCTGCAAGCCGAGGTAATAGAAACTGATATAGAGGAAGGAACTGCTGTTGCGGTTCCTTCTTTTTCTGTTGAACCAGTGTCTGTGCCTGTAGAAGTGACAGATGAATTATGCAGAGAAGTGGTTTTAGCAGGCGCGCTGGAACCTATCCTAAAGAAAAAAATCTATGATTTCTTTGAGTTTAATGAAGGGATAGGGGAGCGTGTCGAATTTCTTTATCAGATTTACGAAGGTGGGGACACCATTATAACTGGTGAGGGACTTGAATTTGAATATGAAACAGATGATACGGGAATCCAGTTATACTGGCATGAGCAGGGGCAGTATCTAAGTGGGTATCTTCCATTTAAGATAGTGGCAGAAGAAATCCTATTATTAATCGAAAGCGGGGAATACTATCAGCCAATAAAAAAGGATGCGGAAATACCGGAATCATTGGCCGAAACAGTAGAAAATTTCCTGAAAACGGCAGATGGCAGGATAGTATTTGACATGATTTATGATGTAATGACCATAAACTTACTGCCCCAGCAGGAAACCGAATTTATACGGCAGAGTTTTCTTTCCCTGCTTGGTTCAGATATGGATTGGATATTTACCTCAACACTGACCTTCCATGATGGTGAGGTTACTTGTTCTTTTGATGGTAACGAGGTGCAGACCTATCCGTGGCGTGTGATCCGGGACATTCTGGCCCGGATAATCGAATTAGATCAATATCCTGAATCCAGCCAGGATTTCTCTGTAGAGGAAATTAAAAGAATTCCCTGGTTTCCAAATCTGGCGTCCCAATACCAGGGGTTATTAGAACAGGCTGGCGAGACACCGGCAGTAACAATACCATATTTAAGTGCCGATACCGTAATTGAGAAAGATGACAAAGGAACAGAGGATACAGGAGAAGAAATACAGGAGACACAGGCTGATGGAAGAAGTGAACGGTTAAAGGCAGTATTTGAAGAGGCTGCAAATACATATGCCCTTCATTCCATGGCATTGATTCCCTCCAAACCATTGATTCAAAGGTTCTTTGAACAGGCAGGGGAAAAGGAAAAGCAGGAATTTCTTTCGAAAATTTTGAAAGTTCAGTCTAAGCGGGACTATGGAAAGTCTGCGCTGAATACAAGCTGGGGATTGATCCATTACACGTATGGTGAAAGTGGAGCCGTTGAATTCCGCCTTGTGAATGGAGAAAATGAAGGACATGGGGCTTTTACCATGCAGGAAGTATCGCGTGCAATCCAGGCGGCCATTAATGTGGGAGAGTACCTCCCACCGGGGGAATATGAAGCGGCACGCAAAGAAGAATTTGCCTTATGCCCGGAGGAAACCTTCCTATTATACAAGGAAATGAGTAACCGAAACCAAAACGTCATTCAGGTTTCGGATTTTTTTTACCCTGAAAGATGGGAATTTCCTTCCGGTGATAAGACAAAGTATAAGAGTAATGTCGCGGCAATCCGTTTGTTAAAGGAACTGGAACAGTCCTCCCGTCCGGCTACACCAGAGGAGCAGGATATCCTGGCCAAATACATAGGCTGGGGAGGTCTTGCTAATGTATTCAATCCTAAAAGTCCAAACTGGACAAACGAGTATCAGGAACTGCAGACGCTGTTGACAGAGGAAGAATATGAGCAGGCCAGGGGAAGTATTAATTCCGCATTTTACACGCCGCCCGTTGTCGCTAAGTCAATTTATAAAGCATTGGAACAGTTTGGGTTCACAAATGGTTCCATCTTGGAACCCAGTATGGGCATCGGGAACTTTTATAGTGTCCTGCCAGAAAATATGCGGGATTCCCGTCTTTATGGCGTTGAACTGGACAGTATCAGCGGAAGGATCGCAAAACAGCTTCATCCTCATGCTGCGATTGAAGTCAAGGGATTTGAAAAGACGAAGTTTGAAAAGGACAGCTTTGATGTTATCGTGGGAAATGTTCCTTTCGGCGCGTACAAAATTTTTGATCCCGAATATAAAAAATATGGTTTCCGCATTCACGACTATTTTTTGGCAAAATCCTTAGACCTGCTTCGCCCTGGCGGAATCATCGCGGTTGTCACGGCAAAATTCACCATGGATAAAGCTAATTCCACGATACGAAAATACTTGGCGGAGCGTGCAAACTTTATCGGCGCGGTACGTCTACCTGGAATTGCCTTTAAAAAGGATGCGGGTGCCGAAATTACGTCCGACATTATCTTCCTTCAAAAGAAGGGACGGGTATTGTCCCCAAATACATCTGAGGATTGGATGAATATCACCTATACTGATGATGGGGTGCCGGTGAATGAGTATTTTATGCACCATCCGGAAATGATGCTGGGAAAAATGGCTTTTGACAGACATACTCATGGGCCAAACTCCAATTATACAGAACTAATTGTAGAAGATGAAGAACATTTTGATTTTGAAGAACAATTGAATCATGCTATTTCTTTTCTGTCAGCCAATTATCTTCCGGCAGAGGAAAAATCGGTGTTCCCTGATGTAAACAGCAAGGAAGAACTTCCCAATACTATGCCGGCCCTCTTAGATGTAGCAAATAACACATATACAGTCATAGAGGGAGAAATTTATTATCGGGATAATGATATCATGGTCAGATGGTTGGGAAACGAGACGCAGCGGAATCGTATCCTGGGAATGCATGCTATCCGGCAGTCGGTCAGATACCTGATTGATATTCAGGCACATGGGTGCAGTACGGTTCAACTTGTTGAGGCACAGGAAAAGCTGAATAAGATTTATGATCCTTATGTAAAGAAGTACGGATATCTGTCCAGCCGTGCCAACAAATTAGCATTCCGGGAGGACAATGACTACTATCTGTTATGCAGTCTGGAGACAGAAGATGAAAACAAGAATATAAAGAAGGCGGATATCTTTTATAAACAGACTATTGCGCCAGTTTCCATAGTTGAGAAGGTGGATACAGCCATGGACGCGCTGCAAGTCAGCCTGGCGGAATATGGGAAGGTACATATCCCCTATATTCTGAGTGTCTATCCGGTAGAACGGGAACGGCTCCTGCAGGAATTAAAAGGGCAGATATTTTTGAACCCAGTCAAAGCGGCTGATGGAAACCCTAATCAGGGATGGGAGACTGCAAGTGAGTATCTGAGTGGTCCAGTACGGAAAAAACTAAAAGCTGCAGAAGTGTATGCAAAAGCTAATCCCATCTATTTGGTAAATGTAGAAGCCTTGAAAGCGGTACAGCCAGAGGATCTGACGGCAACGGAGATCACCGTGAAGTTGGGAACCTCTTGGATTGCCCAGGAGGATTACGAAGCATTTATCTATGAAACGTTGAATACGCCGGGGCTGTATCGAGACGGGACTTATGCAATCAAGGTGCAGTTAAACCGGTATACCATGTCATATAAGATCACGAATAAGTCCAGTGACTATTCTTCTGTTGCCGCGAGCCAGACATATGGAACGAAAAGGATTGATGCATATTCCATTATTGAGGCGTTATTGAACCAGAATATAATTACCGTGAAAGATAAGATTGAAGTCGGGGACAGTGAACGGTATGTAGTAAATCAGAAAGAAACAACCCTGGCGAGGGAAAAGGCAACCATCATAAAAGATGCTTTTAAGGAGTGGATATGGAAAGATCCGCAGCGTAGAAAAAAATATGTGGATTTTTACAATCAGAACTTCAATGATAACCGTATGCGGGTTTATGACGGTTCTTATTTATCGTTCCCCGGTATGAATCCGGAAATAAATATGCGGGACCATCAACGGAATGTTGTAGACCGGGCACTGCATGGAAGCACTTTGCTGGCCCATGCGGTTGGGGCTGGAAAAACCTATGAAATTGCGGCTATCTGTATGGAGTTGAAACGGCTGAAGCTGATGCATAAAGCAATGATTGTCGTACCGAATCATCTTGTGGGGCAGATGGCGGCAGAATTCCTGCACTTATATCCCAGTGCCAATCTACTTGTGACATCGAAAGAAGATTTTAAAAGTGAAAATAGAAGAAAACTGACGTGTAGGATTGCTGCAAATAATTATGATGCCGTGATTTTGGGACACTCTCAATTTGAGAGAATTCCCCTGTCTGCGGAAAGGCGTGCGGAAATTCTTGAAAATCAGGTGGAACGAATTTCAGGGGCTATTGCGGAGATGAAGGAGCAGCAGGGGGCTAAATGGGGGATAAAAGATATGGAGCGTCAACGGAAAAATCTGGAATCCCAAATTTTAAGTCTGAGAAATGATGCAAAAAAGGATGATGTGCTGGATTTTGAGCAGTTAGGGATAGATGCATTGTTTGTAGATGAGGCGCATGTGTTTAAAAACCTGTCTATCTTTTCAAAAATCCGTAATGTGGCAGGTATTTCCACCAATGGTTCCCAGCGGGCTATGGATATGTTCCAAAAGATTCAGTATATCCAGGAACTGACCGGAGGAAGAAATGTTATCCTTGCAACCGGGACGCCTATCTCCAATACCATGTGTGAAATGTATGTCATGCAGTTGTATCTGCAGTCACAGAAACTACATGAGAAGGGGATTGACCATTTTGACAGTTGGGCGGCCAATTTTGGCGAAGTTACCACTTCGCTGGAAATGTCACCGGAGGGTGGATACCGGATGCGGAGCCGATTTAATAAATTTTGTAATCTCCCAGAACTTATGAATATGTTCCGGGAGGTGGCTGATATCCAACTGCCTTCCATGCTAAACCTGAATGTACCTAAGTTAAAAGGTGGGAAATACAAAATTGTGGAGAGCGTGGCGTCCGAGAGTGTTGAGTACATGATGCAAGAACTGGCTGGACGCGCGGAAGCAATACGAGCAGGGAATGTAGATCCAACGGTCGATAACATGCTCAAGATTACCAACGAAGCAAGGTTGCTCGGCACAGATCCCCGGCTGATTGACCCAGATGCGGAAGTAGATGGTGACGGCAAACTCTTTCAGGCGGCAGCGAATATTTATCAGGAATACATTGGTTCCCAGGAGTTTAAGGGGACACAAGCTGTCTTTTGCGATATTGGCACGCCCACAGGAAACAAGAAATTTAATGTATATGACTTTCTGAAACAGGAGCTGATCAGGAAAGGAATATCAGAAGATGAAATTGCATTTATTCATGATGCCCATAGTGATAAGCAGAAAGAGGAATTATTTGCAGACATGAGGAGCGGCAGGAAACGAATCCTCCTGGGAAGCACGTCCATGATGGGAACAGGAACCAATATCCAAAAACGCCTTGTCGCGGCTCATCACATTGATTGCCCGTGGGTGCGACTTGAAGTCGCATAGATAATTGTTTAACAACGAAATATTGATTAAACCCGCTATTCCGTTAGCGGTAGCCTAGTGCCACCTGCATCAGAAGCAATGACGGTGTTGGGAAGCTGGCATGACAAAGTAGCCCTCCACGTAAGTGGTAAAGCCGAAGCCGTGAGGCAGAAGCGAATCTGCGAGCATCAATGCGGTTAGGGAGCAAGGCTTGAGTAGTATGGCTAACATACGTGAACTGTTAATTAAACATCGTAAAGTCCAAAGAGCCAAAGATGCTGATAGG